>NZ_QOCC01000025.1:0-517838 GCF_003318185.1 Tenacibaculum sp. E3R01 | reverse complement strand
TCTATTAATTTAGTAGAACCAGACGTATTAGCATTTGGAACAATTAATGTTGTAGATGTTTTATGTTACAAAGGAGCAACTGGAAGTATTTCAGTTGAAGCTAAAGGCGGAACAGCACCTTATACATATAGTTGGAAACATGGAGCAACAGGTTCAAGTATAAGTTCATTAACAGGAGGAGATTACACAGTAACGATTCGCGATAAGAATTTATGTGAGATAAGTAAATTAATAAAAGTAACAACTCCAGCTACTGGATTATCAATAAGTACAGAAGAGGAGAAAGATGTAACTGGATTTGGATTATCAAATGGATCAATAAAAATAACAGCGAATGGAGGAACTCCAGGTTATAGTTACCAATGGAAAGATTCAACAGGAAAAGTATTAGGAAGTACTACAAATGAGTTATTAAATATAAGTGGTGGAACGTATACGTTGCTTGTATCAGATAAAGGAAATTGTACGTCAACTAGCACTCATATAATCAAGGAACCATTATTATTAGAGGCAAAAGTAGAGGAAGTATCTATTTTATGTAATGGAGGAACAGGCCAGTTACGCTCAAAAGTAACTGGAGGAGTTTTACCATATGCTTATAAATGGACAGATTCAACAGGAAAGGTAATTTCAACTTCAACGTTTATAGAAGAGGTATCTGGAGTTTATAATTTAGAAGTTACGGATAAGAATAATAACAAATCCAAAGTATCTTCTATTAATTTAAGTGAACCATTAAAGCTTGAATTTTCAAAATTAGAAGTTGTTGATATTAATTGTTACGGAGGTTCTACAGGAAGTATTTTAGTTGAAGCCAAAGGAGGAACAGCACCTTATACATATAGTTGGAAACATTCAACAGATACTAATAAATTAATAAGTGGATTAAAACAAGGTGTTTACTCAGTTACGATTACTGATAAAAATGGTTGTTCTATAACTAATGATTCAATAAAAGTTAATGAACCTGAATTGTATGAAATTTCAGAAACCAATTTATTTAGACCAACATCAGATTTAATTAATGACGGAAGGATTAGTATTAAAATAGTTGGTGGAGTTAGCCCGTATAATTATTTATGGAAAAATGAAAAAGGTGATATTATAAAAGATGCTAATTCAAGTTTAAAAGACGATGAGATCAATTTACTAGGTGAAGGTACATATACTATTCGAGTTACAGACTCTAAAGGATGTATTGTTGAAGAAACATATAATTTAGCTAATCCAGGTGAATTATTAGTATCTGTTGAACAGTTGCAAGAGATAACTTGTTATAATGGTAAAAGTGCAATTTTAGATGTTATAACTATCGGAGGAGCTGGAGGTAATAAATATACTTGGTACAATGCATCAGATGATTCAATTGTTGGCAATAAAAAACAATTAACAAACATCGTAGCTGGTACCTATTATGTAATTGTAGATAATGCAGCAGGAATTAAAGAAAAAAGTCCTCTTTATGAAGTTAAAGAGCCTACAAAGATTGAGTTAGACTTTTTAAGTGAAAACGTGTCATGTAATAAAGCTGACAATGGAAGTTTTACATTTAATGTTAAAGGAGGTAATAATATATATAAATATAGATATGCTTTTGAAGGAACAGGGTATTCAAGTTGGATAATAGTAAATTCAAATACTGCTGAAGTTAAAAATTTAAAGCCAGGAAATCATAAAATCCAATTGAAGGATGGTAATAATTGTTTTGCTTTAAATTCTGAAGGAAAAGATGAATTTGTTATTAAAATTACTGAGCCTTTACAATTAGAGATAACTGAGTTGTCATTAGCAAATCCAACAGGTTTTGGATTATCGAATGGTCATATTGAAACTTCAATAAAAGGAGGAACAGCGCCTTATACGTATTCTTGGGAAGCTAGTAATGGAGTAAGTTTATCATCTAGTTTACGTATAGAAAACTTACAAAAAGGTACATATACATTAAAGGTTAAAGATTCAAAAGGATGTAAAACAGAAAAGACTTTTGAATTAACAGAGCCGGTAAAACTAGAAGTTAGTATAAACCGTAACTCAATAATAAGTTGTAATGGATCTTCAAATGGAGAAATCGAAGCAGTAGTAAAAGGAGGAGTTAAAAATTATACTTATAAATGGCATAAAGAAGGAAATACTTCAGTTCTAGGAACTAAATCAGTTTTAAGTAATTTATCAGCAGGTATTTATTATGTTATTATAATAGATGCTAATAATAATACTGTTACAAGTTCAAAGTATGAATTAACAGAACCATTGGTATTGGTACTAAAATTGACTTCAGATTATACTAGTTGTGGAACAGGAAATGATTGGGAAATTAAAAGTACAGTAACAGGAGGAACTGCACCATATACTTATTTGTGGAATACTGGTGATAATACATCAGATTTAACGAATTTTAAAGCAGGAGTATATACGTTAACAGTAGTAGATGTAAATGGATGTAAAATAACAAAAGAAGTAGAGTTAGTAGCTCCATTGAATTTAGAGATAACAGAATTATCATTAGCAAATCCAACAGGTTTTGGATTATCGAATGGTCATATTGAAACTTCAATAAAAGGAGGAACAGCGCCTTATACGTATTCTTGGGAAGCTAGTAATGGAGTAAGCTTATCATCTAGTTTACGTATAGAAAACTTAAAGAAAGGTACGTATACATTAAAGGTTAAAGACTCAAAAGGATGTAGTACAGAAAAGACTTATAAATTAATAGAGCCAGAAAAACTAGAAGTAAGTTTAAAACGTAACTCAATAATAAGCTGTAATGGATCTTCAAATGGAGAAATCGAAGCAGTAGTAAAAGGAGGAGTTAAAGGTTATACTTATAAATGGCATAAAGAAGGAAGTCCTTCTGTTGTAGGAACGAAAGCTGTTTTAGGTAATTTATCAGGAGGTATTTATTATGTTATTATAATTGATGCTAATAACAATACTGTTACTAGTTCTAAGTATGAATTAACAGAACCATCAATATTAACTCTAGGGTTAGCTTCAGGTTATGTTAGCTGTGGAACAGGTAATGATTGGGAAGTTAAAAGTACAGTAACAGGAGGAACCGCACCATATATTTATTTGTGGAATACAGGTGATAATTCATCTAATTTAACGAACGTTAAAGCAGGATCATATACGTTAACAGTAGTAGATGTAAATGGATGTAAAATAACAAAAGAGGTAGAGTTAGTCGCTCCATTGAGCTTAGAGATAATCGAGTTATCATTAGCAAACCCAACAGGTTTTGGATTATCAAATGGTCATATTGAAACTTCAATAAAAGGAGGAACCGCACCGTATACGTATTCGTGGATAACTAGTTCTGGCGTAAGTTTACCATCTAATTTACGAATAGAAAACTTACAGAAAGGTAGGTATACATTAAAGGTTAAAGATTCAAAAGGGTGTAGTACAGAAAAGACTTTTAAATTAACAGAACCAGAAAAACTAGAAGTTAGTATAAAACGTAATTCAGTTATAAGTTGCAATGGTTCTTCAAATGGAGAATTACAGGCTATTGTAAATGGAGGGGTTCAAGGTTATACTTATGAATGGTATAAAGAAGTGACTCCTTTATTACAAGGAACAACTTCAACTTTAAGTAATTTATCAGGAGGTACTTATTATGTTATTATAACAGACGCTAATAACAATACTGTTACAAGTTCGAAATACGAGTTAATTGAACCGTCAATTTTAATACTAGCCTTAAATGCTGACTATGTAAATTGTGGAACAGGTAATGATTGGGAAATTAAAACTACAGTATTGGGAGGAACTGCACCATATACTTATTTGTGGAATGCAGGTGATAATTCATCAAATTTAACGAATGTTAAAGCAGGATCATATGCGTTAACAGTAGTAGATGTAAATGGATGTAAAATTACAAAAGAGGTAGAGTTAATAGCTCCATTGAGCTTAAAGATAACTGAATTATCATTAGCAAATCCAACAGGTTTTGGATTATCAAATGGTCATATTGAAACTTCAATAAAAGGAGGAACAGCGCCTTATACGTATACTTGGGTAGCTAGTAATGGAATAAGCTTACCATCTAATTTACATTTAGAAAACTTACAGAAAGGTACGTATGAATTAAAGGTTAAAGATTCAAAGGGATGTAGTACAGAAAAGACTTTTGAATTATCTGAGCCTGAAAAACTAGAAGTTAGTATAAAACGTAATTCAATAATAAGCTGTAATGGATCTTCAAATGGAGAAATAGAGGCAGTAGTAAATGGAGGAGTCAAAAATTATACTTATCAATGGTATAAAGATGGAAATGCTACTGTAATAGGAACAACTTCTACTTTAAGTAATTTATCGGGAGGTACTTATTATGTTATTATAACAGATGCGAATAATAATATAGTTACTAGTTCGAAGTATGAATTAAAAGAACCATCAATACTTGAATTAAAATTAACTTCTGATTATGTAAACTGTGGAATAGGAAATGATTGGGAAGTTAAAAGTACAATAAGTGGAGGAACCGCACCCTACACTTATTTATGGAGTACTGGTGATAATACATCAAATTTAAAAGATATAAAAACTGGATCATATAAATTAACAGTAGTTGATCTTAATGGATGTAAAGTTTCAAATAATATAACTATAGTTTTACCTGAACCTTTAAAATTAGATGATTACAGTTTAATTAACCCAACTTGTTATCAAGGTAATGATGGGGAAATTAAACTTGAAGTAGCTGGAGGAGCTATGCCTTATAGTTATAAATGGAGTAATGGAAGTGTTTCTAATACATTAAATAACTTAATTGAAGGAACCTACAGTGTTATAATAACCGATAATAAGGGATGTAGTATTACTGAATCTTTTAAAATAACAAGTCCAGAGAAAATTAAATTAGATTTAGGAAAGGATGTTACTTTATGTAAAGGACAAAAAATTATTTTAGATGGAAGTATTAAAGATGGTGTAAATTATTCATGGACTTCAAGTAATGGGTTTACAAGTACAGATTCAATGGTTGAAGTAAATGAATCGGGAACCTATAAAGTAATTTCAACAGATAAGAAAGGTTGTTCAGTAACTGATGAAATAATTGTAAAAACTACAAGTACAGAAATTTCAGCTAACTTTATTGTTTCTACACAGGTTTTTGTTAATGAAAGCTTTATTGCTGTTAATGTAAGCTCTCCTGAGCCTGAAGAGTCTGTTTGGATTGTACCTAACGAAGGACAAATTATAAACGAATCAGGTAGTTATGTAGAAGTTCTTTTTGATAAGGTTGGTGAGTACGAAATAACACTTGTAACAAGGATAGGAGAATGTGAAGAATATATTACAAAAACTATTTATGTTATAGAAAACGATACGGATAAAGATGTAAAAGATAGTACAGGAAGTCAACCTATGATAAAAGACTTTGTAGTTTATCCTAATCCATCAAATGGAAAGTTTAAGTTAGATGTAAAACTTAAAAAAGAAAATAAAGTTAATGTAAGGATTTTCGGTATGTATAAGAATAATCTAATCAGTGCTAAAAAGCTTGATGGTAAGTCTGAATATACAATTGATTATGATTTAACTTTAGTAACTGGAATATATGTAGTTTTAATAGAATCTGATAAAGAAAGGTTAGTAAAGAAAATAATAATTAAATAATAACCTAGTTATATTTTATTCATAATTAAAAACCCCTTTTGAGATTTTTCAAAAGGGGTTTTTAATTAGATTTATTTTTTTACTTAAACAGACTATTTCTTTTCTAGTAAAGCCATATAGAAACCATCAAAACCAGAAAGATGAGCCAATACTTTATTATCCTTAACAAAAGAAAATTCTGCTCCTGCTTCAGAAGCTAAAAAAGTGTTAACCTGTTCTTGGTTTTCAGAAGGTAGTATAGAACATGTTGCATAAACAAGTTTACCTCCAGGTTTTACCATTTTAGAGTATTGCTGTAATACTTCTTGTTGTGTTTTTCTTATTTTAGTTAAAAACTCAGGTTGTAATTTCCACTTACTATCAGGGTTTCTTCTTATCACACCAAGTCCAGAGCATGGAGCATCAATTAATACTCTATCTGCTTTATTGTGTAATTTTTTTATAACCTTAGTAGAATCAATAACTTTAGTATCAATATTATGAACACCATTTCTTCGAGAACGAACTTTTAATTTTTTTAGTTTACTCTCATAAATATCCATAGCTATAATTTGCCCTTTATTTTCCATTAAAGAAGCTAAATGAAGTGTTTTACCACCTGCACCAGCACAAGTATCAACTACTTTCATACCTGGCTTAACATCTAAATAAGCAGCTACAAGTTGTGAAGAAGCATCTTGTACTTCAAAATAACCTTTTTTGAAAGCTTCAGTTTTAAAAACATTAGCACGTTCTACTAACTTTAAAGCATCATCATGTCCTTTTATAAATTCAGTGTCAATATCTTCTGAAGCTAATTCTTTTTGTAATTTTTCTTTAGAAATGTTTAATGTATTAGTACGTAAAATAACTTGGGCTTGTTTATTTAAAGCAGCAATCTCTTTCGTCCAAAGTTCTTCACCTAATTCTTGTACACAAACTTCATCAATCCAATCAGGAATAGCTTCTCTAAATTTTCTAATTTTTGAAAGCTCATCAAATTTACCTTTAATTCTTCTATTTGGTGTAGGTTCTATTTGATTCCAATCAGGTAATTTAATTCCTTTTAATACACACCAAACTGCAAAAATTCTCCATAATTCAGGTCGTGAAAAAGGAGTTTTAACATTTGCAATTTCAGCATATAATCGTTTCCATCGTACAATTTCATAAATGGTTTCAGCAACGAATTTTCTATCACGAGCCCCCCAACGCTTATCTCTTTTCAAAGCTTTTTCAACAGCTTTATCGGCATAAACCTCTTCATTAAAAATGTCACGTAAGCTATCAATAACCGTGTACACTAAGTTTCTATGTAATCTCATTTGATGAATTTAAGACTGCAAAGATAGTTGAATTTACTGGTTTTTTGTATTTTCGTTAAGAGTAAAAAAAGCTAAAGAATCGATGCATGAAGTTATTTAATTTAATACTATTATTTTTTTTTAGTGTTGTTTTTCAAATGGTTGCTCAAGAGGTATATATTACACCGACTAAAGAGTTTGAACCCAATCAAAAAGTATATTTATTTGGGAATGATGTTAAGTTACGTGAAGAACCCAATACTAGCTCTAAAGTAATTTCATTATTAAAAATAAGTACAGAGGTATTTGTTATAGAAAAGACTAATAAAATAAAATTATATAATGGAATTGATTGGCCTTGGTATAAGATAAAAACCAGTAATGGAGAAGAAGGTTTTTTATTAGGAGGATTGATATCAAAAGACATTAAAAAAATAAAAAATTCTATATATTTAATTTCTTTAAAAAAGATAAACGATGACTATTTTGTACTTACAAGAGTTGTTAATGGAAATGAAGATTATATAGAAAATAGCACAAGAATAGCTACAACTACTTTTTCAATAAGTGTATCAGATAATAAAGGAGTAGAATCAATAAAAAACATGATTTATATTGATTATTTAGCAGAAGCTTGTGGTGTTGATGGAGGAGGTTATTATTTATTTAATACAGGAAGTTCCTTAATAAAAGCCATTGAATTGTCTTCAGTAGCAGATGGTGGTTTATATTGGTTAAAGGAAGATGTTGTTTTTCCTTCTGATTTTGGTGGTAAAAAAGATAAAATTATTTTAAAAAGTGAACGTGGAGAAATGATAGATGAAGTTACAGAACATAAAAAAATAACAATAGAAACTAAACAATTTGTTTGGCAAGGAAAAGAATTAATTATTGATACTAATAAAAAATAGTCGTTATTAAATTCTATGAATTTAAATCATCCTACTACATATATAAAAGGAGTTAGTGTTGCAAGAGCAGAATTATTATATTCTGAATTAGGGATAAAAACGTGTAGAGATTTACTGCATTTATTTCCATTTCGTTATGTAGATAAAACTCAGTTTTATACAATTAATCAACTACAACAAAATTCTTCTGAAGTACAAATTGTAGGTAAAATAACAGGTATTAAAAATGTAAAACAAAAAAGAGGAAGTAGGTTAGTAGCTACATTTACTGATGCTACAGGTTCTATGGAGTTAGTTTGGTTTAAAGGAGCGAAATGGATTAAAGATAATTTAAAAGTAAATGTACCTTATGTTATTTATGGTAAGCTAAATTGGTATAATAGAACTGCTAGCATGCCACACCCGGAAATGGAAACAGTTCAAGTGTATAAAAGCAAATTACAAATGGCTATGCAGCCAGTGTATCCTTCAACTGAAAAATTAACTAATAAAGGGATAAGTAATAAGGTAATTGGAAATATGATCCAATACCTATTTAAGCAAGTATTTGGATCAATTGAAGAAACATTACCTACTTATTTATTAAATGAGCACCAACTAATAGCAAAACGAGAAGCTTTATTAAATATCCACTTTCCTAAAAATCAAGAGCTATTAACTAAAGCTCAATTTAGGTTAAAGTTTGAAGAACTATTTTTTATTCAATTACAATTATTACAAAAAAAATTGATTAGAAAATCAAAAATAAAAGGATTTGTTTTTGAAAAAGTTGGAGAGAATTTTACGAATTTCTATAATAATAATTTACCTTTTGATTTAACAAATGCACAAAAAAAAGTATTAAAAGAAATACGAAAAGATTTAGGTTCAGGTGCACACATGAATAGGTTACTTCAAGGTGATGTAGGGTCAGGAAAAACTATTGTAGCTTTATTAACAATGTTGTTAGCTATTGATAATGGTTTTCAAGCTACTATAATGGCCCCTACTGAAATTTTAGCTATACAGCATTATAATGGTATTGTTGAGCTTTTAGAGAATACAACAATAAAAGTTGATTTATTAACAGGTTCTTCAAAAGTTAAAAAAAGAAGAGAGATTCATGCAGGATTAGAAGATGGAAGTTTACATATTTTAATAGGAACCCATGCTATATTAGAAGATAAAGTACAGTTTAAAAATTTAGGAATAGCTATTATAGATGAGCAACATCGTTTCGGAGTTGCTCAGCGTTCTAAGCTATGGAATAAAGGAAGAAAAGAAGAAAATGAAGAAATAGTACCTCCTCACATTTTAGTAATGACAGCAACTCCAATACCTCGAACCTTGGCAATGTCTGTATATGGTGATTTAGATATTTCAGTTATTGATGAGTTACCTCCTGGGCGTAAAGAAATAAAAACAATACATAGGTATGATAGCAATCGTTTAGGAGTTTTTAAGTTTTTAAAAGATGAGATTACTAAAGGAAGGCAGGTATATGTAGTTTATCCGTTAATTCAAGAATCTGAAGCTATGGATTATAAAGATTTAATGGATGGATATGAGAGTATTTCACGAGAGTTCCCTTCACCTAAATATCAAATTAGTATTGTTCACGGACAAATGAAGCCTGCTGATAAAGATTATGAAATGAATCGTTTTGTAAATGGTGAAACACAAATTATGGTAGCTACTACTGTAATTGAAGTAGGTGTTAACGTACCTAATGCATCAGTTATGGTAATTGAGAGCGCTGAACGATTTGGATTAAGTCAGTTACATCAATTAAGAGGAAGAGTAGGTAGGGGAGCTGATCAAAGCTATTGTATATTATTGTCTAGTTATAAGTTATCTTCTGACGGGAAAACACGTTTAAAAACAATGGTAGATACTACTGATGGGTTTAAAATAGCAGAAGTAGATTTAAAACTTCGAGGTCCTGGAAATATAATGGGAACTCAACAAAGTGGTGTGTTAAACCTTAAAATAGCAGACGTGATAAAAGATTCTCCTATACTATATAAAGCTCGTCAAACAGCTATTAATTTATTACAAGAAGACCCAGCTTTGTCTCAACCTAAGAATTCTGGTTTATTAAAAATTTACACACAATTACAAAAGAAAACAGGTATTTGGAGTAATATTAGTTAGCTATTATATGAACATAAAACAATAAACTAATTAAAAGAGTCAGTTTACTAATAAAAAGTTATAGTTTACTCATAGCTGTTTTTTTACGATAATTAATACAAATACTTTTAGTGTAAATAAAATGAAGCACTATGAGTAAACAATTATTATACGTATTTTTATTACTAACTTCAGTAATACTTCAAGCACAGGAAATTCCAAAAATTAAAATAGGAAAAAAGCATATTTCTGTAAAAAAACTACATGTAAGAACTATCATTACAGGAGATATTGCAACAACTACTTTTGATATGCATTTTTACAATCCTAATAATAGAGTTTTAGAGGGAGAGTTTGTATTTCCTTTAGGCGAAAATCAATCAGTTACTAGTTTTTCCCTTGAAATAAATGACAAACTAAGAAAGGCAGTAATTGTTGAAAAAGAAAAAGCAAGAGTAGCATTTGAAACTACAGTCAGAACTAAAATAGATCCTGCACTATTAGAACAAACTAAAGGAAACAATTATAAAGCAAGAATTTACCCAATACCGGCTAAAGGATATAAAAGAGTAGTTGTTGAATTTCAGCAAAAACTTATAGTTAACTCTGGTTCTTATTATTATAAATTACCATTTAATTTTAAAAATAAATTAGAGGAGTTTTCATTATCAATAAAAGTTTTAAATCAAAAAAATAAACCAATTTTAAAAAAGGGGTTTAATAAAGAATTTGTTTTTGATTCAGATAAAAACACGTTCTTTTTAAAAATAAATAGAAATAAACAAAGGGTATCAAAACCTGTATTAATAGAGATACCATTAAATCATAACAAAGAAAAAATACTTACTTATAAAAACTATTTATATTTTACTAAAAGTTTGAATATTGAAAAAGTAAGTAGGAAGTTAAAAAAGAAGATTACCATTTTATGGGATAAATCATTGTCTCAAAAAAATAAAAATGTAAAAAGAGAATTAGCATTGCTAAACTTGTATTTTAAAGAAGTAAAAAATTGTAAGGTAGATTTATTATTATTTAATACAGAAATCAGGGCTAAAGAAAGGTTTTCGGTAGTTAATGGAAATTGGAATAAGTTAAAAACGAAACTTGAAAATACAGTTTATGATGGAGCATCATCATTTAATTTTTTATCAAAGCATAAAAGTACTAGTGCTATAAACATGGTATTCACTGATGGTTTAAATACATTAAGTACTTTAAAATTCAATTTTAATAAAAATTCATATATCATAAACAGTAGTGAATCAGCTAATCATATTTTATTGAAAGATAAGGCAGAAAAAAGTGGAGGAGCTTATTTAAATTTATCTCAAACATCTATAAAACAAGCATTCAATAAGTTTTTAGAAAAAAAAATACAAATATTAGGAACTAACTTAGCAGGTGAAGAGATTGAATTTTATCCTAAAAAAGGAAGTGTTGTTGATAATCAATTTTTTATATCAGGCAAAGGAAACTTCATTAATAAAAAAATACAAATTTATTTAGGTAATGGATTTGATACTGTAAAAACAATATCATTTAAAATCAAAAAAAGGAAAAATAGAAATAAATTAGTGTCAAAAATATGGGCTCAAAATAAGATGAATGATTTAGTATTAGAGTCAGAAAAAAATAAAGAAGAAATTCTTAAACTAAGTAAGAAGTATGATATAATAAGTCCATTTACTTCTATGCTTATTTTAGATAGAGTAGAAGATTATGTGACTCATAATATAAAACCACCTAGTGAACTACAAGAAAAATATGAAGAATTATTAGCACAAAAAGTGAACAATAAAAAACAGCTATTAAATAATTTAAAAGGTGATTTATTTAGAGAGTATAATACACTTTTTAGATGGTATGATAAAGATTTTAAACCAATTAAAATAATTAAAACAGTAGCAATAAAAAAAAATAAGAATCCTATCATTACTCCTCGTACTTTTCAAATAATTAGTGATACGATTTTACAAAGAGGAGAGTTCTTTGCAAGAGGTGTTGTAAGAGATGAATCTGGGCTTTTACCGGGTGTTACTGTATTAGTTAAAGGAACAACTACGGGAACCGAAACTGATTTTGATGGGAAGTATTCCATAAAGGTTAGAACAGGAGATGAACTTGTTTTTAGCTTTGTAGGGATGAAAACTATTCAAAAAGTAATAGGAGTATCTAATAGAGTAAATATATTAATGGAGAATGATAATGTTTTAGATGAAGTTGTGGTAACTGCTTATGGAGCTAGACGAGAGGTAAAAGCATTAGGGGCTTCAGTAAGTGTTATTAGAGCAGAAAGTGTTGTTGATCAAGGTTTAGATGGAGTTACGCCAGGAGTTAATATAAATAAAAGTGGTAGAATAAATACTAGAGGTGTCAATTCTTTAAATATAGAAAATAAAGAGCCTTTGTATATAGTTGATGGTATACAAGTTATTAAAAAGCCTAGTATAAATGCAGATAATATTCACTCTTTATATAGTTTAACATCGGATCAAGGGATAAGTATTTATGGACAGAAAGGAAAAAATGGAATTCTAGTATATATTACAAAGAAGGGACATGAAGACGATTCAGATGATATTCTTGATTTTGAAGAATTAGTAAAAGAAAAAATTGAGTTAAAAGGATGGAATCCTAAAACGCCTTATTTAAAATTGTTAGATGAGTGCAAAAATATAGAAGAAGCATATACTAAATATTTAGAGTTAAGAGAAAATTATGGAAAATCTCCTTCTTTTTATATAGATGTTGCGGATTTTTTTAAAAAGAGTAAGAATTTGAAATTAGCTATTCAAGTTTTAACAAACGTAGCAGAAATTGATTTAGATAATTATGAGTTATTAAAAGCTTTAGCTTATAAATTTGAAGAATATAAGTTATATGAGTATGCAGCTTTTATTTATAAAGAAATTTTAAAGTTAAGACCAGAAGATATTCAATCGTATAGAGATTTAGCATTAGTATATGAATATGTTGGAGAGTATCAAAAATCTGTTGATTTATTATATAAAATAGTTAATGGAGAATTGTTAAGTAAGGATGAAAATAGACGCTTTTCAGGAATTGAAACGATAACTTTAAATGAGTTAAATAGAATGATTAACTTGTATAATGATAAATTAGTAACATCTCATTTAGATAAAAGAGTTTTAAAAAAAATAAATACAGACATAAGAGTATTAATTGATTGGAATCATAATGATACAGATATTGATTTATGGGTTATTGATCCAAATGGAGAAAAGTGCTATTATAAACATAAAAAAACGAAAATAGGAGGATTAATGTCAAATGATATGACTGATGGTTTTGGACCAGAACAATTCATATTAAAAAAAGGGCTAAAGGGGAAATATAAAATTAAAATTAAGTATTATTCAACTGGTCAAGAAAAAATATCTGGACCTACTTTTCTTAAAATAACAATGTATAAGTTTTATGGAAGTAAAAATGAAGTAAAAAAACAACGTTTAGTAAGGCTTACAAATGTTAAAGAAATTTTAGATTTAGGAGAAGTGATTTTTAACTAAATAAATTTAGAAAATATTAAAGAAGCTTTAATTTAATATAATAAACAAAAGCCTCTCAAATACACGAGAGGCTTAACCAAACAATTTAAGCATTTAAATATTTTCTGACCCCTTCATTTTTCAGAGAATATTATTTTGCAGCTATAAAACAATCAAATAATAAAATACCCTAATAAAAATTTGAAGTTTAATTTATTTTTTTGCGCGTTCAACTAATTCTAATTGGCTAATAGTGGCCTTAGTGGTAAAAATTCCATAATTAATAAAAACAGTATTTTTTTCAATTTTATCAATACTACCAACAGAATTTCCATCAATTAATCGAACTCTATCATTAATTTTAAAAACGTAAGCAGCTCTTTCTTTGGCAATTTTCTCTGCTTCTTTTTTCTTTTCTTCTCTAACTTTAACTACTTTTTGTAAAACTTCTTGCTCTACTTTTTTTATAATCTCTTTCTGTTCTTTTTCAATAATTTTCTCTTGGTTTTTTTCAGTCTTTGTTTTTTTCTTAGGTGGATTTTTTTTAGTGTATTTAGTTTTTTCAGCCATTACCCACTTAAAAAAATTTGTAGAAAGCTCTTTTTTATTATTTGTTTGAAAATATTTATTAAAAAGCTCATTAACAGAACGACCTAAAGATAACATACGTTGATTATTATCATATAGCTCTTGAAAACCTTCTAATTTTTTACGAACTTTTTGGTCTTTTTCTTTTAAATTTTCAAGATGTTCTAACTCTTTAGTTTTTTGTTTTTCAAGGTTATCTGAGGTCTTTTGAAGCCTATTTCTTTCTTTTTGAAGTTTAGAAATTGTTTTGTCTAAACGAACTTTTTCAGTTTCAACACGTTTTTTAGCTCTATTTATTAAACTATAAGGAATACCATTTTTTTGAGCTACTTCAAAGGTAAAAGAACTTCCAGCTTGACCTATAAATAATTTATAAAGAGGCTCTAAAGTACGTTCATCAAATTGCATGTTAGCATTGGTTACATTATCTAATTCATTAGCTAATACTTTTAGGTTTGCATAATGTGTTGTTATAATACCATATGCTTTTTTCTCATAAAATTCCTCTAAAAATATTTCAGCTAAAGCACCACCTAACTCTGGGTCAGATCCAGTACCAAATTCGTCAATCAAAAACAATGTGTTTTCATTACATTTTCGTAAGAAATAGCGCATGTTTTTTAATCGATAGCTATAAGTACTTAGTTGGTTTTCTATAGATTGATTATCTCCTATGTCGGTTAATATTGTACTGAAAATACAAGTTTCACTCCGCTCATGAACAGGAATTAATAATCCACTTTGAAGCATTAATTGTAATAATCCAATGGTTTTAAGAGTAATACTTTTTCCTCCTGCATTTGGTCCAGAAATAACAATTATTTGTTGCTTCTCATTTAATTCAATTGTTTGAGGAATAGTCTCTATTTCTTTCTCTTTATTTTTTCTCCATAAAATAGGATGATAGGCATTCTTAAAAAATACCTTTTTAGTTTTTCCTATTTTAGGTAAAATGGCATTAATTTCTTTAGCATATTTTGCTTTTGCACCAATAACATCTATGTGTGTTAAAAATGAAATATATTGCTCTAATAGAGGTGTGTAAGGTCTAATTTCTTCAGCTAGAGCGCGTAAAATTTTTACAACCTCTTGTTTCTCTTCGTATATTAAATTTTGTAGTTCTCTACTATATGCTAAAGTTGCTTGCGGAGCTATATATACAATACTACCTGATTTTGAAGCTCCTAATAAACTTCCTTTAACTTTTCGCCTATACATAGCTAAAACAGCTAAAACACGTTGGTTATCTACTATTGTTTCTTTAATATCATCTAAATAACCACTTGCGATATTTTTACTTAATGCTCGTGAGAAACTTTCTGATATTTTACTTCTAACATTATTTATATCTTTTCGAATTTGTTTTAATGCAGGTGAGGCATTATCAGCTACTTCGCCATAAGAAGTAATTATTTTTGTAATAGCATCAGAAACAAAAGTTGTGTATTCAACAGTATCACTTAACTGAGCTAATTTAGGATAGTAGTCGGTGAATTTTTTTAAAAACTTTTTTAATTCATTTACAGTTTCTGTAGTAGTTGCTAATTTTAAAAAAAACTCAGTTTCTAAAAAACTATTTTCAATAGCTAATCGTTTAATATGTTCGGTAATATTTTCAAAACTATGATTAGGTATTCGGTTCTCGTTTTCAAATGAACTTACATACTCATTTACCATGTTTAACTCAAAAAAAAGTTTTTTTACATGAGAAAATGGTTTTGATATTAAAACGTTTTCTTTTCCTAAATCAGAAATACAAAACTCACTCACTTGTTCTAGAACAGAATTGAATTCTAAATCTTGTAGTGTTTTGTCAGTTATTGCGGTTTTCAATGTTTATTTTTGATTAAATTTAATTACAAAAATCCAAAAAATAGATAATTCAGATTTTTAGGTGAACAAAAATAAGAAACAATGGAAGTAAAAATAGCTGATAGTTGGAAAAATGTTTTGAAAGAAGAGTTTGATAAAGAATATTTTAAGAAGTTAATTTCATTTGTAAAAAATGAATACAATACTTTTACCTGCTACCCTGAAAATTCAACTATTTTAAAAGCTTTTGAAGCATGTTCTTTTGAAGATGTTAAAGTGGTAATTTTAGGGCAAGATCCTTATCATGGAGAAGGCCAAGCGAATGGTTTGTGTTTTTCAGTTCATGAAAATATAAAACATCCACCATCATTAATTAATATTTTTAAAGAAATTGAATCAGATATAAACATCCCATATCCAGAATCTGGTGATTTGTCAAGATGGGCAAAACAAGGAGTGCTTTTATTGAATGCAACATTAACCGTAAGAGAAGGAGAAGCGGGAAGTCATCAAAAACAAGGTTGGGAGCTTTTTACCGACGCGGTTATTTCTGCAATATCTGAACATAGAGAGGATGTGGTTTTTTTATTATGGGGAGGTTATGCAAAAAAGAAAGGAGCAAAAATAGATGTTTCCAAGCATTGTGTATTAACCTCAGGGCACCCATCACCTTTAAGTGCCAACAGAGGTTATTGGTTTGGAAATAAACATTTTTCCAAGACAAACATATTTTTAGAAAATAAAAATATGTTAACTATACAATGGTAGGAAGTATAGATTGATTGTAAAAAGGTAAGGTTATTGCATCTAAAATATCCTCAGTAATATCTGGGTAACTTACTTCAATAATTTTTGCTGATTTTACCCATTTTGCAATTTTTGAATATTGATTTTTATTAAATTTTTTAAGTACCGTAACACCTATTTCTTGTAAACTTAGAGCGTTGCATTGCTGTTCATATTGATTTTTCATAGGTATTACCAAAAGTTTTTTTCTTAAATATAAAGCTTCTGCTGGTGTTTCAAAACCAGCTCCACATAATACTCCTGCAGAAGATGCTATACTTTTTATAAAGTCATTACCATTAATAGGTTTAATTGCTATATTGTTTTTGTATTTATGGGTATCAGTATGTTTAGAGAATACTTCCCATTTAACATTTTTAAATTCAGATAAAACTTTAATTATTTTCTTGTCACTATATGCGGGTAAGTATACAGTATAATGTCCTTTATTTGTACTATTTCTATATCTAATATCTTTTCTAATGATAGGAGAGAAGGTGGCAGAAGAATATGGTTTAAAATGAAACCCGAATTTTACGTTAGCTGGAGCATAATATTTTAAAATTAAACGCTCAAACTTATAAGTTCCGTATTTTGGGGCTTTGTCATCTAAAACAGCGTTTTGGTGACTTAAAGAAATAATAGGAACATTTTTTAATTTTGCAGCCCATGCAGTTATAGGTTCAAAGTCGTTTATTATAAGATCATAATTTTGAACAGGAATTGATTGTATTTCATTATATAGCTTTTTAAGCTTTATTTTTTGTAGTGTTTTCCAAACATCTATTCCTCCTTTTTTTCCAAAAATGAAACTTAACCCATATAATTTATATTTTATATCAAAAGGGAATTTTAATTCAC
This sequence comes from Tenacibaculum sp. E3R01, assembly GCF_003318185.1. NCBI lineage: Bacteria > Pseudomonadati > Bacteroidota > Flavobacteriia > Flavobacteriales > Flavobacteriaceae > Tenacibaculum > Tenacibaculum sp. E3R01. The sequence continues at coordinate 500,345 of NZ_QOCC01000025.1, read as the reverse complement.
ATTGATACCCACTTATTAAAACATCAACAGTTGCTTTTCGTTGTAAAAATGGAATAATTTCAATAGCTCTGCTTGCATGACCGTTTCCTGTTCCTTGTATTGCGTATAATATTCTCATATGGTATTTATTTTACGTTTTTATTAAGGTTAAATTCAATTAAAAGCTCTTCAAAGAGTTTTGTATTATCATTTTCAGTTTCAATTAACTCAAGGTCTTTTATTTTATAATTAAGATGAATACTTTTGGCTGTTTCATCTTTTTCATATTCATATAAATTCCATTTTTTATCATGGTATTCTAAAGCAGTTAAATTTTCTATCCAATCACCAGAATTTAAGTATAATGTTTTACCATTATTATTCTCAATCTCTTTTATTTCTGGTTGATGGATATGTCCACAAACTACATAGTCATAGCTTTCTTCAATAGCAATATCAGAGGCAATAGTTTCAAAATTATTAATAAACTTTACAGCACTTTTTACACTATTTTTAATTTTTTTGGAAAAAGAAAGTTTTCCGTAACCAAGTTTTTCACTAATCCAGTTCACAGCAGTGTTTATCATTATTAGTGTATCGTATCCAATTCCTCCTAATTTAGCAAGCCATTTAGAATGCTGCATTGTTACATCAAATACATCTCCATGAAAAAACCACCCTTTTTTACCATCTATATCTAATATTACTTTATTTACGATTTCGAAACTACCTAGACGAAAACCTTTAAATTTTCGTAACATTTCATCATGGTTACCTGTTATGTAATACACTTTAGTACCTGAGGTAATAAAAGACATTAATTGTTTAATAACCTTCATATGAGGTTTAGGAAAATAACGTTTGTTAAATTGCCAGATATCAATAATATCCCCATTTAAAATAATTGTTTTAGGGTTTATTGTTTTAAGGTAGTTATTTAATTCAGTAGCTCTACAACCAAAAGTACCTAAATGAACATCAGAAATAACTACAATATCTAGTTTACGTTTTTTATTTTTCTTCATATTAAAAGTATATTGAACGTATAAAGCAATTATTAATAATACTTTATCTTAATTCAAAACTACTTTTTCTATGTTTTCTTACTGATAGTAAATTGTGAAGTGTTGGTAATTAAAAGATTACTTTTTTGTAAGTAGATTGTTAGGAAAAAGTAAAAGCTCGGTATAACCGAGCTTTTACTTGTGAATATTTTAATAAGTATTATTTATTATACAATACCCAAGTTCCTTGATCTAATAAAGGAATAGCTTGTTTAAATTTTACCTCTTTCTCTTCACCTGTCATTACATTTTTGATAATAACACGTTCGTTACGTCCAATTTTAGGCTGATCTCTTACAATTGTTTCAACAACTTGTTGTTCTTGAGTTTGATTGTTACGAGCATTACTAATTTCTTGTTGTGTTGAATTTTGTACTTCGTCTTTACGTAAATCTAGTTTTTCACGTTGTTGTTCACGTGCTTCTGAAATTTGAGATTCATTTTCAGAAGGAAGTCTTCCTTTAAATAAGAACGATAATACTTCTTTGTTTACTTTGTCTATAGTAACTTGGAAAAGTTCAAAAGCTTCAAACTTATAAATTAATAAAGGATCTTTTTGCTCATAAGTTGCATTTTGAACTGTATGCTTTAATTCATCCATTTTACGTAAATGATCTTTCCAGTTCTCATCAATAATAGCAAGGGTAATATTTTTTTCAAAATCATTAACTAATGATTTCCCTTCTGACTCATAAGCTTCTTTCAAGTTAGTTACTACCTGTAATGTTTTACTTCCGTCTGTAAAAGGAACAACAATACGTTCATAACGATCACCCTCATTTTCAAAAACATTCTTAATTACTGGGAATGCTTGTGATGCGTTTCTTTGAGTATCATTTTTATAATTTTCTGAAACTATTTTATATAACTTATCAGTTAATTCTTCTTCAGATAAAGTATTAAACTCTTCTTCTGAAACAGGAGAAGTCATTGAAGAAAAACGAATTAATTCAAATTCAAAGTTTTGGAAATTTTTAGTAGGTTTATTTTGCTTAACAACAGAATCACAAGTGTCATATAACATGTTTGCTATATCAATTTGTAAACGTTGTCCATCTAGGGCATGACGACGACGTTTGTAAATAAATTCACGTTGTGCATTCATAACATCATCATATTCTAATAATCGTTTACGAACCCCAAAATTATTTTCTTCAACTTTTTTCTGAGCGCGCTCAATCGATTTTGAAATCATAGAATGCTGAATTACTTCACCTTCTTTTAATCCCATTCTATCCATCATTTTAGCAATTCTTTCAGAACCAAACTTACGCATTAAGTTATCATCTAAGGCTACAAAAAACTGAGAAGACCCAACATCTCCTTGACGACCAGCACGTCCACGTAACTGACGGTCAACACGACGAGAATCATGACGCTCAGTACCTACGATAGCTAAACCTCCTGAAGCTTTAACTTCATCAGATAATTTAATATCGGTACCACGCCCTGCCATATTTGTAGCTATAGTTACCACTCCAGGATTCCCTGCTTCGGCAACAACATCAGCTTCCTTTTTATGTAGTTTTGCATTTAATATGTTATGAGGAATTTTACGCATTTGTAACATTCTTCCTAATAACTCTGAAATTTCTACAGAAGTAGTACCTACTAAAACAGGCCTTCCTTGATTTACTAATTCAACAACTTCATCAATAACAGCATTATATTTTTCACGAGTAGTTTTATAAACTAAATCTTGTCTGTCATCTCTTTGAATTGGTCTATTTGTAGGGATTTCTACAACATCTAATTTATAAATTTCCCAAAATTCACCAGCCTCAGTAACAGCAGTACCTGTCATTCCAGATAACTTACGATACATTCTAAAGTAGTTTTGTAAAGTTACTGTAGCAAAGGTTTGAGTCGCGTCTTCAATTTTTACACTTTCTTTAGCTTCTATAGCTTGGTGTAGTCCATCAGAGTATCTACGACCATCCATGATACGTCCAGTTTGCTCATCAACAATCATTACTTTATTATCCATAACAACATACTCAACATCTTTTTCAAAAACAGTATATGCTTTTAAAAGTTGATTCATCGTATGAATACGCTCACTTTTGATACTAAAGTCTCTATATAATTCTTCTTTTTGATCTGCTTTTTCTTCAGGAGTAGCGTCATTATTATTAATTTCTCCTACTTTAACGCTAATATCTGGTAAAACAAAGAAAGTATCATTTTTTGTAACATCTGATAAATGAGCAATACCTTTATCTGTTAAATCTATTTGGTTATTTTTTTCTTCAATAGTAAACCACAATTCAGCATCAACCTCAGGCATTAGCTTATTGTTGTCTTGCATATAAAAGTTTTCCGTTTTCTGAAGAATTTGTTTAACTCCTTCTTGTGATAAAAACTTGATTAATGCTTTGTTTTTTGGTAAACCTCTATAAACTCTTAATAAAAGAAAACCACCTTCTTTGGTATCGCCTTCTTTAATTAATTTTTTTGCTTCTGCTAAAACACCTACTAAATGTTTATTTTGTAAAGAAACAATATCAGAAACTAATGGTTTTAATTCATTAAATTCATGACGATCTCCTTGTGGAACTGCTCCTGAAATAATTAAAGGTGTACGAGCATCATCAATCAATACTGAATCTACTTCATCAATAATAGCATAGTTTGGAGCTCGTTGAACTAAATCTTCTTTAGAACTAGCCATGTTATCACGTAAGTAGTCAAAACCAAACTCATTATTGGTTCCATAAGTAATATCTGCATTATAAGCCTTTCTACGTGCTTCCGAATTAGGTTGATGAAAATCAATACAATCAGTACTTAAACCATGAAACTCAAAAATTGGAGCCATCCAAGCACGGTCACGTTTTGCTAAATAGTCATTAACTGTTACAACATGTACACCATTTCCAGTTAATGCATTTAAGTAAACAGGTAAGGTAGAAACTAATGTTTTTCCTTCTCCTGTCATCATTTCAGCAATCTTTCCTTTATGTAATACTGAACCACCAATTAACTGTACGTCATAGTGAATCATATCCCATGTAACATCTTTACCAGCAGCATCCCAAGAGTTTGCCCAAAAAGCTTTGTCATTTTCTAAAGCGATATGATCTCTGGTAGCTGATAACTCACGATCAAAAGGAGTTGCAGTTACTTCAAGTTCAGAATTAGTTGTAAAACGCTTCGCTGTTTCTTTAATTAAAGCAAAAGCTTCAGGCATTATTTTTTCTAAAACTACTTCAGAAGCTTCATAGGCTTCATCCTTTAATTTATCAATTTCTGTGTAAATTTCTTCTTGTCTATCAATATCAGCAGTTAAAACTTCTTCTTCTAAAGTAGCAATTTGCTTGTTAAAAGATTGAGTAGCTTCTTTTATAGCTTCTTTAAATTCGATAGTTTTTGCTCTAAGCTCGTCATTAGATAAGTTACTTAGAGAGCTTTCAAAAGCTCTTACATTTTCAACGATGGGTTGTAGTGATTTTAGATCTTTTTGTTGTTTGTCTCCAACAAAAGCTTTTATAATCGAATTTAAAATACTCATTTTTAAAATATTGTTTTACAGTTAATTAAAAAATTTAATTAACATGTTTATATAGTTATTAAGTTTGTGCTTAAAAGTAAGCAAAAAAAAAGCCTCTAAAAAGAGACTTTTTTGTTATTTTTTTAATATTCATCTTCATTCCAAAGATAATCCTCTTCAGTGGGATAATCTGGCCAAATTTCAATAATAGAATCGTATGCTTCGCCTTCATCTTCAATGTCTTGTAGGTTTTCCACTACTTCTAAAGGGGCTCCTGTACGAATAGCATAATCAATTAATTCGTCTTTGGTTGCAGGCCATGGTGCATCTGCTAAATATGATGCTAATTCAAGTGTCCAATACATTTCTTTATCGGTTTGTTTTTTGATTCTCGCAAAAATAAATTTTTTTTTTAAAAAGTCAAGTTTTTTTTATAAAATGTGCAAAAATAAATTAAAGAACTTAGTTTACAGTTTTTCAGGAATCCATTTAACTTCCTCTGCTTGTAATTCATGTGACAACTTCCGTGCCAACACAAAAAGGTAGTCAGAAAGTCGGTTTAAATACATTAAAATAGTATCACTAATTGTATCTTCTTCGTTTAAAGCAACAGATAGGCGCTCTGACCTTCTACATACACAACGAGCAATGTGACAAAATGACACAGTTTGATGACCACCTGGCAAAATGAAATGAGTCATTTGAGGAAGTGAATCATTCATTATATCTATTTCATTTTCTAAAAATTCAATTGATGTAGTATCGATTTTTGGAATATTTAATCTTTCCTTACCATTTTTTAGTGTTTCTTTTTCAGGTGGAGTTGCTAACATTGCTCCTAAAGTAAATAGGTCGTGCTGAATTTTATTTAAACTCTGTTTTAAATGATCACTGATTTCCTGATCTCTAATAAGACCTATATATGAATTAAGTTCATCAATGGTTCCATAACTTTCTATTCTTATATGGTGTTTAGGTACTCTACTACCGCCAAACAATGCGGTAGTTCCTTTATCTCCTGTTTTTGTATATATTTTCATAAATTAATAATGTTCTTAGTTTAGCTGTTTAATTTGTTAAGTAAATATTCAGGGCAGCGAATAGGTCTTTTTGTTTCACTATTAATAAAAGCAAGTGAAGTACTTCCAGTACATAGTATATCGTTATCCTGATTAACTATTTCATAGTTAAATTCAATTTTAACTGTTGGTGTTTTTTTAAGGTACGTTTTAATAGTAATAAAATCATCATAAAAAGCAGATTTTTTAAAATTACAGTTTAATGAAATAACGGGAAGCATTACCCCTGTTTTTTCCATATATTTGTAGGTAACACCAAGAGTTCGTAACCATTCGGTACGACCAATTTCAAAAAACTGTGCATAATTACCATGGTATACTACTCCCATTTGGTCTGTTTCTGAATATCGAATTCGTATTGTTGAAAAATGTTCGTGCAAAAGTATTTTTTTAAATGTAGCTAACGATACGTAAAAAATAAATAATAATCAATAGTGATTTGGTTTTTTTATACTAAAATTTATTCACACTTTTGTTCATCCAAATATGTAAGTTTAGAATCCCCTATAATCTAAATAATTTTAACAAAAAAATCGTTTTTTAACCAGTATGACTAAAACAGCTGATTCAGTTTGGATGGAATGTTTGTCTTTTATTAAAGATAATATTAAACCTCAAGCGTATAAAACTTGGTTTGAACCTATAAAGCCCATAAAATTATCAGGGGAGGCTTTGACTATTCAGGTTCCTAGTAAGTTTTTTTACGAATGGTTAGAAGAACACTATATTAAATTGTTAAGAGTTGCTTTGGTTAGGCAATTGGGTAATGATGCAAAGTTGGTATATGATGTACGTATGGAAAATACGTATAGTAGTAATAGTCCGCAAACTGTAAAAATACCTAGCTCTAATAGAAATCCTTTAAAACCGCAAAAGGTAACGGTTCCTTTAGAATCTAAACGTGAACTTAAAAATCCTTTTGTAATACCTGGTTTACAGAAAGTTAAAATAGAGTCTCAATTAAACCCAAATTATAATTTTGTAAACTTTATTGAAGGTGACTCAAATCGTTTAGCTCGTTCAGCAGGTATGGCTGTGGCTAACAAGCCTGGGGGTACTTCTTTTAATCCATTATTAATCTATGGTGGAGTTGGTTTAGGAAAAACTCATTTAGCTCATGCTATAGGAGTAGAGATAAAAGATAAATATCCTGATAAAACAGTTTTATATATTTCATCTGAAAAATTTACACAACAATTTATTGATTCTGTAAAATCAAATACTAGAAATGATTTTATTCATTTTTACCAAATGATTGATATATTAATAATTGATGATGTTCAGTTTTTATCTGGTAAGTCAGGTACACAAGATGTATTCTTTCATATTTTTAATCATTTGCACCAAAATGGGAAGCAAGTTATTTTAACTTCTGATAAGGCTCCTGTTGATATGCAAGATATTGAACAACGATTATTATCTCGTTTTAAATGGGGATTGTCAGCAGAACTACAATCACCTGATTATGAAACGCGTATTTCAATACTTCAAAATAAACTATATAGAGATGGTGTTGAAATGCCTGAAGAAATAGTTGAATATATAGCAAAGAATATTAAATCGAACGTTAGAGAGTTAGAAGGGGTTATTATATCAATGATTGCTCAAGCTTCTTTTAATAGAAAAGAATTTACAATTGAATTGGCTAAGCAAATAGTTGATAAGTTTGTAAAGAACACCAAAAAGGAACTTTCTATAGATTATATTCAAAAGGTAGTATCTAAATATTTTGATATGGATGTTGCTACTCTACAATCAAAAACTAGAAAACGTCATATTGTCCAAGCGCGTCAATTAGCTATGTACTTTGCTAAGCGTATGACAAAATCTTCTTTAGCTAGTATTGGAAGTCAAATAGGTCAAAGAGATCATGCTACAGTATTACATGCATGTAAAACAGTAGATAATCTGACAGAAACTGACAAGCAATTTAAGAAGTATGTAGAAGATCTTACTAAGAAATTAACATTATAAAGATAGATATAAAATGAAAATACTAATGGTTTGCTTGGGGAATATTTGTCGTTCTCCATTAGCCGAAGGTATTTTAAAATCTAAAGTTTCTTCAGACTATGTGCAAGTAGATTCTGCTGGAACAGCTGGATACCATGAAGGTGAATTACCTGATAAAAGGTCTATTGCAGTAGCAAAAAAATATGGTATTAATATAACAGATCAGCGATCTAGGAAATTTTCAGTAACAGATTTTGATAGCTTTGATGTAATTTATGCAATGGATGAAAGTAACTATGATAATATAGTTGCTTTATCTAGAAGTTATGAAGATAAAAGTAAGGTAAAAATGATTCTACAAGAATTAGATCCTGATCAAAAATTGAATGTGCCAGATCCATATTATGGAGGTGAATTAGGTTTTGAAAATGTATATCAAATGCTTAATAATGCTTGTGAAGAAATTAGCTCTAAAATAAACAAATAATGAAAGGTAAACTGTATTTAATACCAACTACTTTAGGAGATACTGAGCCTTTAGAAGTAATGCCTATATCTGTAAAAAAAGTTATAGAGCACTTAGATTTTTTTATTGTTGAAAACGAAAAATCTGCTAGAAGATTTATAAAAAAAATAACACCAACTAAAGCTCAACCATCATTACAATTAATGTTGTTAGATAAATATTCAGATGAGTTGGAAACTAGAAATTATTTAGATGCTTGTGAAGAGGGTAAATCAGTTGGTTTATTGTCTGAAGCTGGGGTTCCTGCAGTAGCTGATCCTGGTGCTACTATTGTAAAACTAGCACATCAAAAAGGAATTCAAGTGGTTCCATTAGTGGGGCCGTCATCAATATTAATGGCAATGATGGCTTCTGGTATGAATGGACAGAGCTTTACCTTTAATGGATATTTGCCGATTGATAAATCTGATAGAAAAAAAGCTATAAAGGATTTAGAGAAACTTTCTAGAGATAAAAATCAATCACAAATTTTTATAGAAACACCTTATAGGAATGAAAAAATGTTAGAAGATTTACGTGCTGTATTATCTCCAGAAACTAGAGTTTGTGTGGCTTGTGATATTACATTACCAACTGAGTACATAAAAACATTGACAGTAAGAGAGTGGAAAAATGTAAAAACCGATTTACATAAACGTCCAGCTATTTTCATAGTGCACAAGTAAACCGGCTTTCTGCTAAATAATCGGGGATTTATTAGGCGATATGTTGGATACATTGTATCCGCCAAATTTCTTTAAATATTGCTCTATAGATGTTCCAAAAGCATCGTTAAATTTTATTTTACCATTTGATCGTAAGAACTTTTTAACGTTACCAGCACCACTAAGATGGGCTGCAGCTAAAATACCTGATTCTGTAATTTTAATACCGTTAATTCTTTTTCCTACACTTCTTCTAATATCTTTTCTTAAAATCCATTTATTAACTTTACAAAGTGCTATAAATGCTTTTTCTTGTAATTCAGGATCTTTTAAAAATTTATGAGTGTTATATATTCTAAACCTTTTTAAGGTTGATTTTCCAAATTGATATTTTCCAAGATAACCAAGCTTATTAACAACAGTATATCTACCTTGTGACTCTTTGAATGCTAAGGCTTCACGAAAACCAATAAAATTTTTCTGTAAAAAAGGAAAGTTAAAATCCCTTTTATTTGTAACCTCTATTAAAGGTTTTATAGTAATTTTTTCTTTCTTAGTTGGATTTGCAGTAAAGCTAGTTAGTAAAACAAATCCTAAAAATATAAAAACTAAATGTCTGATAATTAGTTACTTTCTGTTTAGCGGGGGCAAAGATATAACAAAAAACACAAATAACTGGGTATTAATTATTTGTGTTTTTAGGAAGGTTGTATTTTGTTTAGTAATTCGTTGAATGTTTTATGAAAAAAAAACATAAATGCCTCTTTTTTTATTTAAAACAAAATGAAATGAGTTAATTTTTATAAATAAAATTTTGTTAAAATTTATCGGTTAATACCTCTGTTGCTAATCCATCGTTGATATTTTGCAGCATTTCTATTATGTTGTGCCAATGAATTTGCAAACTCATGAAAACCAATCTTTTCTACACTGGCACACATATAATAATAGCTGTGTTTTTTATAATTTAATACTGCATCGATAGCAGAAATATCTGGCATTGCAATTAAAGTAGGAGGCAAGCCAGTATTTTTATAGGTATTGTAAGGTGATATTATTTCAAGATCTTTAGTTAATACTCTTTTTACTATAAAATCTTGTCCGTTTACCTCTTTTACGCAATAAATTATGGTAGGATCAGCTTGTAAAGGCCAATTGTTTTTTAAACGATTTAAATATAAACCAGCAACAATAGGACGTTCAACTTTTTGTGCTGTTTCTTTTTGTACTATAGAAGCTAAAGTGATAACTTGATCTTGAGTTAGGTTTAAGTTTTTAGCTTTTTTTATTCTTGATTCATTCCAAAAGCGCTTATACTCTCGTAACATTTTAGCACGAAATTTTTTAGCAGAAGTATTCCAATAAAATTCATAGCTGTTAGGAATGTACATACCTAAAGCGGATTTCTTCGTAAAACCATTAGTCTTTAAAAATGTATCATCAAGCATTGTTTGAAGCAATGAAACTGAATCAGTTTCTATTTGTTCAGAAATTCTACCGGCAAGTTTCTCTAAAGTGTCTTGATTGTTGAAAGAAATTTTAATGGGAGTTTGATTTCCACTTCTTAAAAGGTTAACAAGATCATTCATGCTCATTCCTTCTTTAAGAATATATTTCCCTCCTTTTGGAGTTGTAAATTTCTTTCGATTGGCTACCCAAATGAAATTTTCAGGACTTTCAATACTTGTACTAAGTTGTTTTTTTACATCATCCAAAGAGTGTTTTGAGCCTATGTATAATATTGTTTCTTTAGTTACTGCTTTACCAAAAATTTTTTGATAATAATTAAATCCAATTATTGCTCCAACAATAAAAAGAGTAATAATGCTTCCGTATATATTTTTTTTATTCATTAATTAATTGAAATAGAATTTCGTCTTTAAATTTACCTTGGCTATATATCCAATCTTTCTTTAATCCAATTTTTGAAAAATGTTTTTTCTGAAACAAAGTTAAACTATTTATATTATCAGCAGTAATATTAGCATACAATTGATGCAGTTGTAGGTGTGAAAAACAATATTTAATTAATAAATCTAAAGCTTCAGAAGCATGTCCGTTTTTTTGAAAAAGAGGATCAATAAGTATACCGATGCCTGCTCTTTTATGTTGTGGGTTAAAATCAAATATATCTATAGTACCAATTGATTGATTAGTGTTATTTAGTTGAATAACTAATCGTAATTGTTTAGCTTCGTATATATCTAGATGAGCATTTTCTAAATACTGTTTTAGTAAATACTTAGAAAAAGGTGCTTGTGTATGACTTATTTCCCAAAATGCTTCATTGTTTTCTATAGAAAAAAGAAAAGATAAATCTTCAGGTTCTAAGGCACGTAAACTTATATGTTGCCCTTTTAAAGTTTGCATTAAATAGTTATTTGTCCTTTAAAAACAAAGGTAGCTGGTCCTGTTAAAAAAACATCGGTATATGTTCCATTATTTTCATTAAAACTAACTTCCAATTCTCCTCCTTTTACAGGAAGATTAATAGTTGCACTGTTTGTTTTGTTTGTTTTATGCATTGCAACTGCTACTGCAGTAACACCAGTACCACATGCTAAAGTTTCATTTTCAACTCCACGTTCATAAGTTCTAACTTTAAAAGTAGTATTGTTAATTTGTTCTACAAAGTTTACATTACTACCTTCCTTTCCATAAATATCATTTCGTATACTTTTCCCCGAATTATATACATCATAATTATCTAGGTTATCAACTAACTGAACATGATGTGGAGATCCGGTATTAGCAAAACAATAATTATCATACAAATCAATAGTATTTACATCTATCATTTGTAATGATACTATATTATTTTTAATGGATGCATGATGTAAACCATCAATTGCAGTAAAAGTTGTTTTAGTTTTAAAGATACCTAATTTATGAGCAAAAGCAACAATACATCTACCTCCATTACCACACATAGTACTTTCATTACCATCAGCATTAAAATAGATCATTTTAAAATCAGTACTTTCATCTTCTTCTAGTAGAATTAAACCATCAGCACCAACGCCAAAGTTACGGTCACATAAAAACGAAATTGTATTAGTTTGTTCTTTTGGAAATGTATTTAATCTGTTATCTATTATAACAAAATCATTTCCTGTTCCTTGATATTTATAAAAAATTACTTCCATAGATAGGCAAAGATACATATTTCATAGAGTAAAAAAGAGTGTTAAATGGTGGTTAAAAATCGTTAAAACCAAGTTAAACACATTTTGTTAAAATGTTAAAATTGTATATTTGAGTAATTAAAACATTTATAAGCATATGAAGAAAATATTAGGAATTCTAGGAGTAGCGTTTATAGGTGGTGCAGTTGCGCTTACAGGCTACAAAGTATTAATTGAAAAACCTCAAGTTGTAATTCAAAAATCTAATGAGCCAACTTTACAAACAGTAAAGGCAAGTTATACAACACCAGTAATGAATACATCATCTGTACCTACAAATTTTACGGATGCAGCAGAAAGTACTGTAAATGCGGTTGTACACGTAAAAAATACTGCAATACGGACAAAGCAAGATCCTATGAGTTTTTTCTTTGGAGGAAGTGGTTCTAGAAAATATGAACAAGTAGGTACAGGAAGTGGTGTTATTATTTCTCCTGATGGCTATATTGTAACTAATAATCATGTAATTGAAGGAGCATCGGAGATTGAGATTACACTTAATAATCGTAAAAAGTTAAAAGCTAAATTAATAGGAGCAGATAAAGAAAGAGATATTGCTTTATTAAAAGTAGAATCTGACATTGTTTTGCCTACAGTTTCATTTGGAAATTCTGATAATGTAAAAATTGGAGAATGGGTATTAGCAGTAGGAAATCCTTACAATTTAACCTCTACAGTTACTGCTGGGATAGTCAGCGCTAAAGGACGAGATTTAGAAGGGAATAGAAATATAGAGTCTTTTATTCAAACAGATGCAGCAGTAAACCCAGGAAATAGTGGAGGAGCATTGGTGAATACTAGAGGAGAGTTGATAGGTATTAATACAGCTATTTCATCAAGAACTGGTTCGTTTATTGGGTATTCTTTTGCAGTGCCATCTAATATTGCTAAAAAAATTATTGATGATTTATTAGAGTATGGAGATGTTCAAGAGGCTTTAATAGGCTTTGAGCCTTATAATGATACTGAAGGAGCTATTGAAGGAGTGAAAATTAAAAGAATAGAAAAAGAAAGTGAAGCCTTAAAGTCAGGTTTAAGAGAAGGAGATGTAATAACTAAATTAAATAGTGTAAAAATCACCAAATTTTCAGAGTTAAAAGGTCAGTTAACGGCTAAACGACCAGGAGAAAAGGTTGTAGTTACAGTTTTAAGAGATGGCGAAAAGGTAGAAAAAGTTGTTACTTTAAGTAAGAAAGATTTTGTAGAAGTAAGAAGTTTAGGGTTAGTTCTGAAAGATATTTCTGAAAATGAAATTAAAAAAAACAAGATAAGTTCTGGAGCTAAAGTAATTTCAAATGTGAACAGGGTTCTTAATCGATTAGGAATAAAAGAAGGTTTTATTATTACCAAAATAAACAATCAAGAAGTTTTAAATTCAGTTGATGCAAGACAGAAATTATTAAACTTAGGAAATAACAATTCATTTGTTATTGAAGTAATTAATTTAAAAGGAGAAACAGTGAGGTACGGTTTTTAAATTATTCAGGATAAATAAAGAACTTAAGAAAACGTTTTTAATATTTTGTTAAAAGCGTTTTTTCTTTTTAAAATAATTCTAAAATTAATTGAAAACAATTACTTTTGCACCAAATTTTTTAAATCTTAGTTAACACACAACTATGTCAACAATAACAAATTACGAAAACGAGGTAGTAAATCAAGCTCAAACAAGAAGAGCTACCGTTGAATTTATTAACATTGTTAATGATTTATGGTACGATAAATCTATTGAATTAGTATTATTTAGAAACCCATTAGTAGATAAAAGAGCTAGTGAAGTTTTAAATTTAATAGATTATGCAAAAGAGTTTGTAGCTAAACCAATCTCTATTCAAGATGCGTTAGATATTGCTAAAGCAATACAGTCAATTGAATTACCTGCTTCTAAATTAGATATCGGTAAATTAGCCTATGAGTTTCATTTATCTGAAAACGAAAATATAGATAAAGTTGATTTTGTAAAAAAACAATTAGAAGGAGCAACAGAAGCTAATGGAATTAAACCTAAAGACGTAGTTTTATATGGTTTTGGACGTATTGGTCGTTTATTAGCTCGTGAGTTAAGTAGTAAAATGGGTAAAGGTTCTCAATTACGTTTAAGAGCTGTTGTTACTCGTGGAAAAATAGATGAGTCTGTTTTAGAAAAAAGAGCTTCATTATTAAGTATCGATTCTGTACATGGAGACTTCTTAGGAACTGTTCAGGTAGATGCTGAAAATAATGCATTAATAATTAATGGTACAACTGTATATATGATATCTGCCGCTAAACCTGAAGATATTGATTATACTGAGTATGGAATTAATGATGCTTTAATTATTGATAATACCGGAGCTTTTAGAGATAAAGAGGCTTTAAATCGTCATTTAGTGCCAAAAGGTGCTAGTAAAGTTTTATTAACTGCACCAGGTAAAGGAATACCAAATATTGTACATGGAGTTAATCATATAGAAAATAACCCTGATACTGTTGATGTTTTTTCAGCTGCATCATGTACAACAAATGCAATAACGCCAGTTTTAAAGGTTTTAGAAGATAATTTCGGAATTAAAAAAGGGCATTTAGAAACTATTCATGCATATACTAATGATCAAAATTTAGTAGATAATATGCATAACAAATACCGTAGAGGTAGAGCTGCTGCATTAAATATGGTAATTACTGAAACAGGAGCAGGTAAAGCAGTATCAAAAGCGTTACCAGCTTTAGAAGGTAAATTAACATCAAATGCTATTCGTGTTCCTGTACCAAATGGATCATTAGCAATTTTAAATTTACAATTAAATTCAACTACTACGGCAGAAGCAGTTAATGCTATCATGAAACAATATGCTTTAGAAGGAGATTTAGTAGAGCAAATACAATATTCAATGAGTAATGAGTTAGTTTCTTCTGATATTGTAGGAACTACAGCACCATCAATTTTTGATAGTAAAGCTACTATTGCTGATGGAGATACGATTGTTATTTATGTGTGGTATGATAATGAATATGGATATTCTCATCAAGTAATGCGTTTAGCAAAACACATAGCAAAAGTACGTCGTTATACATATTATTAACAGACCGTTAATTTCATATTATAAAAAACCGAAACATTTTTAATGTTTCGGTTTTTTTGTTATATTTGATTTAAAGTAACCCTAATTCCCCTTAAATAATGAAAAAAGCAATACTCTTAATTGCATTTTTATTGAGCTTTTCTGCTCTAATGTATTCTCAAGAAACAAAAAAATCAGCATGTTTAACTTCAGGAAAATGGCGTATAGAATCGCTTAAAATTGGAGAAGAAAAAGAAGATCTTTCAAATTGTAAAAACAGTTGGATGGTTTTTGAAAAAGATGGTAACTATCAACTAGTGATAAGGAAAACTGAAAAAAAAGGACAATGGAAATTATTGGAAGATAAAAAAACAATAAAATTTGAAAACGAAGGTGATGATACTAATGGTTTTCAAATACTTAAATTAAATGATAAAGAATTGTTGTTTTCAACAAAAGAAAATGATGTGGTTTATACAATGACATTAAAAAAGTAAAAACTTTCCGCATATAAACAAAAAACCGAAGCCTTTGCTTCGGTTTTTTGTTTATAACCAAATCAAAAGATGGTAATAATCTCAAAAACTTTTCTGTAAATTAGCATCAAAATATTTAGATGAAATCAATTGTAACTTTTTTAATTTTATTAATAACATTTAGCATGAATTCACAAAATTTACCATACTATGAATTAGAGGAAGTACCTAAAGAATATACAGCGGGGACAGTAGCAAGTAGAATGGTAGATGGACTAGGTTTTCGTTACTATTGGGCAACGGAAGGGTTAACAGTTAAAGACTTAAAATATAAACCTACAAAAGAAGCAAGAACAACCTTAGAAACGATAGATCATATATTAGTACTATCTGTAATGACATTAAGCGCGTTAGAGGGTAAAGAAGTAGATTTTTCTAAAGACGAAACATTATCATTTGAAGATATTCGTAAAATGACATTAGAGAATTTTAAGAAGTCGAGCGAGATTTTAAAGAACGCCAAAGATTTGTCATCTTTTAAAATGAAAATAAAAAGAAGAAATGGAAGTGTTGAAGAATATCCATTTTGGAATCAATTAAACGGACCAATAGCTGATGCAATTTGGCATGTTGGTCAAGTAGTTACTTTTAGACGCTCAGCTGGAAATCCGCTTCCTAAAGGTGTTAGTTTACTAACGGGAAAAGTAAGGAAATAATAAATGAAAAAAAATGGAATGTTAGTTGCTTTGATGGAAGAATATGAAAGGGCGATAATGGACTATAAATTAATTTTAAAAAGTATTTCAGAAGAAGATTTTACAATTATTAGAGATAGAGTAGCAGAAGACCCAGACTGTAAATCATTACAAACAGTAACTTTTCACGTTATTCAGTCAGGTTATACATATGCTAACTATATTCAATCAATAAGCACAAAAGATTGGTTAGAATACAATACAGAAGTTATTACAACTAATAAAGCTATTCAAGAAATAGAAGGAATGATAGCATATACCAAAAAATCATTTCATAATAATTGGTATAAAGCAACAAAAGAGTTAGAAGAGTATTCATTTAAAACACGTTGGAATGTTACTTATGATTTAGAACAATTACTAGAACATGCCATTGTACACATTCTAAGACATAGAAGACAGATAGAAAATTTTTTGAAGAAAAATTAAATGACCACGGAACAAAAAATACAACAGCTTAGAGAAGAGTTACGTCAGCATAATCATAATTATTATGTATTAGACAATGCTACTATTTCTGATTACGATTTTGATATTAAACTAAAAGAGTTAGAAAAACTTGAAGAAGAAAATCCAGATTTCTTTGATTCTAATTCACCAACTCAGCGAGTAGGAGGAGATGTTACTAAAAATTTTGAAACGATTACTCATAAAAATAGAATGTACTCGTTAGATAACTCATACTCCAAAGATGATTTATTAGATTGGGAAAAACGAGTTCAAAAAAACTTAGGAACTGATGCTATTGAATATACTTGTGAGTTAAAATATGATGGGGCTTCTATTAATTTAACCTATGAGAATGGGCAATTTGTAAGAGCAGTAACTCGTGGTGATGGTTTTCAAGGAGATGAAGTAACTACTAATATTAGAACGATAAAATCTATTCCTTTAGTTCCTAATGGAGATTATGTTTCAAGTTTTGAAATGCGTGGTGAAATAATTTTACCGTTGCAAGGTTTCAATAAAATGAATGAAGAACGTATAGCTAATGGAGAAGAAACTTATAGGAATCCTCGTAACACTGCTAGTGGAAGCTTAAAACTTCAAGATAGTTCAGAGGTTGCTAAACGTCCTTTGGATTGCTTGTTGTATCAAGTGGTAACAAATGAACGTAAATACAAAACACATTTTGAAAGTTTAGAAGCTGCTAGAAAAGTTGGTTTTAAAGTTCCTGATACTATCGTTTTAGCAAAATCAATAGATGAAGTATTTGATTTTGTCAGCGCATGGGATGTGAAGCGTCATGAGTTACCATATGAAACCGATGGAGTTGTTGTAAAAGTTAATAATTTACAACAACAAGAAGAATTGGGATATACGGCAAAAGCACCTCGTTGGGCAATTGCATATAAGTTTAAAGCAGAGCAAGTATCAACAGTTTTAAATGAAATAACATATCAAGTAGGAAGAACTGGGGCAATTACTCCGGTTGCAAATTTAGAGCCAGTACAATTAGCAGGAACTATAGTAAAAAGAGCGTCTTTACATAATGCTGATCAAATTGAAAAGTTAGATATTCGTGTTGATGATACTGTTTTTGTTGAAAAAGGAGGTGAGATTATTCCTAAAATTATAAAAGTTGATTTAACAAAACGACCTGAATATTCTAAGCCTACTGAATATGCTACTAATTGCCCTGAATGTGGTACAGAATTGATTAGAACTGAAGGAGATGCTAAGCATTATTGCCCGAATGAATTTGGTTGTGCCCCACAAATAACTGGAAGAATTCAACATTACATTAGTAGAAAAGCAATGGATATTGATGGTTTAGGTGGAGAAACGGTAGATTTACTTCGTAAAGAAGGGTTGATAAAGAATTATGCAGATTTATATGATTTGAAAGTAGAGCAAGTTATTCCTTTAGAAAGAATGGCTGAGAAATCTGCTCAAAATATGATTGAAGGAATTGAAAAATCAAAAGAAATTCCGTTTGAGAAAGTATTATTTGCACTAGGAATTCGATTTGTTGGTGAAACTGTAGCTAAAAAGTTAGCAAAGCATTTTAAGTCAATAGATAATTTAATGCAAGCCGATTTTGATACTTTAATTGGGGTTGATGAAATAGGAGATAGAATTGCACAAAGTATTCTTGATTTTTCTGTTGATGAAGGTAATAAAGAGCTAATACAACGATTAAAATTGTATGGAGTACAATTAGAAGTTTCAGCAGAAAGTTTGGAAGGACAAACTGATAAACTTGCTGGAAAAGTATTTGTAGTTTCTGGTGTTTTTCATCAAATGAGTAGAAATGAACTTAAAAAAGCAATTGAAGATAATGGAGGTAAAGTAAGTTCTTCAATTTCTAAGAAAACAACATATATTGTAGCGGGTGATAATATGGGGCCAAGTAAATTAACAAAAGCAGAAAGTTTAAGTATTCCTATTATATCTGAGCAGGATTTTATTGATATGGTAAACTAAAAAATGAAATTAAAGAGGAAAAGAAAAATAACATTAGCAATAAGTTTATTGCTTTATATTGTAGGAGGTATTGTTAGATCATATGGATTTGAATTAGACATTGAAGATATAGAAAAATGGGTTTTTATAAGTAAAATAGGGTCTTATATTCAAATGATTGGCTTCGTTCTATTTTTCTTGAGTTTATTTATGATTTCTAAAGATTTGAATAGTGAAAAAATATCTAAATAATTTAAATTAATATTAAAAATGACCAAACAAACTAAAATAACAATAGCCTCAGTATTATTTTTACTAGTAGCTATTGCTGATATTTATGCAGTAATAACTCAAAATAAAGTCATCGAAATGATTTTTAAGCCATTATTAATGACAACATTGGTTATGGTGTATTTGTTATCTGTAAAAAAGCCTAACTTCTGGTTTGTAAGTGGTTTGTTTTTTTCATTTTGGGGTGATGTTTTTCTTTTAGATAAAGAAGCTTTTTTTGTATTCGGATTGGGGTCATTTTTATTAGCTCATGTAATATATATAAAAATAACAACTGGTTTTTTACAAAAAGATTTAACGGCTAAAATGATAACATCTGCAATACCATTTGTTTTGTTGTTTGGAGGCTTGTTATATTTAATTTATGACAACTTAGAAGAAATGCTTATTCCTGTTATTGTTTATGGGGTAACAATAGCAACTTTTGGAGCTTCAGCATTGTTGAATTATCGTCAAGAAAAATCAATGGCTAATTCATGGTTGCTTTTAGGGGCTATTATTTTTATTGCATCTGATAGTTTAATAGCCTTGAATAATTTTTATGCAGCTAAACATCTTTTTGATATTGCAATTATAGTGTTGTATATAATTTCTCAGTACTTAATTTGTAAAGCCATGATAGCTAAAAATGAATAAGTATGGAAAAGCCAAGAATTACCAGGTTAACTCAAATACTTACACAACTTCAGTCAAAAAGAATTGTCATTGCCCGTGAATTAGCAGAAAAATATAATGTAAGCGTACGCACGATATACAGAGATATTAAAACATTAGAAAATTCAGGTATTCCTATTTTTACAGAAGAAGGTAAAGGATATTCAATGCAAGAAGGATTTCATTTACCTCCGGTAATGTTTTCTGAAAATGAAGCAAATGCCCTAATAACTGCTGAACAGTTAATACTTAAAAATAAAGATACTTCATTTGTTGAAAATTATACAAATGCGATTACTAAAATTAAAGCTGTACTTCAATATTCACAAAAAGATAAAGTAAACTTATTATCGCAAAGAATTATCTTTAGGGTTAATAAAGAACAAGAAAAAACAAGTAATCATTTAATGCAAATACAATCGGCAATAACTAGATTTCAATTATTAACGATAGAGTATTTGTCATTAGAAAGTAAATTTACAAAAAGAGTAGTAGAACCTTTTGCATTGTATAGTACTAACGAAAATTGGTTACTAATAGGATATTGCAGACTTCGTAAAGAATTTAGAGCGTTTAGAATAGATTGCATTCAGAGTATAATGAATTTAAAAGACACTTTTGAGCCTCATAAAATGAGCTTAGAAGAATATTTTGAAATATGCAAAGAAAAATATTTGAATACCCTTGACAAACCCTTGTCATAAGCCTCATTTATTTTTGTATCAACATTAAAAAATAATACAATGGAAGTAGTACAAAAAAATGAGTTTTATGTAATTGGAATTTCAGTTAGAACAACTAATGAAAACCAAGAAGCAAAAGAAGACATAGGTAAGTTATGGGAGCAATTTATGAATAAAGATATGTTTGGTATAATACACAATAGAATGAGTGATGCTATTTGTACGGTTTATACCAATTATGAATCAGATCACACTAAACCTTATGATACAATTCTTGGGTTTCAAGTAACCGACTTAAAAAGTATCCCTGAAGGAATGGTTGGTGTAACCATACTGAAATCCAATTACCAGAGGTTTGTGGCTAAAGGAGATTTAACTAAAAACGCAGTAATTGATAAATGGATGGATATTTGGAAGATGGATTTAAATAGAACGTATACTGCCGATTTTGAGTTATATGGTAAAAAAGCTGAAGACCCTACAAATGGTGAAGTAGATATTTATATAGCTGTAAAGTAAATATGATAAATATTAATACGTTTTATATAGAAAAAGAAGAACCAATTAAAAGTTGTTTACTAGCATTGAGGAAAATTATTTTAGATATTGATGCTATAACTGAAACTCAAAAATGGGGAATGCCTTGTTTTTTGTATAAGAAACAACTTTTTTGTTATTTATGGATAGATAAAAAAACGTTAGAGCCTTATATTTTAATGGTGAAAGGAGAGGATCTTAATTTTCCTGGTTTAGAAAAAGGAAATCGTTCAAAAATGAAAATATTTAGAATAGATGCAAATCAAGATATTCCAATTGATACTATTCAATCACTTTTAAAAGAAGCTTTAAAATTATATTAATTAGGTTTATGACTGATATTGATCACTTTTATTTTGATAAAGAAGAGCCAGTAAAAGGGTGTTTGTTAGCTTTAAAAAACATTATACAAACTTATAATAAACAGTTTATTTCAAAATGGTATTACAAACTCCCATGCTTTATGTATGAAAATAAATTGTTTTGTTATTTATGGGTTGATAAAAAAACACAATTCCCATATATAGCTATAGGAAGGGGTGTAGAAATAGAGCATCCTGATTTAGTACAAGGCAATCGAACATTTGTAAAGTTGTTGTATATAAACCCAAATGAAGATATTCCCATAAACAAAATTTATCAAATTTTTGATATGGCTTTAAAACTATATAAATAAAAAGTACTTCATTGATTTAGTTTTTCTAAACTCAATGAAGTACTGTATTAAACAAACAATAATTACAAATTCTTATTTTAAATAGGGTATATCTTTTTTATGTATATATAGTAATACTATTGCTGAAAGTAATGTAAATATGGAAAGTGAAAATAAAAGACCACCATCACCATTATTTTCAATACCTATTTTGGTAAGATGTCCCATGATGGCTCCACTCATTAATCCAATAGTTAAGAAACAACCTATCCAAGTTTTTTTTGGTGTAAATAATAAAATTGAAGCTATTAGTTCTAAAATTCCTGTTCCGATTCTTACGATAGCTTCATGTTCTTCAGCAACTTTGGTGAATAAATTAATACTTTGTTGAGCTCCAGTAAATTTAAAAAATAACGTTTGTAGCATAATTACTGCAATTATTAATTTTAAAATAAAGGGGAAGTATTTATTCATGATAATTGTTTTTTTGATTTAGACGATTAAAACTTTAATTCTTACAAGTATAAAATAGTATTTTTGTGTTTTTAAGAAAACAATCCTTTTTTATATAGTTTTTGTATGCGTTATAACCTATTAATTATATTTTTATTAATCTTTTCGAGTTGTAAAAAAAAATCTATTAAATTAAATTATTTAGATGAGCACGTAGTTGGTGATTCTATACTATTTAAAAATAATATGGTTGGAGGCCTTTCTGGTATAGATTATTCAAATAATAAATACTACATGGTAGTTGATGATTCTTCTAATCCAAGAATTTTAGTTAGTAAAATAGCTATTGAGCAAAATAAAATTTCAACTATTAATTTTATAGATGTTATATCAGTAAAAGATACTACTAGTCATTTTTTAAAAAACAATGCGTTAGATTTAGAATCTATTTTTATTGATAATGAGAATAATATAAATTTAACTAGTGAAGGGAATATAAATGGAGGAAAAAGGCCTTCAGTTTTTGTAATTGACTCATTAGGAAAGTTTAAAAAAGAAGTAAAAATACCTAGCTATTTTAAAAATATAGATTTAGGAAAGCCAAAACATAATGCAGCTTTTGAAAGTTCGACTAAGAGTATAGACAAAAGCGGTTTTTGGGTTGCTATGGAAGGGCCTTTAGGGGTAGATGGAGAAGAACCTACTTTTGAAGTAACCAATTCACCAATTAGAATTAGTTATTTTGATAGTACTTCAAACAAAGCAACAAAACAATATGCTTATCAATTAGAAAAAATTGACAAACCAGCAAAAGGAAATATAAACCTTAATGGTGTAACAGCTATTTTACAATATACTAATGATAGTTTTTTTGTTGTTGAAAGAATATATCAAAGTGGTTACGGGAGTCATGGTAATACTGTAAGAATTTTTAAAGCAACGGTTCAAAGTAATACTACAAATACTTTAGAAATTCAATCATTGAAAAAAGAAAAATTTATTTCTTTAAAGAAAGAATTATTATTTGATTTTACATCGGTGAAAGAAAAATTAACAGGTGGTATTATAGACAATATAGAGGGAATAACTTTTGGACCAACTTTACCAAATGGAAATCAATCTTTACTGTTAGTTTCTGATGATAATTTTCAAAAATATGGTAAGCAACTTAATCAGTTTATATTATTAGAAATTGTAAATAAATAAATTATTTTAGCAGAAGAAATAAAGTGAAATGATAGGTAAACTTAAGCAGAAGTCAATAGAAAAGTACTATAATAAATTAATAGAAAGAAAACCTATAGTTAAAAGTAAGAATGGAAAAGTAAAATCAATAGCTGTAATTCTTGATAATGAATCATTAGTCAACGTAATTCAAGCTAACTTAACAAATAAATTGCCTTTTAAAAAGGAAGATATAACTTTTTTAGTGCAGAGAGAGTTTTCAAAAAAACAAGAAATAACACCAATGTTTTTTACTGAAGAAGAATTAGGGTATAAAGCTAGTTTAAAATCAGACAATTTAAAAAACTTTGTTAAAAAAGAGTATGACTTGCTTATAAATTATACAAAATCATCAAATTTATACACTAATGTAATAACTTTGCAATCGCAAGCAAAACTAAAAGTAGGGTTTGCTGAAGTTGATGATAGATTATATGATTTAGTTGTAGCAGATACTACATTTAATGAAGCAATTTTAAATCAAGAATTAAAAAAATATTTAACGATTTTAAATAAAATATAATGCAAAAGTTTATAGGTACAGGAGTAGCTTTAGTAACTCCTTTTAAAGAGGATTTAACAGTAGATTATAATGCACTTATAAAGTTAGTGAATTATAATATTGATAACGGAATAAATTATTTAGTTATTAATGGTACAACAGCTGAAAGTGCAACTATAACAAAAGAGGAAAAGAAAGAAATAATAAAAGTAATTGCAGAAACAAACAAAGGTCGTTTACCTTTAGTATTAGGAGTTGGAGGAAATAATACTCAAACAGTTGTTGAAGAACTTCAAACTTTAGATTTATCTAATATTGATGCAATATTATCAGTAGCTCCATATTATAGTAAGCCAACACAAGAAGGTTTTTACCAACATTTTAAGGCAGTTGCATTAGCTAGCCCTAAGCCAATAATATTATATAATGTACCTGGAAGAACAGCTAAAAATATGCTGCCAGAAACTACATTACGTTTAGCAAATGATTTTGATAATGTTATTGGGGTAAAAGAAGCAGCAAATATTCAGCAGCAATATTATTCTTTACTTAAAGACAAACCAGAAGACTTTTTAGTTATATCAGGTGATGATGATTTAACTTTAGGAGTTGTTTTAGCTGGTGGAGCAGGAGTTATATCAGTAATTGGTCAAGGTTTACCAAAAGAGTTTTCTACAATGATTCAATTGGGGTTAGCTGGTAAAAATAAAGAAGCATTTGATATTCATTATAAATTAATGGATATTGTTGATTATATTTTTGAAGAAAATAACCCAGCAGGAATTAAGGCAGTATTAATGAAAAAAGGTATTTGTTTAGATGAAGTTCGCTTACCATTAGTAAAGGCTTCAGAAGAATTACAAACTAAAATATCTGACTTTATAGATAATCTATAATTTGTCTAAACAAAAATTATATATAGAAAAGGCTACAATAACTTAATTGTAGTCTTTTTTTAGCATCTTTGTATAAGAAATAAATCACACCCAAGTATGTTATCAAAAAAAATAGAAGAAGTACTAAATACACAAATAAAAATAGAAGCAGAATCGTCTCAGGTATATTTATCAATGGCATGTTGGGCAGAAATTCAAGGTTTTGAAGGAGTTGCTCAGTTTATGTACGCACATTCAGATGAAGAACGCATGCACATGTTAAAGTTGGTAAAGTTTGTTAATGAACGTGGTGGTCATGCACAAATTTCTGAACTAGCGGCACCTCCAACTGAGTTTGGTTCATTTAAAGATATGTTTCAAACATTATTTGATCATGAGGTTATGGTTTCTAAATCTATTAATGATTTAGTTCACATTACATTAGAAGAAAGAGATTATGCAACTCATAACTTTTTACAATGGTATGTATCAGAACAAATAGAAGAGGAAGCTTTAGCAAGAAACATTTTAGATAAAATTAATTTAATTGGTGATGATAAAGGAGGCTTATATTTATTTGATAATGATGTAAAGCAGTTAGTAGGGCAAGCACCTGATGCGCCTCAATAAGATTAACAAAGATTTAGGAGTTGTTTACGATTTTTATAGCAGATTTTATGGTTTATTGCAATACTTTACATTGAGTAAAAAAATCGTTTTAATAATCCATAATTAATCATTAATTTTGCCAGATGCAAAAAAATAAAAATTTAGCGTATATAATTGTAATGTTATTGGTATTAACATCATGTGGCCAATATCAAAAAGTATTAAATAGAGGTACAGTAGAAGAGCAGTATAAAATGGCTGTAAAAATGTATGAATCTCAAAAATACAGTAAGGCTTTACGTTTATTTGAAAAAATAACACCTTCTTATAGAGGTAAACCACAAATGGAACGTATCCAATTTATGGTTTCTCAATCAAACTTTAATGAAAAAAATTATAGTTTAGCAGGGTATTATTTTAATAGGTTTACAAGAAATTATCCTAAGAGTTCTAAAAAAGAAGAAGCTGCTTTTTTATCAGCTTTAAGTTATTATAAGGCAGCACCAAGGTTTAGTTTAGATCCTACAGATACCGACAAAGCGTTGGAGTCTTTTCAAGGATTTATAGATAACTATCCTAATTCAGATAAATTACCAGAAGCAAACAAGTATTATGCTGAATTACGTTATAAATTAGAAAAGAAGGCATTTGAAATAGCAAAAACATATTATAGAACTGCTGATTATGATACTAGAAATTATAGAGCAGCTATAGTAGCTTTTGATAATTTGTTATCTGATTATTTAGGTACAAGTTTTAAAGAAGAAGCATTGTTTTACCGTTTAAAAGCGGCTCATGACTTTGCAATGAAAAGTACTGCTAGAAGAAAAGCAGAAAGAATAAAAAGTGCTGTAAAAGCATATGATAAATTAAAAAGAAACTTTCCTGAATCAAAATTCATGACAGATTCTAATGATATGCTATCAGCATTACAAAAGGCACAAGAACAATTAGTTAAAAGTTAAAAAATGGATTATAAAGAAACGAAAGCACCTGTAAGTACAATAACTTATGATAAAGAAGCTATCGAAGCTTCTACAGATAATATCTATGAGGCAATTTCTGTAATAGCAAAAAGAGCTACACAAATTAACTCTGATTTAAAAAAGGAGTTAGTTGATAAGTTAGATGAGTTTGCTACTTACAATGATAGTTTAGAGGAAGTTTTTGAAAATAAAGAACAGATAGAAGTTTCTAAATTCTACGAACGTTTACCAAAACCACATGCTATTGCAGTTGATGAGTGGTTAGATGGTAAAGTATATTACAGAACACCAGACGCAGAATAATATGTCTGTATTAAGCGGTAAAAAAGTATTACTAGGCGTAACAGCTGGAATTGCCGCATACAAAACGGCGAACTTAGTTCGTTTATTTATAAAATCAGGCGCAGAAGTCAAAGTAATTATGACTCCTGCGTCTAAAGATTTTATAACCCCTCTTACCTTATCAACCTTATCTAAAAATCCTGTTCATTCTACTTTTTATGATAAAGAAGAAGAAGAAAATGAACTATGGAACAACCATGTAGATTTAGGTCTTTGGGCTGATATAATGATTATAGCTCCTGCTACAGCAAACACATTGTCTAAAATGACTAATGGAACTTGCGACAATTTATTATTAGCAACTTATTTGTCAGCTAAATGTCCAGTATATTTTGCTCCAGCAATGGATTTAGATATGTACAAGCACCCGTCAACTAAAAACAGTTTGGATAAACTACAATCCTACGGAAATGTTATGATACCAGCTACTTCAGGTGAATTAGCTAGTGGATTGGTAGGAGAGGGAAGAATGGCAGAACCTGAAGATATTGTATCGTTTATTACAAATGATATTTTATCAACACTTCCATTAAAAGGAAAGAAAATTTTAATAACTGCTGGACCTACATATGAAGCAATTGATCCAGTTCGATTTATAGGTAATCATTCTTCAGGAAAGATGGGGTTTGAAATAGCAAAGACAGCAGCTAATTTAGGTGCTGAAGTATTTTTAGTTTCAGGTCCATCATTTCAAAAAGTAAACCACTCACTGATTCATAGAATAGACGTAAAGTCTGCTGAAGATATGTATATCGCTTGTCACAAGTACTATGCTGACGTTGATGTTGCTATTTTGGCAGCAGCTGTTGCTGATTACAAACCAAAAAATATTGCTACTCAGAAAATAAAAAAGAAGGATGCAGCGTTAACTATTGAATTAGAACCTACTAAAGATATATTAAAATCATTAGGAGAAATAAAAAAGCATCAGTTATTAATAGGGTTTGCATTAGAAACGAATAACGAAGTAGAAAATGCAAAAAGCAAAATAGAGCGAAAAAAATTAGATTTGATTGTATTAAATTCTTTAAGAGATGAAGGAGCCGGATTTGCAACTGATACTAATAAAATTAATATTATTGATGTTGATTTTAATCAAAATGTATTTGAATTAAAATCTAAAAAAGAAGTTTCTAAAGACATTATTAACGAAATAATAAACAAATTATATGCGTAAGTTTTTCATTTTTGCTTTAACATTATTCGTTACTACAGCTGTTAGTTCACAAGAATTAAATGCTCTAGTAACTATTAATTCTGATAAAATTCAAAGTTCTAATAAGCAGGTTTATGAAACTTTACAAAGTTCTTTAACAGAGTTTATAAATCAAAAGCAATGGACCAATAAAACGTTTAAAATTCAAGAACGTATAAATTGTGCTTTTACTATTATCATAAACGAACAAAACGGCAATAATTTTTCAGCAAGTTTACAAGTTCAAGCTACTAGACCAGTATATAAATCTTCATATACTACTCCTATATTGAATATTAATGATATTAATTTTAACTTTAAGTATAATGAATTTGATCCATTAATTTACAATCCAAATTCATACGACTCTAATTTAGTTTCTGTAATAGCATTTTATGCGTATGTAATTGTAGGAGTTGATGCAGATACATTTGCTAAAAAAGGTGGTGAAAAGTATTTAAAACAAGCTGAAAATGCTATGTTACAAGCACAATCTAATGGAGAAAGTGGATGGCAAAATAATATAGGTAAACAGAATAGGTTTAGTTTAATAGATAATTTATTATCACAAAAGTTTACTGTACTTAGAAATATATATTATAATTACCATAGAAATGGTTTTGATAGCTTTGCTGAAAATAAAGATAAAGCAAAAGAAACAATTGAAACTAATGTAATTCAACTAGATAGACTTCATAATATTACGGTTGGTAATTACATGATTCGAATTTTTTTAGATGCCAAAGGAGATGAAATAGTAAATGTTTTTTCTGACGGTAAGCCTACTAGAAATCAGCAAAAAATGATTCAAGTATTACAAAAGATAGCTCCAACTTATGAAGATAAATGGAAAAAAATTAACTAGTATTTAGTTATATTTTTTAGAATTTATTTGTTAAAAGTAGTTTCTACCTCTCTAGCATCTACGATTATTTCTTTAGGGTACTTGTATAAATCTAAAATTTTAATTGCGTTTCTAGTTTTCAATTTTCCATTTTTTATTTTATGATCAAAAACTAATTTTTCATTTTCTATTTGTTCACTAAAATGAAATAAATTATAGTTTTCTTCTACTAATAATTCAGTGAGTTCAATATCATGGGTAGAAACCAAAACTGTGTGTTGTAATTTATTTAAATACTTAAGAATAGCTTTTCCACCAGATATTCTTTCAACTGTATTGGTTCCTTTAAAAATTTCATCTAAAACAAATAGACAAGGATGTTTATCTTCAGAAGCTTTAATTAAATCTTTGATAGTTAAAACTTCTTGTAAATAGTAACTCGTATTATCTAGTAAATCATCAGTTATTCTAATTGATGAAAATACTTTATAAAAGGGTGCAGAATATTCTTTAGCAAAGCAAAGATGTAATGTTTGTGCCAAAATACTATTTATAGCTATTGTTCTAATAAATGTAGTTTTTCCTGACATGTTAGAGCCTGTTAACAACATACTTTTATTAGTTAAGTTAACTGTGTTAGCAACACAATTATCTATAAGTGGATGATAGATATCTAAAGCTTTTAAAACATTATTTTTATTAAATTCTGGAGTACAGGTTTTAAGATTTCCTGACTTTAAAGAAGCGGTTGATATAGCAGCATCTATTTTACCTATAAAAACAAACATATCATCAATACTTTCTTTTTCTTTCTCTATGGCTCCAACAAAGCTATAGAAAGCTAGGTATTCAATATTAAATAAAATCTTAAAAATTTCAGCAACAAACCAAAAAGTAAATAAAAATTCATTATCAATATTTTTTTCAAAAGCAATAAATTCTGTTTTGAATTTTATTGAATTTATTTTCTTTATAAATGAAAAGTTCTCAAAATGATATGATATTTCATTTATTTTACTTAATGATTTACTTACTTTTAAAGCCCTTGAAAGCTGATAAGCACCATTTAAATAATATCCTATATTATTTTTGTTTTTATAATGTAAAACCATGTTAACAGCTAAAACAGGTACTAATAATAGAGCTACAATAGGATAGAAGAACATTACAACAAATGAAGTAATAGATATTAGAGTTGATAATTTAACTAACCATAAAAATTTGGGTTTTGTAAGTTGTTTTCCATTAATTAATTCTTCTAAGTAATATGAATTATTACTATTTAGTTTAGAAAGTTCTAATTGACATGAAATACTAAGGTCTTTGTTTTTTTGAAACAATGAAGTTAAATCTTCAAATTTTAATAAGTTATCTATTGAATCAATGGTTCTTAATTTAAAGTATAAATATTGCTGTCCAACTTTTGAAACTGTCCTATCTATAAATTTAAATACATCATCAATATCAATATCTATTTTACTTTTTTCAGTAATTATATGATACGCTTTGTTTTTATGAGGATTGTTTTTAAAATACTTTTCTATTACATAAAAATTGTAGTATTCGTTTTCTTTTTTCTTACCCCAATTATTATAAAGATGTTTTCTGAATTTAATTAATTGCCTTTTTTTTACGAAGTTTTTAATTAAAAAAAGTAGAATTAATATAAAAGCAACACCTAAAATATAATTCATAGTATTTTAATTTTTAAAGTAATTTAATAGTATAAATTATTAGTATCACAAAAAGTTGTTTTGTTACTAAAAAAAATTAAACATCTAAACCAAAAGTACTTTTCAATTTTTCTAGAAGAGGGTTCTTTTCTTTTAATTTTAAGTATTTCTCTTGCGGAGTATAAGCAAATTTCTTTTCTACAGTTTCATTAACTGTTATAACAATTTGAACACCATAATTATTAAGTTTTTCACGTAAAAAAGTTAATAATTTACGTTTACCTTTTTCTAACTGAGATTTCATTAAATCATTAGGTAAAGATATTGCAACTTGAAACTTTTCTCTTAATTGGGGTTCGTCAGAAGCAATAATTGCAGCAATACTACGCTCACCCATATCTTGTAGCTTAAAATAATACTTTTTCCATGCATCTTTTAGCTCTTCTTGAGTAAAAGGTGTTCTAGGGTGATTATCATAGTTTTCTTCTTCCTGAGTACTTTTATACTCCTTTTTTTGATGTATACTTTTTAGAGATAGGGCAGAGGTACGTCTCTTTATATTTTTAAGTAGGGGTTTAGTTGATTCCTCTTTAGGTTTAATTTCCTTTGGTTTAGGAGAAACAGGTTTAGCGTTTGAAACAGCTTCCTTTACAATTGTATCAACTTGTTGTTTAACCACTTTAGGCTTGGCTGGAGATAATGATGTAAAAAAAGTAGCTGGAATTATGTAGTTGCTAGATTTTTTTTTTGCTCCATCAAAAGTGATAGAGGCTATTTGCATTAATGTTAGTTCAACCAGCAAACGTTGGTTTTTACTAGCCCTATATTTTAAATCACAATCATTAGCTTTATCAATTGCAGGTATTAAAAACTGCATATTAGCTTTGGTTGCTTGGTCTAAATATTTCTTTTTAGTTGAGTCGCCTACCTCAAGAAGTGCTATTGTTGCAGTGTCTTTAGCAACTAATAAATCTCTAAAATGGCTAGCTAAACCGTTAATAAAATGATGTCCTTCAAAGCCTTTTCCTAAAACTGTATTATAGGCCATCAAAACTTCAGGAATTTTATTCTCTAATAATAAATCAGTTATTTGAAAATAAACATCATAATCTAAAACATTTAAGTTTTGAGTAACCGCTTCACGAGTTAAATTAGTACCTGAAAAACTTACTACTCTATCAAAAATAGACAATGCATCACGCATAGCACCATCTGCTTTTTGTGCTATAATGTGTAAAGCATCATCATCTGCTGTTATACTTTCTTTAGCACAAATAGTTTTTAAATACTCCTTAGCATCTAAAACACCAATACGTTTAAAATCAAAAATTTGACAACGTGATAAAATAGTAGGTATAATTTTATGCTTTTCAGTAGTTGCTAATATAAAAATAGCATGTGCTGGTGGCTCTTCTAATGTTTTTAAAAAAGCATTAAAAGCCGCTTGAGACAGCATATGAACCTCATCAATAATATACACTTTGTATTTACCTGTTTGAGGAGGAATGCGAACTTGGTCTGTTAAACTACGAATATCATCTACAGAGTTATTGGAAGCAGCATCTAATTCAAAAATATTAAAAGCAAAATCTTCATCATCTGTAGTAGCATCTTCTTGATTAATTCGTTTTGCTAAAATACGAGCACAAGAAGTTTTACCAACTCCACGAGGACCCGTAAATAATAAAGCTTGCGCTAAATGATTATTTTTTATAGCATTCTCTAACGTATTAGTAATGGCTTGTTGCCCTACTACATCTTCAAAATTTTGAGGACGATACTTACGTGCTGATACTATAAAATGCTCCATTAACTCTTATTGTTTACTTGAACAAAAATAGAAAACCCAGCAACAACACACAAACAAATTTATAAAGTGAAAATGAAAGTTGTGAACAATGTTTAAATCATTATAACTAAATCGTCTTTGTAAGGTTATAAAGGTTTGAAGTAATCTGTTTACAGTTAGACTATATCATTCTTCTTAGTGGCATTTTTAATTGCTATAAGCTAGAACTATATGAAAAGCTTATTGGTGAAATTATGTTAGATTTAATACTAGATAATTAAAACACGTATCTTTGATATAAAAGAAATTAATGGATTTGTTTTCACAATTTGAAGAACAGCCTAAAAACTTATTACCTAAAGAGGGAACAGTTTTGTATTATGGATTAGTTATCTCTAAAGCCAAAGCGGATTGGTATTATAAACATTTGTTAGAAGCTATTGAATGGCGAAATGATGAAGCTATAATTTTTGGAAAGCGTGTTGTAACCAAACGCAAGGTTGCTTGGTATGGAACAGAACCTTTTGAGTATTCTTATTCTAATACGACTAAAGTAGCATTAACTTTTACTAAAGAGTTATTAGAGCTCAAGAAACTTATTGAAGAAGAAACGAATGAAACCTATAATTCATGCTTACTAAATTTATACCATGATGGTTCAGAAGGAATGGCTTGGCATGCTGATGGCGAAAAAGATTTAAAGAAAAATGGAGCTATTGCCTCATTAACTTTTGGAGCTGAGCGAAAATTTGGATTTAAACATAAAAAAACAAAAGAAGTGGTGTCATTAATACTACAACATGGTTCTTTATTAGTAATGAAAGATGAAACTCAAAGTAATTGGCTGCATAGATTACCTCCTACAAAAAAAGTTCATAGACCTCGAGTAAACTTAACATTTAGAACAATTGTTAAGTAATAGCTAATAACTAAATTTTACTTTTATTTCATAATTCATTTTTTATTGTATTTTTGATTCTATAGACAAACCAAACAATATAAAAATTATGGGAAACCAAATTACTACGAGTGGGATTACTTTAACATTAAAGGATTTTAAAGAATTTGATACTAACATTCCAGCAGCAAATAAGCCTAAAGGTCCTTTAGTAAATATTTCAGCAATTGAAAATGGAGATAATAAGCCATATACCGTAACAGTTTTAGCGTATTTGCCAGGCAATCAGGTTTTAAATCCATTACCAGCGGGTAGTAGAACAGATTTGAAAATGCCAAATAAAGAAATTTATTTAAATTATTATGGACCAGTTACAATGAATCTTGTAGGAAGAGATGGAGAGCCAGTTTCAACGTTATGTAGAGACTTTAGAGTAGAATTTAATTGTGATGATAAAGATGTTCAAGTATATGATTTATATTATATTCAGTTTACTTATCAATTAGATGAAGGAACTCCGTCTGTAGATGCAATTTGTGTAAGAGATCAAGATGATGATCCTGAAACAGATAGGGGAACAGTAACAGGTCCAATAGATGACGAAGATTAAATATTTTTTATTTCTTGTTTTAATATATACTAATACTTTTTCTCAAAAAAATGATAGAGAAGTTTTAGAGGAAAATGCTATAAAAATTTCTTTGAATAAAGAAAAAAAAGCATTTATAAAAGCATATTTTTATTTTAAAAATAAAAATTATGATTCCTGTTATGTATATAGTGCGAAAGCATTAGGTAGAGTTACTAGTCAAAATGAGTCAGATATTTTGAATTATTTCCAAGGAGTAAGCGCTATAAGAAAGAGATTACTTAAAAAAGGAATTTTAAATATTAGTTCTATTTCGGATAATGGAAGTTATACTAGCTTAAAGAGATTAAAACTTGGTAGAATATATTTAAGCTTAGAGAAGTACGATAACTCGTTAAAAGAATATTTAGATTGGGAAAAATCAAATATTACCACTAAAGAAAGCCATAAAAAAAATGCATATCATAATATTGGCTTATGTTATATTCATAAAAAAGAGTATGTTAAAGCAAAAATATATTTTAAAAAAGCATTAACTTTAATAAAACCAGATGATACACTTAGAGTTATTCGTGCAAAAATGGATTTAGCAAATGTTTATTATAATCAGTATCTAGATAGTGAGGCAATTCCTTTATTTCAAGAAGCATATATTTTGTCAAAATCTTTTTCAGATATCGAATCAAAACAGTTGACATCTAAAAATATGGCTGTTGTTGAGCGCAATCGAAAGCGTTATAAAGAAAGTGTTAAATATTATAGAGAGTTTATAAAATGGAAAGACTCTATTGATAATAGAGATCGTATTTGGGAGCTTACGGAACGTGATAAAAAATTAGCAGTTGCCCAAAAGCAACAGGAAATAGCAATACAAGATGAAAAATTAAAGCGTCAAAAAGTACAAAGAGATGGCTTGATTATTGGTTCTTCTGGGTTATTATTATTTATTGGATTCTTAGGCCTTTTTTATAGAAAACTTAAAAAGAAAAATAAGTTAATTACGCAACAGAAAGAAGATTTAAATGTAGCTAATAAAACCAAAGATTATTTATTTTCTGTCGTTTCACATGATTTACGTTCACCTATTAATACTATTCGGTATCAGCATGAAGAACTAAAAACACATATTGATAATAAAGATTTAGTAGCTATAAAAGAAGCCACTAATGCTGCAATTGCTGTAACTAATAGTACAAGTCATTTATTAAATAATGTATTACATTGGTCATTAGAACAAAGTAATCAGTTAGTATTTGACCAAAAAGAGTATGCATTACGTCCTATGGTGCAACATGTATTGCATGATTATACTATTTTAGTAGAAGCTAAAAGTATTCGTATTGAAAGTAATTTAAAAAATGCTTTAGTAAAAGCAGATAAAGAGTCGCTGAAAATAGTACTGAGAAACTTGCTTGACAATGCTGTAAAGTATATGAATGGAGCAGGAGAAATAAAGGTTACTACTGGTGTTAAATCAGAAACACAAGCATTTATATCAATAGAAGATACTGGTGTTGGAATACCTAAAGATAGATTAGTGAAAATTAATGCACTTAAAGATTTAAGTATTGATAAAATAGATCGCTCTGAAGGTGTTGGACTAGGATTAATACTTTGTCAAACATTAATTAAGAAAAATAACGGAACACTTACTTTTGACAGTGAAGTTGGTAAAGGAACAAAAATTACTATTCTACTGCCAAGTATACCAGTTTAAATAAAAAAAGAGATTGTAATTTGCAATCTCTTTTTTTTATGTCTTTGCGAAATAGTTGTAATGATTGAAGTAATCTTTTAGTTAGTAACACGCAATACAAAGACAACTTCGTGCCTCGTTGTGACGTTATACTTGTGTCATTACGAACGAAACGAAGTGGAGTGAAGTAATCTTTGCATTTGAAGTGCATTATATAAAGATAACTTCGTGCCTCGTTGTGACGTTTTTATAGTGTCATTACGAACTAAATACAGTGGAGTGAAGTAATCTTTTAGTTAGGAACACGTAATACAAAGACAACTTCGTGCCTCGTTGTAACGTTTTGATAGTGTCATTACGAACGAAATACAGTGGAGTGAAGTAATCTTTGTATTTGAAGTGCATTATATAAAGACAACTTCGTACCTCGTTGTGACGTTAATAATTTGTCATTAGGGTTAAAGTACTAAAGCAATAACCTTTCTAACTTTTACATTTAAATCATTTAGGGTAAAAATCAGAAAAACAAACGTATAGATTAAAACTTGTTATAAAGAAGTAGAAAAATTGGTTTTGTTAACAAATTAGCTATATTTTTATACTATGAACACACTAAGACTATTACTACTAGAAGATTTAGATAAAGAAGCTAATGCGCTTATTTCTTTTTTAGAAACAAATGACTATGAGGTTGTTAGAGTGGCAAATGCAGAAGAGGCAGAGAAGGAGATTAAAAACCGATTTTTTGATGTGATTATTTTAGACATCATGATTGATGGTAGGCCAGAAGGAATAGAGTTGGCTCAACGTTTGAATCAACGTGATATGAATGTTCCGTTTTTATTTTTAACAAGTATGCAAAGTAAAACTGTTTTTGATGAAGCTAAGCTTACTAATCCTATGGTTTATCTATTGAAGCCATATAATGAATTAGAGCTTTTATATTCATTAGAGTTAGCTATTGAATCGTGTTATCAGCAATCTAATAGTATCAGTTTTAATGAGCAAAATGCAGTATTAAGTCCTTCTTTTTTATTTATAAAAAAGAAAAGGAGTGTTGTTAAAGTAGATGTTAGTTCTATAAACTATATAGAAGTTAAAGAGAAGTATTGTAGTTTACTTTGTGATGAAGGGAATTATTTAATAAAACTATCATTAACAAAATTAAAAGAGATGTTATCAAATCCTGACTTTAAGCAGGTACATCGTAATTATTTGGTAAACATTAAAAAAATAAAAGAGATTTACTTTGAAGATAACTTAATTATTCTTCAGAACAAAGGGCAAATACCTTTTAGTGAGCGTTACAAAAATGCATTTATAAAAGATAATACTATTTTTAGATAAATCAGTTTGTAGTTTAGCTCTCGCTATGACGTTTTATATTGTCATTAAGAAAGAGTGATAACGATTGAAGTATTCTTTCAGTTTGTAGTTTAGAATTTTATGAAAGCTTCGTTGTTCTTGCTATGACGTTACAATTTGTCATTACGAAAGAGTGATAACGACTGAAGTAATCTTTCAGTTTGTAGTTTAGAATTTTATGAAAGCTTCGTTGTTCTCGCTATGACGTTTTATACTTTCATTACGAAAGAATGATAACGACTGAAGTAATTTTTCAGTTTGTACTTTAGAATTTTAAGATAGCTTCGTTGTTCTTACTATGAAGTTACAATTTGTCATTACATTTATTTCTACTAAAATTAAACATTCCTAATATCAAAAATAGCTCCGTTTACCAATCTGTCTTCTATATCAATTGTATAAATAGTATTAGCTACAAATTCAGGGGTATATAGTTCATTGTTTTCTTTTAAATCAATGAAACGTTGTAGGTTTTTAAAATCATTTTCACTTGTGTTTCTTATTTGTGATTGCATATTAGTGTCAACTACACCTGGATATAGAGCAATACATTTCACCCCATTTTTAATCGATGCTTGTTCAGAAGCAGTTGTTTTGGTAAGCATATCAATAGCAGCTTTAGATGTACAATAAACACTCCAACCTTCATAAGGCTTAGTAGCAGCTCCTGATGAGATATTTATTATTTGCTTTTTACAAGTAATACTTTGTGTTAATTTGATAAATAAACTAGTTAAAATAATTGGAGTAGTTATGTTTAATTGAATAGTAGTATTAATATCATTAGATGTTAAATTTTCAATTGTTGTTATTTTACCTAATCTACCTGCATTATTTACTAATGTGATAGAGGTAATTTCAAGTTGTTTAATTTCTTCTAGAAGATTTTTAAAACAAGTTTCAGTATCTTTTAAATTACTTAAATCAACAGTAATTTGAGTAATATTTTTTAAATCTGAAGTACTTCTAGCTAAAGAATATACTTTATAGTTTTCAATCGCATATTTCTTAGCTATTGCTTTTCCAATACCTTTACTTCCTCCTGTAATAATAATAACATCCATAGTGTAAATATAAATAAAGTGTATTTATAGATAAAATGCTTCTGAATAATTGTTTACTTTTTAAGTTAAAAAAACAATTTAGATATAAGCATTTGTTTAATAGTTTTATAAAAAGAGAGAAATTCGTTTATCTATACTTTTCTATCATTTTATCGTAGCTTATAAGTAAGTAAACTTAATTTATAAGAATGAAGGTAGCCTCTGTTGTATTTTTATAAAAAGTTATTTCATTAATAGATTTTTTAAGTTAGTTTTTAGTTTGAGCTCTCTTCGGAGAGCTTTTTTATTGTTAACTAATGGTTAGTGTGTAGTAAATTAAGGGTAAACCCTTAGCTTACTTATAGGGATAACCCTTAGTGTTTGTTGTTTTTATTTTGTATAAATTGCACTGTGTTTGTCTAAGAGTTTCAAACACAATACATTCTGCTAATATTTAAGGGATATCTCCTTTCAGAAATGAAGGGAGATTTTTTGTTGTATAAAATTAAGTAAACATCTAAAAAGGAATTGGAATTGTTAATTTCATCTCTTTTTTAGTATCAGGGTGAATAAAAGAAATGCTTTCTGCATGTAAATGAAGACGATTTGATTTTGTACCATACAAGTCATCACCAACAATAGGAGAGTTTAGGCCTAAATGATGAGCCATGTGTACTCTCAATTGATGTGTTCTACCAGTTATAGGGTATAAATAAATTTTAGTCCTTCCTTTGTTAGCACTAACTGTTTCCCAATGAGTGAGAGCTTCCTTTCCATATTCGTAACATACTAATTGTTTTGGACGATCTTCTAAGTCTACACGTAACGGAAGATTGATGGTACCTTTTTGATTTGGTAGAATACCATTTACTATAGCTACGTACCGTTTTTGAATAGTTTTATTAATAAATTGAGCTTGTAGCTCTTTATGAGTTTCTTTTGTTTTTGCAATAAGTAATATACCAGATGTTGACATATCCAATCGGTGTACAACTAAAGGCCCAGTAGCGTTTGGATATTTTTCACGGACTAAGCTTTCAATTGTATAGGAGATTTCTTTTCCAGCTACGGTTAAAAACTCAGCAGGTTTATTAATAGCTAACATATATTTATCTTCATAAATAATATCTAACTCTTGTGGTTTATTTAATTTTTTTATCAATGGGTTTTCTTCAACTATTAATCCTTGTAACATATGATTTAGAATAGGTTTACATTTACCAGAACACGCTACATAGTAGTGTAAATGTTTCCTTATAGAAGTAGTTAACGGTTTACCCCACCAAAATTCAGCTAAAGCAATAGGAGTTAGTTGATGTTTAAAAGCGTATTGAAAAAGTTTTGGAGCACAGCAGTCACCGCTTCCTGCTGGAATATTTTGAGTATTATTAAAAATATCTAATAAATTTTTAGATTGCAGGTTTGCATTTGTAAATAGATAATGTTTAAATATTTTTTGTTGAATATTTGCTGAAGTTTCCGCTCGTTGTTTTTTTAATAACTCAATTTTATTTTCATAATTCAAAAAAGTTTGTCTTAATGAGTTTATCTTATCATTTAAATAAACCTCGTATTCGCGTAAGTAAAACTCTTCATTAATATTTAGTTGGTTGTTAACTAACTGTTGTTCTTTTCTAAGTTTACGATTTCTTTTAACTTTAGAATGCTCTTGATTTAATAGCTCTTCATGATTTTTTTTTTGTGTATAGTATTGCTTCTTTAATTCTAAGTATTCTTTTTTATTAGTTAATAAATGTATTTGTTCATTTATAATATTCAATTTGTTTTCTATTTGTATATAAAAACCATTAGGAGCCAGGATATCAAAAACAGGAGGGACAAAAAAAATATGCTGTGTTTTATTAGCCATCTTACCTGAAAAAGCAGCTATATAACCTATTTTACCTGTAGGGTGCTTAACAACTAAAACTCCAAACATTTTACCTAAAGCTTTAGTACTATTATTAGATAAACCAAAATCATGTTTAAAATCTGATTGTGTTAATAGATATTCTTGTAGTTCTTCTGCAGCTATTTTTGCTATTGAATGAGGTGTGTAATTATGAGGGTATCCTATTTTTTTAGGTAACTGAATATTTGTTGTATCAGATTTAAAATAATGTAGCTTGTTCATAGAGTTTCGCAAAAAAAATCACTGTATGTTTGTCGTTACAAATATACAGTGATAGTATGTGTTAGTATTCTAATAAATTAACACCTATAAATTTTATCATATAAATCTGAATAGATTTGCTTGATTATTTTACGTTTCATTTTCATAGTTGGAGTTAAATGTCCTCCATCTATAGACCATTCTTCAGGGGTAAGTTCAAAACGCTTGATTTGCTCCCATTTACCAAATTTAGCATTACAAGCATCAACTTCTTCTTGAATACGTTCAATTACTTTATGATTTGCTATAAGGTCTTTATTGTCATCTAAATTAATATTATGACGATTAGCCCATTCACGAACAAATGCAAAATTTGGTTGAATAAATGCAGCAGGCATTTTTTCACCTTCACCAATAACCATTATTTGTTCTATAAAACGAGATTGCTTTAATTCACCTTCTAATAATGGTGGAATAACATATTTACCGCCAGATGTTTTAAACATCTCTTTGGTTCTACCTGTAATTTTAAGAAAACCTTCTTCACAAACTTCACCTTTATCACCTGTATGAAAATAACCATCTTTAAGTACCTCAGCTGATTTTTCAGGATCTTTATAATATCCCATCATTATATTAGGTCCTTTTGCTAAAATTTCTCCATTCTCAGCAATCTTTACTTCAACACCATTAATTATTCTTCCTACTGTTCCAACTCTAAATCCGCCATTTCTAACATCATTTACAGAAATTACAGGAGAAGTTTCAGTAAGTCCATAACCTTCCATTACTGGCATTCCAGCAGCAGCAAAAACTCTTGTTAATCTTGATTGTAATGCAGCAGAACCAGATACCATTAGTTTTAACTCGCCTCCTAAGGCAACTTGCCATTTAGAAAAGATTAATTTACGAGCAATACCTAATTGTTTTTCATACCACCATCCATTGGCTCCATATGGTTCATATTTTAAACCTAAATCAATAGCCCAAAAGAAAAGTTTCTTT
Organism: Tenacibaculum sp. E3R01; assembly: GCF_003318185.1. Lineage (NCBI taxonomy): Bacteria > Pseudomonadati > Bacteroidota > Flavobacteriia > Flavobacteriales > Flavobacteriaceae > Tenacibaculum > Tenacibaculum sp. E3R01. Next base: position 459,726 of record NZ_QOCC01000025.1, on the reverse strand, counting down.
TTTATGCCAGATAATTCAGCTCCTTTCGCGTAAATTTTATCATAAATTTTTTCATATAAACGAGGAACGGCAGTCATAACATTAGGTTTGACTTCTTGTGCATTTTCGCTTAATTTTTCTATAGATTCAGCAAAGTACACAGAAACACCACAGTATTGATATAAATACAATATCATACGTTCAAAAATATGGCAAACAGGTAAAAAGCTTAACCCTTTTTCTTTACCATAGGTTAAGGGGACTCGTTGTTCACTACTTAATACATTTGATACAATATTACCATGAGAAAGCATAACTCCTTTAGGTCTACCTGTAGTACCTGAAGTATATATTAAGGTAGCTAAAGTTTCTGAGGTAACTGCTTCTTTTCTTTCTTCAACTTCAGGTTGATTACTTTCATCTTTACCAAGTTTTAAAATTTCAGTCCAACTTTCTTCTCCAGGAATATCATCAAAAGTAAAAATTTTCTTAAGTTTTGTGTTTGATTTTATTTGGTTAAGTTTTGCTAGAATAGTGGTATCTGAAACAAAACAATAAGTAGCTTCAGAATGATTTAACACATATTCATAGTCTTCTTTAGAAATTGTTGGATAAATAGGAACGTTTTGTGCTCCAGTTTGTAAAATACCAATGTCACAAATGTTCCATTCAGTTCTATTATTGGTAGATATAACAGCTATTTTATCGTTTGGTTGAACACCTAAACGAATTAAACCACGACTTAAAGTGTTGGCTTGGGCTATATATTCTTTCGTTGATATAGATTCCCATTTACCATTATATTTTGTGGTAAATGCTTTTGGTAAGTTATATTTTTCTAATTGGTAATAAGGGAAGTCAAAAAGACGTGTAATTTCAATCGGCATAAATTCATATTTAGGGCTCTGCAAATTATAAAAATTAAGTCGATTGCACAAATAAAGCTTTAATGTTTGATTTATTGTTGATTATATATTTTTTTATACAAATAGTTGTATTTTTCTAAGATAATTTTCCTTCTCATTTTGAGTGTTGGTGTTAAATGACCTTCTTCGATGCTCCATTCATCTGGAGTAATTTCAAAACGTTTTATTTGTTCCCATTTTCCAAATTTTTTATTATAAAAATTAACTTCTTTTGATATTCTTTCAATAAGTTTTTCATTAGTAGTAAAACTAGAAATTTGATAGTTATGTCTTTTAGCCCATTTCTGAACAAATTCTTGAGAAATTTGAATCAGTGCAGCAGGCATTTTCTCACTTTCACCAATAACCATTATTTGTTCTATGAAGCGAGATTTTTTAAATTCACTTTCAAGCACTGCTGGGGCAATATATTTTCCTCCAGATGTTTTAAAAATTTCTTTTTTTCTATCAGTAATTTTTAAGAAACCATTACTATCTAATTCTCCAATATCACCAGTATGGAAGAAATTGTTTTTTATTACACTATTGGTTAATTCAATGTTTTTATAATAACCAAGCATTACATTTGGGCCTTTTACCAATATTTCACCATCTTGAGCTATCTTAACTGTAACGTCATTAAGTACTTTACCCACTGTGCCTATTTTAAAGCCATTATTTCGTATATCTGTTACAGATACGGCTGGTGAAGTTTCCGTTAAGCCATAGCCTTCTAAAACAGGTATTCCAGCTGCGGTAAATACCTTTATTAATCTTGATTGCATAGGAGCGCTTCCTGCAATCATAAATTCTAAATAGCCTCCTAATGCATTTTTCCATTTTGAAAAAATAATTTTCTGAGCTATTTTTAATTTACTTTCATACCACCAGCCATTTTGTTTATAAGGTTGGTAAGCTTCTCCTAATTTTAAAGCCCAAAAGAAGAGTTGTTTTTTTAACCCATTTAAATTACTTCCTTTATCTACAATTTTATCAAAAACCTTTTCTAGTAATCGAGGAACAACAGCCATAAAATGGGGTTGAACTTCTTTTAAATTATCTCCAATTTTATCAATACTTTCTGCGAAATAAATTTCGAAGCCCATGTATTGACAATAATAGGAAGATGCTCTTTCGAATATATGACAAACAGGAAGATAACTAATAGCTCTTTTTTTATTATCGTGTAAATTTAAAGTATTACCAACAGCAAAAACATTGCTTACAATGTTGTTATGTGAAAGCATAACACCTTTAGGGGTTCCTGTAGTTCCTGATGTATAAATGATAGTTGCTAAATCATTAGGTTTAACTTCTTTTTTAAGACACTCAACTTGTGGCTGAAGTTCATTATTCGTTCCTAATTCTAAAAAGGATCTCCAACCATTTTCAGTACCGAGTTCTTCAAAAGAGTATATCTTTTTTAAATTTGTGTTGTTTTGTACGCTTTTTACTTTTTTATATAATTCGTTATCAGAAACAAAACAAAAAAGGCTATCGGAATGTTGTAAGATATACCCGTAATCGTTTTCAGAAAAAGTAGGGTATAATGGAACATTAACAGCTCCTATTTGTAATATACCAATATCTAAAATATGCCATTTAGGTTGATTTGTTGCTGTAATTACAGCTACTTTATCACCTGGTTTTATACCTAGTTTAAGTAATGAACGACTCACTTTATTAGCTTGCTCAATATATTCATGTGTTGAAATACTTTTCCATGAATCAAGATTTTTATAAACAAAACATTTTTTTTGAGGGTATTTATCTAGTTGATAATATGGGAAATCAAAAAGTCGTTTAACTGAAGTAGATTTTTGCATATAGGGTTGTTTGCTATAAATCTACTAAAAAAAATAATTATTTGTTTAATACATTTAATAGGATGTTACATCCTTCATGTATTTCTTCATCGCTTATGGTTAATGGTGGGGTAATTCGAATAGCCTTTCCTTCAAAAAGTAACCAAAATAAAATTAATCCTTTATCAAGGCAATTTAAAATAATTTCGGAAGCTAATTCAGGGCTCTCTACAATTAAAGCTAGCATTAAACCACGCCCTCTAATTTTTTTCACTTTAGGGTGTTTTTCTAAAATACTACGAATTAATTGTTCTTTCCTTAAAGTTTCTTTTATAAGGTTTGTTTCAGAAATTTCCTTGATAGTAGCAAGGCTAGCAGCTGCAATAACAGGATGACCACCAAAAGTAGTAATATGTCCTAATTTAGGATTGTTATTAAGACAGCTCATTATCTCATTTGAAGAAATAAAAGCACCAACAGGCATTCCTCCTCCAAGTCCTTTACCTGCAATAATAATATCAGGAATTACATTATAATTTTCAAAGCCCCAAAAGGTTCCAGTTCTACCAACTCCAGTTTGAATTTCATCTAAAATTAATAAAGCTCCAACTTCTTTACAACGGTTTTTTACTTTGGTTAAATAATTGTTTTTAGGTTCAATAAATCCAGCACCTCCTTGAATAGTTTCTAAAATTACTCCAGCTGTATTTTTTGTTATTTTATGTAAATCAATTTCATTATTAAATTCAATAAATTTAACTCCAGGTAGTAATGGCCTATAGGCTTGATTTTGTTGCTCAGCACCACAAACACTCATAGCTCCTTGTGTATTTCCATGGTAGGCATTTTTAGCAGCTATAATTTCACTTCTACCAGTAAATTTTTTGGCAAGTTTTAAAGCGCCTTCAGTTGCTTCAGTTCCTGAATTAACTAAATAAACAGAAGAAAGGTTTTTTGGTAATGTTTTAGCTAAAGCTTTACAAAGTTCTAGTTGTGGTTTTTGAATGAATTCACCATATACCATTACATGGGTATATTGTGTTAATTGATATTGAATAGCTTCGTTTACTTTTGGATGATTGTGCCCTAGACTATTCGCAGAAACACCAGCTACAAAATCTAAAAGTTTTTTACCTGAGCTATCATAAATATAATTTCCTTTAGCGTGTGAAATTTCAATTGCTAATGGGTGAGGCGTTGTTTGTGCTTGATACTTTAAAAAATCATTTTTCATTAAAAAAAACTATTCTCGTTTAAAATCATATTTTGGTAAAGTTCTTCTTTTCTCGTTTTCCTTTTTTAGTTTTTTCTTAGCTTTTATAACAGCTTTATTATTTCTTTTAGGTTTAAGAAAAATTGAAGCTTTATCTTTAATAAAAATATCTTCCATAACCAAGGGTTGTTCATCTCCACGCCATACAAAGCCTCTAAATTTCTTTTCTCCTTTAGGAAATTCAGAAGGAGGAAATGTTTTTCCTTCTGATTTTTTAAAATATTTTGTTTCTACAACTTCGTTATTTTCTAGTTTAAACTCAATATCACTAGCAATTTCTTTTGTTATAGTTTCTAATTTTTGAGTTTCATCATTTCTATTGTAATATAAAGATTCTGCATTTCCTTTTACAAGCATAGTTCTTAAATCATTCTCAATAAATTTACCGTAGATGTTTCTTCCTTTTATTTGATTATAGTTATCGTCGGATAACGAGTCTTTTTGAATAATAAAAGCATTTTGTAATACACGTAGAGAGTCCAACTCATTTGTTTTTTTATCTGACACTAGATGAATGCTATCTCCAGTAATCTGACTTTTTCCTGACCATAAAATGGGAGATCTGAACATTCTTGTTAAACCTGTTATTTGACTAGTATGTATAGAGTCACACTTTCCTTGTAAATTGGATTTAAAAATTTTTACATTATTAAAAATTCTAACTATTCGTTTTTCAGGCTTACCAGTAATTAATATTTTATCACCATGAACATACATAGAATCTTTTTCTTGCTCAGTAATTGCTACAGCTCTATCAATAATAAACAAAGAGTCTTTTTGTTCATACAATTCAGCATAATTTCCTTTGGTAACAGTGTTTTGTAAAGTGTCTATTATTTTTATCCTGTTAGTAGCAGAAGCAAATCCTTTTCTTTTATCATAATACAAACTATCAGCTTCTATGGTTCTGTTTTTTAAGAATAGTTTAGCTCTTTTAACAAAATAAGAAATCTCAGTATTGGTATCATAAAACCCTCTTTCTGAATATACCTTAGTACTATCTTTTAAATTGGTAATAGTACTAGGTCCATATAAATAAGCTAGACTTGTATTGGTGTAATAATCAAGATGATTAGATTCTAAATGATTTTCAGGATTAACAACAGTTACTTTTGATTTAGCAATAAACTTTTTTTCTTTTAAAAAATAAGTTCCTTTTAAACTTTTTAAAGTGTTTTTCTTATCTTTTATAGTACCACCAGTTTGGTAAAATAACACTTGTTCTTTTCTATCAAAATGAAGTGTATCTGTATTCATTTTCATTTCTTTGTCGTTAATTTCTACATTACCCCAAGAAACAGCTTTTTTGGTATTTCCATTATAAATTGCAAAATCGCTATATTGTATAATACTATCACCTTGTTCAATAACCACTTCACCTGCAGCTTTAAATAAGTTTTCTTTTTTGTATAATAAAGCTTGTTTACAGTCTAGAGTTGCACCTTCATGGGCAATTTTAACATTTCCAATTAAAATGGTTGCTCCTGGGTATTTTTTTTCATCAGCTTCAGAAAATTCACTAGAAATAATTCTAATTTTTTTTGTTTGAGAAAAACTATTAAAGGCTAATAGTAAAAGTGATAAAATAAATAGTTTTTTCAAAATAATATTGTTTTCAGCAAAAATAAGGAAAACTTCATTGAATGAAGTTGTTTGAAAAGTGAAAGTTTTTATAATAAAAAATCACCCGTTATGGGTGATTTCCTGTTTTAATATCCTACTAATTTTGCTGAAAATATATGTATTCAGTAATCTATTAATAATTCTAAAAATGTATTTCGAAAAACTATTTAAAAGTAAACTTGTTAGTTCTTATAAGCAATTAAATTTATTTCAAATAGGAGAGGAGGACCTTACTAATTTTTCTGATTTTGTTTTTAAAATGTATTCTTATCATTATTATAAAAAATATTCATGGATTCCTATGGATAATGAACAGAATGATATGAGAAATCAAGATATTAAACAATTTGAAAACTCAATTTATTTTGGATTTAAAAATTTAGAAAATATTTTAATAGGTACTATTAAAGCAACCTTAAAAACTGGTAGGACACTTTTTGCTGTAGAATATGAATTTAACATTAATGTTTTTGAAGTAATTAAAGAAAAACAATTAGAGGTTAATCAAATTTGGCACTTAGGAAGGTTAGCAATAAATTCTAAAAAACTTAAAGAACATGATTCGTCACTTACATCAAAGAGGTTAATTCATAATTTACTAGTTCAAATTTTTGGCGTAATTAATAAGCAACCTAATAGCTTAATTATAGCTGAATCTGATGTTTTAATATATCATGTTTTTAGAGATTTAGGAGTGAATATGCAAATAATAGGTGAGTGTCAGGAATGTTTGGGAAGTCCTACTTATCCTGTAATTATTACAGATGTTGAGAATTGGCTGACTAGAAATCAGATAGAAGAATTAGAATTAGTGTCATAATAATTTTTAGAAAAGAATTTTAATAAAAAATTAGAATATAAAATGATGAAAGCTTTAAAAGTTATACCAGAAATGCATGAAAATGAAAGGTATCATAAAAATGTGTTATATATTTCTCCAAAAGAGCAAAACAATATAAGAGATATTAAAATTGTTTTTGCAGGAGTAGGGTTAGGTAGTGTAATAGCAGAAGCAGCCTTAAGGTTAGGTTTTGAGAATTTTGTATTAATAGATGGTGATACTATAGAGTTATCTAATTTAAATAGGCAGAATTATGATAATGAATCTGTAAATAAATCTAAAGTTAAAGAAATAACTAAACGATTAAAGGCTATTAACCCTGATGTTAGTATTGAATATCATCACCTTTTTTTAGAGCCAACTACAATATCAAAATATTTAGAAGGGTGTGATGTTGCAATAAATGCTATTGATTTTGATACAGAACATACTCCTTTTGCATTTGATGAAATATGTAAAGAAAAAGGTATACCTGTAATACACCCTTTAAATTTTGGTTGGGGTGCTGCAGCTTATCTGGTAACGCCAACAAGTAAACAAATTTATAATGTAGAAAGAAATGACGGAAGGTTTGAATTGGTGCTAATTGAAAATATGTTGACATATTTAAAAAACAGGAAGGATATTAACTTGGATTGGTTTTATAGTTTTTTTGAATTGTATAAGTTAAATTCAGAAAAAATAACACCCCCACAATTAGTTGTTGGATCTCATTTATCAGCAGCTTTAGTTTGTAATATATTATTTAGCATAGTAAATAATTTAGAGGTTAAAACTTTCCCTGAACCTTATTTTTTATCAACTAGATAGTATTTTCTGTATTGATGTTTTATGCAAAAATTATCTTATTAATTTTAAAAATTAAGAGTGATTAAGGATTTCAAATGTTTTAATTTTGCAATAAATTAAAAATATATAAAGATATGAGTGCTCATTTTGATTTATCAAAAGAAGAAATGAAGTCTTATGGATATAAAATAGTTGACTTAATTACTGAACATTGGGATATGCTTGAAAGCAAAAAACCTGTAGTTAGTGCTTCAAGAAAAGAAATGGATACTGTTTTCTTACAAGAAGCCCCAGGAGAGGGTATGCCAGCTGAAGATGTTTTAGATTTTGTAATGGATAATGTGATACCTAATAGTATTTTAACATCACACCCAAAGTCGTATTCATTTGTACCTGGTCCTAGTAATTTTATTAGTACTATGGCAGACAGTTTAGCAACTGGATTTAATATTTTTTCAGGAGGTTGGATGGTTTCTCCAGCTGCAGCTGAACTAGAAATAGTAACTATGAACTGGTTACTTAAAATGTACGATTTTCCCGTAGAAAAAGGAGGTGGTATTTTTACTAGTGGTGGTTCTATGGCTAATTTAACTGCTTTAGTAACTGCAAGACGTTTAAAATGTGGAGATAATTTTTCTAAAGCTGTTATTTATTTATCAGATCAAGCTCATTCTTCTAATATAAAAGCTATTCGTGTTTTAGGGTTTAAGAAAGAACAGATTAGAATTTTACCTACAGATTTAGAATTTAGAATAAGCATTAATAAATTAAAAAATGCAATAGCTAAAGATCGATTAGAAGGTTTACAGCCATTTTGTTACATTGCTTCTGCAGGAACAACCAATACAGGAACTGTTGACCCTTTAAACGATATAGCTGATATATGCGAAGAAGAAGATTTATGGATGCATGTTGATGGTGCTTATGGTGGCGCTGCCATTTTAGCTGAAAAGGGAGCAAAAGCTTTACGAGGGATAGAGAGAGCAGATTCACTTACTGTTGATCCACATAAATGGTTTTATCAGCCTTATGAAATAGGGTGTTTGTTAGTAAAAGATGCTTCATGGTTGAGTAATACATTTAGTGAAAAACCTGAGTATTTACGTGATATTGAAGGAAATGAATCTGAAATTAATTTCTATGATTATGGAATTCAATTAACAAGACGTTTTAGAGCATTAAAATTTTACATGTCTATTAAAACTTATGGATTAGATACGTTTAAAAAAGCAGTTACTTATAATATCCAATTAACTGATGACGTTGAAAAGATGTTGCGTAAAAGTAGAAATTGGGAAATTATATCACCAGCAACTTTAGCTGTTATTAATTTTAGATACAATCCACTTGGATTAAATTTATCTGAACAAGAATTAGATGAATTAAATCAAAAAATTTCTAAAAAGGTGATGGAATCTAGGGAAGCATTGTTAGTAACTACAGTTTTAAATAAGCAGGTAGTTTTACGAATGTGTTTAATAAACCCTAAAACTACATTTAAAGATGTTGAGGATACCTTTTTATTGTGTAATTCTTTTGCAGATGAAATTTTAAGTGAAAAGTAAAAAAAAAGAGCTCTTTTAAGAGCTCTTTTTTTTTATCTAACAATTGTTTGTTTTCTGTCTGGACCTACAGATACTATTTTAATAGGTACTTCAGTCTCTTTTTCAATAAAAGAGATATAATCTAATAAATTTTTAGGTAACTCTTCTTTTGTAGTCATTCCTGTTAAATCATTATCCCAACCTTTAAATTCAGTATAAATTGGTTCGATGTTTTCAGGTTCAATATTATATGGTAAATGAGAAATTTCTTCACCTTTATATTTGTAAGAAGTACATACTTTTAAAGTGTCAAAACCTGAAAGTACATCGCCTTTCATCATCATTAACTGTGTAACACCGTTAACTTGAACTGCATATTTTAAAGCAACTAAATCTAACCACCCACATCTACGAGGACGACCAGTTACAGCACCAAATTCACGACCAATTTTAGCCATTTCACTTCCAACTTCATCAAATAATTCAGTAGGGAATGGTCCAGAACCTACACGTGTAGTATATGCTTTGAAAATACCAAAAACTTCTTTAATTTTGTTAGGAGCAATTCCTAAACCAGTACAGGCACCAGAAGCTGTAGTGTTAGAAGAAGTTACAAAAGGATAAGTTCCAAAATCAATGTCTAATAATGAACCTTGGGCTCCTTCTGCTAAGATGGTTTTACCTTCTTTTAAACCTTTGTTTAAATATTCCTCACTATCAATAAATTGTAATTCTTTTAAACGCTCAACAGCAGCAAAGAATTCAATTTCCATTTCTTTTAAATCGTATTGAACATCAACATTATAAAAGCTAATCATAGCTTCATGTTTATTAGCAAGACTTCTGTATTTTTCTTTCCAATTATCTAGTTCTAAATCACCAATTCTAATCCCGTTTCTACCAGTTTTGTCCATATATGTTGGACCAATACCTTTTAATGTAGAACCAATTTTAGCTTTCCCTTTAGAAGCTTCAGAAGCAGCATCTAACAAACGGTGTGTTGGTAAAATTACGTGTGCTTTTCTAGAGATAATTAATTTTGATTTATAATCAAGATCAAATTTATTTAATCCGTCTAATTCTTGTACAAAAACTACAGGATCGATAACCACTCCGTTACCAATTACGTTAATTGATTTGTCATGAAAAATTCCTGAAGGAATAGTTCTTAAAACATGCTTAATACCATCAAACTCTAAAGTGTGTCCAGCATTTGGCCCCCCTTGAAAACGTGCAATAATATCGTAGTTCTTTGTAAGTACATCTACAATTTTACCTTTTCCCTCGTCTCCCCATTGTAATCCGAGTAATAAATCTACTGCCATCTAATTGTGTATTGTTAATAAGTTATTTTGTTGTTGTTAATTTTGTTTCTTTTTTGTTCCGTAGAAGTATAATGAATGGTTATGAATATCAATATCAAAAACTTCTTCAATTGTTTTTTTGATAATTTGTATTCTTGGGTCACAAAACTCTTTTACTTCACCAGTATCGGTTAAAATTACGTGGTCATGATTCTTGTCAAAATAGCTCTTTTCATATCTAGCCATAGATTGTCCATCAAATTGATGTTTTCTCACCAAACCACAATCTAATAGTAAGTCTATTGTATTGTATAGCGTAGCTCTACTAACTCGATAGTTTTTATTTTTCATTTTGATGTATAATGATTCAATATCAAAATGTTCTTCAGCATCATAAATTTCTTGTAAAATGGCGTAACGCTCAGGCGTTTTACGATGTTTATTTTCTTCTAAGTAAGAAGTAAATACTTTTTTTACAATTTCTTGATTTTCTGCAGAGTTATTCATTAATTAGAATTTTACGAAAGGGCAAATTTACGTTTATTTATTGATAAAAAAAGGATGATATTAAAATGATATTTACAAAGTATTAACACGTTCTACTTTTTGTACACCATCAATTCTTTTTATACTGTCAATTAATTTATTTAATTGAGATTTATTTTTTACTCCTAATGTTAAGTTTCCTTCAAATACTCCATCGTCACCAGCAATGTTTATTCCGTATATATAAACATCAGTACTATTAGAAATAATGCGAGTAATATTATTGGCGATGCCTTTTTTATCTATACCAGAAAACTCTAAAGAAGCCTTAAATTCTTGTTGAGTTGAATCTATCCATTTAGCAGGCATTATTCTATAAGCATAATTTGATTGCAATGAAATAGCATTAGGACAATCGTTTTTATGAACTTTAATACCTTCATTTATTGTTACAAATCCAAATACCTTATCACCAGGTATAGGAGTACAGCATTTAGATAAAGTATAATCTAATACTTGTTCATCTTTACCAAAAACTAAAGAGTCAAAGTTGCTAGTTACTTCTTCTTTATCTGTAACGTTTTTACTAGGACTTCTTTTAAAGGTACTTCTAATAAAGCTCATTAAAGGACCACTTCTTTGAGCTAAAAATTCTTTTAGTTTGGTATTATCTATAGCTCCATTACCAACCCTATAAAATAAATCGAAACTTGTTTTTAAGCCAAAGTAATTAGCAATTTCATGAATTGTTTTTTCGCTAGTATTGATTTTTAAGTGTCGAAGTTTACGCATTAATATAGCTTTTCCTTCTTCAGCTATTTTCTTTTCTTCTGCTTTTAAGGCAGATTTTATTTTTGTTCTAGCACGTGCTGTTAAAACAAAATCGAGCCATCTTACATTAGGTTTGTTAATTGCAGCTGTAAGAACTTTAACTTGATCTCCGCTTTTTAATTCGTGACTTAAAGGAACTAGTTTACCATTTACTTTTGCACCACGACATTTAAGACCTACATCTGTATGAACTGAAAAAGCAAAATCTAAAGCAGAAGCACCTTTGGGTAATGATTTTAAGTCTCCATTAGGAGTAAAAACATATATTTCTTTAGCATATAGGTTTAATTTAAAATCTTCAACAAAATCAACTGCATTTATACTTTGGTTTTCTAAAGTTTCTTTTAAACGGTTTAACCAACCATCTAATCCGTTTTCACTAACATTACCTTGTTTATATTTAAAATGAGCAGCATACCCTTTTTCAGCTATTTCATCCATTCTTTGCGAACGAATTTGTACTTCAACCCATTTGGCTTGAGGGCCAATAACAGTTATATGTAATGCTTCATACCCAGTAGATTTTGGTTGTGAAATCCAATCACGTAAACGGGCTGGATTAGGTTTAAAGAAATCTGTTACAATAGAATATATTTTCCAAGCATCAAATTTTTCATCTTTAGATTTTGGTTTGTATATAATTCTAATGGCAAACTTGTCGTATACTTCATCAAAAGTTACATTTTGTTTGCGCATTTTTCTTCTAATAGAGAAAATAGATTTAAAACGACCTTTTATTTCATAAGAAAAAGCTTCTTTATTTAAAGCTTCTTTTAAAACACTTGTAAAGCTGTCAATATATTTTTGTTGATCTTCTTTACTATGTTCAATTTTACTAAGTATATCATTATATACATCAGGTTCAGTATATTTTAAACCTAAATCTTCAAGTTCAGTTTTTATGTTGTATAACCCAAGTCTATGAGCTAAAGGAGCATATATATATAAAGTTTCGGAAGCTATTTTTACCTGTTTATGAGGTGGCATAGAATCCATTGTTTGCATGTTGTGAAGTCTATCAGCAATTTTAATTAAAATTACACGTACATCATCATGGAGTGTAAGTAGCATTTTACGAAAATTCTCAGCTTGAATAGAATAGTCTTGTTCTTTTCTTAAGCTAGAAATTTTAGTTAATCCACTAACAATACGAGCAATGTTTTCACCAAACAAACGCTCCATATCATCAAGAGTATAATGTGTGTCTTCTACAACATCATGGAGTAGTGCAGCAGCAATAGAAGTTGCTCCAAGGCCTATTTCATAAGCAACTATTTTAGCAACAGCAATTGGATGATAAATATAAGGTTCTCCAGTTTTTCTTCGTTGTTCAGAGTGTGCTTCTACAGCAATTTCAAAGGCCTTACGTATAAGCTTTTTATCATCTTCTGAAAGTGTTTGATAAGTTCCTTTAAGTAAATCTTTATATCTATTGGCTATTTCTTTATTTTCCTCTTCTATCGTTGCATTATAACTCATACACGTAAACTTTAATGTTTATAAGGTTTCAAAATGAAAAATAGTATAAAGAATTTTATTGAGCAAGGATTAATTGAAAATGTTCTTTTAACTTGAAATTTTAACTAGTAATACAAGGGAATGTTTAAAATAAACGTACACTGAACATCGTATGACTAATTAAAATATTTTTTAATAAAATTAGTTACTCATTATTTTTGTTGTAAAATAGCTTTAATGAAATTATCAGGAGTGTTTTTAGGTGTTTTGGGAATTGTAATGTTTTCTTCAAAAGCAGTTATGGTTAAAATGGCGTATCAATATAATGTAAGTTCAATTCACTTGTTATTATTTAGAATGTTGTTTTCATTACCTTTTTATATAATCATTTTATTACTAGATAATAGAAAGAGGGAAGTTAAAGTAATTCTAAAAAATAAAGATTATTTATGGTTGTTTTTTTTCGGTTTTATAGGCTATTATTTAGCTAGTTATTTTGATTTTTTAGGGTTACAATATATTGAAGCTAGTTTAGAGAGAATTATCTTATTTGTATATCCAACCTTAGTATTGCTAATTAATAGGTTGTTTTTTAAAGAAAAAGTTACAAAGCATCAAGTTTGGGCAATTCTATTAACATATATCGGAGTTGTTTTAGCCTTTGGTAGTGGAAGTCAAGTTTTTGATTACACCATACTATTAGGAGGAGTATTGGTGTTTTTAAGTGCTTTAACTTATGCTTCTTATTTGGTAGGAAGTGGTTGGTTAATTCCTAGGTTTGGAGTAAAAACATTTACTTCTTATGCAATGATAGTTTCTACAATTTGTGTAGTTATACATTATTTACTAGTAGATAGAACATCTATTTTTATATACCCTAAAGAAGTTTATTATTTAGGATTTCTAATGGCTATTATTGCAACTTTGATTCCTTCTTTTTTAGTGTCATATGCTATTCAAAAAATAGGAGCTTCTAATTTTTCCATTTTAGGAAGTATTGGACCTTTTTCTACTATAGTATTAGCTATAATATTTTTAAATGAATCAATGAGTTTTTGGCAATTTATAGGAGCAATTATTGTTGTTGTAGGAGTTAGGATAGTAGTTAAAAAAAATAAGGGCAATAGTTAAAACTATTACCCTTGAAAATTATTTAATTATAATTGTTATTTTTTTATGAATTTTTTAATGATAGATTTATTTCCATCATTTATATCAAGGATATAAATTCCCTTGTTAAGTTCTGAAACATTAATAGAATTAGAAACACGTCCTTTTTTAATTATTTGACCCAGAGTATTTGATATTCTGTAGTTAGCTTTTCTAAAATCATTTATTTTAATAGAAATAGAATTAGAAGCAGGGTTAGGGTAAATGTCAGCATTAAATAAAGGAGCTTCATTACCTAATTTAGCGTAATTTTTAGTAGTTAAGTTTTTATCATTTCTAGCTGAAGAACTTCCAATGTTAACAGAGTAGTCTTCTACTTCTCCATAAGAGAAAGTTTCACAAGAAGATTGTGCTGCATTCCACTTCATAGAAACTCTCATTCTAGTTTTACCAGCAATAGCTGAAGAAGGAACAGAAAAAGTACTTGTTAAGTTTGCAGAACTAGAAGATGAGCCACTAACAACTTCTTCGTTAGTTTCAAAAGTTCCATTTTGATTAAAATCAATCCAAACTTTCCAGAATTCAGTATATGAAGAACTAGAAAAACCAGCGCTTACAATAATTGTATTATTTCCATAGGTAAGATTACCAGTTTGAGCTGTAAAATCTGCATACCCATTATTATTTCCTGTAACATTTGAAATACCTCCAATGGCTACGTTGTCAATATATTCATAACTAGCATTATTTCCTTTTGAAGAACAATAAGTAACAGTATTTGCTAAAGTTATAATTGTAATGGTGTTGCTTGAAGAAGAAACATTGTTAGCGGCATCTTTAGCTCTTACATAGAAGTTATAACTTGTAGCAGCTGATAAGCCAGTAACATTGAAGTTTGTAGTTGTAACTGTAGTTATTTTTGTTGATCCTTTATATACATCATATCCTGTAACAGCAGTATTATCAGTTGAAGCATTCCAAGATAAATTAACAGATGTTTTTGTAATAGTAGAACCAGTTAAGTTTGATGGAGTAGTAGGTGCTTGAGTATCAGCAGGTGTTCCTCCATCAATAGAATGCAAACCCAAACCATTGAATGTGTCTTTAGAAAGGCTGTTCCATTCTGAAGTTGTATAGTTTGAATTAGGTGATTTGATAGATGATTTTCTTTGTAAAGTTTTATCCTTAGCAAATGTTGAAGAACTAGTTGGATTACCTATTACATCAATTAAAACATTATTTTTAAACAAGCCAACAGCGTCGTTACCATTAAATGATAATACACTAGTATCAGTTTTTTGAGCTTTATTTTTTACAGTTGCAGAAGCGCTTGAATGGGCAATTACATATGTCTTACCATTTGTTAATTGTCCACTTAATGTAAGAGTACTAGTCCATCCACCACCATTAGACGCTTTTTTAAGAGTGTAATTACTTAAATTGATAGTGTTTCCTGTAAAATTCGCAAGCTCAATTGCTTTATTATAAGAAGAACCTTCAATATATTCAGAAATTAATAAATCAGTTGCAGTTCCAGAAGTAGGAGCAGATGTGGTTGTAATATTTACAGTATTACTAGCTATTGATATATTGTTAGCAGCATCTTTAGCTTTAATATAAAAGTTATAACTAGTAGAAGCGTTTAATCCAGTTACCTGATAATTTGTTGAAGTAACTGTAGTTAATTTATTTGAGTTTCTATAAACATCATAGCCAGTAACTCCAGTATTATCAGTTGCTGCATTCCATGATAGGTTTACAGTTGTTTCAGTAATATTTGAAGTAGTTAAATTTGTAGGAGCTGTAGGAGCTTGAGTATCATTTGAGTTTCCATTTCCAAATAAATCTTCTGCTTGTGGACCTCCCCAAATTTTAGTTGCAAAGGCTGGGTTATCAATAAAAGGATTCCTGTTTCCTTGTAAATTTTGAATAATTGGGTTTCGTTGCTTCTCAAAATTAGAAACAGGGTCTTCTGCATTCCATTGTAATAATAAGCTAATCATGTTTGCGTCTGAAGCAGCAGCAGTACCTATAGCAACATTTTTTGGTAAACATTGACTACCGTATCTTAAATACATATACATCATCATACGAGCAACATCACCTTTCCATTCATCTCCAGGATACCATCCTCCAGAAGAATCTCCTGCGTTACCTGAACCTTGAGCAAATTTCTTACTACTTCTTTGTGAGTTGAAAGAAATATCTGCTGGTCTTAAATGATGAACATCAGCACCAGCCCCCGAAGTACCTAAGTTTGGATTTCCTAATGATTTTGGATATACATGTTCTCTGTTCCATTGAGATCCTGCACTACCACCATTATCATCTTTACTTCTAGTTCTGTCAGTAACATAATTACCATCAGAATCACTATAACCATAAATTAAGACAACTTTAGAGTTATTGGTTAAATCAAGGTCTGTTTGTTTTAAAGCATCCCAAACACCTGGAGTGTAAGTTAAGTTTGTAGCGTGTGTGCTAATAATTTTTGTAGCCAAAGCATCTTTTAAAGATGTTCCGGTTTGGTTCAAATTCACATCATTATAATAAGAAGGAATTTGAGAGAAAACTGCAAATGACATTAAGAGCAGTGTGTAGAAGGGTAATAATTTTTTCATGTGAAAATCTATTTGTTAAATTTTTTAAAAATGCTCACAAAGTAAAGAAAAAGAAAGCTGTCTAATGTTATTAAAAGGTTAATAACGAGACAAGTATAAACATAGGTTTAAGTGAATGGTTTTTTGTTTTAATTTATGTAAATTTGCAGGCTAAATCCGAGATTTAAAAGATGAAGATATCATATAATTGGTTACGACAATTTTTACAAGTAGAAAAAGAAGCTGAAAGTACGGGAGAACTATTAACAGATTTAGGCCTTGAAGTTGAAGGAATAGAGATAGTTGAAAGTATAAAAGGAAGCTTAAAAGGTGTTGTTGTAGGTAAGGTTTTAACTTGTGAAAAGCATCCGAATGCCGATAAGTTAAATGTAACAACTGTTGATTTAGGAGGTGATGCACCTCTTCAAATTGTATGTGGTGCTCCAAATGTGGCAGTAGGACAAAAAGTTCCTGTAGCTACTATTGGAACTATGTTGTATAATGATAATGGAGAAGGGTTTAAGATTAAAAAAGGAAAAATAAGAGGAGAAGAGAGTCATGGAATGATATGTGCCGAAGACGAATTAGGTTTAGGTAAAGGACATGATGGTATAATGGTTTTAGCAGAAAACTTAGAAGTAGGTACTCCTTGTGCTGAAGTTTTTGAAATTGAAACTGATTATGTTTTTGAAATAGGTTTAACACCAAACCGAGCAGATGCCATGAGTCATTATGGAGTAGCAAGAGACTTGCGTGCTGGTTTAATTCAACAAGGAACAAGTTTAGAGTTAATATCGCCTTCTGTTTCAGATTTTCATGTAGATGAGCGTACTTTAAAAATAGATATTGAAGTTGAAAATAAAGAGTTAGTTCCTCGTTATTGTGGTATTACAATTACTGATGTAGAAGTAAAAGAATCACCTGAGTGGATTAAAAACAAATTAAAAGCAATTGGATTATCACCTAAAAACAATATAGTAGATATTACAAATTATGTTTTACATGAATTAGGACAACCATTACACGCTTTTGATACTTCAAAAATTAAAGGGAATAAAGTTGTTGTTAAAAATTTAGAAGAAGGAACTAAGTTTGTAACTTTAGACGAAGTTGAAAGAGAGTTGTCTTCTGAAGATATTATGATTTGTGATATTGATAATAATCCTTTATGTATTGGAGGAGTATTTGGAGGTATTAAATCTGGTGTTACTGAGCATACTACTAGTATTTTCTTAGAAAGCGCATATTTTAACCCTGTTTCTATTCGTAAGACAGCTAAAAGACATGCTTTAAACACAGATGCTTCTTTTCGTTTCGAAAGAGGTATTGATATTAATATGACAGAGTATGCTTTAAAAAGAGCAGCGTTATTAATAGAGAAATATGCAGGAGGAAAATTATCTTCTGATGTTTTAGACTTTTATCCTGAAAAACTTGAAGATTTTCAAGTGTTTTTATCTTTTGAAAATACCTATAGGTTAATAGGACAAGAAATTCCTAAAGAATCAATAAAAAATATTTTAGCATCTTTAGATATTAAAATAAATAGTTCAACAGAGGCTGGTTTAGGATTAACTATTCCGTCTTACAGAGTTGATGTACAACGTGAAGCTGATATTATTGAAGAAATTTTAAGAGTTTATGGATATAATAATATTGAATTTTCACACAAGTTAAATACTTCAATTTCATTTGATAGTGATAAAGAAACTAAAATTGAAAATATCACAGCTAATCAATTAACAGCATTAGGGTTTAATGAAACTATGGCTAACTCTTTAACAAAGGAAGATTATGTTTCTTTATCTGAGAATTTAAACTCTGATAATAATGTAGAGATGTTAAATCCTTTGAGTAATGATTTGAAAGTAATGCGTCAGTCATTATTGTTTAGTGGTTTAGAAAGTGTAGCTTATAATATAAACAGAAAGCAAAATGCTTTAAAATTTTATGAATTCGGAAAAACATATCATAAATATGAAAGTGGTTACCAAGAAGATAAGCATTTAACCTTATTTATAACTGGAAATAGAACAAAAGATAGTTGGAAAACAACAAATCAGTTATCTGAATTCTTTTATTTAAAAGGAATAGTAACCTCTTTATTAGCCAGATTAGGAGTAACCGCTTTAAAAACTACACCCGTAAAAACTGATGTTTTTTCAGAAGGTATTGTATTAAGTGTAGGGAAAATAAAATTAGTAGAACTTGGAGTCGTAAAAAGAACTATTTTAAAAGAGTTTTCTATTAAACAAGAGGTGTTGTTTGCTGATTTTAATTGGCAGAATGTATTAAAGTTAGTAGGTAATAAAAAGCTTAAAGTTTCTGAATTACCTAAATTTCCATCTGTAAAGCGTGATTTAGCATTATTATTAGATAATAAAATTGAGTTTAAAGAAATTTATAACTTAGCATTTCAATCAGAAAGGAAACTATTAAAAGAAGTAGATTTGTTTGATGTGTATGAAGGTGATAAATTACCTGAAGGTAAAAAATCATATGCAGTTAGTTTTTTATTACAAGATGAGAGTAAAACATTAGCAGATAAACAAATTGATAAAATAATGCAGAAGTTACAGCAAACATTCGAGAAGAATTTAGATGCTGTATTAAGATAATTTAAAAACTCCATTGATTTGGAGTTTTTTTGTACCTAATTAAAAACAATCAGCAGGCTAATGCTAATTGGTTGTGTGTTAAATTAAAAATAAATGTATAAATTAATTATTCGTCCAGTTTTTTTTCTTTTTGATCCAGAAAAGATACACCACTTTACTTTTTCATTAGTAAGGTTTTTATCAAAAATACCATTAGTCTCTTCAGTTTTTAGAGGTTTATATCAAGTTAATGATAAAAAATTAGAAAGAAATTTATTTGGGTTAACATTTAAAAACCCAGTAGGTTTAGCAGCAGGATTTGATAAAAATGCAGTATTATACAATGAATTAGCTGATTTTGGATTTGGTTTTGTTGAAATTGGTACTGTTACACCAAAAGGACAAGTTGGGAATCCTAAAAAAAGATTATTTCGTTTAAAAGACGATCAAGGAATTATTAATCGAATGGGATTTAATAATGATGGTTTAGAGTCAGCAATTAAGCAATTAAAAAAGAATAAAGGTAAAATAATTATTGGTGGAAACATTGGTAAAAATACTGATACTGCTCCTGAGAATTATACAGAAGATTATATAACTTGTTTTAAAGAGTTACATCCTTATGTTAACTATTTTGTGTTGAATGTTAGTTGCCCTAATGTAGGAAGTCATGCAAAGTTAAACGACAAAGAGTATTTGTTAGAGTTGATTTCTGAAGTTCAAAAATTAAATAATAAAGAAAAAATACAAAGACCTATTCTATTAAAAATAGCGCCAGATTTAAATAATAATCAGCTAGATGAAATTGTAGATTTGGTTAATGAAACTAAAATAGATGGAGTAATAGCATCAAATACATCTATAGATAGAGAAGGGTTAAAAGCGTCAAAAGAAAGATTGGAAGAAATTGGTAATGGAGGAGTTAGTGGACAACCAGTTAAAAATAAAAGTACAAAAACAATTAAGTATTTGTCTGATAAATCAAATAAATCATTTCCAATTATTGGGGTTGGTGGTATTCATTCTGAAAAAGATGCTTTAGAAAAAATTGAAGCAGGAGCAGATTTAGTACAAATATATACTGGGTTTATTTATGAAGGTCCTAGTTTAGTTAAGCGAATAAATAAAGCTATTCTAAAAAAATCTTAAAAAAGAAAGTTTAGTTTCTTATTAAAAACCCCATAGTGTTAAGCTATGGGGTTTCTAATTTTAATAATATTGAAACACAAATGTTTTTATAAAGAAAATTAATAATACTATATTCATGTTTTAAAAAGTAAATCATCATTTATGAATTCAAAAAAAGAATACGATTTAATTTGTGTTGGAGGCGGAATTATGAGTGCTAATTTAGCATTATTAGCAAAATTATTAAACCCTGAAATCAAAATCTTAATTTTAGAAAAATTAAATGATGTAGCCCAAGAAAGTTCTGCTGCATGGAATAACGCAGGAACAGGTCATTCTGCTCTATGTGAGTTGAATTATTGCCCAGAAAATCAAGATGGAACTATATCTATTGAAAAAGCAATCAAAATTTGTAAAGAGTATGAAATATCTAAACAATTTTGGGCTTATTTAGTTGAAGAAAAATTGATAGATGTTCCTGAAAACTTTGTAAAACCAGTTAAGCACCATAGTTGGGTTTTGGGTAAAATGAATAGTGATTATTTAGAAAAACGATATAAAGTGTTTAAAGAACATTATATGTTTGATTCAATTGAGTTTACAAGAGATCCAGAAAAAATGAAGGAATGGTTTCCTTTAATTATTAAAAATAGAGAGGGAAATGAAGTAATGGCAGCTTCAAGGATAGATAGAGGTACCGAGGTGAATTATGGAGTGTTGACAAAAAAAATATTTAAAATATTAGAAGAAAAATATGATACACCAGTACATTGTAATTATGAGGTTTTAGATATTGATCCTGATCCAGAAATTGATTGGACAGTAGAAGTAAAAAATACTAAAACTGGAAAAATAAAAAATATAGATGCTGAACATGTATTTATAGGAGCTGGGGGAGGGAGTTTATTATTGTTACAAAAAGTAGAAATTGATGAAAAAGAAGGATATGGAGGTTTTCCTGTAAGTGGTGAATGGCTAGTTTGTAATAATGAAGAAATTATAAAACAGCACGAAGCTAAAGTGTATAGTAAAGCTGGTATTGGTGATCCACCTATGTCAACCCCACATTTAGATACTCGTTACATAGATGGGGAAAAACAATTGATGTTTGGTCCTTTTGCAGGGTTTAGCCCTAAGTTTTTAAAGAAAGGTTCTAATTTAGATTTATTTAAATCCATCCAGTTTGATAATATACCTTCAATGTTGGGTGCTTTTTGGCATAATTTACCTTTAACTAAATATTTGGTAGAACAAGTAATGATGGATAAAGAAGATAGAATGGAATCATTAAGAAAGTTTATAAAAAAAGCAAAAAGCGAAGATTGGGATGTTATGAAAGCAGGTCAACGTGTTCAAATTATAAAAAAAGACGAATATGAAGGTGGAAAATTACAGTTTGGAACAGAAGTAATAAGTAGTAAAAACGGAAGTATAACATGTTTGCTAGGAGCATCACCAGGAGCATCTACAGCAACTTCAATTATGTTGTCGGTATTAGAAAAAGCTTTCCCCGAAATATTAACTACTTCAAAAGTAAAAATAATGTTAGAAAAAATGGTGCCTTTTTATAAAACTGAAATTTCAGAAGAGAAATTTAAAAAACAACTAAAACAAGTTAAGCAAACATTAAAATTATAAAAAGAATCTTTTTAAATTAGCCAAAAAAATAAGAATAAAAAGAATGATTGAGATTCTAATATCTTTTGTGTTTGCAACAGCAACGCTTGCTTTTTCTCCAGGTCCTGATAATATTTTTGTTCTTACTCAAAGTATAGTGAATGGAAAAAAATATGGTTTAGCAACTGTAATTGGATTAATGACAGGATGTATTATTCATACAACTTTGGTTGCTTTTGGGGTTTCTGAAGTAATTAAAAGAAATGAAAATCTATTTTTTATAATAAAACTTTTCGGAGCGGCTTATTTATTATATTTAGCTTTTAAAGTATATAAAAGTGATGCTAAAATTGCATTTTCAACTGAAAACGTACAACAAAAAACAACTTTTCAATTATTTAAAACCGGCTTTTGGATGAATGTATTAAATCCTAAAGTAACGATTTTCTTTTTAGCCTTTTTTCCACAATTTTTGTTTTCTAAATCAATGTCAACAGTATTACAGTTTTATATACTAGGAGGAGTGTTTATTATTACTTCTTTTATTATTTTTTCAGGAATAGCAATTTTGGCAGGTTCAATATCTAGTTATTTAAAACAAAATGATAAAGTAGGAGTGTATTTAAAATGGGCACAGATTGTTGTTTTTATAGGTATTGCTGCTCTGATATTAATTTAGGAGAAAGATATTCATATACTGTTTCTAATCAAAAACAGTATCAAAAGCAATTTCAGATTGAATATATGGCTTTCTTATTAGCTGAGTAAAGACTTATTTATTTTTAGTAGTTAGTTGTTATTCTATTTAATTTTCTGCATTGATTTTTTTTAAGTAAATCTTTTAGTTATATAATTATAACTAATGCTATCCTATACCTAAAAACTAGCTACTTGTTTTATAGATATTAAGTTTAAGAGTATTAAAGTTTTTGTTTAAAAGTTTTATTGGTCTTTTTTGTAGGCTTATCGAAAAAAATCCAGTTTCATCGTTTTAGATAAAAATTCACTTCTATTCCTAAATAGTTTTGTCATGTAATTTAAAATTAAATAACAAATGAGATTATATTTAGGTGTGTTACTTGGCTTATTTACTTTGATAATCCATGCACAACAAAATAGTTATACCTTAAGTGGTTATGTTAAAGATAAAGCTTCAGGAGAAAACTTATGGGGTGTTAATATAGTATTGGGTGCTTCAAAAGGAACAACAACAAATGACTATGGTTTTTATTCTATAACTTTAAAAGAAGGAACCTATAAATTATTGGTTACTTATGTGGGTTTTGGTGCTATTGAAAAAACAATTGTTTTAGATAAAGATAAAAAAGTGGACCTCCAATTAGATGAAGATTCTTCTCAGCTTGAAGAAGTTGTTATTACATCCTCCCAGGCAACAAAAAATATTAAGTCAACAGAAATGAGTGTGGTATCACTAAAAACTTCTACCATAAAAAAGTTACCTACTGGTTTAGGAGAAGTAGATATTTTAAAATCTATACAGTTACTGCCAGGAGTGTCAAACGTAAGTGAAGGGTCTACAGGTTTTAATGTAAGAGGAGGTACTGCTGATCAAAATTTAATTCTATTAGATGAGGCTACCATTTTTAATGCATCACATTTACTAGGGTTATTTTCAGTTTTTAATGCTGATGTTATAAAAGATGTAAAACTATACAAAGGAGCTATACCTGCTACTTTTGGAGGTAGGTTATCATCTGTTTTGGATATTAAACAGCGTGAGGGAAATCTTAAAAAATTTAATGGAGAATTGGGAATAGGACTTATTTCTAGTCGAGGTTTAATACAGGGGCCTATTAATAAAGGAGATAAAGAAGAAGGTAGAGGAAGTTATATTCTTGCAGGTAGAACGTCATATATTGATTTATTTGCATCTTTATCTGAAGATTTAAAGGATACTAAAGTATCTTTTTATGATATTAATATGAAAGTGAATTATAATCTAAACAAAAAAAATAGATTATTTCTTTCTGGTTATTTTGGTAGAGATAATTTTGAAATTAAAAATGTTGTAGGAAATAATTATGGAAATACTTCATTAACATTACGTTGGACTAGCGAACTAAGTGAAAAGTTATTTTTTCAATCTTCTGCAGTATATAGTAAATATGATTATAAAATAGATGCTTTAACTTCAGGGGCTGAATATCGTTGGAAATCTAATATAACTAACTATAACTTTAAACCAAGGTTAAATTGGTTTATGGGGTCAGGAAATACATTGAAAACTGGTGTAGATTTTACGTACTATAATTTTAATCCAGGTGAAATTGAATCACTTAATAATTCATCTGTTACTTCTCAAAAATTTCAAGATAAATTTGCTTTAGAATTTGCTCCGTATGTTGATTTTAAAAATAAAATTTCAGATAATTTGAGTTTACAATATGGTTTAAGATGGTCAAATTTTAAACGTATTGGTAACGAAAAAATAGCTGTTTATGAAAATGGTAGCCCACTTTCATATAATACTACTTTAGATCTGTTTGATGAAAATAAGGTTATAAAAGAAATAAACTATGCATCTGGAGATGTTATTAAAAGCTTTAATAATTTTGAACCTCGAATTTCAGCTCGTTACTTATGGAATGGTAGTAATTCAATTAAAGTTAGTTATAATAAAAATTATCAATACCTACATTTAATATCTAATTCAGCATCGGCAACTCCATTAGATATATGGGCACCTAGTGGTCCTTTTTTGAAACCACAATCTTCTAACCAATTTGCTATTGGTTATTTTAAAACTTTAAAAAATAATGCATACGATTTTAGCATTGAGACTTATTATAAAGATTTAAATGATGTTACTGATTTTGTAGATGGTGCAGATTTACTTTTTGAAGATAATATAGAAACACAAGTTGTACAAGGAAATGGGCGTGCTTATGGTTTAGAGTTTTTATTGAATAAAAACAAAGGTCGATTAACAGGCTGGTTAAGTTATACATTAGCTAAAACAGAAAGAAAAATATTAGGTATTAATAACAATGCGTACTATCCTTCAAATAGTGATCAATTACATGAGTTAAATTTAGTAGGAATGTATAAACTAAATAAACGATGGGATTTCGGTGCTAATTTTGTTTTTGGCTCTGGAAAACCAATAACATATCCTACAGGGAAATTTGTACAAAATGGGTTGATCGTTGCTGATTATGATGGAAGAAATGGAAACCGATTACCAGCTTTTCATAAGCTAGATATTTCTGCTACGCTAAACCCTAAAAAGGGTAATAGAGGTAAATGGATTTTTAGCATTGCAAATCTTTACAATAGAAAGAATGCTTCAACTATTTACTTTAGAGAAAAGGTAGAAACAATTAATGATATTGATGTTAGTGCGGGTAGAACTGAAGCTAGTAAATTCTCATTTTTAGGGATAGTTCCTTCAGTAACATATGAATATAAATTTTAAAAAAACAATTATGAAATCAATACTAAAAATAGTATCATATTTAAGCTTAATATTAATAATAATTTCTTGTGAAACCGATGTGACAAATGATATTACTTTGGTTACTGGCCCTCCCAAATTAGTTATACAAGGAGGTTTGGAAAGAAACATAGTAAGATCTTTAAGTGTTCAGAAAATTAAATTAACAACTACAAATAACTTTTTGTTAGATGACCCGAATCCTATTATAGAAAACGCAAAGGTTTCTATAACTGATGGAACTGATACTTGGGTTTTTAGTTATCAGGGAGATGGAGTTTATAGCAATTCAGTTATCAAACCACAAATTGGAAATAGTTATACGATTACTATAATATGGAATGGGGATACTTATGTTGGAATCGATAGATTAAAAGAAGTGCCAAAAATTGAAAACTTTTATACAGTATTTGAAGAAGAGACTTTATTCTCTTCTGAAGGGTATTATTTAAGATATGATACTACAGACCCAGTAGGTGTAAAAAATTATTATTATAGAAGAGTTTTTAAGAATGATGAAGCTGTGCTATTACCAGATCCTGGTAATTCTTTCAACCTAATTTCATCAGATGAATTTTTTGATGGTCAAACCCTTAAAAATATTAATTTTAATGATGAAGTGAATTTTAAAATAGGGGAGAAGGGAACAGGTCAGCAACTAGGAATTACTAAAGAATATTTTGATTATCTTTTCGAACTGTTTACCCAAACTGGAAGTTCTGGTAGTGCTTTTAGCGGAAATCCCCCTCCAGCTACGATAAGAAGTAATGTAATTAATACCACTGAACCAAGTAGAAGGGCTTTAGGTTTTTTCTACACAGTTGATGTTGCTGAAGATTCATTGATTGTAACTGAATAATAAAAAACTAGAACTATTGAATAAGAGTCGATTTATATTTTATTTGTTAATTAGTTTCTTTTTAGGCTTGATTGAATTTTTGAATGATCTTGAAGATGAAAATGCTAGTGAAGCATTCGAATTTGTTCCTGTAATTATACCTTTTTCATTTGTTATTATTTTAACTATTTATTATTCGCGTTTCTATGTATTGAAACATCCATTGTTTACAAAATATATAAAGAATAAAAATCCTATCATTACCTGGGTATTCTATATTGTATTTATACTAATCGAAACTTTAATTTTAACCACGGTTATATCTGTATTAGGATATTTTTTTGGTGAAGATAAGATGGAAACTGGTGTTACTTCCTTGTTTTATTGGATCAGTTTTACTGTCATTATTAGTCTGATTTTATTTGTTTACATGATGGAGCTCTTTTTAGATACAGAGTCTAAAAAAAAAGAGATTGAGATTAAACTCAGTAAAATCGAAAATGAGAGTACAAGAGCTAAATATTTATCACTTAAAAAGCAGTTAAACCCTCATTTCTTGTTCAATAGTTTTAATAGTCTTTCAGCGTTAATAAATATAGATGTAAACAAGGCAGATCAATTTTTGTTAGAGCTTTCTAATGTGTATAGATATAATTTAGATCATAGTGAAGAACTTGTAGTACCTTTAAATAAAGAACTGGAACTCATTAAATCTTACATGGCTTTACAAACTATTCGTTTTAAAGAGAGTATACATATTAATTACTTAATAGATAAAAGTAAATTCAGTTATTTATTGCCTCCAATGACTTTAGAGTTGTTGATAGAAAATGCTATAAAACATAATATAATAGAAAAAAAGACACCCTTAAATATTACAATAGCCACAATTGATAATTATATTGTAGTTGAAAATAATTATCAACCTCGAGCTAACCCCGTAAATAAATATGAATCTCATGGTATAGGCTTGAAAAACTTAAAAAACCAGTATGAACTTATATATAATGAAATGCCTTCTTTTGAAGTTGTAGATAAAAAATATATTGCAAAAATACCTTTATTAACTCCTAATTTATGATTAATTCAATTATTATAGAAGACGAAGATATTGCAGCGATTAAATTGCAGAAAATGATTCAAGAATTAGATTCTGAAATATATATCACTAAAATTTTATCATCAGTTAAAGAATCTGTTGCCTATCTTAAAAAACATAAGCCAGATCTTATATTTTTAGACATAAACTTATCTGATGATAATTCTTTTGAAATTTTCAATTCTGTTACCAATATAAAATCAAAAATAATTTTTACAACTGCCTATTCTGAATATGCCATAAAAGCATTTGAGTTAAATAGTATTGATTATTTATTAAAACCAATAGCAAAAAAAGATTTACAACGTAGTTTAAAAAAAATTAAGCAGTTTAATGAGGAAAGTGTTCCTAATTATAATAATATTTTAAATAATAAAAAAGAGCTTTATAAAAAGCGTTTTTTAATCAAACAAAATAATAATTTGATATCGGTTAGTGTAGAAGAAATAGCTTATTTTTATTCTGAAGATAAATTAACATTTATCAAATTAAAAAACAATAAAAAACTACCATTAGACGAATCATTAAGAAAGCTAGAAGAGGTGTTAGACCCTTCAAAATTTTACCGTATTAATAGAAAATATATTATTAATATTACTTCTATTGTAAAAATGTATTACTCATCGAAATCTAGAATTATACTTCATTTAAACCCTTCTGTAGAAGAGCAACAAGTTACGGTAGCTATAGAAAAAGTAGGTAAGTTTAAAAACTGGTTAGTCATTTAATTAAAGCTTTTAAAAATTGGTGTAAATTATATTTTTATAGCAACCAGCATAAATATAAGTGCCACCTTTTTCAGTTAAAAGGTGTTTATGAGCATAATGATAATTACAATTCCATGCTTAAATGCCTGTATTTTCTTTTAAATAAAACTCTTCAAAGGTTTTAGTCTAAAATAATAACATTAGAAGTGATTTCAGTATAAATATTAGATTTTTCAATTAGAAATGTTCTATTATTTTTTAGTTAACTTTTTAAGATTTCTTTTTGAACTTCTGTTTTCAGGGTTTATAGCTAAAGCTTTTTTATAATTATCAATAGCATTCATCGTATCTTTCACTCTAACATATGCATCACCTAAACTATCAAAAGTATTTGAGCTATTTGGGTATAAAATGGTGTTTATTTTAAAAACATTAATAGCTTTATCAAAGTCATCGTTTCTTATGTATCTATATCCAAGTCTATTTAAATTTCTTTCTTTTATTACAGGATTTAAACTGTCAGTTTTTTTGATGTTTAAATACCCGTTTAAAGCCATTTCGTAATTATTTTGGGTTAAGTACTCACTTGGCGTTTTTTCTCCCTCTTTCATTTTGTTAAAAACATATTTTTTGCCTTTATGTTCTCTTTTGGTAGCTAGTTCAATGTTGTTTTTTACAGAGTTAAAAATTAATTTTTCATTCATTTCTCTAACATAAAAAGTAGAATCATTTAATTTTAAGGGGTTTAAATTTTGATTCCTCCAATTTAAAAGTAACTTAGCGTCAGTAAAGTGAACTTCAATAACTTCGTCAGCATTAAAATAGTAACGTCCAGTAGCTTTTTTAATGAATTCTGGGGAATTTTTTTTTGAGGTACAGCTAAAAGTTGAAAAAATAAAAATTGTAAGAATAAAAAAATATGAAGCCTTCATAGTTAAGTTGTTTGTGTAGCTATTTGACGTGATATTACAAAAATAGTTACAAAATAATTAAGTTTTGTAGGGGAGCTCTTGGCATAAGAATTGACCTATATAAGTGTCTTAAAAAAAGTTAATTGCGCTAATTACTTGTTTTTAAGAGTTTTATATTTTTAAAATGGCGTTTTATAATTGTTTTGTAAATAAACAAAATGCCAACATGACAGATAAAAAATTATGAGTAAATCAAAAATTATACATTTAGACAATTTGTCGCTTCAAGACGTATTTAACGAAAATTCTGAGTTGATTCCTTTATTAACTCCAGAAGATGAGGAAAATATGAATAATGAAGATGTTCCTAATGAACTACCTATATTACCTTTAAGAAATACAGTATTATTTCCAGGAGTTGTAATTCCAATTACGGCAGGTAGAGATAAATCAATTCAACTTATAAAAGACGCGAATAAAGGAGATAAAGTTGTAGGAGTTGTTGCTCAAAAGAATGGTGAAGTAGAAGACCCAACAGTTGATGATATACATAAAACTGGTGTAGTTGCTCAAATTTTAAGAGTGTTAAAAATGCCTGACGGTAATACAACAGTTATTATTCAAGGAAAGAAACGTTTTGAAATTACTGAAGTAACTCAACAAGAGCCTTATTTAAAAGCTAATGTTAAAGAAGCTATTGATGAAAGAGAAATAGATGATAAAAAAGAATTTAATGCTATAATTGATTCTATAAAAGAGTTAGCTCTTGAGGTAATAAAAGAGAATCCAATGTTACCTTCTGAAGCTTCTTTTGCAATTAAAAATATTCAATCTAATTCGTTTTTAGTAAACTTTATTTCATCTAATATGGAATTAAGTATTGCCCAAAAACAAGTTTTACTTGAAAAAGATAATTTAAAAGAACGTGCCCTTTTAACATTAAAGAATTTAAACAAAGAACTTCAGCGATTACAGTTACGTAATGATATTCAATCTAAAACTAGATCTGATTTAGATAAACAACAGCGTGAATATTATTTACATCAGCAACTAAAAACTATTCAAGATGAATTAGGTGGTGTTTCAAATGATCAAGAATTAGATGAAATGAGAATTAAATCTAAATCTAAAAAATGGGGAAAAGAAGTAGCTGAAACTTTTGAAAAGGAATTGAATCGTTTGAAGAGAATGAACCCTCAAATGGCTGAGTATGGTGTACAACGTAACTATTTAGAGTTAATGTTAGAATTACCTTGGGGAGAATATTCTAAAGATAAATTTGATTTAAAAAAGGCTCAAAAAATATTAGATAGAGATCATTTTGGGCTAGAAAAAGTTAAAGAACGTATTATTGAACATTTAGCTGTTTTAAAGTTACGAGGTGATATGAAATCGCCAATTATTTGTTTATACGGACCTCCAGGGGTAGGTAAAACATCATTAGGTAAATCTGTAGCTGAAGCTTTAGGACGTAAATATGTACGTATGTCTTTAGGAGGGTTACGTGATGAAGCAGAAATTAGAGGGCATAGAAAAACGTATATTGGAGCTATGCCAGGGCGTTTAATTCAAAATATTAAAAAATCAGGAACTTCTAACCCTGTATTTGTATTAGATGAAATTGATAAATTAAGCCAAAGTCATCAAGGTGATCCTTCTTCAGCAATGTTAGAAGTATTAGACCCTGAGCAAAATACTGAGTTTTATGATAATTATTTAGAAGTTGGTTATGATCTTTCTAAAGTGTTATTTATTGCTACAGCAAATAATTTAGGGCAAATTCCATGGGCATTACGTGACCGTATGGAAATTATAAATGTAACAGGGTATACTATTGAAGAAAAAATAGAAATCGCTAAAAAATATTTATTACCTAAACAATTAAAAGAACATGGATTAAATAATGAGCATTTAAAATTAGGAAAAGCTCAAATTGAAAAAATTGTAGAAGGGTATACTAGAGAATCTGGAGTTCGCGGATTAGAAAAGCAAGTAGCAAAAGTAGTTCGTTATGCTGCAAAATCTATAGCTATGGAAGAAGCGTATAATATTGCTTTAACAACTGAAGATATAGAAACTATTTTAGGAGCAGCACGTTTAGAAAGAGATAAGTATGAGAATAATGATACAGCTGGTGTTGTTACAGGTTTAGCTTGGACAAGTGTAGGAGGTGACATCTTATTTATCGAATCGATACTTTCTAAAGGAAAAGGGAATCTATCAATCACAGGTAATTTAGGAACAGTGATGAAAGAATCTTCTACTATTGCCATGAAATATATTAAGGCAAATGTTGAAGAATTTGGAATAGAGCCTGAAGTTATAGATAATTATGATGTACATATTCATGTTCCTGAAGGAGCAACTCCTAAAGATGGGCCAAGTGCTGGTATTACCATGTTAACATCTTTAGTATCTGTATTTACTCAACGTAAAGTTAAAAACAAATTAGCTATGACTGGAGAAATAACATTAAGAGGAAAAGTGTTACCAGTTGGAGGAATTAAAGAAAAAATATTAGCAGCTAAAAGAGCTAATATTAAAGAAATAATTTTATGTAAAGAAAATAAAAAGGATATTGAAGAAATTAAGCAAAGCTATTTAAAAGGATTGAAGTTTCATTTTGTAACTGAAATGAGTGAGGTAATTGATATTGCATTAACTAAGCAAAAGGTAAAAAATGCAAGAAAATTAGTAACTAAAAAAGAAAAGTAAAATATTTTAATCAATTATAGATAATTTTTTACACGAATAGAATTTGTAATTCTTTATAAAAAACAGTTAAAAGGATCCCTTTTTAACTGTTTTTTTGATTTATAACATTTTGATTATTAGTAATATGCTATTCTGTAGGAATTGGCAATTTGATTTTTTATTAAAATCATGTTAAATTTTTAAAAAAAAATGTTATTTTTGCCAACTTTAAAATTATAAAGATTTAGAATTATGAAAAAATTATTATTAGTTGCTATGATGGCATTTGGTTTAGCTGTTAACGCACAAGAAACATCTTTTGGTATTACTGGAGGTTTTAGTAATATGATAGTAAAAGCATCTGCAAATGGAATTTCTGCTTCTGAAGGAGCATCTGGGTTTTATGTAGGTTTTTTTGCAGACATTAAAGTTTCTGAAAAATTTAACATCCAACCAGAATTAGCATACACTGCGTCATTTAAAAATGATAATTCTATTAATGTTATTACTATGCCAATTTTAGCTAAATATTATGTAGCTGAAGACTTTTCAATTTTAGCAGGACCAATGTTAGATTTATTAGTTGATGAAGCTGCTGATAATACTAATACTTTCGGTTTAGGTTTAGCTGCTGGAGCTGGTTACGATTTTACTGATAACCTTTTTGCTACTGCTAGATATTCTTTTGGATTAACTAATAGAGTAGAAAATGCTGCAGTATCTACTAAAATAGATTATTTTCAAATTGGTTTAGGATACAGGTTCTAAATTAATACATATAATAAATTTAAAAAGGAGAATGTAATCATTCTCCTTTTTTTTGTGCTTATATTTTAAATAATGTTTTAAAAATTTGAGTGATTTTTATTTTGGCATCTCTTTTGATTAGAAAGAACGAAATAACTTAAAACATAAAAACTTAAATTATGAAAAAATTATTAGTAGTTGCTATGATGGCATTTGGTTTAGCGGTTAACGCACAAGATGGACAGTTTAATATTGGAGCTAACGTAGGAATTCCAACTGGAGATGCAAGTAATGCTACCTCTTTTACTCTTAGTGCAGAAGCAAATTACCTTTTTAATGTTTCAGATCAATTTAAAGTAGGTCCTTCAGTATCATTTGTAAATTATTTTGGAAAAACAATTGGTAATGTTGGTATTGGAGATTTTCAATTTTTGCCAGTATCTGCAGCAGCAAGGTTTAGTCCTTCTGATAAGTTTACTTTTGGTGGTGATTTAGGATATGCTGTAGGTATGAATACTGGAAATCAAGGAGGTTTTTATTACAGACCAATGATAGGATATAATGTTTCAGAAAAATTAATGGTACAAGCAACATATTCAGGTATTACAAATGATGGAGCAACTATGTCTAATTTTGGATTGGGTGTAATGTTTGCTTTGTAAAATATATTATTAGTACATATTGAGCGTAGAGCTAAGAGCCCTACCTATTAGTATGTTAAATAATGGTTAAAATAAAGATGGGTTTTATCTTAATTTTTAACAAAAAAACACAAAAAAAAGTAGGTGTTATTTAAAGTATAGGACTACATTTGTCCTTTCAAACATATAATTAAAAAATTATGAAAAAATTATTATTAGTAGCAATGATGGCTTTTGGATTAGCTGTTAACGCACAAGAAGGACAACTTAATGTTGGTGGAACTATTGGTTTACCAGTAGGAGATGCAAGTGATGCATTTGATGTTACAGGAGCTATTGAAGCAAACTATTTATTTAATGTTTCTGATAAGTTTCAAGTAGGACCATCTGTATCTTACATCCACTTTAATGGAGAAGGAGCTGATTTCGCTTTTTTACCATTATCTGCTGCTGCACGTTACGCTGTAGCTGAAAAAGTTACTATTGGTGCTGATTTAGGTTACGGTATTGGGATCAGACCTGATGCTAATGATGGAGGTTTTTATTACCGTGCTCTTGTAGGTTACAAAGTAACTGACAAAATTACGTTACACCTTGATTATTCTGCAGCTAGCGTAAGCCAAACTGTTGGAATTGGACCATTATCTATTGATGTAACTTCTACTGCTGCTACATTCGGAATTGGAGGAACTTACTCTTTTTCTTTATAGTAGTATAAACAGAACAAGTACAAAAAAAGGGAACTATTTTTAATAGTTCCCTTTTTTATTTTGTTTTATATTCAAAAGTAGATTATCAATCTTAAAAATTTTAAATTATGAAAAAATTATTAGTAATTGCTATGGTAGCTTTAGGTTTTACAGCTAAAGCACAAGATATTGATTTTGGTGTAAAGGCAGGAGTGAACTTTGCTAACTTAACAGGAGATATTCCAGATAACTCAAGTGTAAGAACTTCTTTCCATGTTGGTGGAGTTGTTGAGTTCAAAATAACTGATAAATTCTCTATTCAACCAGAATTATTATACTCTGCACAAGGTATGAAGTATGAAAGAGAGCAAGGAGGAGTAAATTTTGAATTTACTACAAAAGTAGATTACTTATACCTTCCTGTTATGGCTAAATATTATGTAATTGACAACTTTAGTATTGAAGCAGGACCTCAATTAGGATTTTTATTATCAGCTAAAACTAAAGCTGAAACTGCTAGTGTTTCAAATACTCAAGATTTTAAAGAAAACGCTGAGGACATGGATTTTGGTTTAAACTTTGGTTTAGGATATAAATTAAATAATGGCTTAAATTTTGGAGCTCGTTATAATTTAGGATTATCTAACTTAGCGAAAGAAAATGGTACAGATATTAAAAACGGAGTTTTTCAAGTTTCTGTAGGGTATAATTTCTAAGTAAAAAAGACATAAATATAAAAGGGAACTATTTTTTTATAGTTCCCTTTTTGTTTTTTTTGATATTAAATTTTATAAAAAACCTTTATCTCTTGCCACCAAAATTAGCTCTCTATCATCATTACCATCTACATCAAATACTTTAGCTAATTGTCTTTTTCTTTTTTGAATACCAGCAAAAGAAAGCGGAATAACCTCAGGTAATTTTTTCATTCTATTACCTATAGAAAGCTCATACAATATTTTTCTATCTATATCATCTAATACATAATCACTTGCAATTTGATTTCGTATTAACTTCATTACTGTTTTACTGTAGTATGGAGGGGCAGTAATAACTTCTTTTATAGCTGTAACTAGTTCTTGTGGTGTAATATCATTTTTTACTAAAAAACCATCAGGATTAATATTTCTTAAAATACTATGCACTCTAAAATTATCATTAAAGGTAGTAGAAACAATAATTTTTGAATCGGGTAATAGCTGGTTTATTTTTAAGCCTAAATCTTCACCTGAAAGTATAGTGCCATCTTTTGATGCAGGTAATCGCATATCTAAAAAAATAACATCAATTTTGTTTTTCAAGCTTGAGTATTCTTTAATAATAGCACAAGCATCATCACAATTGTGTTTTACATGAATTTCAAAACGATATTCATTTTCCTGACTTTCTATGTATTGAAAAGCACTTTTATAAGCTTCTGATATTAAAGGGTGATCATCAATTATTAACGCTGTTAATTGTTTTTTTTCCATCTTTTTGGATGTAAGGGGTGTTAATGAGTAGGGTAGTACCTACATTAATTTCGGATTTTATTTCAATGCTTCCTTTTAATTTTTCAATTCTCGTTTTTATATTTTTTAATCCTATTCCTTTTTTACCTTTTTTACTATTAAAACCAACTCCATTATCTTGAATTTTGATAACTAAATCTTGATTTTTTAAAGAAAAATCTAAGATAACATTTTTTGCTTTAGCATGCTTAATGATATTTTGTAAAGCTTCTTGAATAATTCTATAAATATTAGCTTTTGTAATTTCATTAATATCTTTCCATACTATATCAGGAGAAAATGTAATGTTGTGCGTAAAGTTACCAATAACGCCTTTATCTTCTAATAATTGTTTAATAATAGAGGTAAAGTTAATATCTGAGTTACTAAAATTATCACTTAATTTATGAGAAACATCTCTAATTTCTTTTTCAATATCTTGTAGCTCATTTAATAAACTTTGATGTTTTTCAAGTGTTTGTTCTTCTCCTTTTATTGGTAAAAACCCTAAGCCAAAACGAGTTCCAAATAGTTTTCCTAAAATGCCATCATGCAACTCTTCTGATATTCTATTACGCTCTTTAATACGTTCTTCCTCTAGTTTAGCTTGTTGTTGTAATGTTAAAACATATACTTCTTCATTTGCTTTTTGATGCTCAGCTTCAATACTTAATTTTTCATTTTGCACTTTTTGTACACGTAAAAAGTATAATAAACTTAAAATAAATACACCAGCAATACTAGTAACGATGATCCAAATACGTTGTTGAGATAGCCGTTCCGTTTCTTCAATATATTCATCAGTTTCAAACTCAATACGAGTAAATTTATTTTGAATTCTACGTTCAGCACTTATTAAGCTATCATTAAACTCAATATAACGATCTAAATATTTTTTAGAGTTTTCTGAGTCAAGATTTGCTAGTTGTTTTAAAGAGGTTAAATAATCGCCCCCATTTTTTATTTGCTTTGCTAAGATATTTGCTTCTTTAGCATATTGAAAAGCTTTGAGGGTATCTTTTACATATTTATAATAATCTGATATATATAATTTAGAAGCAAGAATATTTGTTTTATCTTTTAAACTATCCCTTATAAAAAAAGCTTTATATAAATCATTTCTTACACCTAGAGTATCGTTTAAAAATAATTTACAATAAGCACGATTACTTATTATTCTGGCAAAATTTTCTTTTTGATAATTATTAATTAAAGCTTTATTATAAAATTCTAAAGCTTTAGAATATTGTTTTTTTAAAAAATATGTTCTACCAATATTGTTTAATATTATTTCATATTTTTTTTTCTTAATTTTTGTTTTATTTAAAAAGTTAATAGACTTATTATAATAAAATAGAGCTCTATTATATTTTTTAATATCACTTTGTAAGTTAGCTAAATGATTATATACTCTATAAAGGTTTTTATTATCTCTTAATTCCTTAAAAATCTCTATTGATTTTACGTTCAGAATTTCACTACCTGTATAGTCTCTATACTTACCTTTTATTATAGCCATTCCATATAATAATTGAGCAGCTTCCTTTTTTTTATTTATTTTAAGAAAGCAATCATAGGCTTTGTTAAAATGAAAGTACGCTTTTTCATAGAATTCATTTCTTACAAAAAATGTAGCATAATTCCAATGAGCATCACCTATTACATTGTAATTATTAGTTTTTTTAGCTAATAATAAAGCATCTTTATTGATCTTAAAGAAATTGACTGTATCCTTAATTTTAAAAAACTCGTAAGCGATTGAGCTCAATTCTAATGGATAATCTTTGGAATTATTATTAACATAATTATAGGCTTTTAGTAGAAGTATTTTTTTATGCTTTCTATTGAGCTCTTTATTTTTGGACATTTTAATCCAAATATTTACACTATCATTTTGATACCCAAGAGAGGTTACTGTATAAAAGAGTAATAATATTGTTGCTGTTTTTAAATAATTTAAATTTAAGTACATGTTAGCAAAACTAAAAAAAAAGGCTTTAACATTTGTTAAAGCCTTTAAGTTTTATTAGATTAATTTCCTTTACCTCCATCTCCATCTTCACCATTATTACCACCAGTATCTTGATTAGAACCATTACCTGGCGTTCCACCAGTATCAGAAGGTAAAGTATCTGGTTTCATAGTGTTTGTAATATTGTCTTTCTTTATTTTGTCTTGTAGTGTTAAGTCTTCACTTAAATCAGTACAAGAAGTAGTTATTAATAGTATAGCAATTAGACCTAGAATAGTTTTTAAAGTTTTCATAATTTTCAATTTTAATAGTTGACATTAGTTTCCCATGCCGCATATGCAGCAATAGTTACATCGAATGTTTTTCGATAGTGTTAATGCGCTAATTTTAAATTAACGGCATAACCATACATCTCAGAATTTGAGAATGTTAGCAGAATTAATAGCAGGCGAATGCCAGCTTAATGAAGATGTATTACTTATAAGGCCTATTGAGTACAACAGACTTCATGTAAACTCTACTTTGTCGATAAATTAGGAAGCGTTTGTAATTTTGAAATGACGCTAGTTGATTTGAACCCTAAATTAGTGGGTTTTAATCTTACGGTGTTCGTAATTTTAGTAAGCGTTGCATTTGGATGAGTAAACGTCCTTTTTCATTTAGTATGTGCAATTTTAATGTTCTCATAGCATTTTTTAATTTTTCATATACCTAATATACATTTTTTTTATGATATAGGCAATAAATTCACGTATTTTAACATTTTTAAAATGGATTACTGTTTAGTTTGGATGTTTAGTTGTTTTTTCTGTAATAAAAAAGACATCTTTTGTTAAAAAGACGCCTTTGGTATATTGTGTATAGTATGTGAGTTTTGTTACCTCACTTTTCTATATTTTATTTTACAAATTGCATCCCTATTTATTACTACGCCAGAACCTGCTCCATTTAGCCAAACAAACTCATTACTTATCTTTCTGTGTAAATACATATGGTTATTATTTAATTATTCATTTTATTTGATGGTGCAAATATTATATTGTTTTTTGAAATACACAAACTTTATTTTATGTTAAGCTATTGTTTTTCAGTACTTTAGATGTGTTTTTTTAACGCAGTATTCCTTCTCAGAGAGTCTCTAAGTTATGGTTGAGTATGCAATGTTTTAATGTTCAATTGCTTAGTGTTCAAATTCAATTATATTTTATGTATTTAAATTTTCATCATTATGCTTAAAAAAAATATAAAAAAAAGCGTCCAAATTTACTTGGACGCTTATGTATAGTTAAATTTTTAGGGTTATTTCATCTTAAAATAATTACTAGAATATACATATAGCGCCTTTTTTAATACAATTACTTCATCAATTCCTTGAAATTGACGACTGTTAGTTAGTGCTTTTGCTGATATGTGAGTATTCATTTCTTTCATTTCGGTAGCAAATATATTGGTTTTTAAAAGATTAAAAAGTTCTTTTTAGTTAATAATGGTAAATAAGTATGTAAAAATGGTAAAAAGTAAGTCAATGACTTACTAAAAGTAAGTCATTGACTTACCACAATAAGAAAAAGTCTAAATATCTTTGTGTCATACTAAAAATCTTAATCAAACAAGGTTAAAATAAACAATGTAAAAAAATAATACTAGGAGTCGTCGGGGAAAATTTCTATGAAAAAGCTTTATAAAGAATCTGAATTTCTCATTGTTTAAATCGAAGCATTATTTGAATTATTTTTGCTTAAGTATTAGTGAGGATTCTTTATATTTTTCCATATTTATATGGGTATGAAAGGGTAAAAAACGTCAATTATTGACGTTTTTTTTTGTTTTAAAAGTATTCTTATTTATAGTAATTCTAGTTATTCATGTTTTAATAAAGTTGTTAACCTTTAGCTTATATGAATTTAAAGCTAAGATAAGGATAAGGTAATTTCATAGATGTTGATTTGTGGAATTATTAAAGCTAAACAAATAGAGAATAATGAAGAAATTAAATTTAAGTAAAATTGCATTAACTACTTTAACATGTATCATAGGGGGATTTATATCATGTAAAGACGGAATAGATGGTGTAAATGGAATTGACGGAAAAGATGGTAAGGATGGAAATAATGGAACAGATGGTTCAAATTCATCAGTATATTTAACAGCATCAAAAACACCTAACTTTTTAAAAGTAACAGGACAATTTTCTCATTTAAAAATTACTCCGATTTTATCATCGGAAGATGTAATACCAAATAGTCCTAATTTTGTATATGGTTCTATGGCTGATGGTGCTGGTTTATTAGCAGAGTCTGATGGAAGTTTTACATTAATTAATAATATTGAGGCAGATTATTCAATTGCAAGAATTAAGCTAAATGAAAAATTAAGACCAACTTCAGGAGATTATATTTTAAATGCTCAAGCTACAGGAAATACAGCACAATGTTCAGGTTCTTTAATAACACCACAAGAACACGGATTTGGTCCTTTGTATTTGTCTGGTGGAGAATGGGGAGGTTCTTCAAAAGGAATTTTTTCTACAGATCCAACAAAAAATGCAAGTGCAGCAGGAAGTGCTACTATGTTAACAGCTTTGGGACAATGGTCTACAGAAAATGCAGTAGCAATAGGAAAAGATGCTTATGCAGGTAAAACTGTTGTTTTCATAGGTGATGACCATAGTGATAATAATACACCTTCAGGTCAATTAGGTATGTATGTAGGAAATCAAGGAGACTTAAATGGTGGTAAGTTATATGGCTTAAAAGTAACATCTGCAGGAATTAATTATGAAGTAGATATGAATGAAGGTGTTGAATATAATGCTGAATTTGTTGAATTAGCTGAAAAGGAGATTAATGCTTTAGATACTGAGGCTAAAACTAAAGGTGTAATGGGATTCTCTAGATTAGAGGACATAGATTGGAGAAGAGGTTCTGCTAAAAATAATAGAGAAATTTATTTTTGTGTTACAGGAAGAAGAAAAGATGGTTTAAAAGATAAAGGTACTTATTATGGACGTATTTATAAAGTAGTATTAAATGAAAATGATCCTACAGGAGCAGCAAAAATTACGTGTATTTTAGATGGAGACAAATTAACTGGAAAGGCAAAAGATTTTCATAGTCCTGATAATATTTTAATTACTGAGAATTATGCATACATACAAGAAGATCCAAATGGATACTTTGATGTTGCTGAAAAAAATCATTATGCAAGATTATATCAGTATAACTTAACTACTGGAGAGTTAAAAGTAGTTTTAGAGTGTAATCAAGATTATGCAGCAACTAAAGGATATGGTAATACTGGAAAAGCATGGGAAATTACAGGAATGATAGATGTTACTGATGTTGTAAACACAGGGAAAAATACTTTTATGGTTATTACTCAAAATCATGGTTGGGATCCTGCAGATGGAACAGCATTTACTGATCCATTAGCAAACTCTGATGTAGCTAATAGTAGAAAAGAAGGATCTGTTTTACATATAATTACAGGATTAGATAGATAGTATATTTATGAAAAACAGTTTGTATCAAGCTAAGACATACCTTTGTGTATGTCTTTTGCTTTTAATTATTTCATGTGATGAAAAGAAAGATAATTACGAGTGTATTAATGTAATAAATAAGGAAATACAAAAACTTTATAAAAAGCATTTACTATCAACAGTTAATTATTTAGACAGTATAAATACACATGAAAATATAGAGGATAAAAAGAAGTACTATATAAATGCGAGAAAGAATTTTAAATTTCTTGAACCTATTTTAGCTTATTCTGATAAGAATAACTATAAATCATTAAATGCTCCTAATATTTTAATAGTAAAAGGTGAAGAGAGTTTAGATACTAGAGTAATGAATCCAATTGGTTTTCAAGTTATAGAGGAAACATTGTATGAAGATTCTTTAGATACTTTAGCATTAACAAATTTAGTAAATGTAACCAGCGCTAGGCTGAAGTTGATTAAAAATAACTTAAACTTACAATTAAAAGATTACCATATAATATGGTTATTACGTGAACATATTACACGAATAGCTACTACTGGTATTACAGGTTTTGATTCTCCAGTTTTAAATGAGTCGTTAAATGAATCAATATATACGAATAAAACTATTTTAGATATCCTTAAAATTAGTGAACCAAAATTCTCTTCTAAAGATATTTTAAAAAGATTTATAAAGTTGATGGATAAAGCTAACTTAGACTTGACACATGATTTTGATACTTTTGATAGGTTTAGTTTTATTAAAAATACCATTCCTAAGCAATTAAAGTTATTAGTGGAAATTCAAGAAGATTGGAAAGTTAAGTTTCCTTTTGAAATGGCATTATCTAATACGATGACTTCTCTTTTTTCAAAAGGAACATTAAATAAAACGTATTTTTCAGATTTAAAAAGCGATACTACTTTTTTAAATGAAAAAATAAAATTTGGTAAAAGCTTATTTAATGATGTTACTCTTTCTAAACAAACTAATATGTCTTGTGCTACTTGTCATGTAAAAGATTTAGGTTTTGCTGATGGAAAAAGAGTATTTAATAAAAATCAAACTCGAAATACTCCAACGATTACTTATGCTACCTATCAAAGAGGTTTTTTTATGGATTCTAGAGCGGGGAGTTTAGAAGGTCAGGTTGTAGGTGTTGTTAAAAATCATAACGAGTTTGATATGTCTATGGATTCAGTTGTAGCAAGAGTTATAAATAATGATTCTTATAAGTTGAAAATTAAAAAATTGTATAAGAATAAACGTATAGGATATAATATCAGACATGCGATTGCATCTTATGTAAGAACACTAAATACATTTAATTCTAAGTTTGATAAAAACATAAGAGGTGAAGATAATACCTTGACAGAAGAAGAGAAAAATGGGTTCAATTTATTTATGGGAAAAGCTTTGTGTGCAACTTGTCATTTTGCTCCTGTTTTTAACGGTACAGTGCCACCAAATTATAATGATACAGAATTAGAAGCCATAGGAACTCCAGATATTGATACTACTAAATTAAGTAAAGACTTAGGAAGGTTTTATTTATATAATACAGAGGAAAGAAAGCACTTTTTTAAAACCCCTACAATTAGAAATATAGCTAAAACTGCTCCTTATATGCATAATGGAGTATATAATACACTAGAAGAGGTTGTAGACTTTTATAACAAGGGAGGAGGAGTTGGTTTAGGTTTTAATTTACCAAACCAAACATTACCTTTTGATGAACTAAAGTTATCAAATAAAGAAATAAAAGAAATTGTAGCTTTTATGAAAACTCTAACAGATGAATAGTAACTAATAGCTGCCCTAAATGGGCAGTTTTTTATTAACAGAATTTTATGTTGTGTTAGGTAAACTTTCTTGTAATTTTGAATTATAACTACGACCAAACCAAACAAAACTTTATGAAATATTTTTCACTACTATTATTGTATGTATTTGTTGCCTGTAAACCAGAGTATACAGCACAACAAATTATTGATTTATCATTAGAAAAATCAGGGGTAAATAAAATTAAGAATGCAACACTTTCTTTTACATTTAGAGGAAAGCTATATGAAGGTAAAAGAAATAGCGGGAACTATGTATTTACGAAAATTGCTAAATCTGATACATTAACAGTTAAGGATGTATTATCTAATAACGGGTTTAAGCGTTATGAAAATAACGAGCCGGTGGTGTTATCAGATAAGGATGAAAATAGATTTAGTA
The DNA here is from genome assembly GCF_003318185.1 of Tenacibaculum sp. E3R01. Lineage (NCBI taxonomy): Bacteria > Pseudomonadati > Bacteroidota > Flavobacteriia > Flavobacteriales > Flavobacteriaceae > Tenacibaculum > Tenacibaculum sp. E3R01. The sequence goes on along the minus strand of NZ_QOCC01000025.1, from coordinate 416,886 downwards.
ATTCAGTAAATTCGGTACACTATTTTTCTGTGTTACCTTTAGGTTTAAATGATAAAGCAGTAAATAAAAAATTACTAGAACCAGTTTCAATTAAAGGCAAAGGTTATTATAAGATTCAGGTAACATTTAATAAAGAAGGAGGAGGAGATGATTTTGACGATGTGTTTTTATATTGGTTTAATAAAGAAACGTTTCATTTAGAGTATTTGGCTTATAAATATCATACGAATGAAGGAGGAGTTAGATTTAGAGATATTAAGAAAGAACATTTGGTAGAAGGAATTCGTTTATTAGATTATAACAATTATAAACCTTTAAAAAAAGAGATTGATTTTAAAACTATAGATAAACTTTACGAAGTGGATAAGTTGAAAAAGGTTTCAGAAATAGTATTAGAAAACATTAGAATAGAGTTATAGATTAAATAATACATACCATAGATTTTATTATAAAAATCTATGGTATTTTATTTTTTTCTTAATAAATTTTGTTCTTCTAAAGCAATCATTAATAAGTTTATATAGTCGTCAACTGTTTTATCTACTGATTTAGGGTCGATTATATCAATACTTCCTTTCCAAATTAACTCTCTATCTTTTGTAGGGCAAATACAATATAGCGACGTTTCTGCATTATAAATTTTATATTTTTCATAATACTTAGGGTTTTCAATTATCTCTTGATGGTTGTAGTAGTCTTCTTTAAACTTAATATCTAAAGATTCTTTACTTATATAGTTTTTAGAGTATATAACTCTGTTTTCAACTCCTTTTACTTTACTTAATAGTACAGCATCAAAATAGTTTGTAGTCAAAATATTTTCAATAACTTTTAATTCTTCTTTTGACTTTTTTTCAATTCTAAATGAAGGTTCAAATACATCTAGGCTTATAACAGCTTCTATTCCTCTTGATTCTAATTCTTTTTTTAATTGGTTTTCAAATTTTCTTCTAGTTTTAATGTTTGGAGTTAAACCTACAATTAATACTTTAGAAATTGATAGATTATCTATTTCTGGATTTTTCCATTGTTCTACAAGTTCTGTTGTATTACAACTATTAAGTGAGATTGCAATTAGTAGAAATAAGAAGAGGTTTTTAAAATGTTTCATTTTTAGAATTTAAATTAGATATCACTTTGGTGAATGATAAATTTATAAGTATTAAGAAATAATTACTATGATATTTATCATGATATTGTTTAGACTCTCATTTTAACTAATAAAATTAAATGAAACGATTAAAAAAAATAAACTCTATTTACTAAGAAGAACAGTTGTTTTATAGTATTTCTGAATAAGAAATAAAAGAAAGAGTATTGTAAATTTATAGAGTTAATTACAAGCATATATTATGAAAATAATTAGCATAAAAAAAGAAGTCATTTATAACTTCTTTTAAAACATTATACTATTTAAAATATAAATCATTAATTTGTTTTAATGGAGTTACTTGTAAAGTAAATACTTAGTTCTAATTTTTTTAAAACTGTTTAATTCTTTTTTCCAAGAATCTCTGATTTTTTCTTCATTCAAACCATCTTCTATTTGCTTTTGCAGTAATTCAGTGCCAGCAAGTTTTGTGAAAAATGGATTAAAGAATTTTTCTTTTTCACTAGTTTGTTTATAAGCTTTAAGCAGCCATTTTAATTGTAAACTAGATAAATATTCGGTTTCTTCTAGGTTTTCACCAAGGCATAATTTTTCTTTATGTTTTGGATACTTAGCACCTTCATTAGGTTGAGGTGTAAAACTAAAATTTAAATTTTTTAAATATGGAGACCCATAAATTTGAAATTGTTTATTAGTACCTCTACCTGCTGATACATTTGTACCTTCAAAAAAGCATAAACTAGGGTATAAGTTAATAGATTTTTGATTAGGTAAATTAGGTGATGGTTTTATAGGTAATTTATATTCAGTATTATGTGTGTAGTTTTCAAGAGGAATAACAGTTAAATCACATTTAATTCCATTTTTTAACCATTTCTCTCCATTAATCATTTTTCCGTACTCTCCAATAGTCATTCCATAAACAACAGGAACAGGATGCATTCCTACAAAGCTTTTATGTTTAGAACTTAAAACAGGTCCATCTATATAGTGAGCATTAGGATTGGGCCTGTCTAATATTATAACGGGAATATTTGCTTCAGTACACGCTTCCATTACGTAGTGTAATGTTGAAATATAGGTATAAAAACGAACACCAACATCTTGTATATCAAAAACAACATAATCAATGTTTTTTAATTGTTTGGAACTAGGCTTTTTATTTTTACCATATAAAGAAATTATAGGTAAATTAGTTTTAGTATCAATTCCATCAACAATAACTTCACCAGCATCTGCTTTACCTCTAAAACCATGTTCAGGAGCAAAAACTTTTTTAACGGTAATAGTATTATAACTATGTAAATAATCAACCAAGTGTTGCATTACGTTCTTTGATCCCATAACGTTTTTAGAAACTTCAGCACGCTGTAAAGTGGTAATTGTAGAAGTTTGGTTTGCAACAATAGCAATATTTTTGTTTTTTAAAATAGAAAGGTATAAATTAACTCTATCTGCTCCAATTTTTAAAGTTTCATCTTGTTTTTTTATTGGAGAATCTTTTTTCTGCTTTTGTTGGGCACAAGAAGTAAATTGTAAACAAAAAAATAAGAATAGGTAATTTATATAATGCTTCATTTAATGATATTTAAGAGTGAAATTAAAGCTTGTTTGTTATATTTTACAATATATTGTAGTTTCTTTTATTAATAATAAGACTTAGGCTTATTATTGAGTTTTTTTCAATTCTACTTAAGTTTCAAATATATGCGATTATTTCAATTTTTATTAATATAATAAAAGAAAGCTCTTCATTCAAGATAATTTTTATCAAAATCTTCAAAAATTATTAAGTACATTTGGTATACTTAAAAAAATCATAGCTTTTGAATTTCGAGTTGTTTATTGCTAAGCGTATTGTGGCTGGTAAAGAGTATAAAAATAGTATATCATCTCCAATTATAAAAATTGCAACTATAGCAATTACTTTAGGGATAGCTATTATGTTAATTGCAGTATCAATAGGCTCTGGATTTCAGAAAAAAATTAGAGATAAAATGTCTGGCTTTAAGGGGCATGTTCAAATAGTAAACTATGATAATAATACATCAGATGTTTCAATAGTTCCAATTGATAAAAACCAAGATTTTTACCCTAAGTTTAAAAGTATAGCGGGTATTAAAAATGTACAAACTTTCGCTAATAAGTTTGGAGTTATAAGAACTGCTAAAGATTTTGAAGGAGTAATTTTAAAAGGCGTTACAAATGATTATGATTTTACCTTTTTTAATGAATATTTAAAGGAAGGGCGTTTACCTAATTTTTTACTTGATAGAAATAGAGAGATTTTAATATCAGAGTCAATAGCAAAAAGACTGGAATTAACATTAAAAGATACTGTTCAAATGGTATTTAGTGTAGAAAATAGTAAAAGACCTTTTAAAATACGTAAGCCTGTAATTGTAGGTATTTATAATACAGGTTTTGAGCAATTTGATAAAACAATGCTTATTGGAGATATACGAGAAGTACAGAGGCTTAATAAATGGAAAAATAATGAAATAGGAGGTTTTGAAGTATTAATAGATGATTTTGATACCTTGAAAGAAAAAGGAAATGAAATTTATACATCAATAGGCTCAACTCTTAATAGTTCAACAATAGTAGATAGTTATCCTTTAATATTTAATTGGTTGAATATATTAGATAATAATGTTTGGGTAATTATTGGTATAATGATTTTAGTAGCTGGTATAAATATGGTTACTGCTCTTTTAGTATTAATATTAGAACAAGTACAAATGGTTGGTATATTAAAAGCTCTTGGTAGTTCTAATTGGAGTATTAGAAAGATATTTTTATATAATGCATCTTATTTAATATTAAAGGGGTTATTATACGGAAATATTATAGGATTAGTATTTTTGAGTATCCAAAAATACTTGAAAATAATAACACTCAATCCCGAAAATTATTATGTATCTACTGTACCTGTATCTATAGATTTTTGGTCTATTTTATTTTTAAACTTAGGAACATTGATTTTATGTTTTTTAATGTTAATAATACCATCATACATTATAACAAAAATTCAACCTTCAAAATCTATTAAGTTTGCCTAATTTGAGAAGAACTTTTTGTTTCTTTGCAATACAAAACTGATAACTTATAATGAATTACGCTAATAATATACTAGAAACCATAGGTAATACTCCTTTGGTTAAGTTAAATTCTGTTACCAAAGAAATAGATGCTTTGGTATTGGCTAAAGTAGAAACATTTAACCCAGGAAATTCTGTTAAAGATAGAATGGCGTTAAAAATGATTGAAGATGCTGAAGCAGATGGACGCTTAAAACCTGGAGGAACAATTATTGAAGGTACTTCTGGTAATACAGGAATGGGATTGGCATTGGCTGCTATTGTAAAAGGTTACAAATGTATTTTTGTAATATCAGATAAGCAATCAAAAGAGAAAATGGATATTTTACGTGCAGTTGGAGCTGAGGTAGTTGTATGCCCTACCAATGTTGAACCAGATGACCCTAGATCATATTATTCAGTATCTAAACGTTTAGGTGAAGAAACTCCAAATTCTTGGTATGTAAACCAATATGATAACCCTTCAAATGCAACAGCTCACTATGAGCAAACTGCTCCTGAAATATGGGAACAAACAGAAGGTAAGATAACTCATTTTGTAGTAGGAGTTGGAACTGGAGGTACAATTTCAGGAACCGCAAAATACTTAAAAGAAAAAAATCCTAATATTAAAATATGGGGAATTGACACTTATGGTTCTGTATTTAAAAAATATCATGAAACTGGAATTTTTGATGAGAATGAAATTTACCCATATATAACAGAAGGAATTGGAGAAGATATTTTACCTAAGAATGTTGATTTTAGCTTAATTGATGGGTTTACTAAAGTTACAGATAAAGATGCTGCTGTATATACTCGTAAGATAGCTAAAGAAGAAGGTATTTTCGTTGGTAACTCAGCAGGTTCAGCAATTAAAGGTTTATTACAATTAAAAGATGAATTTAAGCCAGATGATGTTGTAGTTGTATTATTTCATGATCATGGTAGCCGTTATGTAGGTAAAATGTTTAATGATGACTGGATGCGAAATAGAGGATTTTTAGAAGATGAAGTAACTACTGCTGAAGACTTGATTAAGTCTCATATAGATAAGCCTTTAGTAACAATTCAAACTGAAGAATTAGTTTCACATGCAATTGAAAGAATGCGTGCATTTAAAATATCACAAATTCCAGTAAAAGATGTTAATGGTTTTGTTGGTTCTGTTGATGAATCAGCTTTGTTACATAGTTATTTGGAAGATAAGAATATTGCAGATAAACCTATTAAAGAAGTAATGGGAGCTATGTATCCTGTAGTTGAAAAATCGGCTTCTATTGATGAGGTTTCTAAACTAATTACTAAAGAAAACCAAGCGGTATTAGTAGATTTAGAAAATGGAAAGCATCATATAGTTACAAAATATGATATTATTAGTGCTATTTAATTAATAATTAAAATATTAAAACAACGAAAAGCCCGCTCATTAGAGCGGGCTTTTGTTAATCAACTAATTCAAATAATTTACACAATGAAAACAAAATCTATTGTTTTACAAATATTGTTTTCCAAATTCTGTGCCAAAATTATAAATATTAAACTTAAAATTATTTGAAATTTATATATTTTACAATTAATTAACTTTTAAGTGTTAAAATGTTAAGAAATCTCTAATTTAATATTAGGTTTTAGCTTGCATGCTTATGAGCTTTATATGAAGAACGAACTAAAGCACCACTTTCAACATACATAAAGCCCATTTCTAAACCTAATGTTTCATATTTTTTAAATTGATCTGGAGTTATAAATTGTTTTACGGGTAAATGTTTTTTTGTAGGTTGTAAATATTGACCAATAGTGATAATATCTAAACCAACTCCACGTAAATCTTTCATTGTTTGAATAACTTCATCTTCAGTTTCACCTAAACCGAGCATAATACCAGATTTAGTTCTCATACCGCTATCTTTTAAATATTTTAAAACACCTAAACTTCTATCATATTTAGCTTGAATACGAACTTCACGTGTTAAACGACGTACAGTTTCCATATTATGAGAAACAACTTCTGGATGTACTTCAATAATTCTATCTATTAATTTTTCATCACCTTGAAAATCTGGTATTAATGTTTCCAATGTTGTGTTAGGATTTGCTCTTCTAATTGCGTCAACTGTTTCAGCCCAAATTATAGAACCACCATCTTTTAAATCATCTCTATCAACAGAAGTTATAACAGCATGTTTAATACTCATTAACTTAATTGAACGAGCTACTTTTTCAGGTTCATCCCATTCTACAGTTTCAGGTCTACCTGTTTTTACACCACAAAAACCACAAGAGCGTGTACATACATTACCTAATATCATAAATGTAGCAGTACCTTCTCCCCAACATTCTCCCATATTAGGACAGCTACCACTTGTACAAATAGTATTCAGTTTATATTTGTCAACCAGTCCACGTAATTCCGTATATTTTTTACCTACAGGTAGTTTTACACGTAACCATTTTGGTTTTTTTGGTCTTTCAGGAAGTATAACCGATTCGTTTGCCATTCTTTCTTAAAATAATTTGAAGTACAAATTTACGAAGAAAAGATTTAGAAACTAAGTAAAAACCAAATACTAAATACAATAAGAAATACAATACCTGTAATACTTAGTATTTTTAACTCTTTACTAGGTCTATATTTTTCTGGAGTGTGTTTTCCAGTAATTAGTATATAGTTTAAAATAGCATAAAAAGGAGCAGTTAAAAAAGAAAGAACGGTTGCTATTTTGATGAGAAAGCCCATGTCAGCTAAAAAAAAGCGTAAAATAATATAAGTTCCAAGAGCTAGTATTAACATCCAAAACCAATAAGATAATTTATTTTTCTTTTTAAATAGGAGAGAGGAGGCTTTCGTCATAGCCCTCGGTGATGCATCTAAAGTCGTTAGTGTAGTGCTAAACATAGTTGTAAATGCTGCTACACCAATAAAGATATGTGCATAATCTCCTAAGTTTTTAGTATATAAATTAATTAACTGTGAAGCAAATACAGTTCCTTTACTAGAAAAAGTTTGACCCGATTTATACATAACCATAGCTCCTAGTATTACAAAACAAATACCTAGAGAAAGTGTTCCTATATATCCTACATTAAAATCAAAAATAGCTTGTTTGGGTTTAATTTTTTGGTAAGTAGTTTTGTCTTTTTCAACCGACCAAAGAGAATGCCATATTGAAATATCTAGAGGAGCAGGCATCCATCCTAAAAATGCTATTAAAAAGGTAATTTGTGCAGTTCCTGAGGGAATAATTTGTGTAAAAGAAAAACCTTTATCTGTACTAAATATAGCAACAGTAACAGCTATTAAAGTACTAATGGTCAAGATAACAATGATATATTTCATTAAGTTATCTAAAACTTTATACCTACCAATTAGTAAAATAGAAAAACTGATACATGTTATTATTGCTGACCACTGAACTAAGTCATTTGTAAAACCAAATAGATGTGAAGCTAAACCAGCAGTTACAATTGTTACAGCAGCTTGAATGGTAAACATTGTAGCAAAATTTAAAATATAATAGCTGATTAAAACACCTTTTCCTAGCTTCCTGTAACCATCTAATAAAGTTTCTCCTGTTGCAGCAGCATACCTAGGACCATATTGAAAAAAAGGATATTTGAAAATATGCACTAACACTAATGCCCAAAGTAAGCCAAACCCGAATTCAGCTCCAGCTCTGGTAGATTGAACTAAATGTGAAACTCCAATTGCTGCACCAGCAAATAATAGACCTGGACCTAAAGAAGAAAATGTTTTTTTCATGATTTTCAGGGGGTTAAAATCACGATAAATGTAATTAAAAAATATTAAAACGTTATTTATGATTTTTTAATAATCTCTGCCAGTAATTTTTTAGCTCTAAGTAATTTAACTTTTACATTATTCATGGGCTCATCAATTTGTTCAGAAATCTCTTTATAACTTAGCTCTTGAAAATAACGTAAATTTATAACTTCTTGGTATTTAGGTTTTAACTGTTTGATATCTCTTAAAAGTTTTGCAAGGTTTTGCTCTGTAATAATTTTATCTTCTGGTGAAGGAGAATCATCAATTACATCAAAAGCTTCCGATTCTTTTTCAGTAGTTGTTTTTATTGAAATTGAAGCGTTTTTCTTTCTGATAAAATCAATAAAAACATTTTTAGAAATAGCTATTAACCACGTCTTAAACTGGTATTCTTCATTAAAAGAGGAGATTTTATCAAAAGCTTTTGAAAAAGTTTGAATAGTTATGTCTTCTGCATCATTGTCATTTTCAGTTTTTTTTAATTGAAAATAATAAACACTTCCCCAAAAACTATCTAATAAAAAATTAAATGAAATTTGACTTCCTTCTTTAGCATTTTTAATATGCTTTAAAATTATTTCTTTATCTATTTCCAAGGTGTAGGTTTAGATATTCTATTAGTAAAAAATATAAAAATTAATGATATAACATAACAAACATCTAATATAGGTAAAAAATAAAGTAAGTTTTGTTCTTTTAACTTATTTATAGCTTTACCTATTATTATATATTGAATTAAGAAATAGCAAATTATAAAAGGTATTGTTACTAGACATTTTTGAATTAAAAAGTATATAAAAAGGGAATAAAAAATAACCTTAGTGATATTAAAAAAAGATAATAAAAAACGATTTCTTAATGAATAATGAGAAAAGAGTACTGTTTGTTTTCTTTGTTCTACAAAATAATCTTTTAGTGTAATAATACTTTGTTCTTCAACAAAACTAGTATAAGATGTTGAAATATTAGTATTTATTGAATTAGAAATATCTTTTAGAAGTAAATCACTTTCACCTAAATGAATTTTTATATGGTTTATAAAGCCATTAACTTTAAAAAAATCATTTTTAGTGTAAGCAAAATTATTTTGATATGCTTTGAAAGGACTTCCAAATTTAGCATATGAAAACATTTTTAATGTTGTGAAAAAATTAGCATAACGAAAAAACATATTGCTAAATGAATATTTTTTAAAGGCTAATTTTTTATGACCAATAACAATTGTTTTATTAGAATGGAAACATTTACTCATTTCATGAATCCAATCATTAGAAACGGTTTTTCCATTTATATCAAAAAAAAGTAAATGATTATTACTTGCAGCTTTTATAGCTAATGTAATCGCATATTTTTTGTTTCCCCAAAAAGCTTCTTTGTTTTCAACATTAACAATTTTTATAGTATTGTTTTCTTGCTGAACTTTTTCCATAAAATCTAAACTATTATCAGAAGAAGCATGATTGATTAATACAATTTCAAAATCATCATAATTTTGATTAATTATAAAAGGTAAATTTTTTTTTAGTTCATCAGTATTATTCTTTGTATAAATAATAACTGAAACAGGTTTGTTGGTTGAAGTAGTTATTTTTTTTTGTTTGCTAAAAGCAAAAAAAGAAAAACATAAAAAATAAATAACCTGAACAACTGTAACCGCTACAAAAATGTAGAAAAGTACAGTAAATACCATGGAAAAAAGAGATGTTTAGTTATGTTCTGGCTCGCTACAAGTATCAAATTGATCTGGTGTTTTACCACAAAATCCACAAGCTTCACCACTTTCATTAAGCATCGGATTTTGACTTGCACAAGTACCAGCAAACTCTCCATCTTTTTTAGCCCATATTTTGATAGCAATTCCTGCAAAGGCAATTGCTAACAATCCGATTGTAACAAAAATTAACTTCATTCTAAAGAAATAATAGATTTAAAAATGCAAAGATACTAAAAGTACTAATCAAATTATCTTAAAACTTTTTTAAACTATTTTGTAAATTAAGGGTCATATAATAAAAGTAAAATTATGAAGTTAAAATTCCCCTTTATTTTTCTAACAGTATTAATAAGTTTTTTTGCTTGTAGTTCTGATCAAGTTATTGATTCTGGAGGACAAACAAATAATAATAATAGCCCTAACATCTTACTTATTATAGCTGATGATATGGGATTAGATGCTACACCAGGTTTTAATGTAGGAACAGTTAAGCCTAATATGCCAAACCTACAAAGCATGATTAATACCGGAATACGGTTTACAAACTTATGGTCATATCCAACCTGTACACCAACTAGGTCAAGTATCCTAACTGGTAAATATGGTTTTAGAACAGGAGTAATGAAAGTTGATGATGTATTACCCACCTCTGAAATTTCATTACAACAATATTTAAAAGATAAAAATAGTGGTCATAGTAATGCTGTTATTGGTAAGTGGCATTTATCTAAAGATGCCTCTCATCCAACTCAAATGGGTATAGATTATTATGCTGGTCTTTTAAATGGAGGAGTTCAATCATATACTAATTGGAATTTTACCAGTAATCAAAACACAAATGCTTCTACAGAGTATACAACAACTAAGTTTACTGATTTAGCAATTGATTGGGTAAAACAACAAAATCAGCCTTGGTTTTTATGGTTGGCCTATAATGCACCACATACTCCTTTTCATTTACCGCCAAATAATTTGCATTCTCAAGGGAATTTACCTTCTGATCAGGGAAGTATAGATGCTAATCCATTACCATATTATATGGCTATGATTGAAGCAATGGATAGCGAAATAGGAAGGTTATTGAATTCTATGACTCAAGACGAAAAAGATAATACAGTAATTATTTTTATAGGTGATAATGGTACTCCAGGAGCAGCAGCACAAGATTATAGAACACAAAGAGTAAAGGGAACTTTATATCAAGGAGGAGTGAATGTTCCAATGATTGTTTCTGGTAAAAATATAGGAAGATTTAATGAAGTAGATGAAAATTTATTAAACACTACTGATTTATTCGCTACTATAGCTGATATAGCAAATACTGGAACTAATGAATTAAATGATAGTAAAAGTTTTAAAGAGTTATTATCAAGTTCTTCAACTACTAATTTTAGAGGATTTACATATACTGAACATGGTAAAACTTCTGGAAATGATGAATATACTGTCAGGAATCTGACGCATAAATATATAAAGTTTACTAATGGTGATGAAGCTTTTTATAAGTTAAGTAATGATTTTTTTGAGAGAACAAATTTGTTAGATAGTAGTTTAAGTACAAATGATCAGAAAGAGTTAGATGAATTAAAAGAATTTTTAAATAATTTAAAATAATAAAATATGAAGAATTATAAAATAATGATGTTGCTTTTTGCTTTTTTAAGTTTTGGTTGTAGTTCAGACGAAGATAATTTAGATTCAGGAAATGACCAATCAACGAGTGATACAGTATATGATATTAGAAGTATAGTTAGTAAATTTGATAATATTGATGGTGTTACCTATAGTATAAATGGAGATTTTTTAGAAATTACAACGAATGGTTTACCAGATCATAAGAGCCCGTATTGGGAGCAAGGAAACGTTATGTATGAAGCATATAATGGTACCAATCCTAATTGGAATAAAAACCCAAATACTATTCAAGCTCAAAATATAACATTTAAAATTCCTTTGTATCCAAAAGAAGCAACTATAAAAGAAGCAACATCATTAGGACCAATAGGTATATCTTTAAATGGAGTAGCATTTTTTAATCAATATGCAGGTCCTAATAATCAGCCTTTAACCAATGAAATTAATTCATTTGATCAATATTTAGGACACCCTCAAAATAGTGGACAGTATCATTATCATATAGAGCCAGTATATCTAACAAGTAAGTTAGGGAAATCTAGTTTTTTAGGTTTATTAGCTGACGGTTTTCCAGTTTATGGGCCAGAAGAAAATGGTGGTACAATTACGAATTCAGATTTAGATGATTATCATGGACATGTTTCTGTAACCCCTGATTTTCCTAATGGAATTTATCATTATCATATAACTTCTGATGATCCTTATTTAAATGGTAGTGGCTATTATGGTACACCAGGAAATGTTTCTCAATAAATTAAAGTTTAATGAAAAAAAATATTTTCATATTTCTAGTGTTTATAGGTTTTATTTCTTGTAAAAATGTAAAGGTTAATAATGAAGTTATTTCATTTCAAAAAGAACTTTTTTCTATGAAGAATGGAGTGTTAAATTATAAAAACACTCCATTTACAGGAACTATGTTTTTTTACGATAAAATAAATAAAACAAACAATTTTACAACTTATGAAAATGGGAAAAAGCATGGAATTGAAATAAAAAAATATGAAAATAATGTATTAGCTGAACAACGTTTTTATACAAAAGGAAACAAATCAGGTATTCATAAATCATGGTGGAGTGAAAGTCAGTTAAAATTTGAATATCATTTTAATGATGTTGGAGAGTATAATGGAGAGGTAAACGAATGGTTTAAAAATGGTCAACAACTTAAGGCATTTAATTATAAAAATGGGAAAGAAGAAGGTTCACAAAAAATGTGGGAATTAAATGGAAAAATAAGAGCAAATTTTGTTACTAAAAATGGTGATAGGTTTGGTTTAATAGGATTGAAGAAATGTTACACTGTAAATACAACAAATGAAAATTTCAAATAAAAGAGTAAGACTAGAAAATTTAATAGGTGTGTTATTATTTATTGTTTTTATTTTAATGGTAATTTCTTGTAAAAAAGAAAAGAAAGTAAATAAAGAAATAACATTACCTTTTTTTAACTCATCATTATTTACACCTGAATGGATTTCTAAAGAGAGCGAGAGGTATAAAAGTATTCATAGCATTCCAAATTTTAATTTGATTAATCAAGATGGTCAAGATGTAACAAAACAAACCTATGAAGGCAAAATATATGTAGCAGACTTTTTTTTTGTTAGTTGCCCAGGAATATGCCCTGTTCTTGAAAAAAACATGAGCATTTTACAAGAAGAATTTAAAAATGACAAAGATGTTTTATTGTTATCACATACTGTAATGCCTTCAAAAGACTCTGTTAGTGTTTTGAAAAAATATGCTGAAGATAATAATGTTATATCTGGTAAATGGAATTTAGTTACAGGAAATAAAGATCAAATATATAATTTAGCAAGAAAAGCATATTTTGCTGATGAAGATTTTATTAAAACAAAAGATGAAAATGCATTTGTACATACAGAAAACTTTGTTTTAATAGACAAAAAAGGTAGAATAAGAGGAGTTTACAATGGAACGTTGGGGTTAGATACTAAAAGATTAATAAGACATATTAAAATGCTAAAAAAAGAAAGTTAATTTATATATTAGTGACCGATTAAAAAAAACTGTGTCATATAAATAGTTTAACCCCTTAAAAATAGCATAATGAATATCTTAATTAAAAATATTAAAACTTTTTTCAACTCTTTTTTTACAAATAGAAATTTACAACCTATCAAAATTAAGGTTGAAAATAATAGAAAAGGTATTAAGTATTAGATTATATTTACTTCAATTTCTAAATTAATAGAAAATTTACTTTTTATAGTATTTTGAATACTTTGAGCCAGCTGGTATATGTTTTTACCAGTTGCGTTTCCATAGTTAACTAGAACTAAAGCTTGCTTTTCGTGTACGCCATAATCACCAAAGCGTTTACCTTTAAATCCACTTTGTTCTATTAACCAGCCTGCAGGTATTTTTATACTGCTTTCTGATATAATATAATGAGGAATTTCAGGAAACTTACTTTTAAGTTTTTCAAAATGACATAAAGAAATAACTGGATTTTTGAAAAAACTACCACTGTTTCCAATTTTTTTTGGATCTGGTAATTTTGATTGTCGAATTGAAATTATAGCGTCAGATATATTTTTAATATTAGGTTTAGTAATATTTTTTGAAGCTAATTCTTGTTCAATAGCTCCATAAGAAGTATTTAGAGCATGATTTTTTTTGGTAAGTTCAAAACTAACAGAAGTTATTATATATTTTCCTTTAGCCTGATTTTTAAAAATCGAATTTCTATATCCAAATTCACACTCTTCATTTGAAAAGATAACTAATTTTCCAGTTTCAATTTCAAGAGCTTCAACTTTGGTAATAGTGTCTTTAACCTCTACACCATAGGCTCCAATATTTTGAATAGGACAAGTACCTACATTACCCGGAATCAAAGATAAATTTTCAAGACCACCATAATTTAAAGAAATACACCAAAGAACAAATTCATGCCAATTTTCACCAGTATTAACAGTTAAATATACTGAGTTATCATTTTCACGATCAATAGAAATTCCTTTTAAATTTAAATGAATTACTAACTCTTCAATATCTTTAGTGAGTAGCATGTTACTACCTCCACTAATAATAAAAACATTTTGTTCTTCTTTTAAAATATTTTTTAATTCATATAATGAATTAACAGAAACAAAACGTTTGGCATTTACATTTATGCCAAACGTATTGTACTTTTTTAATGATATATTTTCTTGAATATTCAATTAACTATTATATTTTTCTAAAGCTACTTTTAATATTTCTACACATCGCTTTAAATCTGATTTATTTAAAACATATGCAATACGTACTTGATTTTTACCTTCACCTTCAGTAGAATAAAATCCACCAGCAGGAGCTACCATAACCGTTTCATTGTTATGATTAAACTTCTCTAAAATCCATTGAGCAAAATCTTCTGAATTTTCTACAGGTAATTCCGCAATACAATAAAAAGCTCCTTTAGGGTTTGCTACTTTAACACCTTGAATTTTTTGTAATTCAGTTATTAATGTATTTCTTCTATCTTGATATTCTTCAATAACTTCATCGAAATAACTTTGTGGAGTGTCTAAAGCTGCTTCACTAGCTAATAAAGCATATGTTGGCGGACTTAATCTTGCTTGTGCAAACTTAATAGCAGTGCTAATAAATTCTTCATTTTTAGAAACAATACATCCAATTCTAGCTCCACACATACTATAGCGTTTAGAAACTGAGTCAATCATTATTGAATGTTGCTCTAAACCTTCTAAAGACATTACAGAATTATGTTTTTCACCATCATAAGTAAATTCACGATACACTTCATCGGCAATTAAAAATAAATCGTGTTTTAATACAATTTGTTTTAACTTTTCAATTTCAGCCTCACTATATAAATAACCTGTTGGGTTTCCAGGATTACAAATTAAAATAGCTTTAGTTTTTGAAGTAATTAATTTTTCAAAATCTTCAATAGCTGGTAAGGCAAAATTATCTTCAATTTTTGAAATTACTGGTACTACATTTACACCAGAAGCTGTTGAAAAACCATTATAGTTTGCGTAAAAAGGTTCAGGTATAATAATTTCATCACCTGGATCAGTAATACTACCAATAGTAAATAATAAAGCTTCAGAACCTCCTGTTGTTGCTATAATATTATTAGCAGATACATGAATATCATTATTTATATAATAATTCGCTAATTTTTCTCTGTACTGTTCAGAGCCTTCAGATCTAGCATATGATAACACTTCTATAGTATTATTTTTTACTGCATCTAAGGCAACTTGAGGTGTTTTTATATCAGGTTGACCGATATTTAAATGAAATACTTTTGTTCCATTTTTTTTAGCTGCCTCAGCAAAAGGAACCAGTTTTCTGATTGGTGATTGAGGCATTGAACCTCCCTTAATAGAAATAGATGGCATTTTTAATTTAATTAGTTGTTTACTGGGCAAATTTGCAAAATTATTTTGACAATATATGCTTGTTTACTACGAAAAAATAAGGTTAAAAAAATCCCAAAAATTATTTATTGTAAAAATATGATTGTATATTTAGTTATCCCTAAATATATGCTTTTGAAGAAATTTCTACTATGCCTACTATTTTTATGTACTATAAATATTCAATCACAATCAAAATTCCAGTTTCTTAAAGGAAGTAAAAAACAGGTTGTTAAATTTGAATTGTTTAATAACTTAATTGTTTTTCCATTAGAAGTTAATGGTGTTAAGCTTTCTTTTATACTTGATACAGGTGTAAATAAAACGATACTTTTTAATTTAAATAAAACAGATAGCTTAACCTTAAATAATACAAAGAAAGTATTTATTAGAGGGCTTGGAGTAGGAGACCCTGTAGAAGCTATTTTATCAAGAAATAATAACTTTAGAGTTAATAATATCTTAGGAACAAGCCAAGATATTTATGTTGTTGTTGATGATACTTTTAAGTTGTCTTCAAAAATGGGAGTAACAATTCATGGGGTTATAGGATACGATTTATTAAAAGATGTTATAGTTAAAATAAATTATTCATCTAAAAAATTATATTTCTATAAACCTGAAAAGTATAAAGAACCTAAGTGTCGTTCTTGTGAAAAATTAGATGTAGAGTTTTATAGGAATAAACCTTATATAAATGTTAGTATAAAAATAGATAGTGCAGGAAATAATATACCTGTAAAAATGCTTATAGATTCTGGAGGAAGTGATGCTTTATGGTTATTTGAAGGGTCAAAAGAAGAAATAAAGGTTCCTGAAAAGTTTTTTGTTGATATTCTTGGAGAAGGTTTAAGTGGAACAATTTATGGTAAAAGAAGTAGAGTGCCTAAGTTAGAAATTGGTAAGTATATTATAGAAGAACCAACAGTTTCATTTTTAGATTCAGCTACAACAATTAATGCTAGAAGTTTTAAAAAGCGAGATGGAAGTATTGGAGGGAATATATTAAGAAGGTTTAAAGTATGGATTGATTACCCAAATAAAAAAGTAATACTAAAAAAGAATGGATCGTTGAAAAAAGGGTTTTATTATAATATGAGTGGTTTACAGATAATTTATAATGGAGAAGAATTAGTAAAAGAACAGAAGAACTCAATGAAACATAATGGATATTCTAGAAAAGAAGATTCTAAACCGGGACACATAGTTTCTTTTGTTACAAGTTATAGTTATAAGTTTAAACCTTCTTATAAAGTTAATAAAATTGTAAAAGATTCACCAGCAGAGAAAGCTGGAATAATAGAAGGAGATATTATAAAACAGCTTAATGGTAAGGAAGCTCATGAGTATTCACTTAATGAAATAGCAAATTTATTTCAAACCAAACCTAATAAGAGAATTAGAATTGTGGTTGAAAGGGGCATATTTAAATTGAAATATGAATTTAGATTAGAACAAAAAATATAGTTTTATTTCTAAGGTTTTTATGTTTTAAGATATTTTAACTGAGGTTAAACTATTTTTGAAGCTAATTTAACTAAGAAATTAACACCATTTTCAATTGTAGAAATTGCAGTTGCCTTGCTGTTGTTGTTGTCAGTAGCATTGTTTATTATTTTTAATACTTTTATTGCATTAGCATTTGTAATATTGCTTTCTTGAATAAATGTATCTACTTCTGTAATATTTAAATTAGTTAAACTTGCTATTTGTTTGTTAAATTCAAAGTCAGTTTGTGAGGCTGCTTCGTTTGCTATTTTATTCCAGTTAATTGAGCTCATAATATTATTTTAATAATTTTTCAAAAGGAGTTAGTTTATTCAAAATAGTCGATGTTTTGTTTAAAAAATCATTCAAATTATCTTCTACTTTTGTTAGATCAATTTTGTTGCCAGTTAAATTATCTATAGCTAATAAAGCGTCTTTTTCTGTAGCATTTACTTTTGCTATAGAATTGATTAAATTTTGTAAAGAAGTTGATGCTTTACTATATGTTTTATAGTTATTAGTTAGTTTAGAAATAATTACTTTTTCTTGTGCATCTAATAAATTATTTAAAGAATCTTTTTTAGTTTCAATAACAGGTAAAATACTTTTTATAATGTTGCTTAATTCGTTTTTATAATTTACTGAATCTGGCAAAAGTTTTTTGTATTTATTAATTAATGTAGGAGTATATTTAGTTTCAATAAAATTACTTAACCGTGCTTTACGCTCACTAAAAAGTTGTTTTACTAAACTTATATTTAAATTATGCATACTATTTGCTTCGTCAATTACTTGTTTAGTTAGCGTAACGGTTGATTTAGGCACAGTTGCACATGCAGTAAGTAATAGGCAGGTAAAAGAAAGTTTTAAAATAGATAGTTTCATTTTTTAAGTTTTTTAATAAAAAAATAAGGGTAGATATCATAACTAAAAGTATAAAGAAAACTTTTAAAATTGAAGTAGTTCTTAGTTTGTATCTACCCAATTTCCCCTAAAATTTTTTATAAATTTATTTAATGATTGGAGAGGTGAAAATTGATTTAATCCTATCAATTATTCCTTGTAAAACGCTGAAAATTGCATCAGATGAAAAGCCTCCAATTAAAGCTAAAATACTTTTACTAAAAAGATCAATGTTTTTTGGATCGGTGGAATAAAAAGAAATAATTTCTGACATAATTAATCCTGCGATTATTCCTAATGTTATTTGAGCTATATATGATATTGATTCTTCGGCAACAAGAGTTGTGTTTTTAATTGAGTCACTAACCTTTTTTAACAGAAAGAATAAGACTCCTAAACCAGATATTGATGAAAGAAAAGTTAAATTTAGTAGTAATGAAAAACCATTGTTATTCATTATGCCTTCATCAAGTGAGTGATTATTTACTTTAGGAGACAAGCCAGTAATAATGAAAAGAATTAAAAATAAAAGAGCTAGTAAAATTAAATTACGTACTAAAGGTAGTTTATTGAATATTGATTTTCCACTCTCTGATGAACGTAGTTTTTTTGTAAATTCTATAGATTTTGGCGTAGCTGGTGCTATATTTTTGGATAATAAATTATGAGCATTAATTAAATCATCAACGCTACTGTTTTGTATTAAATTATTTATTTGGGTATTAATTATTATGCCATTGTATATAGCATAAGATAGCATATTATTAATTTCTTTGCTTAATTCGCTAATAACTTTCGGAGAAATACCTTCAGTATTTTCTTTGGGTACTTTTTTTTGATCAGTTTTTACTGTAGTCATTTGAGTAGGTTAAACGTTAATATAAAAGTATAATTAATAGCTAGTTATAGCTGTAATTTTACCTTAAGTGATATAAAAACAATGGCAAGCGTAATTTTAAAGGTTATAAAAGATTGATTAACAAAAGGTGGATATCGTTTTATAGTAATAAAAATCAAATTGACTTTACAGGGATATTATTTTCATTTTTTGCCCCACTAATAAAACTACCTATACCATTCCAATTATTGTCAACTTCTAAGCAAGCAGTAAACTTTTCTAAATAACATCCTATAGTTAAGGGGGGGAGAGATACTAAATACTCACCAAATAAATGAACAACGTTATTATTTGTATAATAATTAGATGCTTCTATCTTTCCTACAACATTAAGTTTAATACATTGTTTGTTTATTTCTTGCCTAATCTTTACTATACCTGAAACTATATTTTTAGAAGGGGATACCGTTAATGAAAAGTGTATAACAAAAGCTTTTGGATTGTTAATTTCACCAATGGTTCCTTTTATTTTATATGTTTTTACTATAGCTTTTCTTTTAATGAAGATGTCGTTAGAAGTATTCATAGCTTTAAAAAACATTTAGTTAGTTAATAATGTATTCTAAATATACTTTTTTTAGTTTTAATTAATAGGTTTAATGTCATGAACGTCAGTAAAATAAGTATGAGTGATAGAGCCTTTGTTGTTTTTATTTAAAATAAATCTAATTAAACTTTGTGTGTTTTGCTTAGTATTGTATTTTTGTCGTCAAATATTTATTAAAACTAAATCTAAATAAAGATGAAAAGGGTTATATTTTCAGCAGTAGCTATTTTTGCTATTATGTTTTCTTCATGTTCAAGTGATGAAGTAGTAACACCACCAGTAGAAGCTCCTGCAACTTATGTATTCAATAGGGGAGGGAATACGAGTGTTAGTTATTCGGGTCAAACAACTAGAATTAAAATGGCTGAAGAATTGGTTAGTGCATTAAAAGTATCAACTAATACAAAGGCTAAGTTAGATGGAATGTTTACACATGCAGCAGGAAATAATGATTTTACTGATGCAACTTTAAACACTTCTTCTAAAAATGTTAGGAGTAAAACTGCTGCTTCTGCTGATTATTTTGCGTCGAATACTACGGAGGCAAATGCTATTAAAGCTAAATTTGACGGTTATATTTCTAGTCAAGTATCTGAAGTATTCCCTAATTGGGCAACAAATGCAGTAGCAGGAACTGCCGGTAAAATTCAAGAAGCTGGAGGAGGATCTACTCGTTATGTTAATGCTAAAGGATTAGAATATAATCAAGCATTTGCTAAATCATTAATAGGTGCATTAATGGTAGATCAAATGTTGAATAATTATTTAAGTAAGAAAGTGTTAGATGAAGCTACTAATGTAGCTGATAATGATGCGGGAACTTTAGCTACAGGTAAAAATTATACTACCATGGAGCATAAGTGGGATGAAGCTTATGGATATTTATATGGTGCAGAAGTTGATGGTGCATCTCCAAAATTAGGTGCAGATAGCTTTTTAAACAAGTATTTAGCTAAAGTTGATGGAAATTCTAATTTTAAAGGTATTGCTAAAGAAATTTATGAAGCTTTTAAATTAGGAAGAGCTGCAATTGTTGCAAAAAATTATACATTAAGAGATCAACAAATAGTTATTATTAAGAAAGCTGTCTCTAAAGTAATTGCAGTTAGAGCTGTACATTATTTACAAGCAGGTAAAGCTACTTTAGCAACAGATAAAGCTTCAGCATTTCATGATTTATCTGAAGGTTACGGGTTTGTTCACTCTTTACGTTTCACTCAAGATACATCTGGAAAAGCTCATTTACCAGTAGCAGAAATAGAAGGTTTCTTAACAGCGTTACAAGCGGGTAATGGTTTTTGGACACTAACAACTAAAACGTTAGATGATATGTCTACTAGAATAGCTGCTGTTTATGGTTTTACTGTAGATCAAGCAAAATAATATTTAAGTCTCGTTAAATGATATTAAAAGTAGCTGTTTACTCAGCTACTTTTTTTATATATTTGCACTTATTTAGAATAAATAGAAATAATTATAATGAAGAAAGGTTTATTTATACTAGTGCTTACAATGTTGGGGGTAGCATGTAGTTCAAGTTCTGACAATCCAGATAATAAAACAGATGATACTTTTGATAGAAGCAAAATTTTAACGAATGTAGCTGATAACATTATTATACCTTCGTTTAAAGAATTTAAAAATAAAGTTGTTGATTTAAAAACTAAATCTTCTGCTTTTACAAACAGTCCTACTCAGTCAACTCTTGATAATTTGAGAACATCTTGGTACAATGCCTATAAATCATGGCAGTATGTAGCTATGTTTAATATTGGTAAAGCAGAAGAATTAGAGTTTGTTAATTTTATTAATATATATCCTGTTTCTAAAGCTGATATAGAAAGTAATATTACTAATGGAGGATATGATTTTACACATCCAAACAATCATGATGCACAAGGCTTTCCTGCATTAGATTTTTTATTACATGGAACAGGAGTTAATGATACTGAAATTTTAGAAAAATATACAACAAATTCTAAAGCTGCTAATTATAAAAAATATGTAACGGATGTAGTTCAAAAAATTAATGAAACTGCAGTTGCAGTAGTAAATGATTGGGAAGGAACTTATAGAGAAAAATTTGTTACAAGTACAGGGAACACAGCAACTAGTTCTTTAAACAAATTTGTAAATGATTATATCTTTTACTACGAAAAAAGATTACGAGCAGTTAAAATAGGTATTCCAGCTGGAAATTTTTCTTCAACTGTATTACCTGAAAAAGTTGAAGCTTTTTATAAAAAAACAATATCTAAAGAGTTAGCTTTAGAATCATTGTTTGCTGTGAAAGCTTTATTTAATGGTACTTACTTTAAATCAAGTACTGAAGGTAGTAGCTTTAAAGCGTATTTAAATGCACTAAATAAAAATGATTTGGCTACTAAAATTAACGCTCAATTTGATGCCGCTAAAGCTCAGATTAATACATTAAACTCAAATTTTAATCAACAAATAGCAGACGATAATACAAAAATGACAAAAGCTTATGATGAACTTCAAAAAGCTGTTGTATTATTAAAAGTTGATATGTTACAAGCTTTTAATGTAAATGTTGACTATGTTGATGCTGATGGTGATTAATAATTATTAATCATAATTGTTAAAAAAGAATAGCACCAGATAAGATATAGACAGTTTTTTGTCAACAAATGCTTTTAAAAAAATATTTATCAAAACAAACAAACATTGCTCCATTAATAGTATTTAGACTATTTTTTGGAGTAATGATGTTATTGAGTATAATTAGGTTTTGGTTAAATGGTTGGATTGAAAAATTGTATTTAGAACCAACATTTCATTTTTCGTATTACGGTTTTGAGTGGGTAAAACCTGTAGGTAATTTTACTTATGTTATTTTTTTTATTTGCGGTTTATCTGCTTTGTTTATTGCAATCGGATTTAAATACCGAATTTCTATTATTACTTTTTTTCTAAGCTTTACTTTTATTGAATTAATGGATAAGACAACATATCTTAATCATTATTATTTTATCAGTTTAATGAGCTTTTTATTATGTTTTTTACCTGCTAATAAATCTTTTTCATTAGATAGTTATCTAAAGAAAACAAGCTATGTAAATATACCTAAATGGACTGTAGATAGTATTAAGCTTTTGTTAGGAATAGTTTATTTTTATGCGGGGTTAGCAAAATTAAATTCTGACTGGTTATTAAGGGCCATGCCTTTAAAAATATGGCTGCCATCAAAATATGATTTGCCAATTATAGGTAATAATTTGATGCAACAGGAATGGTTTCATTACAGTATGAGTTGGTCAGGAGCAATATATGACTTAACAATACCTTTTTTATTATTAGCTAAGAAAACAAGAACATATGCATTTGTTTTAGTAGTTTTCTTTCATGTATTTACTAGGATTTTATTTCCTATTGGGATGTTTCCTTTTATAATGATAGTAGGTACATTAATCTTTTTTGATGATAGTTTTCATCAAAAAATTATAAATAAATTAAAAAAACTATTAAATAATAAAAAAACTATTTCCATTACTTCAATAACAAATTATAATTATTCAAAAATTAAGAAGAGTTTATTATTAGTTGGAGTAGGATTATTTTTAACTTTTCAAATAATATTGCCATGGAGATATTTATTATATCCAGGTGAGTTATTTTGGACAGAAGAGGGGTTTCGATTTTCATGGAGAGTAATGTTAATTGAAAAAGCTGGTTACTCAGTTTTTAAAATAGTAGATGGAGAATCAGGAAAGTTTTTTTATGTTGAAAATGATGACTTTTTAACTTCTTTTCAGGAAAAACAAATGAGTTTTCAGCCAGATTTTATTTTAGAATATGCACATTATTTAGGAAATCATTTTAAAAGTCAGGGGCATAAAAATGTAGAAGTATATGTAGACAGTTATGTAGCTTTAAATGGAAGAATGAGTCAATTATACATAGATCCAAAGACAGATCTAATGAAACAAAAAGAGAGTTTTAAACATAAAAAGTGGATTATACCTTTTAATCATGAAATTAAAATTAAAGGATTATAGATTATTAGTATTGTTATTGATGATTTCTTCATCTGTTTTTTCTCAATTTAAAGTAACAGGAATTGTTACTTCTGAAGAGAATAAACCTTTAAATAAGGTTGAAATATTTAATAGTAATGGAGGAGTATTAGCAAAATCGGGAATTGATGGAAGTTATTCTTTTGAAACTGATAAAAGCCAATTGAATATTGTATTTTATGTAGATAATTATCAATTATTAGAAAAAACAGTTTCTTTTTCTCAAAAAGAAACTATACTTAACATTACTTTAAATTCTTTTACTGAAGAATTATCTGAGATAGTAATTCAGGCACAAAAAAGAAAAGTTTTTGAGTTATCTAGATTAAAAGATGTTGTTAAAACAGCTATTTATGCAGGAAAAAAAACAGAAGTTGTATTATTAAATCAGTCTACAGTAAACTTAGCGTCAAATAATGCACGACAGATATATAGTCAAGTAGCTGGATTAAATATTTTTGAAAATGATGATGCAGGATTACAATTAAATATTGGGGGAAGAGGTTTAGACCCGAATAGAACATCTAACTTTAATACACGACAAAATGGATATGATATTAGTGCAGATGTACTAGGATATCCTGAAAGTTATTATTCTCCGCCAGCAGAAGCAATTGAACAAATTCAAATAGTAAGGGGAGCAGCTTCATTACAATACGGAACGCAGTTTGGAGGATTGGTGAATTTTGTACTAAAAAAGCCAAACGCGAATAAATCATTAGAAATTTTAACTAGGAATACTATTGGAAGTAATAGCCTTTTTACAAATTTTACAAGCATAAATGGAACAAAAAATAAATGGAGTTATTTAGCCTATTATAATTACAAGCAAGGTGATGGATTTAGATCAAATTCAAAGTTCGATTCTAAAAATGCGTTTTTTCACCTAGGTTATGAAGTAAATGATAAAACAAATTTAGAGTTTGAGGTAACATATCTTAATTATTTAGCACAGCAAGCAGGAGGGTTAACAGATATAATGTTTAATGAAAATCCTTATCAAAGCAATAGAGCTAGAAACTGGTTTAAAATTGATTGGTTTTTGTACAATTTTAAATTGTCTCATGAATTTTCTGAAAAAACTACTTTTACTTTTAATTTCTTTGGTTTAGATGCTACAAGAAAAGCTTTAGGGTTTAGAACCAATAGGGTAAATCAAGTAGATCCTGGAGATGAAAGAGATTTAATAGAAGGCGACTTTAAAAATTTTGGTTTTGAAGCAAGATTGTTAAGTAGCTACAATATTTTTAATAAAAATGCTACTTTTTTAGTAGGAACTAAGTTTTATAAGGCTAATAATACTTCTATTCAAGGTCCAGGTACGAAAGGTACCGATGCAAACTTTAGTTCAGCTTTGGGCCAATATCCAAATTATGGCAATCAATCTAATTACCTTAATCCTAATTTAAATATAGCTGTTTTTGGAGAAAACATATTTTATATCAATGATAAAATTTCTGTTACACCTGGTATACGATTTGAGTATATCAAAACAGAAAGTGAAGGGTATTTTAAAAAAATAAATACAGATGGAGCTGGTAATGTAATATTGAATGAAACTATTACTAGTAATAATAATAATACAAGGTCATTTTTATTATTAGGACTTGGATTAAGTTATAAAGCATCAAAAAGTTTTGAACTTTACGGAAATATATCACAAAATTATCGTTCGGTTACTTTTTCAGATTTAAATATTGTTAATCCATCATTTAGAATTGGTAATTTAGATGATGAAAAAGGTTACACTACTGATATTGGGGTTAGAGGAAATATAAATAAGTATATTTCTTATGATTTCGGTGCTTTTGGGCTGTTTTATAACGACAGAATAGGTTTAGTATCTAAAGGTTTAGCAGATGGAAGAGTTATTCAAGAAAGAGGAAACGTAGGAGATGCTAGAATATTAGGTGTTGAAAGTTTATTTGATTTTGATTTAAGAAGAATTTTAAAAATACAAAATGATTATAGTTTTAGTTATTTTATTAATGCTTCATTTATAAAATCAAAGTATACAAGATCTGAAGTTCCAGGTGTCATAAATAATCAAGTAGAATTTGTTCCAGATTTAAATTTAAAGACGGGACTTAAATTTGGTTATCAAAATTTTTCGTCAAATATTCAATATACCTATTTATCTAAGCAATTTACTGATGCTTCTAATTCTGTAACCCCAAGTTTAAGTGGTGTTAATGGAATAATACCAAGTTACAATGTACTGGATTTTTCAACTTCTTATAAATATAAAATGTTTAAGCTAGAAGCAGGAGTTAATAATATGCTTGATGAAAAATATTTTACTAGAAGAGCTACTGGTTATCCTGGTCCTGGTATTATACCATCAGCCCCTAGAAGTTATTATGTTACCTTAGAAATTAAAATATAATATTATTTAAAGTTAAATAAATACTCTTTTTAAGAGATTAATACCCGAAATAGAATGAAAAAAATAATAAGTGTTTTTGTTATAGCGTTACTAGTGTTAAGTTGCAAAAAAGAAGCTAAAAAAGAAGAGAAAAAGCAACAAGAAGTAAATGTATATACACACCGTCATTATAAGGCAGATCAAGAATTATTTGCTCAATTTGAAAAAGAATCAGGTATAAAAGTAAATGTTGTCAATGCAAAAGCTGATGAATTAATTCAAAAAATGACAATTGAAGGAGAGCAATCTCCAGCTGAT
This sequence comes from Tenacibaculum sp. E3R01, assembly GCF_003318185.1. NCBI lineage: Bacteria > Pseudomonadati > Bacteroidota > Flavobacteriia > Flavobacteriales > Flavobacteriaceae > Tenacibaculum > Tenacibaculum sp. E3R01. Next base: position 390,603 of record NZ_QOCC01000025.1, on the reverse strand, counting down.
GTTTTAATAACTGTTGATGCTGGTCGTTTAGTAAGAGCTAAAGATAAAGGATTGTTACAATCAGCTACTTCTGAATTTTTGAACAATACAATACCTTCACATTTAAAAGATGTTGATAACAATTGGTTTGCATTAACAAAAAGAGCTAGAGTTATGGTATATAATCCTGAAAAAGTAAAAGAAAATGAGTTATCTTCTTATGAAGATTTAACTAATGAAAAATGGAATAAAAGAGTATTAATACGTTCTTCAGGAAATATATATAATCAATCATTATTAGCTTCAATTATAGCTAATTTAGGAGAAGAAAAAGCTGAAACATGGGCAAAGGGCATTGTAGCTAACATGGCACGTTCACCAAAAGGAAATGATCGTGATCAGGTAAAGGCTGTTGTTGCAGGTGAAGGTGATGTAGCAATTGTTAATACTTATTATATAGGGAAATTATTAAATTCAAAAGATCCAGAGGAAGTAAAAGCTGGGAAAGGAATTAAAATATTTTTTCCAAATCAAGAAGGAAGAGGAACTCATATTAATATAAGTGGTGCTGGTGTAGCTAAATATGCTCCTAATAAAGAAAACGCAATAAAGTTTATTGAGTTTTTAGCAAGTGAAAAAGCACAAAAAGTTTTTGCTAAGGCTAATTATGAGTATCCTGTAAATACAAAAATTGCACCGTCTGATTTATTAGCTTCTTGGGGTACGTTTAAAGAAGATGGTTTATCATTAACTCAGTTAGGAAAAAATAATAAGAAAGCTGTTTTAACTTTTGATAGGGCTGGCTGGAAATAAAGAAATATATTTGTAGTTTTTATACAAATAGTAAGTGAAAATTAGATTTCAAAACATAAAGAGAGATACAAATAAATGGTCAATATTATTATTGACCATTGTTTTGTTTGTAGCAATTCCCATTGGTACAATCTTTTTTAATTTATTTTATGGGCCAGGTGATACTTGGAATCATTTAGTAGTAACTCTTTTACCAAATTATATTGGTAATTCTTTAGTTCTTATTATTGGTACCAGTATTTTAACCTTAGTATTTGGGATATCATCAGCTTGGATAGTTTCTAGATATGAAATACCATTAAAAAAACAGCTAGAGTGGTTGTTAATTTTACCTTTAGCTATACCTTCATATATAACAGCATATGCATATGCTGGGATTTTTGATTATGGAGGTGTTATTGATAAGTTATTACCAGTGAAGTTTGATATAATGAATCAATTTGGACTAATATTTGTTTTAAGCGCATCATTATATCCTTATGTTTATGTAGCATCAAGAGCATTCTTTATAAACCAATCAAACAATATAATAGAAGCTTCTAAAATTTTAGGAGGTACTGAAAGAAGAACATTCTTTAAACTTATTTTACCATTAGCTCGTCCAGCATTTGTAGGCGGATTAATTTTAGTATTAATGGAAGTGTTAAATGATTATGGTGCGGCTAAATATTATGGAGTAAACACATTTACAACAGGGATTTTTCGAGCTTGGTTTTCTTTAGAAGAGCCAGAAACGGCTATTTATTTGTCTGCTATTTTAGTTGCTATTATATTTATTTTAATTGTTATAGAAAAAAGACAACGTAAACGAATAGGGTACTTTAATTCTTCTAAGAATCATCAAAATTTAAAAAAGCATCCTATTAATAAACGAATTAAAACATTGTTTTTTACAATTGTATTAATTCCAGTTTTATGTGGTTTTATTTTTCCTGTTTCACAATTAATTTACTGGGCTATTTTAACATATAAAGAAGTATTTACAACCGATTTTTTGCATGTAGCCTTTCAAAGTTTTACTCTTTCTTTAGTGTCAGCTTTTTTTGCAATTATTTTTGCTTTAGCTTTAATTTTTATGGCTAAATGGAATAAATTATCTATAATTAACGCTATAACTAGAATAGGAACACTTGGTTATGCAATACCAGGAGCTGTAATTGCTGTAGGCGTTTTAATTCCTACTTTGTCATTAGATAAATGGTTAATTACTTTTTTTAAAAATAGTTTTGATTTAAAAATAGGATTCATAATAAATGGAACAATTATAGCATTAGTATATGCATATGTGGTAAGGTATATTGCCGTAGCATATAACCCAATTGAGGCAACCTCATTAAAAATGGGTAAATCTATATCTGAAGTTTCAAAAATGTTAGGAAAAAGTAATTTAGGGACTTTTTTTAAAATTGAATTACCTTTATTGAAACCAGCCATTTTAAGTGGATTTATCTTAGTTTTTGTTGATGTAATGAAAGAATTACCCTTAACCTTAATACTAAAGCCTTATCAAATTAATACACTAGCCGTAAAAGCATATGAATATGCAAGTGATGAGTTAGTAGCTGAAGCTTCATTACCTTCATTATTTATAGTATTAACAGGTGTATTACCAATTATATTTTTAAACAGACTAATATCTAAAGCAAAATAATGAATACTAAAATTTTAGAAATAAATAAATTAAGTAAATCATTTAACAATGATAAAGTTATAGCTTTAAATAACATTACATACTCTTTAGAAAAAGGAAAGATAGTATCTATAGTAGGAGAGAGTGGAAGTGGAAAAACAACATTAATACGATTAATATCGGGACTTGAAGTTTTAAATAACGGAGAGATAAAGCTAAATCAAAAAGTAGTTTCATCTAAATCAATATTTATTGAACCTGAAAAACGTAATGTAGGAATGGTATTTCAAGATTATGCTCTTTTTCCTCATTTAACAGTTTTTCAAAATGTTGTGTATGGAATATCAAAGAAATCAGATAAAAAAGAAAGAGTTTCTGAAGTTTTATCGTTGGTAGGTTTAGAAGGTATGAATACTAGGTACCCTCATGAACTTTCGGGAGGGCAGCAACAGAGAGTTGCTTTAGCAAGAGCATTAGCACCGAAACCAGAATTGTTAATTTTAGACGAGCCTTTTAGTAATTTAGATGTGGTATTAAGAAATCAATTAAGAAAAGATTTACATCAAATATTAAAAAAGACGAATTGTACAGCAATCTTTGTAACTCATGATATAAAAGATGCAATAGCTATTTCTGATGAAATTATTGTATTACAAAAAGGAAAAGTACTAGAGCAGGGGAATACAAAAGATATTTTTAAAGAGTCAACAAATGAATATGTAAGGTTACTACTAGATTCAATATAAAAACAAAAAGCGGATATTTAATATATCCGCTTTTTGTTTTTAATCTCCATCATTATCAGTTCCTGTAATAATAATAGATAGTATACTACGTACATCAGTGTGAAATAGTACAAGTAATTCTTTCAAACTAACGTGAAGCTTTTTAATATTAGTTTTATCTGTATTTACAGCTTCTTTTAATGGTTTTTTTATTGATTTTATAGTTTCTTTTATAGTCTTAATTTTATTTTTAATTTGATTGTTTAAATCATCATTTTTTGTAATCGATTTAATATAAGTAGACACTGAAGTTATTTTATCAGAAAATAGTATTTCTTCTACTGAAGTTATATTGTTGTATATTAAATTTAAAGAATTTCCAGTATAAAAGTTTTCTACTATCTCAGGGTTTGTATGTGAAGATTTTTCAAGCCCACCAGGTTTACCAACTTTAGTAACTTTACAGTTATCTATAACATTGTACATACCATTATATAGTAAATTAAAAGAGCTTAATAATCCTTTTTCATTATTACTTTTAAAGCTTTCAGCATAATTATTCCCAGTAGAAGACCAAATAGAAGATACTTGTATTATATTGTTATGAAACTCATTTGTAATGAGTTTTAAATATCTAACTCTATTTATGTTTGCGCTATATTCCTTTAATAAATCAGTAGTATTCTGTTTTTTAAATACTAAATAATTTAAACCAGGTAAGTTTTTAGCAGCGCTTCCTAAATTTAAAATAGAAAACTTTGTAAAAGTACCTTCACTAATATTCTTTTCGATTGAAATATTATAAACAGGCCAAAAATTAATTTTACGATTCATAAAATTACTTTTTGCTTGTCCAATGTTAAAAACATACATTTTAGCATAAAACTCAGTAATATTTATTAGTTTACTTCTAACATCTAATAAGTTATTTGTAGTTTGATCTTTTGAGAATTGCTCTACAGAATTTTTTAAAGCTATAGATTTTTCAAGTATTGTATTTAAATTAGGTAAAATAATTTGATCAGTGACTGAAGTAACAATTTCATGTTTATAATCAGGTGTTACTGTGTTGTCATTTGAGCACGATACATAAAAAAAAGATATAATTGCAAGTAATAAAATTGCTTTTTTCATAAATATAATATTAAAGAGATTCAACAAAGCTTAAGAGTTCTTCTCTTTGTTGTTTTGATAATTTTTTAAATTCATTTTTTGATTTTTCAGCTTCACCACCATGCCACAAAATAGCTTCTTCAATATTCCTAGCTCTTCCATCATGTAATAAAAATGTGTGTTTATTTACGGTATTTATAAGTCCAATACCCCATAATGGCTGTGTTCTCCATTCTTTTCCATTTGCTAAAAAATCAGGCCTATTATCAGCCAATCCTTCTCCCATATCATGTAATAAAAAATCAGAATATGGTTTAATATTTTTATTTTCTAATAAAGGGTTAAAACTATAGCTATCAGTTTTAAAGTTAGTAGAATGACAACTAATACATTTTGTTCTTTATAATTTCGCCTTTTAGGAACAGCTAAAGAAGTTTGATATAATAAAACTCTATCCATTTGTTTTTCTGTAACTTCAGGATTTCCACCATTTGGAGCATCGTAACAATCTTTTTGAGGGGATGGACAAGGGTTATTGTTAAAAATAGAAGTTGTTAAACCTAGATCACCAAAAAAAGCTCCAGCAATTTGTTGTTTTAAAGAAGGTTGATTTGCTTTCCACCCAAATTTTCCTAATGATGTTTTATTTTCAATGGCATTCCAAACATAATTTGCCTTACCGGAAATACCATCTTTGTTAGTATCAAATTCATCTTCATTTTTTAATATTTCATTATCAGGCAGTGCATCTATTAATCCTAACCCAATTGTTTGTTGGCCAATTCTAGGGGAAATTAATACACCGGTTAATGATCCAAAATTTTCATTTATAATTGAATAACTAGGTTTTCTTAATTGATATTTAGTTCCATCGGGATATGTTTCTTCGATATAAGTATATGTAACATTAATATCAGCCTCTTTTTTAATATTTAAATTTGCATGATTTTGAAGTTGATCTCCATAATTTGGAACTGCTAAAGGTCCTCCATGAGGATTTCTTCCAGGGATACTTAAACGAATTAAAAAACCTTTTGATCCTATATTAGAGGGCTCAAACGGTTTCCCTCTACCATCTTTAAAGTGACAACTAGCACATGCTCTGGAGTTAAAAGTTGGACCTAAACCGTCTAAACCAGTTGTTGACGCTGGTGCAGAAACCCATGATTGATTAAATAATGAATTACCAGAAGCAAAACGAATTTTATCAGTTCTATTTAATCCGGGTATTTCTTTTCCAAAAGAATTATTATTTGTTGTAGCAACACTTAAGTTATCAGTTAAATTTTCTTCTCCTTGTTCATATTGATTTACTGGTAGATATTCATTAGATAAATTATCTTTAGAACATGATGAAAAGAAGAATCCTATACAGAAAATGCAAAGCAATTTGATTCTTATATTCTTCTTTACTCTTATGTATTTCATTTTTTAAATATGACTTTATAATTTAATATGAATTAAAATAAAGAAGAAAAAGACCTAAGTTAATAGACCTTTTTCTTTTTGATTATTAAAAAGATGTTTATTGAACTGGAGCTCCTATTTTAACAGCTACTTCACTAATATTTCCTCCAAGATCTTTTAAAGATTGACCTGCAGCAACAATAGTTCCTGGATTAGAAGTAGATTCTTCTAATAGCAATAAATCAAAAGGTTTTTTATTGTTAGCTTTCGTATCAATATCATTAATTTTTGACATCATTTGATCTGTAGCATCTTTAAACTTTTTTGCGATTGTGTTATCTTGTTGATTAATTAAATCATAAACAGATGCACCTGAAATAGTTCCGTATTTTCCAAAAAGAACATTAATAATTCCTTGGGCATTTGTAACTACATCTCTATGTGTATTGTCAGAAAAACAAGAATGTTCATCTTCTTGTCCAGACTGATCTATTCCGTCTGTTAAATCAACAGGTTTTAACATTCTCTCTTCTGATAATTCTTCATTAGCTAAAAAGAATGGACCAGAAATAATATTTTTTAATGCATCTTTTTCAGATAAAGCCATGAATACTTTGTAGTATTCACCTCCTGTTGCCCATGTATCTACTAATTTTTTTAAATCCTGAACTAAAATAGAAGTAACTACGTTTAAATACGTTTTTCTTCTCTCTTTTTTAGAATCAGTAGTGTAATCTGTTACAGATCTTTGTCCTGCTTTCAGGTCTTTAGGATTTGTTTCATCTTGTCCCCATAAAAGAAATTCGATAGCGTGCCATCCTGTAGAAATTGATTTATCATTTTCTTTTTCATTTTTACCAATTAAAAAAGCTTCTGTAATAGCATCAGTTCCTGCAATAACACCACCACTATAAGCTGTGTATCCAGCATATGCATCAGAACTAGCTGTTACATAGTCAATGTAACCTTCATCTAAAGGCCAGGCATTCATTTGTCCTTCATTATTTATTACCCATGTTTCGCTACCTTCAGAATCAACAGGTCCATTTGATCCTCTAAACACTTCAGTTTGACCATAGATATCTCTAGCTTCTAACCATTCTTTTTTTGAATTATCAAAACCAGCTTGTGAAGGATTACTTGTAAATGCACTAATTGTACTTTGCATTTTAACGGCAGCATTATAACTGTCTAAGTAATTTTGGTGTACTAGTTTTGCATAATTTGCAATCACTTCTTTTACTGTTACTTTATTTTGTGGAAGTTCGTCGTTTTCTGAGGAACATGATTTTAGAGCTATAGCTGCTAATATTAGTAGACATGCTTTTAATATAACCTTCATTTTATTTAGATTTAATATAATTAAGCAACAAAGGAATAAACTTTTTTAAACTTTACAAAGTTTATTTAGATTTAATTTAAATAAGTATCAAAGAAACTTAACATAAACTTAAATTATAGTTTAAGAATAATTATAGTATATTTGCACGTAATTAATTTTTAACAACTAAACGCTCTTTTTAAAGAGTAAAATTGATTACATTTATGGATGCTCACCAGTCAAAAATTGTAGGAGAAGGTTTAACATATGATGATGTTTTATTAGTTCCTGCATATTCAGAAATTCTTCCAAGAGAAGTTTCAATTCAAACAAAATTTACTAAAAATATAACAATAAACGTTCCTATTGTATCTGCTGCAATGGATACAGTAACTGAGTCTGCAATGGCAATAGCAATTGCAAGAGAGGGTGGTATTGGAGTATTACATAAGAATATGACTATTGAGCAACAAGCTCAGGAAGTAAGAAAAGTAAAAAGAGCTGAGAGTGGGATGATTATTGACCCTGTAACTTTATCTCTAGAAGCTACAGTATCAGATGCTAAAAGATTAATGAAAGAGCATAGGATAGGAGGTATACCAGTAATAGATAATAATGGCACTCTTAAAGGAATTGTAACCAATAGAGATTTACGCTTCGAGCATAAAAATAATAGGCCAATTGTAGAAGTAATGACTTTTGAAAATTTAGTTACTGCTAATGTTGGTACATCGTTAAAAGATGCAGAGAAAATTCTTCAACAAAATAAGATTGAAAAATTATTAATTGTAGACGAAAATTATAAGCTTACTGGTTTAATTACTTTTAGAGATATAACTAAAGTAACTCAAAAGCCAATAGCTAACAAAGATACTTTTGGACGTTTACGTGTAGCAGCTGCATTAGGAGTTACAGCTGATGTTGTAGATAGAGCAGAAGCTTTAGTTAAAGCAGGTGTTGATGCTGTTATTATAGATACAGCCCACGGACATACAAAAACTGTTGTAGCTGCATTAAAATCGGTTAAAGAAAAGTTTCCAGAATTAGATGTAGTAGTAGGTAATGTAGCTACTGCTGAAGCAGCAAAATATTTGGTTGATGCTGGTGCAGATGCTGTTAAAGTTGGTATAGGACCAGGTTCTATTTGTACAACACGTGTAGTTGCAGGTGTTGGTTTTCCACAGTTTTCAGCAGTATTAGAAGTTGCTGCAGCTATAAAAGGTTCTGGAATACCAGTAATTGCTGATGGTGGTATTCGTTATACAGGTGATATTCCAAAAGCAATTGCAGCAGGAGCAGATTGTGTAATGTTAGGATCTTTATTAGCAGGAACTAAGGAATCACCAGGAGAAACAATTATCTATGAAGGACGTAAATTTAAGTCTTATAGAGGAATGGGATCAGTAGAAGCAATGAAAAAAGGTTCGAAAGATCGTTACTTTCAAGATGTTGAAGATGATATTAAAAAATTAGTACCTGAAGGTATTGTTGGGCGTGTACCATACAAAGGTGAGTTATTTGAAAGTATTCATCAATTTATAGGAGGTTTACGTGCAGGAATGGGTTATTGTGGTTCTAAGGATATTGAAACACTTAAAAACACGGGTAAGTTTGTTAGAATTACTGCATCTGGAATTAATGAAAGCCATCCACATGATGTAGCTATTACTAAAGAGGCTCCTAATTATAGTAGAAGATAATAAAATCTATATAAAAATTACTAAACCGTTGAGTATTTTAAATATTCAACGGTTTTTTGTTTAGTTAAAGGTAAATGTAAATAACTATTGCTAACTTTACTTTTTATTTAAAGAAAGAAATGAAAAAAGTACTTATTATAAATGGACCCAATTTAAATTTATTGGGAAAGAGAGAACCTACTATTTATGGAGATAACTCTTTTGACGAGTTTTACCAAAGTTTACAAAAAAAATTTACATCTTTAAATTTGAGCTATTACCAATCAAATATTGAAGGTGAACTTATCAATAAGTTACATGAAGTAGGATTTGATTATGATGGAATAATTTTAAATGCGGCTGCTTATACTCATACATCTGTAGCAATAGCAGATGCTATAAAAGCAATAAATACTCCAGTAATTGAAGTGCATATTTCTAATGTATATTCAAGAGAAGAATTTAGACATAAAAGTTATTTAGCTCCTAATGTTAAAGGAATAATAACTGGTTTTGGTTTACAAAGTTATGAGTTAGCTATTCAAAGTTTCTTGTAAACTTTAATAAATAAGTATATCTAATTATAAGTAGAATAAAAAAGCTTATTAATTCAATAGGAAAAAGTTGAATTTTAAAAATCCATATAATTGGAATTAATACGAGTAAAATTAGTAAAAATAAAATGTATTTAGAAATCCACCTTGGTGGATTTTTTCTATTTAAAAGAAAAGAAATTATAATATTAGGAGCAAAAGCCCAAAGAATATTAAAATTATTAGGAGCTGTTGAATGATTAGTGAAAAACCACAAGAAAATAATTAAGATTCCAAAAACGCCAGTTGTAAAAAAAATTAAAAAGTCTAACCATTTTGATCGTGTATTATTTTTAAAATCCTTAAAGGTTATAAATAAACCAATAAGGAACAGTATAAAAAAGATTATAAAAGGGCTAATAGCATCTGATTTTAACTCTTTCTCAGGGTAATTTAAAAGGTTTTTAGTGGTAATAACAAGGTCTTCCTCTTTTCCGTTTTTAATAACTTTTGAGCAGGCTAAAGATTTAAAAACGTAGTCAGGTAAGTATAAATATTCTTTTGAAGTAGCTATTTTATCTAGTTTACTACCTAAAGCAATATTAATACCCAAACTTCCCCATGTATTAGTATGTATTTCATTATTCATGAGTTGTCTAATAGAGGAGTCTTCAATAACAAAATCATCTTTAAAAATCACATTAGCTCCTAACACATTTTTAATAATATCTGCTGGTTTTGTTGAACAATTATTAAAAAAAGGATCATAAAAATAACTAGCATTGCTTGGAAGAGCATTATTTTCTAAATAGCTAAAAAAACTATTTTTTTGTTTATTAGTAAGGTTTAAAATTTGCTCTTTTGCCCATCTTTGATCTTCATTATAGCCTCTTAAAGAAGGAGGGAAGGAATAGCGAACTAATTTATATTTCATGTAGCCTTTTGTAAAGTTTACATAAAAATTACTTTCAGTTAAATCAAAAAAACCGTAATTATAAATTAAATCTAATTGTAAAACAGGATCTTGTATTCTAATAGCTGTATGACCAAATTTTTCATACAGGGCATAACCTGGACCATAAGTTAGCACACTTACTTCAGCGTAAGCAGAAAGTTTAATACCTTGTTGAGCATTTGAAAAATTAAAAACAAATAAAACAAAAAATAGAATAAGGTATTTTTTAAGCATAGTTATTGTCTAAAAAAACTGTAATCAAATTTAATAGAAAAAATATTAGAATATAAAGCATTACCAATACTACCAATATTTGTTAAAGCATAATCAATTTGAATGCCTTTGTAATTAAAACCAACACCCAAATTAGGCTGAATTGCTATGGATTTACTTCCGTCAAATTCAGTAGTATTTTGAATATTACCAATACCTAAACGTAAAAATACCATTTTTTCATAATCTAGTTGTACACCTAATGAAGGATCTATACTAACAAAATCAGAAGCAATGATATCATTTGTTTTAGTGAATCTCATGTTTAAATCAATTTCAGCAAGTAAGCTAAAAAAACGATTAATAGAAAAACTTTTAGCAATACCCAATTGAGCTTTTGGTTTTGTAATTTCTGTAGTTTCTGGGAGCTCTTGGTTTTTTCCTGGAATAGCATTTTTAATTTTATCAAATTCTGTTTTATTAATAGCCCAAGTGTTAAAAGTTGTGGTAATATCTCGAACCATTAAACCAAATTTCCAATTATTTCTTTCAAATTGAACTCCTGCATCAAAACCAAACCCCCAAGAAGTTGCAAAATCACCAATAACCCTACGTACAATTTTAGCATTTATACCAAGTTGAAAACCATCTAATATCATTTTTCTGGCATAACCAATATTAAAAGCATAATCAGCAGCAGAAAAAAGACTTATTCTATTATAATCAATATTTCCTTGATTATCAATTAATTCTGTTGTGTTTAAAATGTCATCTACACCAAAACGAATTATAGCTATACCTAAAGCACTCCTTTGATCTATAGGCATTGCAAAACCAGCAAAGTTATAATTTGCAATTCCAGCAAAATAGGAAGCATGCATTAAGGAGCCTTGATAATCTTCAACAGCTACTAATCCAGCTGGATTCCAATAAATAGAATTGACATCATTAGTAGATGCTACTACAGATTTACTCATACCTAAAGCGCCAGCATCTACACCAATACTTAAAAATTCATTTGAATAATTTCTGAATTGAGCATGTAATGTACTTGTAAATAGTACAATAAAAAATAAAAAACGTGTTTTCAATATTTAAGGTTGAATGATATACAAATATCTAAAATACTAAGAACATAACTATCATTTTTAAAAGATATTGTTTTTAACATATTTAACTTACTTAAAACCTAAGTTAAAATAACTTTTTCATTGATAAAATCAATAATTTTTTGTTCTAACCAATAATTATGTGAATTAGAAAAAGAAGATAAAAAACCAACATGACCTCCATAGTTTGGAGTTAATAAATAAAAATTAGTAGAATTTTCAGCTTCGCTATAAGGGTAACACTCTTTTGTTAAAAAACTATCATCTAATGAGTTTATTAATAGTGTGGTGTGTTTTATGTTAGGTATATAAGGTTTAGAGCTTGCTTTTTTCCAATAATCTTCTGAACTTTCAAATCCAAAAACAGGAACTGTATATTGCTTCTCAATATGTCTAAAACGAGTTGCTTTGAATAATAATTTTTTATCAAGCTTAAAATCAGGAAATTTTTCAGATTTTTTAAGGAGTTTTAATTTCATAGTTCTCAAAAACTCTGTTAAATATATTTTATTTTTAAATTTAGCAAGTTCAGCTTGAGAAGCTGTTAAATCAATAGGAACTGAAATAGCAATTCCTCCTTTTATTTGTTCAGGTATAGCATCATATTCACCTAAATATTTTAAAGCTAAATTTCCGCCTAAACTAAATCCAATAATAAGAATATTTTTGTATTGATATTCTTGGCATAAATAATTTATAATAAAATCTACATCATCAGTTTTACCACTATGGTAAGTTCCTAATAATAAGTTATCTTCACCACTACATCCTCTTAAATTCATGCAAACAGTATCATATCCATTTTTATTAAGTTGTTTAGAAGTAGTGATCATATAGTTTGAATTGGAGCTGCCTTCTAAACCATGAATTAATAAAACAAGAGTATCTGAACCAATACATGAAAAATCTAAATCTATAAAGTCATTATCCCATGTTATAACCCTTTTTCGTTCATAACTAATAGTATCTCTCATGAATAATGGACGATAAATTGTATTAAAATGAGGATTTCTAAAAGGTAAATTTGGTGTAAAGTTAGTTGTGATTTTTGGCATTTGATTTTATTGATTAGCTATTTTTAACAAATATGACAAAAAACAATGAAAAAGTAAAACTGATAAAATGATTTCTTATTTTCGCCTTTAAATTCTATATACTATGAATATTAAAAAACAGATACCTAATTTAATTACTTTAGGAAATTTATTATGTGGAACAATTGCTACAATTTTTGCAGTTAAAGGAGATTTTGTAGGTACAGCAGTTTTAGTAATTATTGGTATTGGGTTAGATTTTTTTGATGGATTTGCTGCTAGGTTATTAAAAGTACAAGGAGAGTTGGGGAAGCAGTTAGATTCCTTGGCAGATATGGTAACAAGTGGAGTAGTACCAGGTATAGTAATGTTACAGTTATTAGTAAATGCAATAGATATTGATGCAGTTGGGTATTTTGGTATTGATGAATATGGAAGGTCTGGAAGTAATTTACCTTATTTAGGTTTATTATTAACATTAGGTGCTGGATATCGTTTAGCTAAATTTAATATTGATGAACGTCAATCCGATAGTTTTATAGGTTTACCAACTCCAGCAATGAGTTTATTCGTTATTTCATTACCACTTATACTTGAATATTCAGGATATTCATTTTTTAATAATATTGTTCAAAATAAATATTTTTTAATAGTTATAACAGTATTACTAACTTTTGTTATGAATACAGAATTACCTTTGTTTTCTTTAAAGTTTAAAACTTTTTCTTTTAAAGAGAATATAGTTAAGTATTTATTTTTAATAGCCTCACTAATACTACTTGTTGCTTTGAAATTTGTAGCTATTCCTATAATTATTTTATTATACATCGTAGTTTCATTACTTCAAAACTTAATAAATAAGTAATGAACACAATAGAAGAATGTCAAAATAAGGATGAAATAGAAAAAATTATTTCTGAAATAAATCATTATAATGATAGTCAAACTGAACGTGTATTACCTGATGTTTGGATTCCTATTGAGTTAATAGCAAAAAATAATAAAAGAGAAATTGTTGGAGGTGTTATAGGTGGGGTTGGTTATTATGCTGGTTTTATGATAAAAATACTTTGGGTTGATGAAAGTGAACGGAAAAAAGGTTTAGGAGGAAAACTTTTAAAACAAGCTGAAGAAATTGCTATAGAGAAAGGGGCAAAGCTAGCGATATTAGAAACATTTTCATTTCAAGCAGAAGGGTTTTATTTAAAACAAGGCTACGAAAATTTCGGTAAAATTGAAAATTTCCCTAAAAAAGGTCAGAACTTTCTATTTTTAAAAAAAGCTTTATGATTTTTATTACAAGAATGTTTTTGATTTTCTTTTTTTCATTCTTAGCAATGTTTTTATATAAAAAGATAGTAGTTTTTAAAAAAGTGAGCTTATTAACCAATAACGAAATTAATGAAGGAGAAAATGAAAAGATAAGTAATAGAGAATCAATTATAATTAATAAACTAAGTTACTCTTTTTTTCTTTTTTCGGGAATTATTGTATTGGGAACTTTAGGTTTAGTTACTGGGAATTTATTAAAATTATTAATTTTAAATTTATCAGTATATTTTAGAGTTATACTTTATGTGTTATTTTATATGCTTCTTATTCGTATCCCTTTTGGAATGGTAAATAGAATGGATAAAGAAGTAATAAAAAACTTAGAAAAAACATTTTTTTCATTACTCGTAATAAGTAGTTTTGTTTTGTCTATTGTGTTTGTAAATAGGGTTTTAGTGATTTAAAACTTCTTTTTCTTTAATTCAAAATCTTTACCTAAATATACTCTACGAACAGTTTCATCTTCTGCTAATTCTTCAGGTGTTCCTTCTTTAAGTATACCTCCATTAAACATTAAGTATGTTCTATCTGTGATAGCTAAAGTAGCTTGAACATCATGATCAGTAATTAAAATACCGATATTTTTATTTTTTAATTGAGCTACAATTCCTTGGATATCCTCTACAGCAATAGGATCAACACCAGCAAAAGGCTCGTCTAATAGTATGAATTTAGGGTCAGAAGCTAAACAACGAGCAATTTCGGTTCTCCTGCGTTCACCTCCTGAAAGTAAATCTCCTCTATTTTTGCGAACATGACCTAAACTAAATTCCTCGATTAGTTCTTCTAAACGTGCTTTTCTTTGCTCTTTATTTCTATCTGTAAATTCTAAAACAGACATAATATTATCTTCTACAGAAAGTTTTCTAAAAACTGAAGCTTCTTGTGCTAAATAACCAATTCCTTTTTGAGAGCGCTTATACATAGCATCTTCGGTAATTTCTTCATCATCTAAGAAAATAGCTCCACCATTAGGCTTTATCATTCCAACAATCATATAGAAAGAAGTAGTTTTCCCAGCTCCATTTGGACCTAATAATCCTATAATTTCCCCTTGTTCTACTTCTAAAGAAATTCCTTTTACAACTTTTCTACTACCGTAAAGCTTTTGTATGTTATCTGCTTTTAATTTCATTTGTGAGTTTAAAAGTTCAATGTTTTAATTTCTTAAAAGTATATAAAAGATATTACTAGCATCATTAAAACATTGTTAAATTGTTTAATTACTTTCTAATACTTCCCAGTACTCGTATGCTTTACGTAAATGTGGAATAACAATGGTACCTCCAACTAAAGTAGCAATACTTAATGTTTCCATTACTTCTTCTTTAGTAACACCACTTTTATGTGCTGTTTCTAAGTGGTAAGCTATACAATCATCACAACGTAAAACTGCAGAAGCAACTAAACCAAGTAATTCTTTAGTTTTTACAGGTAAATGACCTTCTTTAAAAGCGTTAGTATCTAAATTAAAAATACGTTTAATTATTTTATTATCATTGGATAATATTTTTTCGTTCATTTTAGAACGGTATTCATTAAACTCTTGGACTTTTTGAGACATTTTTTTGTTGTTTTTTTATTACATATTTTGAAACATAAATACTTACTTCGTATAGAATCATAATTGGCACTGATACTATCACTTGACTAGCAACATCAGGAGGTGTAATAATAGCTGATAAAATTAATACTACTACTAATGCATGTTTACGGTATTTACGTAAAAATTGAGGCGTTATAAGTCCTATTTTTGATAAGAAAAAAATTACAACCGGTAATTCGAAAAATACAGCTACCCCCAGTAACGTATTTGTAATTAAACTAATATAGGCTCCTAATTTAAAATTCTTAACAATAGAATCTCCAATGGAAAAGTTATAAAAGAAAAAAACTGACATAGGTAAAATTACATAATAACTAAATAGTACACCTAAAAAGAATAATAGTGAAGAAGTAAAAATAAACCCTCGAGACTTTTTTCTTTCTGTACTGTGTAAACCAGGTGCTATAAAACGCCAAAACTCCCACAAAACATAAGGAAAAGCAATAACAAAACCTAGAATTAATGAAGACCATATACCTGTCATTAATTCTTCAGTTGGATTAAGTACTTGTAGTTCTTGAGCAAACTCTATGTTACAAAAACTACTATCTATTCCAATAGCAGAAAAAATTTTACAAAAAAATTGATATGTTGTAAAATCAGGTTTTAAATGGGCTAATAAGAATTCATTAAAAATGAAATTAATATTAACAAATATTACGATTGCTAAAATAAATATTGCAGCAAAACTTCTAACTAAATGCCATCTTAATTCTTCAAGATGGTCTAAAAAAGACATTTCTTTGGTAGCCATTGTTAAAATATTCCTTCTTTTATTAAATCATGTAAATGTACAACACCAACATACTTATTTGAATCATCAATAGCTAATATTTGTGTAATACTATTGTTTTCAAGTGCATCTAATGCATCAATAGCCATAGCATCTATGTGTATTGTTTTTGGGTTTTTACTCATTATATCATTAGCAATTAGCTCATCAATTTTAGTAGTCTTAGCAAGCATACGCCTAATATCTCCATCAGTAATAATTCCAACGATAGAACCATTTTTATCAACTACTGCTGTTACACCTAATCTTTTTTCTGATATTTCAATAATAACCCTTGTTAAAGGGTCAGAAATATTCACTTTAGGTAATTCGTTATTTTTAACAAGGTCAGAAACACGTAAGTATAAGCGTTTACCTAAAGCACCGCCTGGGTGATATTTAGCAAAATCACTACTAGTAAATCCTCTTAACTCAAGTAAACAAACAGCTAAAGCATCTCCCAACACCAATTGGGCGGTAGTACTAGAGGTTGGAGCTAAGTTATTAGGACACACTTCTTTTTCAACATAAGAATTTAACAAAAAGTCTGCACTTTTTCCTAGAAAAGAGTCTGGATTTCCTGTTATTGCTATTATTTTATTATTAGAATTTTTTATTAAAGGTACTAACACTTTTATTTCAGGAGTATTTCCGCTTTTAGAAATACAAATAACTGTATCATTTTGTTGAACATTTCCTAAATCACCATGTATAGCATCAGCTGCATGCATAAAAACAGCAGGAGTTCCAGTTGAATTTAAGGTGGCAACAATTTTAGAAGCTATGTTAGCACTTTTACCAATACCAGTAACAATTACACGTCCTTTAGAATTTAGTATAAAGTTTACAGCATTTATAAACGAGTTATTTAATAAATTTGCTAAATTAGCAATAGCATTACTTTGAGAAAGTAATGTTTCTTTAGCAATTGAAAGGATATCGCTTGAGTTTTTCAAGTTTAATAGTTTAAGTATAATTTAAAAGTGTAAAAATAGAAATATTTTAGGTACAAAATCTTTTAATAAAAAGAAAGTTTATATCTTTTATTAATAGTTTTTTTATAAATTAGATTTCTGTTTTTAATTTTATATTAAAAGAAATGAGTATAGAGCAGTCGGATTTATATGAAGCATTAAAGAAAATCTTTGGATTTAATAAGTTTAAAGGTTTACAAGAAAATGTAGTAAATAGCATTTTAAATAATGAGAACACGTTTGTGATCATGCCTACGGGGGGAGGTAAATCATTATGTTATCAATTACCAGCACTAATGAAAGAAGGAACAGCCATTGTTGTTTCTCCATTAATTGCTTTGATGAAAAATCAAGTTGATGCTATAAGGGGGATTTCAGAAAATAAAGGAATAGCACATGTTTTAAATTCATCTTTGAATAAAACAGAAATAAGCCAAGTAAAATCTGATATAGAAAGCGGAATAACAAAGTTGTTATACGTTGCTCCTGAATCACTTATTAAGGAGGAATATGTAACCTTTTTAAGGCAACAAAAAATTTCTTTTGTGGCAATTGATGAAGCCCATTGTATTTCAGAGTGGGGGCATGATTTCAGACCTGAGTATAGAAACCTTAGAGCGATTATTAAACAAATTGATAATGTTCCAATAATAGGTTTAACAGCTACAGCTACAGAAAAAGTACAAGAAGATATATTAAAAACGCTTGGTATGAGTGATGCCAATGTTTTTAAAGCTTCCTTTAACAGGGCAAATTTATTTTATGAAGTACGTCCAAAAACAAAGGAAATAGAAAAAGATATAATTAGATTTATCAAAACTAGAATAGGTAAATCAGGAATTATTTATTGTCTTAGCCGTAAGAAAGTAGAGGAAATAGCACAAGTATTACAGGTTAATGGTATAAATGCGGTGCCTTATCATGCTGGATTAGATGCAAAAACAAGGGTTAAACATCAAGATATGTTTTTGATGGAAGATTGTGATGTTGTTGTTGCTACCATTGCCTTCGGAATGGGAATAGATAAACCAGATGTTCGTTTTGTTATCCATCATGATATCCCAAAAAGTTTAGAGAGTTATTATCAAGAAACTGGTAGAGCAGGTAGAGATGGAGGAGAGGGATACTGTTTAACTTTCTATTCATATAAAGATATTGAAAAGTTAGAGAAGTTTATGGCAAATAAACCTGTAGCTGAACAAGAAGTAGGACATGCTCTTTTACAAGAAGTTGTAGGTTATGCAGAAACATCAATGAATAGGCGTAAATATTTATTGCATTATTTTGGAGAAGAGTTTGACGCTGTAAATGGAGAAGGTGCAGATTTGGATGATAACATGCGTAACCCTAAAAAGAAACATGAAGCAGAAAATGAAGTAGTAAAGCTACTTTCAGTAATTAGAGATACTAATGAAATGTACAAACCTAAAGAAGTGGTAAATACTATAATAGGTAAAGAAAATGCATTATTAAAATCTCATAAAACCACACAACAACCATTTTTTGGAATAGGAAAAGATAAAGACAATCATTATTGGATGGCTTTAATACGTCAAGTATTAGTAGTAGATTTAATTAAAAAAGAAATTGAACAATACGGTGTTTTAAAATTAACCAAAAAAGGAAAAGATTTTATAGGAAGTCCAACATCATTTATGATGACAGAGAATCATGTATATGCTACTGATGACGATGGTACTATTATCACTAATACTAAATCTAATGGTGCTGGTGTAGATAATAAGTTAGTAGCAATGCTTAAAGACTTGAGGAAAAATGTTGGGAAGAAATTAGGAGTACCTCCATTTGCTGTTTTTCAAGATCCTTCAATTGATGATATGGCCTTAAAGTATCCAATAAACTTAGAAGAGTTATCGAAGGTTCACGGTGTTGGAGAAGGTAAAGCTAAAAAATATGGTAAAGACTTTGTAAAATTGATAGCGAATTATGTTGAAGAAAACGATGTAATGCGCCCTGATGACTTAATAGTAAAAAGTACTGGAGTAAACTCTGGATTAAAGTTATACATTATTCAAAATACTGACAGGAAATTACCATTAGATGACATAGCAAAATCAAAAGGGTTAGAAATGCCTGAATTAATTAAGGAAATGGAAGCTATTGTATTTTCTGGAACTAAACTTAATATTGATTATGCAATAGAAGATTTATTAGATGAAGATCAGCAAGAAGAGATAAGTGAATATTTCATGGAGGCTGAAACGGATAAAATACAAGATGCACTTGATGAGTTTGATGGAGATTATGATGAAGATGAATTACGATTGATGAGAATTAGGTTTATGAGTGAAGTAGCAAACTAATTTAAAAGAGTATGAAAACTAGTACGTATTTACATTTTAACGGTAATTGTGAAGAGGCAATGAAGTATTATGCAGATGTTTTAGGTGGTGAAATAACAATGCTAATGCAATTTAAAGAAGCACCTGAAGAAATATGCAATATGATTCCTGACTTTGCAAAAGAACTTATTATGCACTGTACTTTGGAGGTTGGAAATATGGCTATTTTAGCTTCTGACTTCTTAAATGAAAAGGAGGATTTTAAAGCTGGAAATAATTTTGCAATTAGTTTAAATGCAGAAGATGAAAATGAAGCGTTAACTGTTTTTAATGGATTAGCTGAAGAAGGTACTATTTTAATGCCTTTTGCGGAAGCTTTTTGGGGAGGTAAATTTGGAATGCTAAAAGATAAATATGGTGTTAGTTGGATGATGTCCTTAGGTGATAACTCTATTTAAAAAAATGAATTTAAAAGTAACAGAATATATACTAGACAAAAATAAATGGACGCAAGAGTTAAAACTCTTGCGTTCTGCTTTACAAGAATTACCATTAGAGGAAGATATAAAATGGGGAATTCCAGCTTATTTATATAAAGGGAAAAACATAATAGGGATGTCGGCTTTTAAAAATTATTGTGGTTTATGGTTTCATCAAGGAATATTTTTGAAAGATGAAAACAAATTACTTATAAACGCACAAGAGGGAAAAACAAAAGCAATGAGACAGTGGAGATTTAATTCATTAAAAGATATTGATGTTGAACTAGTAAAAAGTTATGCTCTAGAAGCTATTGATAATGCTGAAAAAGGAAAAGCAATAAAACCACAAAAAAATAAAACACCTATTATAATTCCTCAACAATTACAAAATGAATTGGATAGTAATTCATTACTTCTAGAAAAATTTGATTCTTTCAGTTTAAGTAAACAACGAGAATATGTAAATTATTTAATAGAAGCTAAACGTGAAACTACAAAACAAAAGCGTTTAGAAAAAATAATACCTATGATATTAAAAGGTATAGGTTTACATGATAAATATCGAAAGTAACTAAAAAAATAGAATTAAGTTTTCCATATTGATATTATAAAAATATATTAATTTTGTAAGATTATTTATAAAAATTAAAAATAGCTATGATTAAACAAATAATAATAATTGTTTGCGCCTTGACTTTTGTGAAAACATCATTGTTTTCTCAAGAAAAACTACTAAGAACCGACTATGAATCTGTTTTGAAAGAGGCCATAGAATTCTCTGATAAACAAGATTATAAAAAAGCAGCTGAAGTATTAAGTAAAATTAATCCAAATGACTCAATATTTAATTCTGTTTTAATTTCTAAAACATATTATTTACTTCAAATGAAAAAATATGATGAAGTAATAAACATATGTGATGAATATTTTGATAAAATAGATATAGCTAATAAATTATCTTTATATATAAATAAAGGCGTTGCTTTCGAGTCTAAAAAAGAATACAATAAATCAATAGAAGTCTATGATAAAGCTTTAAAAGAATACCCCAAATATTATATGTTATGGTATAACAAAGCAACAGTGTTAAAGGCTCAAAATAAATATTTAGAAGCTATAGAAGCTTTTAAAAAAGCGATTTCCTATAACCCATTTTATGCAGATGCACATATACAACTTGGAGACATTTTTTATAAAAATAAAATGTTAACTCAAGCATTAATGTGTTATAATATATATATGCTCTTAAAGCCAGATGCTTCAAACTCTGCAAGCCTTTTGAAAACGTTAAATTATCTTGTTTCTCAAGATAATAAAAGTGAATCCTTTGTAACCTTTGATGAAGAAGGTTATAATGAAAAGTATGAAGAATTAGATCTTATTTTAAGTAGTAGAATGGCTTTAAGTAATGATTATAAAACGAATAATAAATTTGAATTTTCATTAGTAAAACAAAATCATGCCTTGTTAAATAAACTTGATGAAATTGATGAGAGTGAAGATTTTTTTGATAATAAATACTTAAATCTATTTAAGTGGATTGTGAATGAAAAACAATTTGATAATTTTATTTACACCATGTTTTATTCTATAGAAGATAAAAAATATCAAAAAATAATTAAGAAAAAGGAAGATGAAATTTCTACTTTTTATAGTGAATTTAATGCTAAGTGGTTAGAATTAAATTCGCTTAATAAAAGTGATTTACCTGGAGATAATGAAATAAATAAATTTGTTTATAACGATGAAAATCAATTAGATGCAATAGGTAAAGTAAAAGAAGGGAAAAAAATAGGTAAATGGAAAGTTTATTCAACTAGCGGTAAATTAAATTTGCACGCAAATTTTAATGAAGAAGGAAACAGGGAAGGTAAATGGACTTGGTATTATCCTAATGGAAAATTGAAAGAAGAAAGCTTTTTTAATAATAATAAATTAGAAGGAAAAACAATTTCATATCACGAAAATGGAATAAAGAGCGTTGAAACGTTTTATAGTGATGATAAAATTAATGGTAATTATAAATATTACAATGACAAAGGTTCATTAATAGTAGATAAAAATTATACAAAAGGTAAGTTAGATGGGCCGTATAAATCATATTTTCCTGTTGGTAAAGAGTTATTAGAGTATGATTTAACATATAAAAATGGTGAAATAGATGGAAAATATGTAGAATATTATGCTAATGGGGATGTTTTTCATGAAGTAACTTATAAGAACGGAAAAAAAATAGGTACTGAAAAAAGATATTATTATAATAATGTTGTGAGAAATGAAATTGAATATGTAGATGGAAAAATCAATGGAGTTTATAGAAGTTATCATCCGAATAAAAAAATAAGTGAGGAAGGAAGTACACTTAATGATTTGTATCACGGTAAATGGAAATTGTTTTATAAAGATGGTACTTTAGAAAGAGAGTTAGAGTATGATGAAGGTAACTTGGTTGGAGTGTCAAAGTTTTATGACAATGATGGTAAGCTTTATTATGAGTTTGAATACAGAAAAAATAAAATCATAGCCTATAAATATTTCAAAAAGAACGGTGAAGTTTTAAAGCAAGGTAGAAAGAAAAAAGGTAAATTTTATTATGAGGGGTATTCAGCTGAAGGAAATTTAACTCTAAAAGGTAATTATAATATTTCAGGAGGGAATGATGGTGAATGGACTTACTATACAGATAATGGAGTATTAAAAACAAAGAGTTTTTACCTTAAAAATAAGTTAGAAGGAAAATATGAAGAATATTATAACAATGGTAAAGAAAAGCTAATTTCTAATTATAAAAATGATAAAGCAGATGATTATTATGTAGGTTTTTATAATACTGGACAAATGAAACATCAAGGTTTTTATAAAAATGGAGTTATACATGGTGAATGGAGGTATTATTATCCTGATGGCACTATAGAGTCAATTAATTTTTATCATAAAGATAATTACCATGGTGTTCAAAAATATTATAGTGTTAGTGGTAAATTATTTAAAACTGAAAATTATAAATATGGAATTTTAAAAAGTGAAGAAACTTATGATATTAATGGGAATATTTTAAATAAAATTGATTTTGGTTCTAAAACTGGAGTATATACAATAAAGTCTACTCATTTTAATGGTAAAACTAATTATGAAATAGACTACCTCAATGGTAAAAAGCATGGAAGTTATTCAGCGTATGATTTTTATGGAAATAAAATTATTTCGGGAAGTTACCTAAATGGCGATCAAAGTGGTGAATGGAAATGGTTTTATAAAAATGGAGAAATTGAAAGTATTAGAAATTTTATAGATGGTAAATTATATGGAGAGTCTATAGATTATTATGAAAATAAACAAGTAAAACGTCAAAGTGTATATTATAATGATAAAACTGTGGGGAACTATACTTACTTTTATGATAATGGGGAAATTAGTAGAAAAGGTTTTTATTCAGATGGGAAATTACATAAGAAAAGGTTTTTTTATGCTAAGTCGGGAGAGCTTCAATTAATACGTTTTTATAATCACGGTAGATTAATAGGTTATTCTTATTTAGATACTTCAGGAAAAGAATTACCGATGATACCATTAAAAAATGAAACTGGTAAAATTAAATCGTATTATAAAAATGGTAAAATATCAAGAGAATTAGAGTTTTTAAACGGTGATTTAATAAATGTATATAATGCATATTATCCTAATGGGAATATAAGAAAAGAGACGTACTTTAAAAATGGTGATTATTCTGGTGTAGAGAAAGAATATTATAATAATGGAGTGCTAAAAATTGAAAGACCATATAGTTTTGATAAGTTACATGGAGTTTTTAAAGAGTATTATGAAAATGGTGATATTAAGTATGAGAAAAATTATAAACACGATGTTTTAAGTGGTAGTTCAAAAGAATATGACGTAAATGGGAAATTGTTAAAAGAAGAAAAATATTTTAATGGTAAATTATATGAAGTTTCAAAAAAATAAAATAATATTAATTTTATTAGTTTTATTAATTAATCAATATTCTTTTTCACAGTTCTCAGCTGATTATAAAAAATATAAAGAAATATATCCAAAGGAAAGCTCAGTAATTTTAAATAAAGAAGTGGTATTAATAGTTGACGTTAAAAAAAGTAATTTAGTAATAAAACAAAAAGTTTTAGAAGAAAGATTATTTCTTAATGAGTCAGCAAAATACAATTCAAAAGAAAGTTTAAAATATTCTCATTTTTACGGGTTAGAAGATATTGAAGCTTCTTCGTTTCTATTTAATAAAAAAAAAAATAAATATAAAGAAATAAAAGTTAAAGACTTTAAAGAAAAAGATGAACTCACGGATGTTTTTTATGATGACACGAAATCAATTAACTTTATCTACTCAAATTTATTAAAAGGAGGTAAATCAAAATTGTCTTATACTAAGACAATAAAGAATCCTAGATTTCTGTTACCTTTTTATTTTGGAGATTCTGACCCTATTATAAATAATAAAATTACGGTTATAGTTAATAAAGATATAGATATAGATTTTGTAAAAAATAATTTTTTAAGTGAAAAATTAAATTATTCAAAAAGTGAGAAAAGAAATAAAATAATTCATAAATGGGAACTTCTAAATAGTAAAGGATATGAATATGAACAAAAATCACCTAGCTTTAGAAAAATAATACCGCATATAATACCAATAATAAAATCATTTAATCACAAGGGAGAAAAAAAATCGATTTTGAATAATGTAAATGATTTATATAGTTGGTATTATTCAATGATAGAAAACACTAATAAAATTAAACCAAATAAAGAATTAGAAAACTTAGTATTTGAAATAACTAAAAATAAAAAAACAGAATTAGAAAAAGTAAAAGCTATTTATTATTGGGTTCAACAAAATATAAAATATGTAGCTTTTGAATATGCTTTAGGTGGTTTTATACCAAGAGAAGCTAATGATGTATTCAATAAAAAATTTGGAGATTGTAAAGATAATTCTAGTATTTTACAAGTAATGCTTCAAATAATAGGCGTAAAAGGTTATATAACTTGGATTGGAACTAATGAAATACCGTATACTTACAAAAAAGTTCCATCTCCTTTGGCTGATAACCATATGATTTTAACATATGAATTTAATGAAAATACATATTTTTTAGATGCTACAGGAAGATATAATGATCTTAGTTTACCAACTTCATTTATTCAAGGAAAAGAAGCTTTAATAAGTAAAGGAAAAAATGAGTTTGTAATAAAAAAAGTTCCAATAATAAGTTCTAAAACTAATGCTATTATTGATACAACCCATATAAATATAAACGGCAATGTGATTAATGGAACTTCTAAGTTTTTATTAAAAGGGTATTATAAAACGAACTATTTTAACTATTTAGAAAGAAAAAAAAATAATGAAGAAGTTACTAGTTTCTATAATAGACAATTACAAAAAGGGAATAATAGTTTTCTAATCTCTAATTTAAAAGAAGAAAATAAATTTACATATGATAAAAATTTTAAATTAAGTTTTGATTTCAAGGTTAAAGATTATGTTAAAAATTTTGAAAATGAAATTTATGTAAATTTAAATTTAAATAAAGATTTACTTTTTTATAAATTAGAAGATGATAGAAAAAATGCTGTTGAATATGAATTTAAGCCATTACTTTCTTACCAAACATTTTTAAAAATACCCCACGGTTATAAAATAGATTATCTTCCTGAAAATATAGAAGTAAAAAATAGTTTTTTTAAATTTTCTATAAATTATCAAAAAGAAAAAGATCAAATAAATTATACTCAAGAGTTAGAAGTTTTTTTTATAAACCTAAGCTTAAAAGAACAAAAAGAATTGAATAAAAAAATTGAAGAAATTGAAAAACATTATAAAGAATTTATAATATTAAAAAAAGCATAAGAAAATGAAAAATATTTTATTAATCACATTATTTTTAGTATCACTTACTATAAAATCTCAAGAACTGTTTATTAAAGCATACGATTGGGAAAAAGAACCAAACCATAATGTTCAAGATAAAACTAAAGACTTAATAGTTTATAAAAATAAAACGATAAGTGAATTTGCTTTTGAAGGAAACATGTTTACTGAGTACTTTTTAATACACAAAATTTATTGGTTAAATTCAGATAAACAAATTGAAAATTTTAATAAAATGTACCTTCCTGTTTTTAATGGAGCAGAAGTTATAGAAAATAAAGCAAGAGTTATAACCCCTGAAGGAAAAATAATTAACTTAAGTAAATCTAAAATAAATAAAGCAATAAATCAGGAAACAGGAAAAGACCTTTTGTACTACGCTTTTGAAGGAATTACAAAAGGAAGTTTTATAGAATCATATTATCTTGTGAAAAAATATCCTACTTATAAAGGAAAGAGAATATTTTTTCAGAGTGAAAGCTATAGTAAAAATATTGAATTTGATTTATACGCACCTAAAAATTTAATTTTTGAATTTAAAAGTTTTAATAATGCACCTAAAGTTTTAAAAGACACAGTATTGCAAACTAAAGAGCATTGGTATGTAAAGTCAAACAAAATAGAACCTTTAGTTAAAGAGAATAAAGCACCATATCATGCTTCAAGATCTTTTATAATTTATAAAGCTGATAGAAATTTAAATAATAATGTTACAGGTATTTCTTCATATAGTAAAGTTGCTAAAAATATTTATAAGTACTATTATAAAGAGTATTCAAAAAAAGAAAATAAATTATTAAACAAATTACTATATTCTATTGTAGATAAAGATTTAAATGATAAAGAAATAACAATAAAAAAAATAGATAATTATATAAAAACTAAAATATTTTCTCCTAAAGTATATGATAAAAAGTATCAGGATTTAGAAAATATAATTACTGGGAATATAGCTAATACAACTGGGGTAGTTAAGCTTTATATAGCCTTATTGAGAGTAGCTAAAGTAAAACATGAAATAGTATTGACTAGTGAAAGAGATATAATAAAGTTTGATAAATTTTTTGAAGCAGATAATTTTACAACAGACTTTTTAATTTATTTTCCTAAAACTAAAAAGTATACTTCTATGGAGGACCAAGCTTCAAGATATGGATTTCCTCCTACAAATTTGACTGATAATTATGGGTTATTTATTAAAGAAGTTAAGATAGGAGATTTTAAATCAGCCATAGGAAAAGTTAAATATATAAAATCTGTAAAAACAAATCAAAATATCGATAAAATGAATATTGATATTTCTTTTAATGAAAAAGATTTAACATCAAATCAAGTAAAAATAAAAAGATCTTTGACGGGATACAATGCTTTGCCTATTCAATCATTTATGCATTTAATAAAAAATAAAGATGAGTTAATTGAAAGTTTTGCTAAACAACTAGATAAGAAAGCTAAAATATCGCTGAAAGAGATGAACAATTCTGACATAAAAACGTTTGGAGTTAAACCTTTAGTTTTTAAAATTAACTTTTTATCTGAATCTTTTACTGACAAAGCAGGTAAAAATTATTTATTTAAAATAGGTAAATTAATAGGGCAACAAATTGAAATGTATCAAGACAGAAAAAGAATGCTACCTTATGAAGATGGTTTTAACAGAAGTTATTATAGAACGATAAATGTTAAAATACCTGACGGGTTTATTATTTCTAATTTAAATGACTTAAACATAAATAATTCATATCTAGATAAAAACGGAAAAGAATTATTCGTATTTAAATCATATTATGAATTAAAAGGTAATAATTTAAAAATTACAGCAAATGAGCATTATAATAAACATTTAATACCTGTTGATTTATTTGAAAAATATAGAAAAGTAATTAATAGTGCAGCTGATTTTAATAAAATTACACTTTTACTAAAACCCAAAAAATAAAGACTATTTTAAAATAATCTTATTAATAGTTGAAGTAGAATCACAACGTGTTACGTATAAACTCATGTTTTTTAAACTGTCTTTACCAGTAATATAATATTCAGCACAAGGTTTTTGTCTTGCTTTACTTTTGCCAAAATCAACATCTCCATTTTTTAAAATTTGAGAAATATATGAAGTATCAATTTTTTTTGTAGCTAGTATTTGTTTAACATCGTTAGAAAATAGACGTTTTTTAATTCTTATAGATTTTAAAGTTCTTGCATCCATACCATAATCAAAAGAGACATTTTTGTTTTTCCAAAAAAACAATACAGCAACTGAGCCTAATGCTAATCCTATAAGGTAATATCCAAAACGTTTTAATAACTGCATAATTAAATTTTTTCTGAATGCAAAAGTAGAGATAATTAAGGTTAGAGTTATAAAATAATATTAGATTCTTGTGATTTTTATTAAAAAGAAAACCAAAGAGATTATTCTCTTTGGTTTTTCAAGTTATAAATCAGTAAAAGTTAATTTTATATAGGTATAAAAGCTTGTATTTTATAAAATTCTTTTGAGTTTACACGATCACCAGAAATATTTGGTCCAGCTGCGAATCTAAACCAAACACCATTATTAAGAGTAGTTTTAATATAAGCACCTAAGTATTGGTATAAGGTAATTGTATTTCCACTATCTGCTCTTGTTTGACCTAGATGTTCATAAAACCCTCCAATAGATAAACTCTTATTAATTTTAAACCCTGGTATAACCCAATTAAGCATTAAGTCTTGTGAGTTACCTTCACCTCTTAAACTTTTATAATAAGCGGTATATGCTTCAAATTCAAATCTACCAGAATTATAAATCATAAACAAACTAGGTATTATACTTTCAGCAATTTTAGTTTCAGCAGCACCTGATAGTAATTTTCCATGACCAAAACCTAAGCTAGGGTTTAAATAAAGCTTATTATTAGCTAAAGAGTAGCCTAAACCAATACCAGTTTCTAAAAATAAATCTTTACCTTGATTACCAAAAGATGGATTTACCCAAAAAACACTATAAAAAGTTAAATTTGTTTTTGGTTTTATTTGATGTGATCCTAAGAAAACATTATTAAATCCTGCGCCACTATTATGTATAGGCATAATTGCAAAACTTGTTTTATTTTCTTTTTCTTCTTGACTGTAAATGTTAAGTACAGATATAGTAAGTACTACAAATGATATTATTAAATTTTTCATGGTAAAGTTATTTTTTAATTGGTTGATAAATTGAGTTAAAATTTGCTATTCGCTTTTCTAAAAAAGCATCCATTCCTTCTTTTTGATCTTGAGTATTGAATAGAGAATGAAATACTCTTCGTTCAAATACAATTCCATCTTTTAAACTGCATTCTAATGATTGATTAATAGCTTCTTTCGAAGCTATTAATGCAGTTTTAGAATAATTAGCAATGTTTTGGGCGTATTTTATGACCTTGTTTAAGAAGTTGTTTTGTGAAATAATTTTGGAAGCTAATCCAATGTTCTCTGCTTCTTTAGCTTCAATATTTCTTCCTGAAAGGATAATGTCCATAGCTTTAGATTTACCTACCAAGGAAGTAAGCCTTTGAGTACCACCAATACCAGGTATAACTCCTAATTTTATTTCTGGTTGACCAAATACTGCATTTTCTGAAGCAAGAATTGTATCACACATCATTGCTAATTCGCAGCCTCCACCAAGAGCGTAGCCTGAAACAGCAGCTATTATAGGGGTTTTTATTTTTGAAAATACTTCCCAATATCCAAAATAATCTTCTTCAAACATTTGAGAAAAATTTTTAGATGCCATTTCTTTAATGTCTGCACCAGCACAAAAAATATTTTCGCTTCCAGTGATAATTATACAGCCAACTGAAGGTGATTTGTCAAATTTTTCTAGCTTAGAAATTAGCTCATACATGGTTTCAGTATTTAACGCATTTAATGCGCTAGGTCGATTTAGCTTGGCAACAACAACCCTTCCTATTTGTTCAAATAGTACGTTCATTTTTATTATGTTTATATTAATTTTTAAGAATCCCAAATAGCTCCATAAGCAGGAATTCCTCTAGATTCCATATTATGAACAACTTTTTGAGTAAGTTTTTGGTTAGATATGCATATTACAGCTTCAGCTTTAAAGTCACTATAAGCTTTATAAGCAAGCTTAACTAGATCGGGTTTTCCATTAGCATCTGTATCCCATATAATAGCATTAGGTTGAACTGCTTTAATTTCATTTACTAATTTTTCACCATATGTTTTTTCTGGATTTCTTGTAGCCCAAATAAGAACGGATGGAGTTTCATTTAATAGTAAATGTGGAATACAAGGACCTATTCCACTTCCTGTAGCAACCCAAATAATTTTTTTAAATAGTTTATCTACGTTACCAACTCCAGCAGTTGGTATACCTTTAACCCAAATTTTTTCAGGTTTATCAGAAATGAAGTTACCAGTCCAATCTCCAGCTCTAGATATGGTTAATCTAAATCCATCTTTATCAGGAGCAGGAACATTAGCAAAAGAATGCCATTCTAATAAAGGTTTTTTACTTAAAGCAGTAGATGAACCTGCAAAAGGAGTAACCCCATAGTTAAAAGATGTAAGCGCTACATGGTTAGAAGGTTTCACTATTTCGATATCTACTTTTTTAAGTCGTAACCAAGGTAAAATAACGCTTATTGTTAGAGTGATTAATATCCAGAAATCAGAACTGTAAAAAAGTGTATTGTGAGTATTTTGAATATTAATAAACAAAAACATTTGTACCCAAAATAAAATCAGCACTGTCCATCCACCTAATCTATGAGTTAATTCAAATTGATTATGGTATTTTGCTCTAATTTGAGGTAAAGCCATAAGAATGATTACAATTAATAGAGCCAAGATTATAGTGGTTATGATGATAATTTCAATATTAACACCTGGCAAATAATTTAAATAATGGTAGTATAGTGAACCTACAAAAATTAAATACCAAAGAGTTCCCATTGATGTAGAAGAACTATGTATGCCACCAAAGTGGTATACTTTAGCACAAATTCTCCTTATAAATAAAGGCCAATTTTTAGGTGGACTAGTTGCGATCTTAAATAATAAATTAATAACATATTGTTGTCTAATTAAAATTCCTAAGGCAAAATTGAATAAAATTATCTGGGCTATTTTATCAATTTCAATTCCTTCTGCTTTAAACCAATTCCAAGTGGTATATGCCTTTATAAAAATACCAATATTTATTAATGAAATAAGTATAAATAAACGATGATATGGTATTAACCAAGGATGTTTTCCTAATCTATATAGAAAACTTTTTTTTGGAGGTAATATGATATTTTCCATGATTTATTTATTTAAAGATTTTTTTAACTCCCTTTTATCAATTTTCCCTCTAGAAGTTTTAGGAAGTTCATTTAAAAAGATAAATTCATTGGGTACATAGTAATATGGTAGTTCTTTCTCTATTGCTTTTTTTATAAGCTCAGTAAGATTAGTTTTAGTTTTTGCTTGTAATCCAATAAATGAAACTAGAAAGTTTTGATGTTTTAATGTTACTGCTCTTTTAACTTCTTTAAAACCTTCAATTATTTTTGAAATAGCATCTAGTTCGACTCTAAAGCCTTTAATCTTTACTTGATCATCAACTCTTCCATAATGAATTAATTCTCCAGCCTCATTCCATTTTCCTAAATCACCAGTATTAAACATTTTACTTTTTTTGGACAAAAAAGGGTCATCTAAATATTTTTTAGCATTTAAAATATCGTTATTTAAATAGCCTTTTGTAACGCAATCTCCACCAGCCCACATAATACCAACCTCACCAATTTTTGTTGGTTTCATATCTTCATTTAAAATATAAACAGTGTTATTAGGAGTTGGTTTACCAATTGATAATTCACTTGTTCCTGGAATACATTTTTTCATTGTATTCACAATAGTAGTTTCTGTTGGGCCACAAGAGTTGTAAAAATTACAAATTCTTGACCAAGTGTTTGCAAGTATAACTGGACAAGGTTCTCCAGCAACAGCCACAGTTTCTATATTTTTACATTTTTTATAGTTAATTGTAGTTAAAACAGTTGGTGTAGCGATAATTACATTAGCTTTTTGAGCTGTTTCGTTAATATCTTTATCTCTTATTAATAAAGTGCCTCCATTACCTAGGCAGCCTAAAACTTCCCAAGCAGCCATATCAAAGGAAATATTTAGTAATTGTGCTACTTTTGTACCTGGTTTTATTCCTAAGTTTCCAGGAGAGTTAAAAAGAATATTACATAAGTTTTTATGAGTTACTTGAACTCCATTAGGTAGCCCTGTTGTACCAGATGTAAATAAAATGAAGCAAATTTTATTAATATTATTATTCTTATAATTAATAAGTTTTATGTTGCCATATAAATTTCTGTAAATCTTCTTTTTTAATTCTTTATCAATTAGAATAGTTTGTTTAGTAGAAAAAAAAGGTACACTTTCTTTGTAATTTGAAAAGGTTAGTATCATTTTTTGATTACTTAATTCACTAATGTTTTTCAACATTTTTGGTGGTACAATCCGTGGGTCTTGAGGCACATATATTGCCCCTAATTTAAGTGCGGCAACAATACCAATTAGAAAATGAATAGACCGATGTGTGTACAGACCAATAGTGTCTCCAGATTTAATTCCTTTTTGTTTTAAAATAAGAGCTAAAATGGTAGCTTCATTATCTAATTCTTTATAGGTTATTGTATCATTTAAAAATGAAGCAGCTACATTATTAGGAGTTTTTCCTAACCAATATTCAAAAGCATTGAGAACGCTTTTAAATGTAGATGTTGTTTTTTTTGCAATACCATATTCTATAAATAGGTTTTGATTTTCAGGGGACAAATTACTAATAGCATTAAAGTTAAACTCTCTATTTATTTGGTTTACCTCTTTGCTTTGTTTATATAATTCTAAAGAATTAGAACTATGTGATAAAGCTGATTTTTTCATAAAATAGTTTTTAAGTTAGTATTTATGATGTATAAAAAAGCTGCAGCTAATTTTAATGAGGTAAAGAACTTTTATAAGTATCACGGAAGTATCACAGAAAAATCATTTTTATATCACGACTAAATTTTATATGTTAGCCTTTCCCCAGTTTTTTTATGCTATTATACTTGTAAATGAAAAAAGTACTTATTATTGAAGATGATGTTGCAATTTCTAAATTGTTAGAATTTCATTTAATAGACCTTAATTATACTATTATTAAGGCTTTTAAAGGAGATGTAGGTTTAGAGAAAGCTTTAAATGATGATTTTACATTAATAATATTAGATATTACGTTACCTAATATTGATGGAATAGAGGTTTGCAAACAAATTAGGTTAGTAAAGCAAACTCCAATAATAATGCTTACTGCAAAAACTGAGGAACTAGATAAAGTATTAAGTTTAGAGTTAGGAGCAGATGATTATATAACAAAACCTTTTAGTATAAGAGAGTTTATTGCTAGAGTGAAAGCTGTAACTAGGAGGTTTGAAAATACTTCGGGAACCAAAAAAATCATTGAATCTAACAATGAATTAATATTTAAAGAGTTATCTATAAATATAGATAAGCGCAAGGTTCTTTTAAAAAATAAAGAAATAAACTTATCACCAATAGAGTTTGACTTACTTGTTTTAATGGCGTCAAATGCAGGTAAAGTTTATAGTAGAGAGAAATTATTAGAATTAGTATGGGGATATGACTTTGATGGTTATAGGCATACAGTAAATTCACACATAAATAGATTGAGAGGTAAAATAGAAGAAAATATGGTAACCCCTAAATTTATATTAACTACTTGGGGGGTAGGGTATAAGTTTAACGATGAGTTAAAGATACCCTCCCATGAAAAATCACAAAGCAGTATCGAATAAATTAATCTTAAAATTAGGATTTACGTTTTTAACACTAATTTTTATTGTAGGAGTAGTGTATATTTCTTTAACGTTTTTCTCAGTTAAAAAGTTTTATAGCGAAACTACTCAAAGACTTAATGCTAATATTGCTAATCATTTAATAGAAGAGAAGTTCAAAAATAATTCTCCTTTTTTAGATGATGGTTCTGTAAATAAAAGTTTATTTGGCGATATAATGCATGATATGATGGCTGTTAATAGAGCTATAGAAGTGTATTTACTAAATGAATCTGGAGAAATTTTGTATTCAGTAGTATTAGATCATACGAATCCGAATAAGCCATTAAAGAAGATTAGTTTATTACCTGTAAAAAAGTTTATACAAAATAAAGAGCAGTATATATTGGGGGATGACCCTAGAGAAGCTGGGAAACAAAAAATATTTTCAGCAGCTCATTTTGTAAAAAATAATAAGGAAGGTTATATATATATAATATTGGCAAGTCAAAAATTTCAACAGATTTGTGATTCACTATTTACCGACTATTTTTTTAAATTATGTACTAGAACAACTTTATTAACTATGATTTTTGCTGTTTTTATAGGTTGGTTAAGTATTTGGTTTTTAACTAAAAGTTTACGTACAATCATTCATCATGTAAATAAGTTTAAGGAGGGAGATTTGTGTAGTAGAATACCCAACCCATATAATTCTGATTTATCTGTTTTAGCTGTTACATATAATAACATGGCTCAAACGATATCGCATAATATTAAAGAAAAAGAGTCTATAAATAGTTTTAGAAAAGAACTAATAGCTAATGTTTCACATGATTTAAGAACTCCTTTAACAGCTATTAGAGGGTATATAGAAACTTTAAAAATAAAAGAAGGGAGTATTGCTATTAATGATAGAAAAGAGTTTATGGATATAATAGAAAAGAGTGCTTGTTATTTATCCAACTTAGTAAATCAATTATTTGAGTATTCTAAACTTGAAATAAAACAAATTGAAATAAATTTAGAGCCATTTTACCTGACTAATTTAATGTTAGATATTAAACAACGATATGAGATATTAGCAAAAAACAAGAATATAAAAATATCTATGATTGTTAAAACATCATTACCACCGGTAATGGCAGATGTCAAATTAATTGAAAGAGCAATACAGAATATATTGGATAATGCGATAAAGTTTACACCAATTAATGGTAAAATAACAATATACCTATCTAATAAGCAAGGTTATGTTTCAGTTAAAATTAAAGATAATGGACCAGGTATTTATGAGCATGATCAAGAATTAATTTTTGATCGACACATGAAGGCTAAATTAACCAATAAGGAACAAGGAGTTGGTTTAGGTTTAGCTATCGTTAAAAAAATAATGGAACTTCACAAAACAGAAATAACTGTTAATAGTTATGTAAATAAAGGAAGTGTTTTTGAATTTAATTTACCAAGTTATAATATTAATAATTAGATTTATAGAAACAATAAGTTAATATCTCTATATGGTAAATCAAACCAATCAGCAACTGTTTTGTTTGTTAAAATACCGTGGTAAAAATACATTCCATTTCGTAAGCTTTTATCAAATCGAGCAGCATGTTCAAAGCCACCTTCTTCAGCAATTTCTAATAAATAAGGAGTAAAAATGTTACTTATAGAAAAAGAAGCAGTTCTAGAATACCTTGAAGGTATATTAGGAACACAATAATGTATCACACCACTATCTGTAAAAGTAGGTTTACTATGTGTAGTAATTTTAGAAGTTTCAAAACAACCACCTCTGTCTATACTTACATCAACAATAACAGCACCTTTTTTCATTTGTTCAATCATAGTTTCAGTAACAACTACTGGCGCTCTATTTTTACCTCTTAAAGCACCTATAGCAACATCACATCGCATTAATGCTTTAGCTAATGTTTTAGGTTGAATAGTAGAGGTATAAATTGGAGTATTAATGCAATTTTGTAGTTTTCTTAATTTAGTTATAGAATTGTCAAAAACTTTAACTCTAGCCCCCAATCCAATAGCAGATTTAGCAGCAAATTCACCAACAGTACCAGCACCAATAATTACTACGTCACTTGGAGGAACGCCACCAATATTACCTAATAATAAACCATTTCCACCATTAGCTGTAGTCATTAGTTCTGCAGCTATATGCATAGAGGCAATTCCTGCAATTTCACTAAGTGATTTTACAATAGGGTATACACCATGATTATCTTTTATATAGTCAAAAGCAATGGCAGTAATTCTTTTTTTAGCTAATGCTTCAAAGTATTTTTTATCTTGAGTTTTTAATTGCAAAGCTGAAATAAGAACAGCTTGTGGATTAAGCATTTTAATTTCATCAAGAGAAGGTGGCTCAACTTTTAAAACTATATTACAAGCAAAAACTTCTTTAATATCATAAGAAATTTTAGCTCCAGCATCTGAATATTCTTTATCACAATAATTAGCACCATCTCCAGCTCCAGTTTCAACAACAATTCTGTGCCCATGAGCAACCAATGCAGAAACAGCATCAGGGGTTAAGCTAATTCGCTTTTCTTCAAAATGAGTTTCTTTAGGTAAGCCTATAAAAAGTTCTCCTTTTTGCTTTTTTATTTCAAGCATTTCAGGCTGTGGCATTAATTGTTCTTTAGTAAAAGGCGAAGAAATAGAGCTCATTAGTTAGTTTTTAGTTGAATATTACGTTCACCACTTTCCAATAATGAAAGTTGAATAGTAGTAGCTTCTAAAGGTAGCAAATTTTTAACATTTTCAGGCCATTCAATTAAACACAATTGATTACTGTATAAATAATCTTCTATTCCCATATCGTATGCCTCCTCTTCTGTTTCAATTCTATAAAAATCAAAATGATATACAATTCCATTATTATTAGTATGATATTCATTTACTAATGAAAAAGTAGGGGAGTGAGCCACATCTTCAACTCCTAAGACCTTACAAATTTCTTTGATTAAAGTAGTTTTACCAACGCCCATTTCACCTTGAAATAAAACTATTTTGTTTTGTAAATTTTTAATAACTTCTTCAGCTATTAAAGGTATTTCTTTTAAAGAATAATTTTTATCCATAAAAACAAAAATAAAGAACTTTATGAGAGTATAGAAATTTAGTTTTTATATCTATAATGACCAATAATTTTAAAATTAAATAAGCAATCTTCAAGTATTTGGCCAGCACCTATGTTATGAACAATCATAAAACGTTTTTTATTATTTGATTTTTTATTAACAACTATCCCAATATGAGTAACTCCTCCATGTAAATTCCAACAAACAATATCTCCAGGAAGATAATCTTTAGCATTTGTAGAATTTGTTTTTATAGTGCCCTTTCGTTTAAAAAATGTCATTAAATTTGGAACCCTTCTATGGTCAATGTTGGTGTCAGTTTTTCTTAATCCCCAGATTTTTGGGTATAGATTAAAATTAGATTTCATATCTAGATGAATTTCTTTTTGTAAATCAATACCAAGAATTCTATAGGCACGAATAACTACGTCTGTACAAACACCTTTATCTTTAGGAATATCCCCATTGGGATAAGATATTGAAAAATAGCTAGGATCATAAGTTACTTTTTGTTCAGTTAACTTCATGGCAGCTTTACTGAGTTTGTCGTATTGGTTTTGAGAAAAAATGTTTAAACATAAAGTAAATAATAAAATAAAAAAAAATGTTTTTCTCATTTTATTTAGGATTGTAAACACCACAAGGTATAATTATTTCTTCTAATGAGATACCACCATGTTGATACGTATTTTTATAATATTTAACAAAGTGATTATAGTTATTAGGATAAGCAAAAAATAAATCCTCTTTAGCGAAAATAAAAGGACTGTTTATAGCTACAGATGGTAAAAAAATATCTTTTGGATTTTTTACAGCAAAAACATCTTTATCTTCATAGCTTAAGCTTCTTCCTGTTTTATAACGTAAGTTAGAACTAATATTTTTATCTCCAATTACTTTGGTAGGAGTTTTAGAGTTAATAGTACCATGATCAGTAGTAATAATTAACTTTTGTCCTAATTTTTGTGCTTTTTGAATGATTTCATATAAAGGTGAATTTTTGAACCAACTTACAGTTAATGATCTATAAGCTTTATCGTCACCTGCAAGTTCTTTTATAACTTCCATTTCTGTTTTTGCATGTGAAAGCATGTCTACAAAATTATAAACTATCACAGTCAAATCATTTTGTTTAGTTCCATTATAATTATCAGCTAAATCTTTACCACTTTTTAAAGAAACAATTTTGTAGTATTCGTGCTGTAATGATAAGTTTAAACGTTGAATTTGTGATGTTAAAAAGTCAGATTCATATAGGTTTTTACCACCTTCATCAGTATCATTTTTCCAAAATTCAGGATGTAATTTTTCCATCTCAGAAGGCATTAAACCTGAAAATATTGCATTTCTTGCATATTGAGTAGCAGTTGGTAAAATACTATAGTATGAATGTTCTTCTTCTTTTTTATAATAGTTGTTGATAAATGGTTCTAACACTCGATATTGATCATAACGAAGATTATCAATTACAACCCATAAAACACCTTGGTCTTTACTTAAATTAGGTATAATGTAATCTTTAAAAAGTGTGTGAGAAAATGTGGGTTTATCATCATTAGTTAACCAATCCTGATAGTTCTTCTTAATAAATTTGAAAAACTGAGTATTAGCTTCAGTTTTTTGCGATTCTAAAATTTCAAGCATTCCAGTATCGTTAATGTTTTCAAGTTCAAGTTCCCAATGTACAAGTTTTTTGTATAAATCAGTCCAGTCATCATATGTATTAACCATAGCTAAATCCATAGAGATTTTCCTAAATTCTTGTTGGTAACTAGAAGTAGTTTTTTCTGATACTAATCGAGAATGATCTAAATTCTTTTTTAAGCTTAATAGTATTTGATTAGGGTTCACGGGTTTAATTAGATAATCAGCAATTTTTGAACCTATAGCTTCTTCCATAATATACTCTTCTTCACTTTTAGTAATCATAACTACTGGAAGATTTGCGTTTATTTGTTTAATAGCAGCTAAAGTTTCTAAACCAGTAATTCCTGGCATATTTTCATCTAAAAAAACAATGTCAAAATTTTCTTCGTTTACTAAGTCTATAGCATCTGTACCGTTAGTACACGATGTTACTTTATAATTTTTCTTTTCTAAAAATAAAATGTGTGGTTTTAGTAAATCTATTTCATCATCAACCCAAAGTATATCTATATTTCGCATATGTTTTTTTATCGTGTTAGCTTATATTTAACGCTAAATATAAGTTTTGTTGTATTTGTAAAAGCTAAAAATACGTTAATAAAGCTATCGGTTATTTGGTTTTGTTAATAAATTATAATTCTTTTGCTTAAAATTGAAGCAATTATCTATTTTGAATAAGCCACAAACAAATAAATTAAAAATATTAAATGATCCAATTTATGGATTTATATCTATACCTAACACGTTAATTTTTGACATTATTGAGCATCCTTTTTTTCAACGATTAAGGAGAATTACTCAAATGGGATTATCAAATTTGGTGTACCCAGGAGCAAATCATACTCGTTTTCATCATGCAATAGGATGCATGCATTTAATGCAAAAAGCAGTTCTTGTATTAAGAACAAAAAATGTTGAAATTTCTGAAGCAGAAGAGAATGCCTTATGTATAGCAATTTTGCTACATGATATTGGTCATGGAGCATTTTCTCATGCATTAGAGCACAGTATTGTTAATGGAATATCTCATGAAGAAATTTCATTAAAATTTATGAGAGAATTAAACGAAGAGTTTAATGGGAAATTAAGTTTGGCTATTGAAGTTTTTGAAGGGAGATATCATAGAAAGTTTTTATACCAATTAATATCAAGTCAGTTAGATATTGACAGGTTAGATTATTTAAAAAGAGATAGTTTTTACACAGGTGTTACTGAAGGAAATATTTCGTCTGATAGGTTAATAGCTATGATGAATGTAATTGATGATGAGCTAGTAATAGAAGAAAAAGGGATTTATTCTGTTGAAAAGTTTATTATTGCCAGACGCTTAATGTATTGGCAAGTATATTTACATAAAACAGGAATCGTTGCTGAAAGTATTTTAGTCAATGTATTAAAAAGAGCAAAAGAGTTAGCATCTAATGGAGTAGAATTGTTTGGAAGTAAAGCGTTAAAGCATTTTCTGTATAAAACAATATCAAGTAATAATTTTACTAAAGAAACTTTAAAGATATTTTCTAGATTAGATGATTATGATATTTTATCAGCTATTAAAGAATGGATAAATCATGACGATTTTATTTTGTCAAATTTATCTAAAATGATTGTTAATAGAGAGTTACTCAAGATTAAAATTCAAGAAACTCCATTTACTGATAAGTCGATAAAAGAAACAATAACCATAGTAAATGATAGGCTTAACTTAAATAAAGAAGCACTTAATTACTTTGTGTTTTCTAATAAAATTTCAAATCAAGCATACAACACCGAAAAACCTATAAAAATATACACAAAAAAAGGGAAATTGAAAGATATTGCTAAAGCATCAGATCAATTAAATGTTTTAGCTTTAACCAAACCAGTAGTGAAATATTACCTTTGTTACCCTAAAATACTTGTTCAAAGTTAAATGATCTTGTTATTAAAAGATGTAATTAAACAAAAATAATTACTTTTGCGATTAATGAAATTCAAAGCAAAACAAATAGCCGAAATTTTAGAAGGAGAGATTGTAGGTAATCCAGAAGCCGAAGTATCGAAGTTATCTAAAATTGAAGAAGGTGAATCAGGTTCATTAACCTTTTTATCAAATCCTAAATATAATTCATATTTATATACTACTGAAGCTAGTATAGCGATTGTAAATAAAAGTTTTGAGCCTGAAAAAGAAATTAGCACAACTCTAATTAAGGTTGAAGATGCTTATAAAGCTTTCTCTAAATTATTAGAATTTTATAATGAAGTAAAAAATAATAAAGAAGGAAGAGAGAACCCTCATTCAATAGCTGATTCAGCAAAAATAGGTGCTAAAGAATATATAGGAGCTTATAGTTATATAGGAGAAAATGTAAGCATAGGAGAAAATGTAAAAATCTACCCTAATTCTTATATAGGAGATAACGTTACTATAGGAGATAATTGTACATTATTTTCGGGTGTAAAAGTATATTCTGAAACCCAAATAGGAAATAATTGTAAAATTCATTCAGGTTGTGTAATTGGTTCTGATGGATTTGGTTTTGTACCAGATGAAAACGGTGAATATAAAGCTGTTCCTCAAATAGGAAATGTTATTATTGAAGATAATGTTGATATTGGTTCTAATTCAACAATTGATAGAGCTACTTTAGGTTCTACAATCATAAGAAAAGGTGTTAAATTGGATAATCAAATTCAAATAGCACATAATGTTGAAATAGGTAAACATACGGTTATTGCTTCTCAAACTGGTGTAGCTGGTTCTACTAAAATTGGTGAGTATTGTATGATTGGAGGACAAGTTGGAATTGTTGGACATATAACAATAGGCAATAAGGTTAGAATACAAGCACAATCTGGTATTGGAAAAAGTTTAAAAGATGGAGACGTAGTTCAAGGTACCCCAGCTTTTAATTATTCAGATTATAATAAATCTTACGTACATTTTAAAAATTTACCAAACATAGCAACTACTATTCATAAAATTGAAAAAGAGTTGAATACTCGACAAAACAAAAATGAGTAAAAAACAAACAACAATAAAGAATGAAATAACATTATCGGGTGTAGGGTTACATACTGGTAATGAGGTAACAATGACTTTTAAACCAGCGCCAGTAAATAACGGATATTCATTCGTTCGTGTTGATTTAGAAGGAAAGCCAACAATTGAAGCAAAAGCTGAGTATGTTACAAATACTCAAAGAGGGACTAATCTTGAGAAGAAAGGAGTGCAAATTCAAACTTCTGAACATGTTTTAGCAGCTGCAGTAGGTTTAGATATAGATAATTTAATTATTGAAATTAATGCTTCTGAACCACCAATAATGGATGGGTCATCTAAATTTTTTGTAGAAGCTCTAGAAACTGCAGGGTTAGTTGAGCAAGATGCTGAAATACAAGAATATGTAGTTAAAGATATAATATCTTTTAAAGATGAAGAATCTGGTAGTGAAATAATATTAATGCCAGCTGATGAATACCAAGTAACTACTATGGTAGATTTCGGAACTAAGATATTAGGTACCCAAAATGCTACATTAACTAAAATCTCTGATTTCAAAGAAGAGATTTCAGCAGCTAGAACA
Organism: Tenacibaculum sp. E3R01; assembly: GCF_003318185.1. NCBI lineage: Bacteria > Pseudomonadati > Bacteroidota > Flavobacteriia > Flavobacteriales > Flavobacteriaceae > Tenacibaculum > Tenacibaculum sp. E3R01. The sequence goes on along the minus strand of NZ_QOCC01000025.1, from coordinate 348,572 downwards.
TTTAGTTTTTTACATGAAATTGAAATGTTATTAGAAAACAACTTAATTAAAGGTGGAGATCTTAACAATGCTATTGTTTATGTTGATAAAGAGTTATCAGATACAACAATGGAAAAGTTAAAAAAGGCTTTTAAAAAGGATAATATAGCAGTTAAGTCAAATGGTATTTTAGATAATTTGAATTTGCATTGGGCAAATGAAGCAGCTAGACATAAGTTATTAGATGTTATTGGTGATTTAGCACTTGTTGGAACTCGTATTAAAGGAAAAGTAATAGCTAATAAGCCTGGACATTTAGTGAATACTCTTTTTGCAAAGAAGTTAGCTAAAATCATAAAGTTAGAAAAGCGAAACAATGTTCCTAAATATGATTTAGATCAACCTCCTTTAATGGATATCCACCAAATAATGGATATTTTACCGCATCGTCCACCATTTTTATTGATAGATAGAATTATTGAATTATCAGACACTCATGTTGTTGGGATGAAAAATGTAACAATGAATGAAAATTTCTTTGTTGGACATTTTCCTGGTGCACCGGTAATGCCTGGAGTTTTACAAGTTGAGGCAATGGCTCAATGTGGAGGAGTATTAGTTTTAAATACGGTTCCTGATCCAGAAAACTACTTAACTTATTTTATGAAAATGGATAATGTTAAGTTTAAACAGAAAGTATTACCAGGTGATACTTTAACATTTAAAGCAGAATTGATAGGACCAATACGTAGAGGTATTTGTCATATGCAATCTTATGCATATGCTAATGGTAAATTAGTATGTGAAGCCGAATTAATGGCTCAAATTTCTAAAGTGAAATAAATTATGAATCAACCTCTAGCATACGTACACCCTCAAGCAAAAATTGCAAGAAATGTAGTTATTGAACCTTTTACAACAATACATGCAAATGTAGAAATTGGATCAGGAACTTGGATAGGATCAAATGTTACTATAATGGAAGGAGCACGTATAGGTAAAAATTGTCGTATTTTCCCTGGGTCTGTAGTTTCTGCAATACCCCAAGATTTAAAGTTTGATGATGAAGAAACAACTGTTATTATAGGTGATAATGTTACTATAAGAGAGTGTGTAACCATAAACAGAGGAACTTCTGATAGAATGAAAACAGTTATAGGTAATAATTGTTTAATAATGGCATATTGCCATATTGCACATGACTGTATTGTTGGTGATAATTGTATTTTTTCTAATAATACTACATTAGCTGGGCATGTAACAGTAGGAGATAATGTTGTATTAGCAGGAATGGTAGCAGTTCATCAATTTGCTTCTGTAGGAAAGCATGCTTTTGTAACAGGAGGATCATTAGTTAGAAAGGATGTACCACCTTTTGTTAAGGCTGCACGTGAACCTTTGTCATATGTAGGAATTAATTCAGTAGGTTTAAGAAGGAGAGGTTTTTCAACTGAAAAAATAAGAGAGATACAGGATATTTATAGAATTTTGTATCAGAAAAATTATAATAATACTCAAGGAGTTGAGATTATTGAAGCAGAAATGCAAGCAACTTCTGAAAGAGATGAAATTTTACAATTTGTAAAAGATTCTCATAGAGGTATCATGAAAGGATATTTTAAAGCGAGTTAACAATATAAAATTGTTAATAATTTAAGAACTAATAAAAACATAAGAATATAAAATGGCAACAACATCAGATATTAAAAACGGATTATGCATGAGATATAACAATGACATTTATAAAGTTGTTGAATTTTTGCATGTTAAGCCAGGAAAAGGACCTGCATTTGTTAGAACAAAATTAAAAAGTGTTACTAGTGGTAAAGTAATAGATAACACTTTCCCTTCAGGAAGAAAGATTGATGATGTTAGAGTTGAAACTCACAAATTCCAATATTTGTATAGTGAAGGTGAAACATTTCATTTTATGAATCAAGTTGACTATTCTCAAATTACATTAGAAAAAAGCACTTTAGATGCTCCAGATTTAATGAAAGAAGGAGAAGTTGTAACTATTATTATTAATTCAGAAGATGATATGCCTTTATCAGTAGATATGCCAGCAAGTGTTATCTTAGAAGTAACACATACTGAACCAGGTGTTAAAGGAAACACAGCAACGAATGCAACTAAGCCAGCTACAGTTGAAACTGGTGCAAGAGTAAATGTTCCTTTATTTATAAATGAAGGAGATAAAATAAAGATTGAAACGACTAAAGGTACATACCAAGAGCGTATAAAAGAATAATTAATATTCCCGCTAAGGCGGGAATTTCTTTTTAAAATGAAATTTAAAAAAGCACAAACTTTAGAGCAAATAGCTACATTATTAAATATTGAATATGTTGGCGAAAAAAACTTTACTATAACAGGAATCAATGAAATTCATGTTGTAGAAAAAGGTGATATTGTTTTCGTTGATCATCCTAAGTACTATGATAAAGCTTTAAAGTCAAAAGCAACTACTGTTTTAATTAATAAAAAGGTAGAATGTCCTGAAGGAAAATCGTTATTGATTTCTGATGATCCTTTTCGTGATTTTAATAAAATAACAAAGTATTTTAACCCTTTTATAGCTTCAAAAACAATTGTTTCAGAAACTTCAATAATAGGAGAGGGGACAATAATTCAACCAAATGTTTTTATCGGAGAAAATGTTTCTATAGGTAAAAATTGTATAATTCACCCTAATGTAACAATTTATAGCAATTGTAGTATAGGTGATAATGTAACGATCCATGCTAATACTGTTATAGGAGCAGATGCTTTTTATTATAAAAACAGGCCAGAAGGATTTGATAAGTTAATTTCAGGAGGAACTGTTATTCTTGAAAATAATGTAGATTTAGGAGCATCATGTACTATAGATAGAGGAGTAACAGGTAATACTACTATTAAAGAAGGTACAAAAATTGACAACCAAGTTCATATTGGTCATGATACTGTTGTTGGAAAAAAATGTTTAATAGCCTCCCAAACTGGGATTGCAGGTTGCGTAATAATAGAAGATGAAGTAACTATTTGGGGGCAAGTTGGTACAAATAGCGGAATTACCATTGGTAAAGGAGCTGTTATTCTTGGACAAACAGGAGTAACTAAATCGATTAAAGGTGGTAAATCGTATTTTGGAACCCCAATTTCAGAGTCTAGAGAAAAGTTAAAAGAGATCGCAGAAATTAAACGTTTCTTAAAAGAACAAAAAAAGAAATAAAAGTTTCAAAAATAAGTTCTAAAAAACTATTTTTGTCATAGCAAATTTAAAAATAAAAACAAACCAATGAGTGTTTTAGTAAATAAGGATTCAAAAATTATAGTACAAGGATTTACTGGTAGTGAAGGAACTTTTCATGCTGGTCAAATGATAGATTATGGAACCAACATTGTTGGAGGTGTTACACCAGGTAAAGGAGGTCAAGAGCATTTAGGTAAACCAGTTTTTAATACAGTAGATGAAGCTGTACAAAAAGCAGGAGCTGATACTTCTATTATTTTTGTGCCACCAGCATTTGCTGCTGACGCTATTATGGAATCAGCTGAAGCAGGAATTAAAGTAATTATTTGTATTACTGAAGGTATTCCTACCGCTGATATGGTAAAAGTAAAAGCTTATATCGACGCTAAGGAAGATTGTACTTTAGTAGGACCTAACTGTCCTGGAGTTATTACTCCTGATGAAGCTAAAGTAGGAATTATGCCAGGGTTTATTTTCAAAAAAGGAAAAGTTGGTATTGTTTCTAAATCAGGAACATTAACATATGAAGCAGCTGATCAAGTTGTAAAACAAGGTTTTGGAATAACTACAGCTATTGGTATTGGAGGAGATCCTATTATTGGAACTACAACAAAGGAAGCTGTTGAGCTATTAATGAATGACGAAGAAACTGAAGCAATCGTAATGATTGGTGAAATAGGTGGTAACTTAGAAGCTGAAGCTGCTCGTTGGATCAAAGCTGATGGTAATAGAAAACCTGTTGTAGGTTTTATAGCAGGACAAACTGCACCAGCTGGAAGAACAATGGGACATGCAGGAGCTATTGTAGGTGGTGATGATGATACTGCTCAAGCAAAAATGAAAATATTAGCTGAAAACGGAGTTCACGTTGTTGAATCTCCAGCTAAAATAGGTGAAATGGTAGCTAAGGTTTTAGCTTAATTTAACCATAAATCAAAAAAAAATGTTGAATTAACATAATTTAACTAAATAAAATCCGTTGAATTTGTAAATTCAACGGATTTTTTATTTTAATCAAACACTATTAATTATCATGATGAAATTTAAGTTGCTATTAGTTAGCATGTTACTTGTATTTGTGTCGAGTTGTAAACAATCAACTACTACAAATAATGAAGTAAAAACAGAACAAAAAACAGATGCAAATGGTTTTGCATATGAAACTGTTGCAAATGATCCTACAGGACTTCGTTTGTACACACTAAAGAATGGTTTAAAAGTATATTTAAGTAAAAATACTGATGAGCCTAAAATTCAAACTTATATTGCAGTTCGTGCAGGGTCAAATTATGATCCAAAAGAATCTACTGGTTTAGCTCACTATTTAGAGCATATGGTATTTAAAGGAACTCATAAAATAGGAACTTTAGATTGGGAAAAAGAAAAAGAATATTTGAAAAAAATTTCTGACTTATATGAGCAGCACAGAACAGAAGAAGACCTTGAAAAAAAGAAAGCTATTTATAAAGAAATTGATAAAGTTTCTTTAGAAGCATCTAATTTTTCTATCGCTAATGAATATGATAAAATGACTAGTTCATTAGGTGCAACAGGTACTAATGCACATACATGGTTTGAAGAAACTGTATATAAAAATAAAATTCCTGCAAATGAATTAGATAAGTGGTTAAGCTTAGAGTCAGAGCGTTTTAGTACGTTAGTTTTACGTTTATTTCATACAGAATTAGAAGCTGTATTTGAAGAGTTTAATAGAGGACAAGATAATGACTTTAGAAAACGCTATGCTGCAATGTTAGAAGGGTTATTTCCTAAGCACCCTTACGGACAACAAAAAACTATTGGTACAGCTGAACATTTAAAAAATCCTTCTTTAGTTGATATCAATAATTATTTTGACAAATATTATGTACCTAATAATATGGCAGTAGTGTTAGTTGGAGATCTTGATTTTGATGCTACAATTAAAAAGGTAAACGATAATTTTGGTAAATTCGAGAAAAAAGAATTAACACATCCAGTGTTACCAAAAGAGGATGCAATAACTCAACCGGTTATAAACGAGGTTTTTGGTCCAACATCAGAAAGTGTTTCTATAGCGTATCGTTCTAAAGGAGTAAGTACTGAAGAAGAAAAATTAGTTACTTTATGTGATATGATTATGGCTAATGGAAATGCAGGTTTATTAGATTTAAACTTAAATCAAAAGCAGGTTGTTCAAAGAGCTGGTTGTTCTCCTACATTTTTAAATGATTATGGATACCATAATTTTACTGGTAATCCTAAATCGGGGCAAACTTTAGAAGAAGTTAAAGATTTATTACTTGAGCAAATCGAAAAATTGAAAAAAGGAGAGTTTGACGAGTGGATGATTGAAGCGGTTGTAAATGATTTAAAATTAAGTCAAACACGTCAATATGAAAATAATACTGCATTAGCTAGTGCATATTATAATGCATTTATTCACCATGAAAAATGGGAAAATAAAGTTAAGTTTTTAAACGACTTAAAGAAAGTAACTAAAAAAGAATTAGTAGACTTTGCTAATAAGTTCTACCAAAATAATTATGTAGTTACTTATAAAAGAAAAGGGGAAGATAAGAATATCGTAAAAGTTGAAAACCCTGGAATAACTCCTGTAAATTTAAATAGAGGTAAAAGTTCTGAGTTTATTCAAGCTTTTAATAAAGTTGAATCAGCTACTTTAGAACCTAAATTTATAGATTATAAAACTGCAATCAAGGAAACTAAAACAGCAAACGATATAAATGTTTCTTTTATAACTAATCAAAAGAATGACTTATTTGATTTAAATATCATTTTTGATATGGGGGGAGATCATAATAAGAAATTAAGCTTAGCTGCTGGTTATCTAGAATACATTGGTACTGATAAGTATTCAGCTGAAGAAATTAAAAAAGAGTTTTATAAATTAGGTATTAACTATTATGTAAGTGCTCAAAATGATAAAACGTATGTAGGTTTAAGAGGATTGAAAGAGAACCTGTCAAAAGGACTTGAATTACTTGAACATTTATGGGATAATGCCAAAGCTGATCCAGAAGCATATGCTAAGTATGTAGAAAAAATTTACAAAGGACGTCAAGATGGTAAAACTCAAAAAGGGAATATTCTTTGGGGTGGATTAATGAACTATGGTAAATATGGTGAAAATTCTCGTTTACGTGATATTATGCAAATAGACGAGTTAAAAGCAATCAATCCAGAAGAGTTAGTGAATATTGTAAAAGATATGAAAAACTATAAGCAACGTATTTTTTATTACGGAAAAGATGTTGATGCTGCTGTTTCTGCTTTAAATACTCACCATAAATTATATGGAGAATTAAAAGATTACCCTGAGAAAAAAGTATATAAAGAAACTGAAACAGGAGGTAATGTATTTTTTACTAACTATGATATGGTTCAAAGTGAGTTATTATTTTTAGCAAAAGGTGCTCCGTTTGATCCTAAAAACTTAGCAGCATCAACATTGTTCAACACTTATTTTGGTAGCGGATTATCATCAATTGTATTCCAAGAGATTAGAGAAAGTAAGTCTTTAGCTTATTCTGCATTCGCATCTTATAGTAATGCAAGTAAAAAAGATGATTCAAATTATGTAATGGCGTATGTAGGTACTCAAGCAAATAAATTATCACAAGCAGTTGATGCTATGATGGATTTAATGAATAATATGCCAGAAGCTGAAAAGCAATTTAATGCAGCAAAAGAAGCTACATTAAAGAAAATTGCAGCTCAAAGAATTACAAAATCTAGTATCTTTTGGTCTTATGAAAGATTAAAGAATTTAGGTATTGATAATGATAATCGTGAAGAAATGTATAACACGATTAAAAATATGACTATAACTGATTTAAAATCGTTCTTTGATAAAAATGTTAAAGGGGAATCATATAACGTAATGGTAATAGGAAATAAGAAAGATTTAGATGTTAAATCGTTACAGAAATTAGGTAAAATTACTGAGTTAGATGTAGATAAATTATTTAATTACGTAGATAAAAAAGAGGTGAAGCAATAAGTTAACCTTTCTTAAAACTATTAAAAACCATAGATTTTGTATACAAAATCTATGGTTTTTTTTATTACTAAAAGTGAAATTTCACAGTAATATTTTTAAACTTGAAAATTATAGATTAAAGAGTATTATAGTATATTTGCTATAGTTAAAACAACTAATAAATGAAACTTTTAGAAAATAAAACCGCAATTATAACTGGAGCAACCAGAGGTATTGGTAGAGGTATTGCCATAGAATTTGCAGCACAAGGAGCTAATGTTGCTTTCACATACAGTTCATCTGTAGATGCTGCTAAAGCATTAGAAAAAGAATTAACAGATTTAGGTGTAAAAGCTATAGGATACCAATCTAATGCAGCTGAATTTGATGCAGCTCAAGAATTAGCTAAAGATGTTTTAAAGGAATTTGGAACAATAGATATTTTGGTAAATAATGCTGGTATTACTAAAGATAATTTATTAATGCGTATTTCTGAAGATGATTTTGATAAGGTTATACAAGTTAACTTAAAATCTGTTTTTAATTTAACAAAAGCAGTTATTCGTCCAATGATGAAACAACGTGCAGGCTCAATTATTAATATGAGTTCTGTTGTAGGTTTAAAAGGAAATGCAGGGCAGGCAAATTATGCTGCTTCTAAAGCTGGTATTTTAGGTTTTTCTAAATCTGTAGCATTAGAGTTAGGTTCTAGAAATATAAGAAGTAATGTAGTTGCTCCTGGTTTTATTGAAACTGAAATGACTGCTAAGTTAGACGAGAAAGTAGTTGAAGGTTGGCGTAATGAAATTCCTTTAAAAAGAGGAGGAAGTCCTAAAGATATTGCAAATGCTTGTGTGTTTTTAGCATCAGATATGAGTGGCTATATTACAGGGCAAACATTATCAGTTGATGGAGGAATGCTTACATAGTATAAAATTTCCAAATTATCAATTTGTAATAAAATTTTATAAAAAAACCTATTTCAGTTTTGAAATAGGTTTTTTTATAATAATGATTCCTTTAATGTTTTATACCTTGTTCTACCAACAGGTAGGATATCATTGTTTTTTAACTCAATAGAGTATTTACTACCTGACTGAATTATTATTTCCTTAATCTCTATAATTTTAACCAAATAAGATTTATGAATGCGGTAAAAGGTTTGAGGTAATAGTTGAGAAAGTTTTTCTAAAGATTTATCATGTAGCTCTTTTTCTCCATTAGTTAGGTAAACTTCAGTGTATACACCAGCTCCCTTTATGTAGATTACTTCATTAATATTAATTAACTGAATCCCATTTCTTTTTTTTATTGCTAAAAACTGCAAATTTTCAGTAGTAACCTCTTCTTTTTTTATTATTCTATTAAAAGCTTGATCTAACCTAGATTTATTGAACGGTTTTGGTATAAAATCTAATACTCCGTATTCAAAAGCAGTTAAAGCTTCATGTTTATTAGCAGAAATAATAATGGTATGAAAATCTTCTGATACACTATTTTTTAAGATGTTAAATCCACTTTCACCGTTTAAATTCAAATCAAGTAAAACTAAATCAAGTTTGTTTTTTTTGATATGGTCTAGTCCTTCAGGTAATGAGTACAAACAAGTTATATTTTCTAAAGTATTTAAAAAGAATTCTTTGGTCATACGTTCAATTCTTTTTGCAATTCTTGATTCATCTTCAATAATTAAAATTCTCATATGTTGTTTATTTTAATTACATTTTTCCAACCATTATTTATAGAGTTAGAGGTAAATTCCCATGATTGACCATAGCTTTCAGTTAATCTTGCTTTAATGTATTTAAAACCAGTACCTCCAGCTTTACTTTTTACAGTATTTCTTATTTTACCATAGGTTATAAATGTGTATATTAAATTTTCATTAGTTGACTTTACACTTAATTTAAATTTCATAGTATTATTATTTAAAGGAGAACAGTGTGTAATTCCATTTTCAAGAAGTGTATGAATAACAGCAGGAGGAATGGTTTGAATTTTATCATTTATTACGCCTTCATCTTCCCAAAGATAATTCACTTCTTTTCTATATTTCATAACATTTAAATGACTTTTACATAGTTTTATTTCTTGAGATATTGGAATTAATTTTTCATTTTCAACTTGATTTAATACATCAAATTCCTCTGCTAGTGCTTCAATAAATTCCACACCTTTTTCAGGAGATTCTTCTACCCAATCTATTAAAGATGTTAATGTATTCATTAAAAAGTGAGGTTGAATATTCTTTTTTAGTAATTCATATTTCAATCGTGTAGACTCAGCTATTGAATACTCAAAGGCAACTCTTTGATCTTTTAGTTTTACAGATAATAAATAAAACATACATAAAGAAATGATACTAAAACTAACAAATAAACTAACATCATAAATTGAAATTTTATAAATGATAAAACTTAATATCAAGCCTATTAAAATAATAATAGCACTTTTTTGCTTTTTATAGATAGCATAAGAAATTATCATAGTTGAAGATAGCCACATCATCTGTGATAGAAAAAGAGCTGTTAAATCAAATGAATGAGAATAAAACCTATAGATTAACAATAAGAAAATAGCATACACTACTATAAATTTTTTAAAATGTTTGAAAGGAAACTGAATAGAAAAATAATAAGGAACCAAAAAAGAAATTAATAAGGTTAAGACACCAATTACTTTTAAACGAAGTATGAAATTTGAATAATGGATAGGTATGTAAAACTTAATATATTCCATAATAATTAGGAGAAAAAACAAAAGGCTAGATAAACTGAATAGCAACATTGTATATTGTTTTTTATCATTAATGAATAAAAAAAGATAGTAAATACAAGTGAGTAAAAATGCTCCTGCTAAAATGTTTATATAAATAGTATCTTTTAATTTATATGTTATTAGGTAATCATATTCTAATATATACGTATAAACATTTCGTGTATCTTTTTTTTCATAAAGTTGAGACATTCTTAGGGCTATAGAATGATTACCTTTATTAAGTAAGCTATTGGGTATAATAAAACTTTCATTGGTTGTCCCTATTTTTTCTCCTTTAAGTTCACTTCCAGGCACCCCATTTCTACCAATAAAAATTCCATCCCAATAAACTTCGTAGGCACCAAAAGAATGAATACCTAAACCAATTACCTGAAGAGAATCTGGAGATTTTGTGATATTAATTTCTTTTCTAGCCCAAAATATTTTGTCCTTTTTTGGAATTATCTTTTGTGTACTCCATTCGCTGTCATCATAATTTTTTTTAGCCCATAAACTATTGTCTCCAATTTTAAATAAAGTTTCTGAGACATCTGTCATAATATATCTACTATCATTTTTTGTATGATAGCATGAGCTAAAAAGAAGAAAGATAATTATGTAAAGTGCTTTTTTCATCTGACATATTTCTTACTGTAAAAATATAGTAAATAAAGGTGTTTTTAGAGTAGTTGACAAAACAATAGAGCAGTTTACATAAGAATATAAAAAAGAAGTAGGTAAAGTATTGAATTTTGAAGAAAATTAAAATATTCAAGTTATGAAGTTACTTATTACGTCTTTAAGTTTTTTGTTTATTAGTTTTTCAATTTATGCTCAAAAAAATACCGGCATAGGACAAATATCAGGTATAATAACAGACAGTATAAATGAACCTTTACCCTATGCTACAGTTGTATTAAAAAATATTAAAAAAGAAATTATTGAAGGAACTGTAACTGAAGAAAGAGGAAATTTTGTTTTTACTAAATTAAATAAAGGTGAGTATTTTTTAGAAATTCAATATATAGGTTTCATTTCTATAGAAAAATCAATAAAAATTTTTGATAATAAAAAAAGCATTGATCTAGGTAGCATTGCACTGAAAGAAGACTCTAAGACATTAGAAGAGGTTATTGTAAAAGGAGAAGCGTCTGAAGTTTCTTTAAAATTGGGTAAAAAAGTATTTAGGGTAGGTAAAGACATTACTACACAAGGAGGAGTTGCAACAGATGTTCTTAATAATGTGCCTTCCGTTAATGTAAGCCCTAATGGTACTATAAGTTTACGAGGAAATTCAAATGTTCAAATTTTAATTAATGGAAGAAGATCAGGTTTAACTCAGGCGCAAGCATTAGAGCAGTTATCTGCAGATGTTATAGAAAATATAGAGGTAATAACAAATCCTTCAGCAAAGTATGATGCTTCAGGTGGAGCTGGTATTATTAATATAATTCTAAAGAAAAATAGAAAATCAGGTTTAAATGGTCAGGTACGGTTGGTAGCAGGAATTCCAGATGATTATAGAGCTTTAGGAAATGTGAATTTCAAAACTAAAAAGTTTAATTTTTTTACAAACTTAGGAATTCGTTATACAAATTATGAAGGAGATTATTCAAAAAAGCAGGAAACAATAAAAAATGGAGTTACAACATATTTAACTCAAAATGAAGATGAAAATAGACATGATGATGGGAAGTTATTTTATTTTGGAACCGATTATTATTTAAATGCACAGAACACGATAACTCTAGCTTATTACAGGAATGAAACTGAAGATACTGATACAACATCATTAGATTATGATATTTCAACATCTATGAATATTAAAAACTCAATTTCCACCCTTGGAAATTCAAAAGAAAAAAGAGATTATAATCAATTAGAAGCCAATTACACTAAAGAATTCGATTCGAGTAACACTAAATTCACTATAGATTTTCAATACGACTTTTGGAACAGTAATAAAATTTGGAATTTGGAAACTGAACAAACCTATCCAATAAAAGCTCCAATAGCAACAATTCAAACTAGTGGTATAACAAATACTGATGATATTACCATTCAAACTGATTACACAACTACTACTGGAAAAAAAGGGCATTTAGAGTTTGGAGGAAAGTATGAAAACAGAAAAATTGTAAATGAATTTTTAGCTGAAGAATTAAAAAATGGAAGTTTTGAAATTATTAATGGGATCAATAATAAATTAAATTATAAAGAGAAGATAATTGCAGCTTACACTCAATATAATACTAAAATTAATAAATTTAATTTTCAATTCGGTTTGCGTTTAGAAGCAACAAAAGTATCTATAGGTAGTGAAATTAAACAATTAAATTTAAAAAATAATTATACGAATTTATTTCCTTCAGCAACTATTGGGTATGAGTTTAAAAATAACTTATCAGGGCAACTTAGTTATAGTAAAAGAATTAGAAGACCTTCTTTGTGGCAATTAAATCCCTTTTTGGAGTTAAAAGATTTTACAGCACGCTTTACTGGTAATCCTTTGTTACAACCAAGTTATACAGATTCATTTGAACTATCTTTTAACTATAGAAAAAAGAAATTTAGATTGAGTCCATCTCTTTATTATTCTGATACAAAAGATGTTTTTCAGTATGAAACTGTTGAAGATTCTCAAGGTGTATTTGTTCAATCTCCAATTAATTTAGAAAATGAAAAACGCTATGGTTTTGAGCTTTCTGGGTCATATAATCCATTAAAGTGGTTACGCTTTTCGGGAGATTTTAATGCTTATAATTATAAACAAACAGGAATTATAAATTCTTCAGATGCAACTATTTCTGATAAAACTTGGTTTGTAAATCTTTCAACAAGTATACAAATACCAAAAGGGGTAAGGCTACAAACAAGAATGTATCATATTGGAAAAAGAGTAAATGTACAAACTACTACATTACCAATAACTTATATGAACTTTGCAGTTAGTAAAAGTTTATTTAAAAATAATGGTAATCTTATATTAAATATTTCAAATCCATTTAATAGTAGTAAGGTTAGAGAAAATATTGTAGGAAGTAATTATAAAATAAATCAAATAAGAAATAGAAATGCTCAGAGATTTAGTCTAAGTTTTGTTTATAAATTTAATCAAAAACCTTCAGACAAAAATAGAAGTGCTAATAGAAGCAATAGGAATTAAAATAATATTAATTTCTATATTATTGAGTCCATAAAATTAATTTTTGTGGACTTTTTTTGATGCTAAAAGAACATAACTATAAATTACAAATATTTCAGAAATTAGAAATATTTGTTTATGAGTATATTATCTTATAAGATAAAAAAACGTTGTTTTATAAGAAGAAGTAATTATAAAAATGACAGTGAAAATTTTATATTTGTAGTAGAAATCGATGTTAAATCTACTCCATTTAAAAAAATGAGAGTTCTTAAAACAAGCAGATGTTATCATATGATACATACATTAAAAAAATAAAAATGAATTTTAAAAGTAAACGAACAACCCTGTTATTAATTATTTTAATTTTTATTCCTTTAATAAGTTTTGCTCATGGTGTAGATGATAAAACACAGATATTTTTATTAAATAATAAAGGAATAGCATTTGGTCCTTTTCTCTATATAGGAGCTAAACATATGGTTACAGGTTATGACCATTTACTTTTTTTAATTGGAGTGATATTCTTTTTGTACAAAACAAAAGAAATTATAACTTACATTACTTTTTTTACTATAGGACATAGTATAACACTTCTTATAGGGGTTTTAGCTAGCATTAATATCAATATATTTTTGATAGATGCAATTATTGCATTGTCAATAATTTATAAGGGATTTGATAACCTAGGAGGTTTTAAAACCTTTATAGGAAAACAACCTAATACTAAAAAAGCAGTATTAATTTTTGGTTTATTTCATGGTTTTGGATTAGCTTCTAAATTACAAGAGTTTGAGTTTGATAAAGATGGCCTTTTTGTAAACTTATTAGGATTTAATCTAGGAGTAGAAGTAGGTCAATTTTTAGCATTAGGTTTTGTTTTATTGTGTATTTCTTTTTGGAGACAATATGATAGTTATCTAAAATTTTCTAAAACTACTAATGTACTTTTAATGGCAGCTGGATTTTTATTATTAGGGTATCAATTAACAGGATATTTAACTTCTTAAAATACAAGTATGACAACAAACAATCAATCTTTAAACAGTAAAAAAAAGATATTAAAATCACTAATTCTAGCTTTCTTTATTGCGAGTATAGTACTCTTAGTAGCTGTTTTACCAGCTGAGTATGGCATTGACCCTTTAGGAACAGGAAAACTATTTGGCTTTAGTAAGTTACACAAAAAAGAAGTTGAAATGAATACTACTTCTGCTTCAAGTTTAAATTTTAATAAGATAACACTTGATGATGTAGGTTCTAGTTCTGATATAATAAAACCTATCGAAGCAAATAATGCTCCTCCTGAAAAGCAATTACCAAAAAGAGAAGATGTTATTAAAGTTATAGTTCCAGCAAAGAAAGGTATAGAGTACAAAGTTAAAATGCTAAAATATGGAAGTATGAAATATGAATGGTCAACAACTGATCAAATTGTTTTTACTGATTTTCATGGAGAAGTAAAACAAGATAATCCCCCAAAAGATGTTTTTTATGAAAGTTATACAGTAGCATACTCTAACAATATGGGAGGTACTTTAACAGCTCCTTTTGAAGGAAAACACGGTTGGTATTTTAAAAACCTTATTGACAATGATGTTGTTGTTGTTATTAAATTGAAAGGAGAATATGAATTGTTCAATTAATAAAAACTTATAGAGAATAAGGTTAAATACATAAAAAAGAGAGCTCAATTGAGCTCTCTTTTCAGTAAATATAAAATTAGTTTCTATTTTTTTCCAAATAAACCACCTAGTAAACCACCTAACAGTCCTCCACCAGAAGATTTTTGTTGATTACCACCACCTAATACCATTCCAGCAACATCATCAATTACACTACCATCACCATCAGCATCTAATATTTTTTCTAGGAAGCTTTGTTCTTTTTGAGTTGAGTTTCCTCCTAATAAACCACCAAGTAAACCTCCTAAATCACCAGAGTTACTAACTCCATTTTGGCGAGATTGTTTACCTAAAACACCCATTAAAATAGGGGCAGCTACTTTTAAAATATTAGCAACAGATCCAGAATCTATTCCTGCTTTTTGGCCAATAACTTGTTCAACACCTTGTTGTTTATTCCCTAAGATATGACCTAGTATATTACCACCATCTTGAACTACATTTTTATCAACACCACCATTAAATAAATCACCAAGATTATCTAAAATACTTCCATCATGTTTTTTCGTAATGGCACCCATTAAACCTTCAGCTCCTTCAGGAGTTGACGCATTTCGTTGCATTGCTTTCATTAAAACTGGTAATGCCATAGTTAAAACACTACTAGTTTTATTAGTGTCTTGTCCTGTAGATCCAGCAACACCTGATATAATTGTTTTACCTAAGTCACTGCCTAATAAGTCTAAAATACCTGCCATTTCTTGTTTGATTTATTTAAAATGTTAAAAATTGTTTCTATATACTGAGACACAAGATACAAATTTAAAGTCACACTTTTTTTAAATAATTATTTATACTTTTAGCATCTAGAATAAATAACTTAAACTTATATGAAAAAATTAGCGCTACATTGGCAAATCTTAATAGGTATGCTTTTAGGAATTCTTTTCGGATTTTTAGCATTACAATTAGGATGGAACAATTTTGTGTCTGATTGGATAAAGCCTCTCGGAACTATTTTTGTAAAACTATTAAAATTAATAGCTGTTCCATTAATAGTAGCATCTCTTATTAAAGGTATATCTGATTTAAAAGATATTTCTAAGTTTAAAAATATAGGAGTTAGAACAATTATAATTTATATAGGTACAACTGTAGCAGCAATTACTATAGGTTTAGTTTTAGTTAATGTAATTGAGCCTGGTGATGGTATCTCACAAGAAACAGTTGATAAATTAACAAATACATATGCTAAAAGCTCAAGTATTACTGCAAAAATAACTGAAGCAGGAAAGCAAAAGAATAGTGGTCCATTACAATTTGTTGTAGATATGGTGCCTGATAATGCTATGAAAGCTATGGGTAATAATAAAGCAATGCTTCAAGTTATCTTTTTTACTATTTTTTTAGGTATATCTATGTTATTGATAGGAGAGAAGAAAGCAAAACCATTAAAAGATTTTTTTGATAGTTTAAATGATGCGATTCTTAAAATGGTAGATTTAATTATGTTAATATCACCATTTGCTGTTTTTGCGTTATTAGCAAATGTAGTAGTTACTTCAGGTGACCCAGATATATTATTAGCATTATTAAAATATGCAGGTGTAGTAGTATTTGGATTATTAATAATGATTGTTTTCTACTGTGTTTTAGTTAGTGTGTATACGAAGAAAAGCCCATTGTGGTTTTTAAAACAATTGAGTCCTGCTCAATTATTAGCTTTTTCAACAAGTTCAAGTGCAGCAACATTACCAGTTACTATGGAACGTGTTGAAGAACATATAGGAGTAGATAAAGAGGTATCTAGTTTTGTATTACCAGTTGGGGCAACTATTAATATGGATGGAACAAGTTTATATCAAGCTGTTGCAGCTGTATTTGTTATGCAAGTATTGTGGCCAGAAGGATTAGGATTTGCAAATCAAATGTCTATTGTATTAACAGCTTTATTAGCCTCAATAGGAAGTGCTGCAGTTCCAGGTGCAGGTATGGTAATGCTAGTTATAGTATTAGAATCTATAGGATTTCCAAAAGATTTATATCCAGTAGCTTTAGCATTGATTTTTGCAGTTGACAGGCCTTTAGATATGTTACGTACAACAATAAACGTAACTGGTGATGCAACAGTTTCTATGATTGTAGCTAAATCTGTTGGAAAGTTAGGTGATCCGAAACCAAAAAATTGGGATGATCATTATGAACAAGTTAAGTAATTATAATTAATATATAACATTACAAGTTAATCAAAATGAATATATGCTTTTTAATGTATTCTTGGGAAGAAATAGATCCTGAGAAAGACTCAACTTTAACACTAATACATGAATGTGTGAAAAGAGGGCATGGAGTAGCAATTTGTACACCCTCAAATTTAACTATACGTAATAGTGTTACAAATGCATTTTGTTCAATTATTAATAGACTAGAAAAAGTACCATCAAGTATAAAGTCATTTTATAAAAAAGTTACACTTAGAGAGGAAATGCTTCCCTTAGCTGGCTTTGATGCTATTTTCATGAGAGGAAATCCACCTTTAGATCCTTTAATGCTAAATTTTCTTGATTCTGTTAAAGATGATGTCTTTATAATTAATTCTGTAGAAGGAATGCGGGAAGCTAATAATAAGTTGTATACTGCAGTTTTTGAAGATCCAAATAATGAAATAATACCTGTTACTCATGTATCTAAAAACAAAGATTATTTAATTAAAATGATTGAAGAATCACCTTGCGATAAAATGATTTTAAAACCTTTAAATGGTTATGGTGGTTCTGGAGTTATTTTAATAGAAAAATCGGCAATGAGTAATATTAATTCGTTACTTGATTTTTATATATACAAAAGTGATGGATCTTCTGATTATGTAATACTTCAAGATTATATTGAAGGAGCTGATAAAGGGGATGTAAGAATATTATTACTTAATGGAAAACCTATAGGTTCAATGAAACGGATTCCTGGTGATAAAGATCATCGTTCTAATATTACAGCAGGTGGAAGGGTAGAAAAACATAAACTTACGGCAGCAGAAAAAGTTTTATGTAATAAAATAGGCCCAAAACTGGTAAAAGACGGATTGTATTTTGTAGGTATTGATGTAATTGGAGGTAAACTTGTAGAGGTTAATGTAATGAGCCCAGGAGGTATTACCTACATAAATAAAGTGTCAAAAGTAAAAATTCAAGAAAAAGTAATTGACTTTTTAGAAAGTAAAGTGTTAGAAAAAAATGCATCATTCAGAAGAATGACAGATTTAAAGCGTAGAGTAGATGAAGCTTAAAATTAATCAGCCTATAGTAGAGGTTGAATGGTTACAAAATAATTTTACCGCTGAAAATTTAATAATTTTAGACGCAACAATTAAAAAAGTTACAACTAAAAATAAGATGATAGATCAAAAAAAACAGATTGTAAATGCTGTTTTTTTTGATCTTAAAAATGTATTCTTAAAAAAAGAAGCAAAATACCCTAATACCTTACCTTCTGAAGAAAATTTTGAAAAAGAGGTTCGTAAACTTGGGATAAATAATAATAGTTGTATTGTGGTTTATGACGATATAGGAATGTATTCATCTCCTAGAGTTTGGTGGCTGTTTAAAACTTTTGGTTTTAACAATATAACTGTTTTAAATGGTGGTTTACCAGCTTGGAAAAAAGCTGGTTTAATAACAGAAAAACCTAAAGAAAGAGAACTTTTTATTGGAGATTTTCAAGCCAATTTTCAACCAGATAAAGTTAGTTATACTGAAGAAGTTATAGAAGCCTCAGTAAATAATAAAAAATTTATTTTAGATGCTCGTTCGAAAGGTAGATTTGAAGCTAATGAACCTGAACCTAGAGTAGATTTAAGAGGGGGACATATACCAACATCCTATAGTTTACCATATACAGAGGTACAAAAGAATAGTAAAATGAAAAGTAAAGATGAACTTAAAGTTCTTTTTGCTAAAAAAAATAATAATGATTTTCCAATAATTTTTACTTGTGGTTCAGGAATAACTGCTTGTATATTAGCTTTGGCTGCAGATATAGCAGAAATTAAAAATTATACTATATATGATGGTTCATGGACGGAATGGGCTAGTAGATTAGAGTTACCTATTGAAAAATAATAATGATTATGAGTTGGACTAAAGAAGAGTTTAGAACCTATGTGCTATTGTTTGTAGCCCATTGTAACTATATAGAAACAAAAGAAGAAAGCGAATATATAATTTCAACTATTAATGAGGATTTATATAATAAAATTCATACTGAAATAGTAATGGATGCTGATGAAGAAGTCAAATTGCTAAAGGTACGTGAATATTTAGAAGATAATAGTTACTCTGAGAATGATAAAAAATTACTACTTGAAGATATTAAGAAAGTAATTTTTGCAGATGGAACTGTTGATATATTAGAAAAGAAGGCATATGCTTTTTTAAAGAAAATTTTAAGTTGATGGAAAAGTTAACCATTGAACAAATAGTTTTAAAAATTGAATCTGAAGATGTTTTTGAAGCGGTTTGTAGTGATTATTCTTTTACACTAAAAATAGATAAATATGTTCCTTATGTTTGTGGTGCTGTTCATGATGGTCATCAATTCAGAAAAGAATTATGGAATAATTGTTTGCATACCGAATATGAACGTTGGTATGAAGAAGATCCAGCAACAAAGCAAATGATTCAATCACATCCTATTGTAATTGCAGGATTAGACTCACGGTTTGAATACGACTTAAATAGAACTCCAGAAACAGCTATTTATTCAGATGCTTGGGGAAAAGAATTATGGAAAGAACCATTACAAGAAGAATTGAAAGTTAAAAGTTTAATAAAACACATGAACTTTTATAAAATAGTAGGTGTTTTAATTTCAAAAATTGAAAATAAATTTGGAACTTGTATAGTTTATGATATGCATTCATATAACTGGAAAAGATGGGATAGAGAAGTACCTACATGGAATTTAGGGACTTTAAATATTAATAATAAAAAGTTTATTGATGAAATAGAATCATGGAGAACTATTTTAGAGAAAATGCCGTTGCCAAATGGTATAAAATCAACAGCTAAAATAAATGATACATTTCAGGGTAATGGATATTTTTTAAAATATATTACTCAAAATTTCAAAAACACATTGGTTTTAGCTACCGAGATAGCTAAAATTTATTGTGACGAGTTAGAGCAAATAATGTATCCAGAAGTAGTTTTAGCTGTAGAAAAATATTTAGAAGTAGGCTTAAAAAAACATGCAGAAGCTTTTTATCTAAAATACAAATAATAAAATACAAAACCTTTTAAAGGAGTCTTACAATTAATCATATGCAAGTAGCAAGTACAGCACTTTTTAAAATAGATAAGAAAATAGATAAACTTGTTAAGAAAATAGAACTTTTAAATTATGTAAATCCAATAAATATAGAAGAAGAGAAAAAACGTTTTTTTAAATCTAAATATTTAACTGACCCAGTTTTTAAATATCCAAAAAGAGATTTTGATAAATTTAAAATTCATCAAAAATTTTTCACACAGCCTTTAGAATCTATAGAAAATGAGCAGATTAGAGATTTATATGAAGATATTATTTATTTCTATTCAGGTATAGTAAGATGTATTGAAACTGTAGGAAAAGGTAAAAGGTTTTATTATAATAGTTTACATTCTTTTGGAACACCTACAGAGCAAGATGTTGAAAATGCAAAATTTATATTACATTTTGAAGAAGAAAACAAAAAAGATAAAATATTTAAACCAAAGTATACATCAGAAGAAGCTACATCTATTTTTAAAGAATATGCTAACCGATATGATTTCTCATTCAATATAAAAGAATCTTCAGCCATGGGAGCAATAGCTATGGTTTTAAATAATATTCAAACTTTAGTGTTAAATAGTAATCATAGATTCTCAAAAAATGAAATGGGAATTCTAACCAATCATGAAATAGGTGTACATATGGTTACAACTATGAATGGTTTATTACACAAATTAAAAATATTTTCACATGGCTTTCCTAATAATGAAGAAACTCAAGAAGGTTTAGCAGTATTTAGTGAATACATGTCTGGTAATTTAACTATAAAACGATTAAAAGAACTAGCTTATAGAGTTATAGCTGTAGATAGTTTAGCTAAAGGGTATTCTTTTTCAAGAACATTTAGAATGTTACATAATACATACGATTTGGGAAAAGAACAAGCTTTTTATATTACAACAAGAGTGCATCGAGGAGGAGGATTGACAAAAGATTATTTATATTTAACTGGATTAAAAAAAATATACGATTATTATAAGTCAGGAAAAGACCTAAATTTGTTAATAACAGGGAAAGTTTCTTTAGAGTATTTAGAAGATATTAAATATTTAATAAAAAACAAATATGCAGTGCCTCCTATACATATAACAGATGCTTACGCAGAAAACTTAAATACAAATAAAACTCTAGATTTTATTCTTGAAAACTTAAAATAATAATTATAATAACTTTTTAACATCCTGTTTTAAAAAAGTAACCACCATTTCTGTAGGGTTTTCTTCCTTGCTATAATCAATTAAAACATTTTCACGTAAATCTTTTGAGGTTTCTGAGCTTTCTGCAACTTTTCTTAATTTAGCTATGATTGCTAATTTAGATGTTAACACAGCTTTCCAACTATTATCTGAAATATAAAGTTGTTGAACTAAATTGTGTTCAAACTCCTGTTCAATACTTGCTATAAGCAATTGTAAATAATCTTCGGTTTTATTCCCAATAGGATTAACACGAACTAATAATTTTGTAGGATTTATACGCTCACAAAACAATAACATTCTTTCGTAAGCTTGTAATTTTATAGGTAAGCTTTCTTTTTTCTTTTGAATTAAAGCATTAAATTTCTTCTCGTTATTATCTTGCTTAATAAAAGCACTTAAAATAAAATAAGCAACTCCTCCTGTTACTAATGCAGGCAAAGCATATGCCAGTCCTTCAATAATTTTATCTTCCATCTTAAAATATAGATTCTATGAAACGCTAATATACAAGTCTTCTTTAAAAACCAAATATAAAAATATAAAAATAGGATCAGAAAAAACATCTAAAAAAGTAAATAATAGACTGTGAATAAAAAAATGCCAACATATTTTATAAAACCTAAAAGAATGGTTAATTTTCCGTTTTTAAATTCTTTCAATTTATATTTCTTTGAACACTTATTTAGAGCAACTTAACGAACCACAAAGAGCAGCCGTTTTACAAAAAGATGGCCCAATGATAATTATTGCAGGAGCAGGGTCTGGTAAAACACGTGTGTTAACCTTTCGGATTGCACATTTAATGCAAGGAGGTGTCGATTCTTTTAACATTTTATCACTAACATTTACAAATAAGGCAGCTCGTGAAATGAAAGAGCGTATTGGTAGTGTTGTAGGATACAGTGAAGCGAAAAACTTATGGATGGGAACATTTCACTCTGTTTTTGCGCGTATTTTAAGGTCTGAGTCTGATAAACTTGGATACCCTTCAAATTTTACAATTTACGATTCTCAAGATTCAGTACGTTTAATAACTGCAATTATTAAAGAAATGAACTTGGATAAAGACCGATACAAGCCAAAGCAAATATTAGGTAGAATATCATCATTTAAAAATAGTTTGATTACTGTTAGAGCTTATTTTAATAATTCAGATTTACAAGAAGCAGACTTACAAGCAAGCAGACCAAAAGTAGGGGAGATATATAAAGAATATGTTGATAGGTGTTTTAAGTCTGGAGCAATGGACTTTGATGATTTACTATTAAGAACGAATGAGTTATTAGCGCGTTTTCCAGAAGTGTTAGCTAAATATCAAGATCGTTTTAGATATATTATGGTTGATGAGTATCAAGATACCAATCATTCGCAATATTTAATAGTAAGAGCATTAGCAGACCGTTTTCAAAATATATGTGTTGTTGGTGATGATTCACAAAGTATTTATAGTTTCCGTGGTGCTAACATCAATAACATTTTGAATTTTCAAAAAGATTATCCAGATGTTAAAACGTTTAAATTAGAACAAAATTATCGGTCTACAAATAATATTGTAGAAGCTGCAAATAGTGTTATTGATAAAAATAAAACGAAGCTAGATAAAGAGGTATGGACAGCAAATGATCCCGGAGAAAGTATTAAAATCATGCGAACTATTTCTGATGGAGAGGAAGGAAGATTTGTAGCTCAATCTATCTGGGAAAATCAAATGAATCATCAATTAACAAACAATGATTTTGCAATTTTATATAGAACCAATGCTCAGTCAAGAGCAATGGAAGATGCTTTAAGAAAGAAAGATATTAAGTATAAAATTTATGGAGGTATTTCATTTTATCAACGTAAAGAAATTAAAGATTTATTATCTTATTTACGCATACTAATAAATCCAAATGATGAAGAAGCTTTAAAAAGAATTATTAATTACCCTGCACGTGGTATTGGTGCTACAACTCTTGATAAATTAGCAATAGCTGCTAATCATTATAAAAAGTCAATTTTTGATATTATTAAGCATATTGACAAAATAGATATTAAAATAAATTCTGGAACAAAAACAAAGTTGCAAAATTTTATAAATATGATGCAACGATTGCAAATTGAAGCACAAACTAAAAATGCATTTGAAATGGCAGATTTAGTAGTGAAACAAACGCAATTAGTTAAAGATTTACAAAAAGACGGTACACCTGAAGGTGTTAATAAAGTTGAAAATGTTCAAGAATTATTAAATGGTATTAAGGATTTTATAACAGATAAAATTGAAACCGGAGAAGATGCATCACTTACTTCATTTTTAGAAGATGTAGCTTTAGCAACTGATTTTGATAGTGAAAAAGATGATACACCTAGAGTCTCATTAATGACTATACATTTATCTAAAGGTTTAGAGTACCCTTATGTTTATATAGTTGGTTTAGAAGAAAGTTTATTTCCTTCAGCCATGAGTATGAATACACGAAATGAATTAGAAGAAGAAAGACGCTTGTTTTATGTAGCACTTACAAGAGCTGAAAAAGTAGCTTATTTAACTTATGCACAAACACGTTATAGATGGGGTAAACTTACTGATGGTGAACCAAGTCGTTTTTTAGAAGAAATTGATGAAAAGTATGTTGAATATCTGGCACCAAAAGTACCTGAACCTTCAGCGAATAGATTTATAGATGCAAGTTTATTTGGAGATGAAAATTCATCTAAAAAAATTAGATTTCAAAAACCAATTCAAAAGAAGAGAAAAGAATTTTTAGCTAAGAAGGAAAAAGCAACAATGGTACCTCCGAAAAGTAAAATGAAAAAGGTGTCAGAAGCTACTTCAAAAACTAATTTGTTTGATGGTGAAATTGTAGTTGGAAATATTGTTGAACATAACCGTTTTGGAACTGGTAAAGTACTGGCATTAGACGGTAAAGGACCCAATAAAAAAGCCGAGATTGAGTTTGGAACTGTAGGTAAAAAGAAATTATTATTACAATTCGCAAAATTAAAAGTAATAGGATAAGTTATTCATAATAATTACTTATTTTGCATACATATAAAAATAGAGAAATGACGTTTGATTTAGAATATAATTCAGGGAGAACTACTTTAATTATTCCAGAATATGGAAGACATATACAAAAATTAGTCAATCATTGTATTGAACTTGAAGAAAAAGAAGAAAGAAATAAAATGGCGAAGGCCATTATACATGTAATGGGAAATTTACAACCTCATTTACGTGATGTTCCTGATTTTAAGCATAAATTATGGGATCAGTTACATATTATGGCTGATTTTAAATTGGATGTAGATTCTCCTTATGAAACCCCATCAAAAGAAGAGTTAACTGAAAAGCCAACAAAACTAGATTACCCAAAATCGGCATCAAAATATCGTTTTTATGGAAATAATATCCAAACAATGATAGATGTAGCTTTAACTTGGGAAGATGGAGATATGAAAGAAGCTTTAATTTTTACCATAGCTAATCATATGAAAAAATGTTATTTAAACTGGAATAAAGATACTGTTGAGGATGGAGTAATATTGGATCATTTATATGATTTATCTGATGGTAAACTAGATATAAGAAATACTGAAGAGAGCTTATCTGAAAGTAAAAACTTACTTCGTAAAAGAAATAATCAAGGTCACCATAAAAATAACACAAAAACAAAATCTAATAACAACAACAAATACAGAAAAAAATAAATGGCATCATTTAAAATTGAAGGAGGTCAAAAATTAAACGGAACAATTACGCCTCAAGGAGCAAAAAATGAAGCTTTACAAGTTATTTGTGCTGTTTTATTAACTTCAGAAAAAGTAATAATTAATAATATTCCTGATATTCTTGATGTAAATAAGCTTATTTTTATTTTAGGTGAATTAGGAGTAAAAGTAGAAAAATTATCGGCAAATTCATATAGTTTTCAAGCAGATGCCATTAATTTAGAATACCTAGAAAGTGCAGAATTCAAAAGAGATGGAAGTTCTTTAAGAGGATCAATTATGATTGTAGGGCCATTATTAGCTCGTTTTGGAAAAGGATACATACCAAGACCAGGAGGTGATAAAATAGGGCGTCGTCGTTTAGATACTCACTTTGAAGGGTTTATTAATTTAGGGGCTAAATTTCGTTATAACAGAGAAGAGTATTTTTACGGTGTAGAAACAGATACAGGTTTAGAAGGTACTGATATGTTACTAGATGAAGCCTCAGTAACAGGAACTGCAAACATTATTATGGCTGCAGTTTTAGCTAAAGGAAGAACTACTATTTATAATGCAGCTTGTGAGCCATATATTCAACAGTTATCAAAAATGTTGAATAGCATGGGAGCAAAAATTTCAGGAGTTGGATCTAATTTATTAATTATTGATGGTGTTAAAGAGTTAAATGGTTGTGAACATACTATTTTACCTGATATGATTGAAATAGGAAGTTGGATTGGTATGGCAGTAATGACTAGATCTGAACTTACTATAAAGAACGTGAGTTGGGCTAATTTAGGTCAAATACCAAATGTATTTAGAAAACTAGGAATTACTCTTGAGAAAAAAGGAGATGATATTTATATTCCTGAACAAGAGAATTATGAAATTCAAAATTATATAGATGGTTCTGTTTTAACTGTAGCAGATGCTCCATGGCCTGGATTTACTCCAGATTTATTGAGTATCGTATTGGTTGTTGCTACTCAAGCTAAAGGAACTGTATTAATTCATCAGAAAATGTTTGAGAGTCGATTGTTTTTTGTTGATAAGTTGATTGATATGGGCGCTAAAGTTATTTTATGTGATCCTCATAGAGCAACTGTTATTGGTCATAATTTTCAAAGCCAGTTAAAAGCAACTAAAATGACTTCACCAGATATTAGAGCTGGAATATCATTGCTAATAGCAGCTTTATCAGCTAAAGGAACCAGTATTATTCATAATATTGAACAAATTGATAGGGGGTATGAAAATATAGAAGAACGATTAAGAGCAATAGGTGCAAAAATCGAAAGAATAGAAGATTAATTAATAAACAATTATTTTTTTAAATAAAAAACCAGCTACATATAGTAGCTGGTTTTCTTTTTTTGTGTAATCTTTAATAATTACATTTCTTCGTTACAAGTATATACCTGTGGACAAGCAATAATATTATGACAATAGAAAGGACCAGTAACTCTTCCAGCGCAATCGCAACCACATTTTTTAGGATCTTCAAGCGAGATACCTCCTGTAAAGTTTTTTTGTTCTTTCTTAGTTAAAATTGAAACTCCAGTAATACTTAATAAATTTTTCTTCATAATTAATGAGGGACTTAAATGTTTATAATTTTTATTTTAAACTGCTATAAAAGTATAGATTAAATATGTTAAAAAAAAGGTAAATTCATATTTGATGTGTTAAAATTATAAAAATTACTTTTAGTTAAATAAAACACATGGTGTCATTATGACATTATTTTTTTATTGGCAGTATTCTTGTTTAAGTAAATTAAGAATATAAAAGAAAAGATTTACAATGAGTAAAGATCAATATACCAAAGAAGATGAATTAAAAGATGCTATTGATAATTCTGAGCTAGAAGGAAATCAAGAAGAAGCTAAGGGAAATGTTGAAGTTGAGGCAAAAGAAGAGCCTTCAGCTGAGCAATTAATTCAAATAGAAAAAGATAAATATTTACGTTTATTTGCAGAGTTTGAGAATTATAAAAAAAGAACTTCCAAAGAACGTATAGAGTTGTTTAAAACAGCAAATCAAGAAGTAATGACAGCTTTACTGCCAATTATGGATGATTTTGATAGAGGATTGGTAGAGATTAAAAAAAGTGAAGATTCTGAATTGTTTACAGGGATTGAACTTATTAGTAATAAGTTAAAAAACACTTTAACTCAAAAAGGGTTAACAGCTATAGAGGTAAAAGCAGGAGATGATTTTGATTCTGAAATCCATGATGCTATTACACAAATACCAGCTCCAACAGAAGATTTAAAAGGTAAAATCATAGACTGTGTAGAAAAGGGGTATAAATTAGGAGATAAAATTATCCGTCACCCGAAAGTGGTTATGGGTCAAGCATAAACAATTAATAATTCAATTAATAATTACCAACTGCTATTGTTAATTGTTAATGGTCAATTGAAATAATATGGCAAAACAAGATTATTACGAAATATTAGGTATATCAAAATCAGCTTCTCAGTCTGAAATTAAAAAGGCATATCGAAAAATGGCTATAAAGTATCATCCAGATAAAAATCCTGGAAATACTGAAGCTGAAGAAAAGTTCAAGCTTTGTGCTGAAGCCTATGAGGTTCTTAGCGATGATAATAAAAAAGCTCGTTATGATCAATATGGTCATGCTGCTTTTGAAGGAGGTCAAGGTGGCTTCGGAGGTGGAGGAGGAATGAATATGGATGACATATTTAGCCAATTTGGAGATATTTTCGGAGGTGCATTTGGTGGTGGATTTGGAGGCTTCGGCGGAGGCGGAGGTCAACGTCAAGCTAGAGTTAAAGGAAGTAACCTTCGCATACGAGTAAAACTTACTTTAGAAGAGATAGCTAATGGAGTAGAGAAAAAAGTTAAAGTACGTAGAAAAGTTCAAGCAGACGGAGTTACATATAAAACTTGTACAACATGTAATGGTAGTGGACAACAAATGCGTGTTACAAATACTATATTAGGTAGAATGCAAACAGCAACTACTTGTGGTACTTGTCATGGAGCTGGAGAAATGCTAAATAAGAAACCTTCTGGAGCTGATGCGCAAGGAATGGTTGTAAAAGAAGAAACTGTATCTATTAATATTCCTGAAGGTGTAACTGAAGGTGTTCAGTTAAAAGTTGGAGGAAAAGGTAATGAAGCTCCAGGAAAGAATTCTATATCTGGAGATTTATTAGTGTTAATTGAAGAAGTTCAACATGATACATTAAAAAGAGAAGGAAGTAATATTCATTACGATTTATATGTTAATTTCTCTGAAGCTGTATTAGGTGTCTCAAAAGAAATAGATACCGTTACAGGTAAAGTTAAAATTAAAATTGACCCAGGTACTCAATCTGGTAAGATTTTAAGGTTAAAAGGTAAAGGATTACCAAGTATTGAACGTTATGGTAATGGTGATTTTTTAATTCATATAAATGTTTGGACTCCTCAAGAGTTGACAAAAGATCAGCGTAAGTTTTTTGAGCAAATGCAAACAGATGAGAACTTTAGCCCTAACCCACAGAAAAATGATAAATCTTTCTTTGAAAAAGTAAAAGACATGTTTTCTTAATAAAGAAAATAAACTACTTTTTTATTAGATAATATTTTATAAAAGTTATATATTTGTAAGTGTTTAGAAGACGTTCTAGACACTTTTTCTTTTTCATAGCAATTTTCCCACTCAATCTTTGAGTGGGTTTTTTTATGATTTTAAAAGTTAAATAAAAAAATATTAAAAATGGTTTTTTAGTGTTGGTTATTAAAATAATATCATATATTTGCAGTGTCTAGAAGACGTTCTAGACACTTTTTCTTTTTCATAGCAATTTTCCCACTCAATCTTTGAGTGGGTTTTTTATGAAAAAAGTTGAAAATATATAAAGATAATTAAGCAGACCTATCTTATCGACTTATATTTAGTATAAGTAGGAAAGTCTGGACACCAAAGAGTAGCATAGCGGATAACAACCGTCCGGTGTAAACCGAGGACAAGTGCAACAGAAAGAATGTACAGGTAATGCTGTAGTGAAACCAGGTAAACTCTATGCGGTGCAATGTCATGTACATTAGAGCTTGAGCGCTACTCGCGCGATTCTAAGGGGTAGGCAGATTGATTTTACAAGTAATTGTAAAACTAGATAAATGATAAGAGCCTTTTTAAGGAACAGAATCCAGCTTATTGGTCTGCTTTTTTTATTTTTATATAAACTTCACATTCTTACAATTCTTCTTGAATGTTAATTTGATAAAAAATTAACAAATAACAATGTGTAATTTATTGATTTTGGTGTTTTTTTATGGTTTTGATGATTTTTGTTTACTAATAAGCCTAGTTAAGTGATTATTTTTTAATTTCGACTTAAAATACTACTTTTGCATAGCAAAAATTAACAAAAATAGACTACATGTCTATAGGTACTAACATGATTAAAGGTGCTTGTATTTAGCTCTAATAGTTGAAATAATACAATAAGGGGATTGTAATAGCACTTTTAACAATAAAAAAACTTATATAATGAGTATTTATAAAGATTATATAAAAGAAATTGAGGAAAGAAAAGTTCAAGGTCTTCATCCTAAACCAATTGATGGTAGTTCACTAATAAGTGAAATTATTAAGCAAATAAAAGATATTGATAATGAGTATAGAGAAGATTCTCTTAACTTTTTTATTTATAACGTTTTACCAGGTACAACAAGTGCAGCTGGTGTTAAAGCTAAATTTTTAAAGGAGATTATTCTTGGGGAGTTTGTTTTAAAAGAAATTTCACCTTCTTTTGCTTTTGAACAATTAGGTCATATGAAAGGAGGTCCTTCTGTAGAAGTACTTCTTGATTTAGCTTTAGGAAATGATATTTCTATAGCTAATGAAGCTGCTAAAGTATTAAAAACTCAAGTTTTTTTATACGAAGCAGATACAGAACAATTAGAGAAAGCATATAAAGCAGGAAATACTATAGCTAAAGAATTAATAGAGAGTTATGCTCAAGCAGAATTCTTTACAAAGTTACCAGAAATTGAGGAAGAAATAGAAATTGTAACTTTTGTTGCTGGTATTGGTGATATCTCAACAGATTTATTATCTCCAGGAGCAGATGCACATTCAAGATCAGATCGTGAATTACATGGTCAGAGTATGTTTGAGCATAATAAAGAAATGCAAAAGGAATTATTAGCATTAAAAGAAAAGCATCCTAATAAGCGCGTGATGTTAATTGCCGACAAAGGAACTATGGGAGTTGGATCTTCTAGGATGTCTGGTGTAAATAACGTTGCTTTATGGACAGGTATTTCTTCAAGCCCATATGTGCCATTTATTAATATTGCTCCTGTAATTGCAGGAACTAATGGTATTGCACCAATTTTCTTAACAACAGTTGGGGTAACTGGTGGTATTGGTATCGATTTAAAAAACTGGGTAAAGCAAAAAGATGCTGATGGAAATACGATTGTTGACGAAGAAGGAGAAGCAATTTTAAAAGAAGAGTATTCTGTTGCTACAGGTACTGTATTTACTATAAATACAAAAACAAAACAATTGTTTAAAGGTGATAAAGTAGTAAAAGATATTTCTACAGCTTTAACACCACCAAAAAAGGAGTTCATTAAAGCAGGAGGTTCTTATGCTGTTGTTTTTGGTAAGAAATTACAAAGCTTTGCTTGTAAAGTTTTAGGTATAGATGTACCACAAGTTTATGCAGTGTCAAAAGAAGTTTCTATTGAAGGACAAGGGTTAACTGCTGTTGAAAAAATATTTAATAAAAACGCTGTTGGAACTACACCAGGTAAAACATTACACGCTGGTTCTAATGTAAGAGTTGAAGTAAATATTGTAGGATCTCAAGACACTACAGGTTTAATGACTTCTCAAGAATTGGAGATGATGGCTGCAACAGTAATTTCACCTATCGTTGATACAGGTTATCAATCAGGGTGTCATACAGCTTCAGTTTGGGATGATAAGTCTAAGGCTAATATACCAAGATTAATGAAGTTTATGAATGATTTCGGGTTAGTTACTGCACGTCACCCAGAAGGGAAATATCATGCAATGACGGATGTAATTCATAAAGTATTAAATGATATTGCTGTTGATGATTGGGATGTAATCATAGGTGGAGATTCACATACACGTATGGCTAAAGGTGTTGCTTTTGGAGCGGATTCAGGAACAGTTGCTTTAGCATTAGCTACCGGTGAGGCTACTATGCCAATTCCAGAGTCTGTAAAGGTTACTTTTAAAGGAGAGATGAAATCCTACATGGATTTCCGTGATGTGGTTCACGCTACTCAAGAACAGATGTTAAATCAGTTTGAAGGGGAGAATGTTTTCCAAGGAAAAATTATAGAAGTACATATTGGTACATTAACTTCTGATCAAGCATTTACATTTACAGATTGGACTGCTGAAATGAAAGCAAAAGCATCCATTTGTATTTCTGAAGATGATACGTTAATAGAATCATTAGAAATCTCTAGAGATCGTATTCAAATTATGATTGATAAGGGGATGGATAATCCTAAGCAAGATCTTAAAGGATTAGTAGATAAAGCAAATAATCGTATTCAAGAAATTAAAACAGGAACTAAATCGGCATTAAAGCCAGACGCAGATGCTAAATACTATGCTGAAGTTGTTATCGATTTAGATAAGATAGTTGAACCGATGATTGCTGATCCAGATGTGAATAATGAGGATGTATCTAAGCGTTATACGCATGATAATATTCAACCATTATCTTTTTATGGAGGAATTAAAAAAGTAGATTTAGGTTTTGTTGGTTCGTGTATGGTACATAAAGGAGACATGCAAATATTGGCACAAATGCTTAAAAACGTTGAGGCTCAAAAAGGAGAAGTAGAGTTCAAAGCACCTTTAGTTGTTGCACCACCTACATATAATATTGTAGATGAATTAAAAGCAGAAGGTGATTGGGAAGTTCTAGAAAAATATGCCGGATTTGTATTTGACGATAGTGCTCCAAAAGCAGTTGCAAGAACTAAGTACGAAAATAAATTATATTTAGAACGTCCAGGATGTAGCTTATGTATGGGTAACCAAGAAAAAGCAGAACCAGGAGATACTGTAATGGCTACTTCAACTCGTTTATTCCAAGGAAGGGTAGTAAGAGATACTGATGCTAAAAAAGGTGAATCTTTATTATCTTCAACACCTGTAGTTGTTTTGTCTTGTATATTAGGAAGAACACCTACTATGGAGGAATATGAAGCTGCTGTAGAGGGTATTGTATTAACTAAATTTAAACCATCTCAAAAGCAATTAGTAATGTAATATTATATTGTTTTTTTAATATATAAAAATCTGAGTTTTTAACTCAGATTTTTTTTATGACATATATTAATCAATTAATTAGATGTTTGTATTGGTATTAATTATAAAGGAATCAAGTAGTTTACATGATTTTTTGTTAAATTGAGACTTGAAACAAAAACTAAACAAAAATATATGGCTTTCGATATTGAAATGATAAAAGAGGTGTACCAAAAGGTAGTTGAAAGGGTGGATGCTGCTCGTAAAATTACCGGTAAACCTTTAACACTAGCAGAGAAAATATTATATACTCACTTATGGGATGGAGCCCCAAATACAGCATTTATAAGAGGAAAAGACTATGTAGATTTTGCACCAGATAGAATTGCTTGTCAAGATGCTACTGCTCAAATGGCATTATTGCAATTTATGCAAGCTGGGAAAAAAAATGTAGCAGTACCAACAACTGTTCATTGTGATCATTTAATTCAAGCAAAAGTAGGAGCAGACAAAGATTTGCAAGCTGCTTTAAATAATAGTAATGAAGTATTTAATTTTTTAGAATCAGTATCTAACAAATACGGAATTGGTTTTTGGAAGCCTGGAGCAGGTATTATACATCAAGTTGTACTTGAAAATTATGCATTCCCTGGTGGAATGATGATTGGTACAGATTCTCATACTGTAAATGCAGGAGGGTTAGGTATGGTAGCCATTGGAGTTGGAGGAGCAGATGCAGTAGATGTGATGGCAGGAATGCCTTGGGAACTAAAATTCCCTAAATTGATAGGAGTTAAGTTAACAGGCAAATTATCTGGTTGGACTGCACCAAAAGATGTTATTTTAAAAGTAGCTGGTATTGTTTCAGCTAAAGGTGGAACTGGTGCTATTGTAGAATATTTTGGTGAAGGAGCTAAAGCAATGTCTTGTACAGGGAAAGGTACAATTTGTAATATGGGTGCAGAAATAGGAGCTACTACTTCTACTTTTGGCTATGATGAATCAATGGAACGTTATTTACGTGCTACTGATAGAAGTGATGTTGCAGATGCTGCTAATAAAGTTAAAGATTATTTAACTGGTGATGCTGATGTATATGAAAACCCTGAACAGTATTTTGATCAGGTTATTGAAATTAATTTATCAGAATTAAGTCCTTTATTAAACGGGCCATTTACTCCAGATTTATCTACTAAGGCTGGTGAGGAAATGACAACTAAAGCTAATGATAATGATTGGCCATTACAAGTTGAATGGGGGTTAATAGGTTCTTGTACAAACTCGTCTTATGAAGATTTGTCTAGAGCAGCATCAATTGCTCAACAAGCTATTGATAAAGGATTAAAAACAAAAGCAGAATTTGGTATTAATCCAGGTTCAGAAAAAGTAAGATATACGGCTGATAGAGATGGTATTTTAGAAGTTTTTGAAAATTTAGATGCAACGATTTTTACCAACGCATGTGGACCGTGTATTGGTCAATGGGCACGTTATGAAGATCCTAAAAATGCACCTAAAAACTCTATAATCCATTCATTCAATAGAAATTTTGCAAAACGGGCTGATGGAAATCCAAATACACATGCCTTTGTGGCATCCCCTGAATTAGTGGCAGCAATTACTATTGCTGGACGTTTAGACTTTAATCCAATGACAGATAAGTTAATTAATGAAAATGGAGAAGAGGTAATGTTAGATGAACCAACAGGATGGGAACTGCCTCCTAAAGGTTTTGAGGTAAAAGATGATGGGTATTTAGCTCCTGAAGAAGATGGAAGTGGTGTAGAAATAAAAGTTAATCCTGATTCTGAACGATTAGAATTATTAACACCATTTATTCCATTAGGAACTGAAATTAACGGGGCTAAATTATTAATTAAAGCTCATGGAAAATGTACAACAGATCATATTTCTATGGCTGGACCATGGTTACGTTATCGTGGACATTTAGATAATATATCTAATAATTGTTTAATTGGAGCAGTAAATGCTTATAATATGAAAACTAATTTTGTAAAAAATCAGTTAAATGGTGATTATGATGCTGTACCAAAAACAGCAAGAGCTTATAAGGCGGCGAATGTAAAAACAATTGTTGTTGGTGATCATAATTATGGAGAAGGATCGTCTAGAGAGCATGCCGCTATGGAGCCTCGTCATTTAGGGGTGGCTGCAGTATTGGTAAAATCATTTGCTCGTATTCATGAAACAAACTTAAAAAAACAAGGAATGTTAGGTTTAACGTTTTCAAATGAAACTGATTACGATTTAATTCAAGAAGATGACACATTTAATTTTCTAGATTTAAATAAATTTAGTCCAGGAAAACCACTAACAATTGAAGTGGTTCATTCTGATGGGGCTAAAGATATTGTTATGGCAAATCATACATATAATGAAGGTCAAATAGAGTGGTTTAAAGAAGGTTCAGCTTTAAACTTAATAAAAAAGCAAAACGCTTAGCATTAATATTCTATATAATTACAAAAGGGCTCTGGTATTTACCAGAGCTTTTTTGTAATGTATGTACTTTTTTTTAGACAAAATATCAGAACCTTAAAACTACATGTTATGAGTGCAATTTGGTATTTTGAAGATATTAACTTATTTAAGATATTATGCCCACATAAATATCCTGCATATAAAGAAAATCACAAGGTAAACTCTTATAAGAAAAGCGATTATATCTATTTTGAAGAAGATACTGCCAATAAAATTTATCTTATTGATAAAGGTAAAGTTAAAATAGGGTACTATACAGAAGAAGGTGATGAAGTTATAAAGTCAATTCTTACAAAAGGTGAAATTTTTGGAGAGAAGGCAATTTTGGGGGAGGATAAGAGAAATGAATTTGCACAATCTATTGATAATACTACTTCTATTTGTCCAGTTTCAAAAGACACTATGTACGAATTGATGAGAGATAATGTTTCTGTGAGTTTTAAAATTTACAAGTTTATTGGCTTACGAATGAAAAAACTTGAAAGAAGGTTACAATTATTATTATATAAAGATACCAGAACACGTTTAATTGAGTTTTTTAATGAATTATGTGACGATTATGGGTATGAATGTGATGAAACGGGAGACCATATAATAAAACACCCTTATACTCAAAAAGACATAGCAACTTTAATTGGCACTTCAAGACCAACATTAAATACATTGATGAATGAGTTAAAAAGTGAAGAAATCATAGATTTTAAAGGAAAAGAGTTAAGATTATTGAAAAAAGTAGCTTAAGTGTTAGCTAGCTAACATTTTAATATAATCATCTAAAATATCTTTGTAGGAGTAATCTTAAAAACAAAAAACAATGAGAAAAATATTTTTAGGTGTTTTAGCTGTAACTGCTTTAGCTTTTACTTCTTGTAGTGATGATGATACTACTGCACCAAGTACATCAGTATTAAATGTAAATATTAATGGTTTAGAAAATTTGGGAGCCAACTTTAAATATGAAGGTTGGATTATTGTAAATGGAGCACCAGTTACAACAGGAGTTTTTACAGTTGATGATTCTGGTAAATTATCAAAAACATCATTTGTGGTTAGTTCAGCACAACTTGCTGTAGCTACAAAATTTGTTTTATCAATAGAACCAGCAAATGATACTGATCCTAAACCAGCCGATACTAAAATTTTAGCTGGAGATTTTACTAGTAATACAGCAAATATTTCTTCATCAGGTATAGTAGGGGATTTTTCAAAATCAGCAGGAAAATACATATTAGCAACACCAACAGATGGGATGGCAAATAATGAGCGTAGTGGTGTTTGGTTTTTAGATAATTCAAGTGGTAGTGCTACAACAGGATTAACATTACCAACATTATCAGCAGGATGGAAGTACGAAGGATGGGTAGTAATGAATGGAACTCCAGTAAGTACAGGTACTTTTACAGATCCTGCAAAAGCTGATGATAATGCAACAACTTCTACTTTTAAAGGAGGTATGGGGAATGGTCCAGGATATCCAGGTGAAGATTATATACAAAATGCACCAACAGGATTAACATTTCCAACTGATTTAAGAGGTAAAAAAATAGTTATATCTGTAGAACCAGATCCTGATAATAGCACTAAACCATTTGTTTTAAAGCCGTTAGCTCATGATGTGCCTGCAGATGCAGTAGATCACAAAGCTTATGCAATGGGTAATGGACCAGTATCTGCAATTACTGGTACAGTAACACGATAGTTTTTTGTTTATAAGTCTTTAAAATTTAAGAGTAATCAAGTATCTTTGATTGCTCTTATTTTTTTTAGAATGAAGTATAGTCAATTAACAAAAGAACAGTTTGAAAGTTTGCATAATGAGTTTGCTAGATTTTTAGCAACGCAAAGTATAGATGTGAACGAATGGAATCAAATTAAGAAGGAAAAACCAAAAGTTGCTGAAGATGAAATGAATGTTTTTAGTGATGTTGTTTGGGATGATGTACTTAGTAAAACTGAATACTTAGAACATTTTTCTCCAAGAGTTTTAAACCTTTTTAAATGTGAAAAAGAAAATATTCATAGAATTGTTGTGCAAATAACTAATAAAGAAATAAATTTATTAGAACAAGAAGGGTATGAATGGTTACTAAAAAACACACAGAGTAAAGAGGTAGAAATTTTAGAAGGAACCAAAGGTTATAATGAAGAAAGAAATACTGAACTATTTGATTTAATACAGAAAGGGAGTTCTATTTCTAAAGGAGAGCTGTTTGAGTATTTTAATAAATTAATAACGAGTTAGTAAAGAATATTAATAAACAACTTCATTACCATTAATAAAAGTTTTGATACATTTAATTTCACCAATTTCATTTGTTTTTAAAGTATAAGGGTTTTTATTTACAATAATAAAATCAGCGTATTTTCCTTTTTCTAAAGAACCAATTTTATCTTCTTTATGTATTTGAAAAGCAGCATTTATAGTTAAAGTTTTAATTGCTTCTAATAAATTTATTCGCTCGTTTATACCAATTATATTACCTTCTTTAGTTTTTCTTTCAATTGCAGTTTGGATCAATCTAAAAGGATTACTTTCAAACATTGGTTGATCTGCATGTAATGTACTTTTTATATTTTCATTAAGTGTAGATTTTATAGCTAATATTTTACTTGTTTGTTTTTTTCCTAAAATATCATTATTCAACGCTTCTCCATAATACAATAAGTGATTTATATGAAAGCTAGGGAGTAACTGTAAATTTTTAATTCTTAAGATCTCTGAATTAGGTAACATTAAACAGTGTTCTAAACGATGTCTAGAATTACTATAATCTAGCTCACTTTTCAGTTCTTCAAAAGCATTAACTGTTTCAGTAATGGCAGCATTACCTTGTGTATGAATAGCTATTTGCCATCCTTTATTATGGTATGTTTTAATAAACTGTTTTAATTTTTCTTTATTTATAAGAGCTTTTCCCTTTGTATTAGGTGGGATATGTAATTTTTTAGTAGTTAAGTTTGAAATAAGATAAGGATCATTCATGTACATTGAACCCGTGTATGGAGATCCATCATACCAGTGTTTAATACCAATGATATCATAAAAATCATTTATTTCTCCCTTTGTTTTAGGTAAAACATGTGCCATATCATGGCGTACATATATAAAATGTCGAGGAGTTGGAGTTCTTTCAGGAAGTTGTTTAATCAAGGTTAAAAAATTACCTAACAAACTAGGTTTTTTATCAGATAGATGTTTCATTAAAATTAATGGTTTAGAATCATTAATTGTTAATCCAGTTGAAACTATAGTTGTATTTCCATTTTTAGCATATTCTTTCATTACTTTTTTAGAAGAATTACTCAATAATTTAGGAGTAAGCACTTCAGTTTTTAATTTCTCAATGAACGGTTTAAAAGCTTCTTGTTCTATAATTAAACCTGTTAAATTACCTAAAGAATCTTTTTCATAATAACTTTTTTTCGAATGGTTTTTAACAGTATTATTGATCCCAACACTTTCAAAAGCTTTTGTATTAACCCAATAACTATGTAAACTTTGGCTAAAAATAGCTACTGGATTATTAGGTGCAATTTGATCTAAATATTTTAAAGTAGGAGTTTTTAAATCGGGAACTAAAACAGGATCTAACCCTTTAAAAACTAACCATTCATTTTTAGTAACATTTTTTACACAGCTTTCAAAATAACTCCAAACATCAGAATTACTCTCATGCTTAAAACCTGATAAATCATACATTTTTTCAAAAAACATGGATAAAGCAAAATGTGTATGAACATCTATAAAACCAGGCATAACCGTTGCTCCTTTAAGATTTATTTTTTTTACAGTTGAGTTTTTAAATAACTTAAGATCTCCAATTTCTTTTATAATTCCA
This sequence comes from Tenacibaculum sp. E3R01, assembly GCF_003318185.1. Classification (NCBI taxonomy): domain Bacteria; kingdom Pseudomonadati; phylum Bacteroidota; class Flavobacteriia; order Flavobacteriales; family Flavobacteriaceae; genus Tenacibaculum; species Tenacibaculum sp. E3R01. Next base: position 310,042 of record NZ_QOCC01000025.1, on the reverse strand, counting down.
TCTTCAACCAACATAGCATTAGCATTTGGTTGTTCATTATTAATAGTAATTATATTAGCATTAAAATAGAGAGTAGGTGAGGCTTTTTTAAAGTCATTTTTTGAAAATATAAAAACAATAATTGATATCAAAAAAAATGAAATGAGTAGTTTTATCTTTTTCATTGTTTGAATTGTTAGATTTTATTATAGAAAAAAGCGTAATAACTTTTCAGTACCAGTACTAGCTACTTCATTAATAATAGTTAAGTTGTTAAAATCATTCTTACTAACAGCTGGTTTCGGATCAATAAAATAAATAGGAGTGTTTATTGAAATGTAACTAATCAAACTAGCTGCAGGGTAAACTTGCATAGAAGTACCAATAATAACTAAAATATCAGCTTTTTTAGTAATTTCAATAGCCTTTTCAAGCATAGGAACATCTTCACCAAACCATACAATGTGTGGGCGTAATTGAGAATTATATTCACACAAATCACCTAAATTTATGTCATCACTCCAGTTATAAATTGCATGTTCATTTTTAGTACTTCTAGCTTTTAACAATTCACCATGTAAATGTAATATATTAGAACTACCAGATCTTTCATGTAAATCATCTACATTTTGAGTAATAATATTGACATTAAAATATTTTTCTAATTCAGTTAAATTATAATGCGCTTTATTAGGAGCGACAGTAGTAAGTTGTTTCCTACGTTCATTATAAAAATTTAAAACAAGTTTAGGATTTGCAGCAAAACCTTGAGGAGAAGCAACTTCATAAATATCATGACCTTCCCATAAACCATTTGCATCTCTAAAGGTATTAATACCACTCTCAGCACTAATACCAGCACCAGATAAAATAACTAAATTTTTCATATCAAAAATTAAACCTCTAAAATATGAAAATTTAGTATGTTTGCTACATGATTGATGAAGGATTATTAGCTTATTTAGAAGGATATATTACAGAAAAACGTAAAAATACTTTTCATAAAGTATTAAGTAATAGAACTCGCCATTTTACAGTAGTTTTAGAAGATATTTTTCAACCACATAATGCAAGTGCAGTAGTAAGGAGTTGTGATATTTTTGGTATTCAAGATGTGTATGCTATAGAAAATAAATTTACCAATAAAGTATCAAGGCATGTAGCTAAAGGTAGTCAGAAGTGGTTAAATATTAACCGTTTTAAAGAAGATGGAGATAATACAAAAGTATGCTTAGAGGAATTACGTACCAAAGGATATCAAATAATTGGAACGACTCCACATACAGACTCCTGTGTGTTGTCTGATTTTGATGTTACCAAAAAATCTGCTTTTGTATTTGGAGCTGAGAAAGATGGTATATCAGATTATATAAAAGAAGAAGCTGATGGTTTTTTAAAAATACCTATGGTTGGTTTCACTGAAAGTTTAAATATATCGGTAGCTGCTGCAATTACTTTACAAGATATAACATCTCGTATTCGTAAAACTACTATTGATTGGCAATTAAATGATGATGAAAAGCAAGTTTTATATTTTAATTGGATAAAAAATACTATTAAAAACCCAGATAAGATTATTGATCATTATTATGAAAAGAAAAACGTATTATAATTTTCAAGTTGAATAGTATAATACGTTTTTAATAAGTAAAAATAATAACTATTGAATTATTATCTTTTTACTCATTTTTTGATTTTTATCTCCCAAAATATTAGCTATATATATACCAGGAGTAAGTTGTGAAGTATTAATTGTAGCTTCATTATTTATAAGTGTAACATCATTTTTTGTCAGTACTTTTTTACCTAAAATGTTATAAAAATCGATATTAAGTTTTGAGCTTATAGAATTTTTTAATTGTAAAGTTATAAATTCATTTGCAGGAGTAGGGTATACGTTAAAATTAGTTTTAAATGCAACATCGTTATCATCAATAGATAACGAGCGAGTATCTATTTTGAAATCTAATATCCCTGAACCCCAAGAAGCAAAGCGAACTGTGTTTATTGACGGAATATAGTCTACATCTGTTGCATTAAAAAAACCAATTCCTTCTGCAATTGAGTACCATTTTTCTTTAGCTACATCAAAAACATAAGGACCAATATCAGTTCCTGCAAATACAAATTCACCACCAGAAGTAACAACCATTCCACTAGTTTGTGCATCAATTCCACTAGGGAAATCTCCTGTAATGTCAATCCAAGTTTGTCCTCCATCTTTTGATAAAATTGAGCCTACATTATTTGTACTAGGTCCACAAAATAAAATCCAATTGTCATCATTAGGTAATACAACTCCGCTACCTATATCACCTCTTCCAATAACTTCATTAGTTTTAGAAAAAGGTGTAGTTATTTCTGTGTCAAAAGTGGTTCCTCTATCTTCTGAAATAAATACTTTACCATCTTGAAGCATATACAATTTATCTGGATTAAGTGTTGCCTGAGCTAAAGCTGCTACATGATTAGTACCTTTATCAACTGTATGAGAGGTAATTGAAGTACCATCCCATGTTACTCTATTTAAATCTTTTGATAATACCCACATATTTTTATCTGAATCTGTACGATCTATATATGTTTGAACGTAGGCCATTGCAGTTTTTTTTGTAAAGCTAACTGAGTATTCATCTTTAAACTGACGATTTATTTTACTTATTGATTGAAAAGCTCCAGTGTTACTATATATTTTAACAGGAGCATATACTTTCGTACCTTGTCTTTGCCATTTCCAAGCATATTTTCCATCATGACTGTTAATTGGAGGGCCATCACCACCAATACTTTGATAAAAATCTAATACCTCTTTATTATCTTCTCTTTTACTATCATCATTTATAATACTTCCACTTCCTTGATCTTGAGTACTGTAATAAATATGATTAGGGTTACTATATCCAGTAAATAAATTATTTCTATATATTAATGGGTTTATGGTATTGATAACATTTAAGTTAATATAATGAGCATCCTTATATCCAGTATTGTTAAATGCAGTTCCTTCATTAGGGAAATCTTCCCATTCTTTGTAGGATATAAAAATCCCGCCGTCACTGCACCTTACAGAAAATAAATCTCCTGTACTATTATAAAAAAATTGAGAAGATTGAAAATCTGGATGGTAATTAAATCGAATTCTATTATAATAGTCTTCAGTATTTAAACTCGTACCATTTTGATATCTACCCCAACCTGTAGTTGTTGAATGGTTTGTGTTTAATTTATCTAAAGAAATTATAGGTTGTGAGTATCCAGCAATTGAAATGCTAGGATTTTCTGGATGTGCTGCAAAGAATTTACCAGGTGACATTTTTACTGTTCTATTACCATAATAATTTCCTTTAGGGTGTTTGTTAACCCAGGTTTTTCCTTCATCGTTAGACACCCAATAGTTTTTATCTTCCGTAATATAAAGAACTCTACTATCTCCACCAATACTAAATAACCTACTTCCGTGGTTAGTGGTATAGGTTCCTAATTTTGAAAAATCAGTTTTTTTATCATTTAATTTATAAAAGGTACCTCCATGAGCTAAATAGATAGCTTCAGAATTTGCTTGTAGATCGTATCTGGGAGTATATAAAAAACTATTTTCTTTAGTATTAAATTCTTTAAGTAAAAAGAAGTTAGCTCCTTTATCAGTAGAAAAAAATACCAATTGACCATTAGTTACATATATAGTATGATCATCTTGTCTGTTGATAATAGAACTAGTATTAGCATCTGGTAATCCATTTGATTGAGACCATGTAGTTCCATCATCATCAGAATAATATAGTGGACCATTTTCAATATGGGCAACTAACCTTGTGATTGAGTCGATTTTAAAAGCAAATAAATTTTGATATCTGTTTGGCCAATTTGCAGTAAGTACTTTAAAGTCATCTCCACCTTTACCCGTTTTTGGGTTGTAAACGGTTCCTTTAAAAATCAAAGCCTTTGAATTAAATTCACTAGCATAATGATTATGGCTTACTCCATATATAACATCTGTATCATCAAGCATTTCAGTAAATTTAAATGCTCCGGGCATGTTTTTAGGACCTCTGTTTTTCCAAGTACCTCTTAAATGACTTTCATCATAAGAATAGGAACGGCCTTTTTTATAATTGGTTTTTTTAGCTTTCGATGACAACTTTTGAAGTATTTTTTGATGTCTAGCAGCTTGTTTTTCTGTCCAAATAGCATACTTGTCTGGGTTTTCCTCTTTCTTTTCCTTCTTATGCTTTTTAGGAATGCTTACTGAATTTTTTTTTTCTTTTTCGCAAGAGAGTAGGATTACCACTGCTAATGCATAGATAATTAGTTTATTCATGTCGGGGGGACTATAAGGTTTATCTAAATATACTATTTTTTTTGTAATTAATCAACTTATAGGTTTAATAATTAAGTGTTTATGTTTTTTTTAATGTTTTTTCTAGATGGATATTTAGAGGAAGTTGAATTAAGATCTAACAAAATTAACAGCTTAATTTTAGACAATCCAAAACTTAAGATACTTAGAGCTAGTAAAAACCAATATGCAACTTTAGATGTAACCAATTGTCCGGAATTAGAGGAGCTTTCTCTTACACAAACATTGTTAGTATCACTCGATGTTAGAAACGGAAACAATAATTTAATGACTAATTTTAATGCTAAGTTTAATAATTATCTAACGTGTATTGAAGTTGATTATGCATCTGCATCTTATTTATCAACTTGGGAGAAAGATGTAACAACTAATTTTACAGAAGATTGTAATAATTCAATTTGGACAGGAATTAATGGTACAGATTGGACAGATAATGGAAACTGGACTTTAAACGCTATTGCTTTAACAACACAAAACGTAATTATTCCAGTATTAGTAACATCTCCAATTATTGAGTCAGGAGTTACAGCAGAAATTAATGATTTAGAAATTCAAGAATTATCATCGTTTACTATAGAAAATAATGGTATTACCATTATAAATGGTAATTTAAATAATACAGGAACGATTAGTATTAGTTCCTCAGCTAATACAAGCGGAACTCTAATTGTAAGAGGAACAGCAAATGGTAATGTAACTTATGAAAGAAGTGGATTATTAGCTAATAAATGGAGTATAATTACTGCTCCAGTTTCTGTTCAAAGTATTAAAGATTTTATAGAATCTTCTGAGAATGATATTCGTGTAAATACAACTGTTACTCCAAATAGATATGCAGTAGCTTATTATGATGATACTAAAACTGATGGAAATAAATGGACTTATTATACAGCAGATGATATTCAAACTAATACTTTAACTTTTGAAAAAGGCAAGGGGTATATAGTTTCAAGAGCTACTAATGGAAGTGTCAAATTTACTGGAACATTGACTACCACTGATGTCTCAATTTCAGTAAATGAAGTCAAATGGAATGCCATAGGAAACCCTTATACAGCATTTTTACCAATTAATAATAATTCAAATGAAAACTTTATTCAAGAGAATATAAGCAAATTTCATCCAGAAAATATTGGAGTTTATGTATGGGATAATTCGCAGAATAAATATGTTGCAAAGTCATTGGTTAGTTCGTCAACTTCGTTAACATTAGGGCAAGACTTCTTAAATTAAAATATGCTCTACAATAATTTTGTAGAGCTATTTTTTTGAAATTATATTAAATACTAATTCTTTAGTCAGTTTTTGACCATTAGCCTCTTTCTTAATGTTCTCAAAAGTAAAAACAAAATTACATCCATTTTTATATTCAGAACATCCGTAGGCAGTTTTTCCTTTTAAAAGTTGTCCTTTTTTACATTTAGGGCATGCTAAAGTATTTGTTGGCTCAGAAATTTTAGTAACTGAGGAACTTGAAGATTGTTTAACTTCTAATTTAAGAGAAAAATTTTCATCAAAACGTATTAATCCTTCAATTTTACCATTTTCTGAATTCCAACCTTTTAAGTTGGTTGTACAACCTTTATCTAACAATCGAATAAGTTGATTTTCAGATATTTTCTTTTTCATATACTCAAAAGGTAATGTAAATTTACAACCAGTTTTGAATGCTGAACAACCATAAGCAGATTTTCCTTTTAAGAGCTGACCTTTATTACATTTTGGACATTCTTTTCCTACAACTGTTTTCTTTTTTGAACTTACTTTTTTAGAAGTCGTTTTAACTTGTTGTGTTTCATATGAAATTCTTTTAGTTTTGGTACTTGATCTCACTTCGTAAACAAGGTCATCTACCATTTTTTTCATCTGTTTAATAAAAGTAGAAGCATGGTATTCACCTCGTTCAATTTCTTTTAAACGTTTTTCCCAAAGCCCAGTTAATTCAGCAGATTTCAATAATTCATTGTCAATTAAATCAATTAAATCAATTCCTGTTTGAGTTGGAACTACTAATTTTTTTTGACGCTCAATATATTTTCTTCTAAATAACGTTTCAATGATACTTGCACGTGTTGATGGACGACCAATACCGTTTTCTTTCATTAACTCACGCATTTCGTCATCATCAACTTGCTTTCCAGCAGTCTCCATAGCACGTAATAAGCTAGCTTCAGTATAATTACGTGGAGGTTTTGTTTCTTTTTCTAAAAAAGAAGGTTCATGAGGACCTTTTTCTCCTTTAGTAAATGTAGGAAGCATACCTGAATCATCACTTTTTTTAACTTCTTTACCATATTCAAATACTACGCGCCATCCTTTGGTTAATATTTCTTTTCCAGTAGTTTTAAAAGAAACATCTCCTGCTTTACCAATAACAGCGGTGTTTGAAATATCACTATCAGGGTAAAAAACAGCAATAAAACGTTTAGTTATAATATCATATACTTGTTGCTGATTGTATTGTAAGTTAACTTGAATTCCTGTAGGAATAATAGCATGGTGATCAGTTACTTTTTTATCGTTAAATACTTTAGTAGATTTTCTTATTTTTTTTCCTGATAAAGGTTTTGTTAACGTACTATAATTTGTAAGTCGTTGAAGTATAGAAGGCACTTTGGGGTAAACATCATTAGGTAAAAACGTAGTATCTACTCTAGGATAAGTAACTACTTTCATTTCGTAGAGTTTTTGAACTATTTTCAGGGTTTCATCTGCAGAAAAACCAAACTTATTATTACAATATACTTGTAATCCTGTTAAATCTAATAGTTTAGGAGCATATTCTTTACCTTTCTTTTTGGTTACAGATACAATTTCAAAATCACTTTCTTTTACTTTATTAGCAAAAGTTTGTCCTTCTTGCTTTTTTAAAAAACGACCTTCTTCACAACTAAATAATGTATTTCTATATAAAGTTTGTAATTCCCAATAAGGTACTGGTTTAAAATTTAAAATTTCTTTATAACGATTAACTAACATAGCTAGGGTAGGAGTTTGCACTCTACCGATAGATAAAACTTGTTTATAACCACCAAACTTAACAGTATACAAACGCGTAGCGTTTAAACCTAAAAGCCAATCTCCAATGGCTCTAGAATATCCAGCATAATATAAGTTGTCGTATCCTTCTGATGGTTTTAAATTTTCAAACCCTTCTTTTATGGCTTCCTCGGTTAATGATGAAATCCACAACCGTTGTATTTCACCTTTATAATCAGCTTGATTAATAACCCAACGCTGAATAAGTTCTCCTTCTTGACCAGCATCCCCGCAATTTATAATAACATCAGCTTTATCAAATAATGATTTTACTATTCGAAATTGTTTTTGTATTCCAGAGTCTCCTGTAACTTTTGTACCAAATTTTTCTGGAAGCATAGGTAAATTGTTTAAATCCCAACTTTTCCAATAGGGTTTATAATCTTTAGGCTCTAAAAGTGTACATAAATGCCCAAAAGTATAGGTTACAGCATATCCATTACCTTCAAAATATCCATCATGTTTTGTATTGGCTCCTAAAATATTAGCTATTTCACGAGCAACACTTGGTTTTTCTGCAATACAAACTTTCATTCTATCCTATTTAAAACTCGAAAGTACTATTTTTTGTAGTATGTATGCAAACAAAAAACGTGGCATTCGCCACGTTTTTTTAACAATATAAAAAGTAAGTTATTGCTTAACTTTATTTTTGAATTTATCAAACTTATTAGTTGTTTTCTTAGGCCAACTATTATTTGATGTATCAATATCAGCTGTTTCAAAATCAGGATCTACTACAATGCTTTTAATCTCTTGGCTAGAAGAGAATACACGATACACTTTATTTTCATTCATTCTCCAAATTTGAGCAGGGAAAGTTTCACGCTTTTTAGTACCATCAGCATAAGTTAACTCAACAATGATAGGCATCATTAAACCACCTGGCTTTTCAAATTCAACTTGATACATATATTTAGGCATTTCTTTAAGTTTAGCCTTTTCAGCAGCTGGTAACCCATTAATATGCGCTTCTACCTCTTTTGAGTTAGCTTCTTCTTTTTTAGTAGTTAAGAAAACTAATTTTCCTAAACGAGCAAAATATGTAGGATATTGCTCTTGTAATTTTTTAGTTCTTTCATTAGGCTTATCAGTTAAAAATAAAGGTTTAACCTCTTTAATACCTATGTCAGTAAAGTCAGTTGTATAAAACCAACCTCTCCAAAACCAATCTAAATCCATACCTGAAGCATCTTCCATAGTTCTAAAGAAATCAGCTGGTGTTGGGTGTTTAAACATCCAACGTTTAGAATAAGTTCTAAATGCGTAATCAAATAATTCAGGACCCATTATAGTTTGACGAAGCATGTATAATCCAGCAGCTGGTTTAGTATATGCATTTGGTCCAAAGTTATATACATAATCTCCTTGAGACATAATAGGAGATAAACGCTTTTGATCAAAACTCATGTAACGCGTAATATTTTTAGTAGGATTTTGAGCGAATAATTTAGCATCGTAATCAAATTCAGCTAGTATTTGAACAAATGAATTTAAACCTTCATCCATCCAAGTCCATTGTCTTTCGTCAGAATTTACAATCATAGGAAAGAAGTTATGTCCTACTTCGTGAATAATTACTCCAATCATTCCTTTTTTCAAACGATCTGAATATGTTCCGTCAGGATTTGGGCGTCCAAAATTGAAACAAATCATAGGGTATTCCATTCCCATACCATCATTGGCATTAACAGAAATTGCTTTAGGATATGGGTAGTCAAAGGTTAATTTAGAATACTCTTCTAAAGTATTAGCAACAGTTCTTGTTGAATGCTCTTCCCATAAAGGGTTTCCTTCTTTTGGATATAAAGAAACTGCCATAACATTCTTACCATTAATGTTAACAGCCATAGCGTCCCAAATATACTTTCTTGAAGAAGCAAAAGCGTAATCACGTACATTTTTAGCTTTAAAATGCCATGTTTTTGTTTTTGTAGATCTTTTCTTTTCGTTTACTTCAGCTTCTTCTTGAGTAACGATAAGAACAGGGTTTTTATATGATTTTCTAGCTTTTTCCCAACGTTTACGTTGCTCTCTAGTTAAAACATCTTTTTCATTTTGTAATTCTCCAGTAGCTTCAACAATATGATCTGCAGGTACAGTAAGTTTTACATCATAATCTCCAAACTCTAGCGCAAATTCACTACGTCCCCAGAATTGCATGTTTTGCCATCCTTCTACGTTATTATAAACACATAATCTAGGAAAAAACTGAGCAATTATAAAAGCTTTATTACCATCAGCGAACTCTTCAACTCCAGAACGTCCACCATCAGTTACTACATTGTTTATTGTGTAATTCCACTTAATTTTGAAAGAGAATGTATTACCAGGAGCTAAAGGCTTTGGTAAATTTATTCGCATCATTGTTCTATTTATAGTGTATGATAAATCTCTACCATCTGCTTTTTTAACAGCTTCGATATTGTAACCAAAAGCTTTAGGTTTTGACATGTTATTTTCAACAAACTTCTTAGGAGTTTGAAAACCACTAGCACCTTTTGATTCAACTAAAGGAGATTTCGAATCAGGAGCACGCATATTTTGATCTAATTGCACCCATAAATATTCTAAATGATCTTTAGAATTATTATGATAAGTAATAGATTCATCTCCATATAATTTATTTGAAGTTTCATCTAAACGCAGGTCCATAACATAATCTACTTTTTGCTGAGTATATGCATGTCCAGGAGCCCCAGAAGCTGTACGTTGATCATTTGGTGTTGCTAAAACGTCTTTTAATTGACGAAATTTATTTTGGTCAATATGACCTTTTTGGGGCTCTTTCTTAGTTGTTTCTTGTGCAAATAAAGATGCTGATACAAAAAGAGCTGAAAATAATAGTGTAGTATATTTTCTCATTTTGTGCTTATTGGTTTTTAAATAATTGGAAAATTAGTGAATTAATCTTAGTCAAAAAGAGTATATGTTAAAACTTTAACAAATTTTTATCTATTTGGTTAAAAAACAGATATGAAAAAAGCGATATAAAATATTTTATACCGCTTTTTTATTTTACTATGTTAAGTTTTTAACCTTTAATTTTCTTTTTAAATTTATCAAACTTATTAGTAGTTTTCTTAGGCCAACTATTATTAGAAGTATCTACATCTGCTGTTTCTAAATCTGGATCAATTGTAATATTAGTAATTTCTTTATCTGAAGAAAATATTTTAGTCACTTGCTTGTCATTAAGCCTCCAAATTTGAGCAGGATACGTTTTTCTTTCTTTAGTCCCGTCTTTATAAGTAAACTCAGCAATTATAGGCATAACTAAACCACCTGGCTTATTATAAGTAATTTCATAATGATATTTTGATTTAGGGTTTTTCTTTGAATCAAAGCTTAAACCTTCTGTTTTGTCTTGAACAAAATTTACAGAATTATTAGGCCCTTCAGTTGTGTAATATTTTTTAACATCTTTAACACCAATATCAGTAACATCAGTTGTATAAAACCAACCTCTCCAAAACCAATCTAAATCCATAGCTGATGCATCTTCCATAGACCTAAAGAAATCAGCAGGGGTAGGGTGTTTAAATTTCCAACGTTTTGCATAAGTTTTAAAAGCATGGTCAAATAATTCTTTACCCATAATAGTTTCTCTTAAAATCCATAAAGCAGTTGCTGGTTTTCCATATGCGTTATTACCAAATTGATATACATTATCACCTTTAGACATAATTGGAGCAATCTTTGACTGGTCACCACTCATGTAACCTACAATATTCTTAGGAAGCCCTCTACTTAAAGGGAAATTAGAATCGTAGTCTAATTCAGCTAACATTTCCATATAAGAGTTTAAACCTTCATCCATCCATGTCCATTGACGTTCGTCAGAGTTTACAATCATAGGAAAAAAGTTATGTCCAACTTCATGGATAGTTACTTTAATCATTCTGTATTTTACTCTATCAGAATAGGTTCCATCAGGGTTTGGTCTACCAGGATTAAAACAAATTTGAGGATATTCCATTCCCATTTGACCGTCTACAGAAATTGCTTTATGATATGGGTAATCAAATGTATATCTAGAATACGTTTTAAGTGTTTGCGCTACAGCTCTTGTTGAATGATCTCCATATAAAGGGTTAGCTTCTTTTGAATAATATGAATATGCCATTACAGTTTTACCGTTAATATCTACAGCCATACCGTCCCAAATAAATTTCCTTGAAGAAGCAAAAGCATAGTCACGTACATTTTTAGCAACAAATTTCCATGTTTTAGTTTTTTTCGATTTTCCTTTTTCAATTTCTTCAGCTTCTTTTTGAGAAACTATTAATACCGGCTTATCAAAAGTCTTTTTAGCTAAAGCTAATTTTTTTTGTTGCTTTTTAGTTAAAACTTCACTTTCATTCATTAAAACTCCAGTTGCTCCTAGCATATGATCAGCAGGAGTTGTAATATTTACATTAAAATCACCAAATTCTAAAGCAAATTCACTTCTTCCCCAAAATTGATCATTTTGCCATCCCTCAACGTTGTCATAAACACATAACCTTGGATAGAACTGAGCAATTACATAATTGTTATTTCCATCAGCAGGGAAATGTTCAAATCCAGATCTACCACCTTGAGTTCTATGATTATTTATGTTATACCACCATGAAATTTTAAAAGAAAAAGTTTCTCCTGAAGCTAAAGGCTTAGGTAAGTTTATTCGCATCATAGTTTGATTAATAGTATGCGATAAATTACTCCCATTAGTATTAGTTACACTAGTAATTTTAAAACCACCATCAAATGGTTTTTCAGGGAAATACCTGTCATATACTCTTTTTGGAACCCCTCTTTTAGGCGCACTAGTAGGTTGAATATCTGGTGTCTTAGAATCAGATGCACGCATATTTTGATCTAATTGTAACCATAAATAGGTTAATTCATCTTCTGAATTATTATGATACGTAATAGTTTCGTTACCTGTAATTCTTTGTTTATCGTCATCCAAAACAATATTCATTGAATAGTCAACTTTCTGTTGTGTATATTTTTTACCAGGAGCTCCAGAAGCAGTATGCCGCCTATCTGGTGTTGCTAATTCATCTTTAAGTTGTTTAAATTTATTTTGATTTGTATGCCCTTTTTGTGTTTCTCTCTTGCTTTGAGAAAAAACGGAAGAAACCACAAAAAAAACAGAAAAAATTAATACAATATTTTTCTTCATTATCTAATTAGTTGTTTAAGTAGGTTCTAAAAGTAATAAATAAGGAAGAGGTATGGTTAAAGTTTGTTAAAAATTTAACAAACCTTTATCATTTTTTTTATCAAGAAATAAACTTTTACGTTCTTTTTTAATAGTGGCTTTTACTAAATTTTTCTGTTCAGGAAAATGCTCTATTAAAACATCATTTTTAATTTCAATAGATGTGATAGATGAAATTTTTTCAATTTCAAGGTAAAAATATACAATATCTCCATCGTATTCTTTACCTATAAAATTGTAGGTTTTTACGTTATTATTTATTGAAACTTTAAAATGTTTATTTAGATATTTTTTAATGAAACTATCGGTGTTTTTATCTTCTTTTTTTGTAGATAGCTGCAAGTCAGTATTGTAGTCTTTGTTTATAGCATCTTCAATATCATCTATAAACACATTCATAATCATCTGTATAGATTGAGAATTTTCTTTGTATTCGATTTCAGTTAAAGCAAGGTAATATTTATGAAGAGTAGCAAATGAGAATAAACTAAAAGTGACTACTGTTATAAAAAATATTTTTTTCATATTAAAATTACTGTCAATTATTAAGCCAAATTACTGCTTTTTTATTATTTCTAAATACTTAATATGTTCAGTTGTTAGAATTTTAATAATTTTTAACGTTTCTCCTTCTTTATGTAATTGTTCTATTCCTAAAGGGTTACAATATTCTAAAAAGTGATAATATCTTTCGGGCGGTATCTGTAATTCCTCAAAAAAGTATTTTTCTCCTAATTCAGCTAATAATTTAGCTGGCATACCTTTTTTTAAAGCTAGTTCTTTTCTAAGTGCCCATAAACGTTTAGAATATCCGAACGGAATAATTGCAGTAGCACCCACACCTGCAAAATTGGCAGTAGGATCAGTATTTACAATGTGTGGACGAACCCTTTCATCAATATGGTCATTAGGCTCAACAACACTCATATCTACTTTTGAAAAATCCATCGTTTTTCTTAATGCTTCTTCTCTTTTATCTTCAGGTGTTTTTCTAATATCTGAAGTTATACTTCCTTGTAAATTGTGTTTTTTAATTTCCACTTCATTTAAAGTGTAAGCAATTTTTTTTATGAAAAAAGTATTATCATGCATTCCAAAAAATTTATCTAAAACATTTATTACTTTGGTTTCATAACCAACATATGAAAAACGTAAACTGTCATTAACTTTTGCAGGGATTTTGAAATCACCATTACTATTCGTGTATGTGCCGTGTTTCGTATTTAAATTTATAATATGAACATTAGGTAATATTCCTATTTTGTCTAAAATTTTACCATGAATATATCTACGTTCATTTTGAGAACATAGATTTATGGAAATTAATAAAAGAATAAGAAGGGAGATGTTTTTCATACTATAGGTTTTTAAATTCTTTAGACTTTTGTTTTAAAAAAATAATCATTGATATTTCGCCTTGGTTTAAGATACGATTAAATTTAGAATCATTTTCACAAAAATAAATAAAGCGATACAAATTATCTTTTCCAATTCCTAAATCATTAATAATGTACCTTTCATGAATATCTTTAATAAAACTAATCTTTTTCTCTCTTTCTTCAATTACTTTTAGTTTTTTTAACTTTTTTATTCTTCCAGAAATACTGTTTATTATTAAATCTAAAGATACAGAACCACCTAATAAACCTAACATATATGGTGTACTACCTCCTTGAGCAGTTTGTAACCTTCTTTCAGCAGGTGTAAGGATTCTTGATCCTGCAAATGGAAGCTTTAAAGTTTCAGCATTTATTACTTTTTCTTTTTTTATTAATTTTGAATCAGCCGACAAGAAACCTAAGAGATTATTTTTTTTTAAATTAACTTCATCTAAGGTGTAAGTAATTTTTTTTAAAACGAAGTTATTATTTTGAATTCCAAGGTGTTTTTCAGTTACTTTTAAAAGTTTAGTTTCATACCCTACAAAAGAGAATCTTAAACTATCGTTTAAATTAACAGGAATTTTAAAGTTCCCACTATCATTAGTGTAAGTACCATGTTTAGTGTTTAAGTTTATAACATGAACGTTAGCTAGGTTTCCTAGTTTATTATAAATTTTACCATGCATATACTTTCGTTCATTTTGTGAATGGATGTTTAAAGAAATAATAACTAATAAGGATAAAAATATTTTATGCATTTCTATTTTTTATTAATTATTTGAAGATAACTCACACTTTCTTTTTTTAATAATTGAATAACTTCAAATAACTTCTTATTATGAAAAAGAACTTCAACATTAGTATGACTGCAGTACTCTATAAAATGATAATATTTTTCTTTAGGTATTTTTAATTCACTGTAAAAAAAATGTTTTCCAAAGTCACGAAGTAGTTTGTCAGGAAATTGTTCTTTTTGTTCTAGTCTTTTTCTTTCTTCTCTTCTTTTTTTTTCGTAACCACCACCAATGCTGCCACTGTAAAGTTTTATACCGTCAGTAAATACATTTGGAATTCCTGGTGCTGCTGATTTTGACAAATGAATTTCATCACTACCAGTAGGCATGTTCATTATTTCATCTAATTTCATACTTTTAATACCATCCATCATTTTATTAACAAGCTCAGATATAGTATCCTTTGGAGTTTTTTTTATGTCAATTAATAAATTACCAGATAAATTATGTCTTTTTATTTCTACTTCATTTAAAACATGACTTTTAGTATGCATTTTTATTGTTATGTTTTTTTGTTGAAAAATATTTTTTGAAATAGTTATTTTTTTGGTATGGTGTTGAATAGTAGAAATTTGTAGTACATCATCTACTGAAATGGTAATAGAGAAATTCCCGGAATCATTAGAGAATGTACCTTCTTTTGTATTTAAATTTAAAATGTTAGCATTTTTTATTACTCCAAGTTTGTCTTTTAAAATTCCTTTTAAGACAGTTTTCTTTTTTTGAGAAAAACAAAGAGTAGTGGTAGTTATAATTAAGAAGAGTAATTGTTTTTGCATATAATTTTTGTTTGTACTAAACAAAGAAACAAAGTCCCCTTCTTAAAAATGTTTTAATGTCTTTGTAAATTTTTGTTAAATATAAACGCCTTACTAGATAATAGTAAGGCGTTTATATTTAACAGTGTATTCTATTTTATACTATTTTTCTAAAACTATGTACTGTATACCATTTATTTGTAAATCAATACCATTTATTGTTTTTTTCTCATTAACAACATATTTTAAAACTATTTTATCTTTTTGAAAATCATCAATTGGAATTTCAAAAGATTCCCCACCGCTAGTAGTTAGTTTTAGAATATTATTTTCAATATTCCATTTAGCATTATTATCAAAACCATCAATAACTTTTGCATCACTTTTATTAGTTTGTGAAACTCCTAAAATTGTTGATGTTGTTACTATAGTAAAAAGACCTTTTAAAGAAAGGGAATTATCTTGATTAAAAGTAAAAGCAAAGTTATAGTTTTCACCATGTGATTTTACATTACCACTAAAATTTTGCCCTTTGTATGTTCCTTTAGTAGTTCCTTCAATTTTAAAATCAGTTAGATTCCATGTGCCTACAACATCATTATTAGTAACTGTTGGGATGTTTGAATCATTTTTTGAGCAAGAAGTGAGTGTAAGAATTAAAGAAAATAAGAAAAGTAATTTTTTCATTGTTTATTTTTTTTAAATAATTAGTTTTACCAAAGTTATAAAAATATTTTTTATGAAAAAACTAATTGTAGCAAGTACATCAACAGTTCATGGAAGTGGGTATTTAGAGTATATATTACCAGCACTTTCAATTCATTTTGAAAAAGCAACTACTATTTTATTTATTCCATATGCTAGACCTGGAGGAATAAGTTATGATGACTATACTGAAATTGCTAGAAAAGCTTTTAAAAAAATAGGTAGGGATGTAAAAGGAATTCATGAATTTAAAAATCCGAAGCAAGCAATACTTAATGCCACTGGAATTTTTACTGGAGGAGGAAATACGTTTGAATTAGTAAATCAATTATATAAAAACGATGTGTTAGAAACTTTGAAAGAAGTTTTAGATAAAGGAACTCCGTATTTAGGAACAAGTGCTGGAAGTAATATTTGCGGAGAAACAATGATGAATACTAATGATATGCCTATTGTATATCCACCAAGTTTTAAAACTTTAGGCTTAATTCCTTTTAATATTAATGCACATTATCTTGATCCAAATCCAAACTCAAAGCATATGGGAGAAACAAGAGAAACACGAATAAAAGAATATCATGTGTTTAATGCTACTAGTGTTTTAGGATTACGAGAAGGTAGTTGGTTAGAGGTAAAAGGAAAAGAGATTACTTTAAAAGGAAGTTTAACTGCTCGATTTTTTCAAAAAGATAAACACCCAATAGAATTAGATACTAATAAGGAAATAATTATATAAAAGAAAAGCCTTGATTAAAAAATCAAGGCTTTCTGACATGTTTTATTTTCCCCTAATAAAAAAACACGTCCGATATAGACACTTATCATTATAAGAACGTGGAAAAGTTATTATTATTTTATTTTTTTGCATTTAATAACAATAGGCTCATTGTTAAAATTTGTAGTGAAAAATAAATAAATATTACCTCCGTCTTTTAGCTTAGTTTCTTTTCGTAATTGAGCTACTGTTTTTGGGAAATTTCGAATAGTAATATTTGCTTGTTCGTCTAAAATTTCTTTTCTAATTCTTTTTTTATTGTATTTAAAAAACTTCTCAATTAAGAATGTTCGTCCTGGAAAATTTTCTTTTAAAAATTCAGAAGTATAAAGGTGAGAATGTTGATGTAATTTATCTAATTTATAATAACTTGAAATTTGATTAAATCCTCCAGATTTTAAGACAGCTGAATTAGGCTCATATAGAAAATTTAAAGGTAAATTAAAGATAGCTTTACTAATTGAATTAAAGCTAAAGTTAAACGCTTGTTTCTTTTTGTTTATCAGGAAGTTATGTGTTTTTATTTCTGTGTTTTTGTTGTGGTTTTTTTCTAATAAAAAGACAAGTTCTTTTACTTCGTTTTTTACTGCGATAATATGGATTTCTTTAACATATTTTAGTTCATTAATTGTAGCAGAAATATCTAATATAGGAGAGTTTTTAATAAGGATTATATCAGATTTAGAGAATAAAAAATCAAGGTTATCTGGAACATTAGGTAGACAATCTTTTAATAAAAACACTTTTCCTTTTGCATCATTTCTTCGTGAAGGATCAATATAAATGCAATCAACTTTCTCTGATGTTTCTTTTAAATACTCAATACCATTTTTAGGAATTGTATGCACATTTTCTACTCCAAGTTGGAGATAGTTATAGTTAACAATTTTTGATAATTCTTCATTAATTTCACAATGAATTACATTTTCAAATATTTTAGAAAAATAATAGGTATCAACACCAAAACCTCCTGTTATGTCAATTATAGTCTTACCTTTAACTATATAACTTTTATATTCGGCGGTTATTTCAGATGATGTTTGTTCTATACTTAATTTAGCAGGGTAATATATTGTACTAGTATTAAACCAAGTTGGTAATTTTTTTTCTGACTTTTGTTTAGCTATAATTTGATTGGCTAATTCTTGAATAGTAACCTGTTTAAAAGGACTGCCTTTGAAAAGTAATTTATCAATATTTGATTTTAAATTATTATTTATAAATGATTGAACATCATTATTTAAAATATATTTATTCATTAAAAAGGTAAAAATAAAATAGAGTTAAGTAAATAATACAAAAATACTGATATTTTGAATCAAGAGTTTGATTGATGTAAATAAATTATAAATCTAATAGTACGCAAAGTAAGAGTACTATTATTAAAAGAAAGTTTTTATTGAATTTTTGACTCTCTGAGAATTGAGTATTTTAATATTATTATATACTTATTCAGTATATGTAAATATATAAGAATAGGTTTTTACATAAAATTATTGCTTAAACTCTTCAAATGTTCCGTCATTATATAATAAGACAACTTTTATTAATTTTTTGGCACTCTCTGAGAATTGAGTATTTGAAATCTCTTTAGAAGTTGGTTCGCTATGAGTAAATAGAGAAGGAGTCGTGTTTTTAGTTTTTTCTAAGACTTCTTTTTTTTGCTCAATAGTAATGTCTACATTTTTTTTAGGGAAATTTCCTTCTCCATTCAAAAGCCAATATAAATCTACATCTGGAAACTTATCTACGATTTTTAAAACAAAGTCGAGACTAGGTTTATTTCTTCCTGACATTAAATGTGACATACTTGATCTTTGTACCTCAATAGTATCAGCAAAAGTTGATGATGTTAAATTATAGTATTCTAAAATTATTTTTAAACGAGTTATAAAAGCTTCTGAATTCACAATTGTCAATTATTAATGATGTGTACAAATGTAAACAATTGTATTTTAATACACAATTAATAGAATAATGTATAATAACCATATTTTAATTAAACAAAACAATTAAATAATTACATATAAACACCTCTAAAACAAATATTTAATCTTTTATTATAGAGAAAAACTATACTTTTACTTAAAAAAAGTTTTCTTTTAAGGGATGGGTAAGTTTATAATTGTAAAAAAGAAAGATGCAGGAAATTACAATTAACATTTGTAATTAATACAGAGTATGATGTATTATACAAAGATTATATTTAATTAGTATATACTAAAAAACAAAGTAATTATACTTATCAATAGAGTGTAAGGGCTAATTAATCTTATTTAAGAGCTTTAAGCTTATTTTGGTAGGTAAAATAAATAAAGAAGACAATAATACGTGTAATCAATGGAACTATAGAAAAGACTAGTTTAATAATTAGTAATATATCAACAAGTATTTAATCTTATATGATGAATTATGTCCAATTAAAATAGTCAAGAAATTTAATTTTTACCAGTAGTTTACAAATGTAACTAAGTAAAAAAGTATGACAATTAATTAAAATACTACTTATTTTTAATAACTTACTTAAATACGAATGTAAAAATAAGTTTATGACTTAAGCCTAGTGGAAAACCCGTTTATAAACTGATGTTTTATCTATAAACACTATATCATTACTTATTCTACACAATATAATTACTTTTATTATTTAGTGACTTCGTTTATTACGTTGTATAAACAAATAATCAATTTACAATTGTGAATCAATTAATAAAGGTTAACGTAAAAGTAGTTTTACCTACAACTGATGAAAATTGAATAATTCCGTTATGAGATTCTATAATACTTTTACTTAAAGTAAGTCCAATACCAGATCCATCTTTGCGTGTTGTAAAATATGGAACAAATATATTATCTTTAATTTCTGAAGAAATACCAATACCATTATCAACTATTGACAAATGTGTACGCATATTACCACCAAAAATTGAAATAGTTATTTTAGGAAGTTTAATATTCTCAAAAGCATATAAACAATTTGATAGTAAATTAACAATAACCTGTTCTATTTGTTTTTTATCTGCATTAATTATAAACTCAGATTTAATTGAGAACTCAACTTCAATATTCTTTAATATAAACTCTTGGTTAAAAAGTTGTATAGTGTTTTTAACAAGTTCAGTTAAATTAAATTTTTCTTTTTGAGGTAAAGGTAATTCTGCTAATTTTCTGTAGGTATCAACAAAAGATGTTAAATGCTTTGAACGTCTATTTATAATTTCTAATCCTTGAGATAGTTCATCAATAGTATCTGCATCCGGAGAGTCTTCTTGCAATAGAGATCCTAAATTTTCTGCTAAACTACTAATAGGAGTAATCGTATTAATAATTTCATGAGACATTACGTTCATTAATTTATACCAAGCTTCTTTTTCTTTTTTGTCAATTAATTGTTGAATAGTTTCTAAAGAAACAATTAAATATTCATATTCATTTGTTTGAGTAACTGACGTTTTTAAGAAAAAAGTTTCTTTTTCTTCGTTAATAGTTAAAACTACTGTATGTCTATGTTGTTTCCAGTCTGAAATATGAGTTAGAAGTTTTCCTAATTTACTTTTTAATAAACTCCATTTATAAAATTTGGGGATTCTTAGAAATTTACTAAAGGTAGTATTTAACTGAAAGACTTCAATAGAATCATGTTTATCTTTTCTTAAAATAAGTATACCAATATTTAAACTTTCAATTATATTAGTAAGTATAAGTTGCTCTGAAGTTTTTTGAATATTCTGTTTTCTATGTTTTTCTAATAATAATGCAGTTTTATTGTACAATGAATTTTTTCTTTTCTCTTTAGATATAGAATTTGAATAATCATCATATAATAAACAATCTATAGATTTTTCAACATCTGAAAATATTTTATTCAGATAATTAAGAAATAAAAAAAACTGAAAAAATAGCAACAAAGTAAAACCTATGGTATTAATGATGTATCCTTTTGTATAACTGCTAAAAATAATAACGCCATTAAAAATTAATAAAGCAATCCTTATACTAATTTGATAATATTGAGGTCTTCCCATTGTTTTATAATTGATGTTTTTCTAAACGTCTATATAAAGCAGCTCTTGTTAGTCCTAATTCTTTGGCTGCTCTTGAAATATTTCCTTGATGTTTTTGTAAGGCCTGTTGTATTAAGAGCTTTTCTGTTTCTTCTAAATTTAAGTTATCAGTTAAAGAATTTGTTGCCTTTTTTGTTGAAAAATGTAAATCTTCTAATTGAATTTTAGTGTTATCAGTAATAATAATAGCTCTTTCAATGATATGCTCAATCTCTCTAATATTACCTGGCCAATGATATTGGTTAAGTGCATTTAGTGCTTCTTTAGAAAAACCTTGAATTTTCTTTCGATATTTTTGATTTAATTTTTGTAAAAAGTGAGTGGTTAATAACTCTACATCTTCTTTTCTATCCCTAAGTGGCGGTAAGTTTAACTCTATTGTATTTATTCTAAATAATAAGTCTTGTCTAAAAGTTTGTTTATCAACCATTTCATGTACTGGAGCATTTGTAGCGCAAATAATTCGTACATCAATAGCACGTTCTTTTCCTTCGCCTAAACGAGTTATTTTTCTGTTTTGAACAACAGTTAGTAATTTTGACTGTAAATGCATTGGTAAATTACCAATCTCATCTAAAAAGATAGTACCTCCTTTTGCCAATTCAAAACGACCAATAGAGTCTTTATTAGCATCAGTAAATGCACCCTTTACATACCCAAATAACTCACTTTCAAATAAGTTTTCATTTAAAGATCCTAAATCTACATGGATAAAAGGATGATTTTTACGAGTAGATTGAAGATGTATTTCTTTAGCAAACACATATTTTCCTGTTCCATTTTCTCCTAATATTAAAATATTGGCATCAGTAGGAGCTACTTTTTGAACTAGCTTTATAGCAGATTGCATTGCAGGAGAATTTCCTATAATATGTTCTGTTTGTTTATGAAAATCTTTATCGTTTTGTTTTTGAACTGTTTGTAATTGTGTTGTTTTCCTCTTTGAGCGAGCTAATTCAACACCTGCATTTACAACACCATATAGTTTTTCAGTATTCCAAGGTTTTAAAATAAAATCAGTAGCACCTTTTTTAATAGCATCCACAGCTAAGTTTACACTACCAAAAGCTGTCATTAAAATAACTGTTGTTTCAGGACTTAACTCTTTAATGTGTTGCAACCAATACAGCCCTTCTTTACCATCTTCAAAACCTATTCTGTAATTCATATCTAATAAAACAACATCCACAGTAGAAGTCGTTAAATGATTACTTATTTTTTTAGGATTGTTCTCTTTTATAATTTCAGAAAAATATTTTTTTAAACTAATTCTTGCTGAAAATAAAATATCATCATCATCGTCAACAATTAGTATAGTTGCATCTTTTTTTCTCATGTTACATAATTACGTATTTGAATGATTATGAACAAATAAATGTTCGATTATGAACATGTTATTTTCAAATATAAACATAAGTTGTTGATTTATAATTAATTATAAAGTTGTTTTCTACTGGCATATTTCTGGCATAATCTATATCAAACGACTTAAATTATGGATAAGCAAATACAAACGAAAAATAAAAAAACAAAAAAAATGTTACTTTGGGGATTACCATTAGTATTATTAGCAGGAATTACATTTATGAATGTAACCCGTAAAAATCAAGTCAACTTAAAAAGAGATTCATTAAGTATAAGAAAAGTTACTAAAGGAGATTTTGAAGATGTACTTTTATTTAATAGTACAATTGAACCTAAAACGTCTGTTTTAATTAATGTAATTCAAGGAGGTTCAGTTTCTGAAATTTTTGTTGAAAGCGGACAAATGATTAAAAAAGGAACACCTCTTTTAAAAGTGTATAATCCAAATGCTGAATTAAACTATTTGACCCAAGAGACAGCAATCGTTGAACAAATTAATAATTTGAGAAACATTAGAGTTAATATAACCAATCAGCAATTAAATTTAGATCAGCAATTATTGAGAATTAATAATGATTTTAAAAATGCGAAACGACAATATAGTTTAGATACCACATTATATAAAAAAGGAGTAGTAGCAAAAAATGAATACCAAAAGTCGGTTCAAGAATATACTTTTCAAAAAGAACGAAGTGGAGTAATAAAGAAGAGTGTAGGAGAAGAGAAAAAAAATAGAGGCATTCAATTGGCAAGAATCAATTCTTCAATTGCTAACATGCAAAAAAGTTTAAATTTACTTAGAAAAAATAAAGAAAATTTTATTGTTAAAGCTCCAGTTGATGGCTTCTTATCTTCATTTAACCCTATTTTAGGAGAGAGTTATACACAAGGACAGTTTGTTGGAAAGGTAGATGTACTAAATGGTTATAAATTAGTAGCTAAAGTAGATGAATATTATATATCAAAACTTAATGAAGGAGTTAAAGGAAATGTTAGTGTTAATAAAGTAACGTATGCTATTAAATTAGCAAAAATTTATTCTGAAGTAGTTAATGGAAGATTTACTGTTGAATTAAAATTTGAAAAAGATTCGTTAACCAATGATTTAAAAAGAGGAATGTCTTTAAAAAGTAAATTATTCCTTTCAAATAATAGTAAAGCTTTATTAATATCTAAAGGTCAATTTTATCAAAACACAAACGGTAAATGGGCTTTTGTTTTGAGTTCCGAAAATAAAGCTGTAAAAAGAAAAATTACAATAGGAAGAGAAAATCCTTTTTATTATGAAGTTTTAGGAGGTTTAAAAGAAGGAGATAGAATAATTACATCTAGTTATGATGCTTTTAAAGATGTAGAAGAGGTTAATATTCAGTAGTACTTATTATTAGGTATTGATAGTTAGTTAAAAAGACAATAAAAAATTAAAAAATATATTATGATTAAAATAACAGATTTAGTAAAAGTATACAGAACTGAAGAAGTAGAAACAACTGCTTTAAATAAATTAAGTTTAGAGGTTAAAGAAGGAGAATTTGTTTCTATAATGGGAGCTTCAGGTTGTGGAAAATCTACTTTATTAAATATAATTGGACTATTAGATGCACCTGATGATGGGAGCTATGTATTTGATACTACTGAGGTAGCTAATTTTAATGAAAGAGAAAGAGCTGGGTTACGAAAAGCAAATATTGGTTTCATTTTTCAGAATTTTAATTTAATAGATGAATTAACAGTATATGAAAATGTAGAATTGCCATTGATTTATAATAAAGTAAAAGCATCAGAAAGAAAAAAACGTGTCAATGAAATTTTAGAAAGAATTGGTATTGCCCATAGAACAAAACACTTTCCATTACAACTATCAGGAGGGCAACAACAAAGAGTAGCAGTTGCTAGAGCTTTAGTAACAAACCCAAAATTAATTTTAGCTGATGAACCAACGGGTAATTTAGATAGTAAAAGCGGAAATGATGTAATGGAATTATTAACTGAATTACATGCATCAGGAGCTACTATAGTTATGGTAACACATTCTTCTTATGATGCACAATTTTCAACAAGAATAATCACTTTGAAAGATGGTGAGATTATTTCTCAAAAAGTAAATGAGCATAAAGTAGATGTTTTAGTGCAGTAACTTAACTCTTTGAAAATCAATTTAAAATGAAAAAAATAAACATACTTATATTAATAATAATTGTTCTTTTGACTTCTTGTAAAAAAGAACAAGAATCAACTCAAAATACTGAGCAAAATTTTTTAAATACTGCAATAGAGAGTTATTTAAAAGATCAAAAAAAAATCCATGAAATTCCTGGTTTTGCACTAGCAGTTATAAAAAATAATAAAACAATTTACAAAGGATACTTTGGAGTTGAAAATATAGAAACGAATAAAAAAGTTGATGCATCAACAATTTTCCCTGTGTTTTCTGTTACTAAGTTAATTGCAGCAACAACCATTTTTAAATTAATAGAAGAAGGGAAATTAACTTTAGAAGATACTATAGGACAGTATATAGACGATTTACCTTTAACATGGCAAAGTGTTACTATAGCAAACTTATTAACTCATTCTTCTGGTTTACCTGATTTCTTTTATGATAATAAAGAACTTACTGATAACGAAATGTTTTCATTGATAAAACAAAAAGAATTACTATTTACTCAAGGAAATGAATGGAAATATACTCAAACGAATTATTGGTTTTTAGCAAAAATAATACATAAAGTTACCAGTGTTCCTTTTGATTCTTATGTGTTAAACACTCAATTTGAAAATGCAAAAAATCCTGTTTTCTTTTCAATGGATTTTAAAAATCGTGTGGAAAATCGTGTACTGGAGTATATGTATAATAATGAAACGAATCAACAAGAGGCTGATGAAGTTTTGTTTAAAGGAAAAAGGGGAGATGCAGCTGGCGGATTAAATATTAGTTTAGATGATTTTATTTTATGGAATCAAAATTTTGACAAGAACTCTATCATAAACCCTACTACAAAAGAAAAAATGTGGCAGCCTTTTAAATATAATAATCCTGAAGATGAGTTTTTACATGGTTGGGGACTTTATAATTTAAATAATACTGATTCTTATGGATTTACAGGTGGACTTAAAACTGGTTTTAGAAAATTTATTAAAAATGATATGACAATTATATTCTTATCTAACGGATTTAAATATTATCCAACTCATAATATTATAATTGATCATATAGCAGGAATGGTAGATGAGAATTTATTGGATAAAGGTTCTTTGATTAATGAAAAACTATCTAATACATTTTTAAAAGAAACTACAGAAAAGGCAATACTTGAGTTTAAAAAGATTAAAACAGCAAATCCAAATACAAATTTAGAAAGTGCTTTAAATCGTATTGGATATGTTTTTTTAAGAAGCAATAGTTTAGAAAAAGCAATTACAGTTTTTAAATTAAATACCCAAGAATATCCAACATCTGGAAATGTATTTGATAGTTTAGGAGAAGCGTATTTTGTTTCTGAAATGTACAAGCTATCTAAAGAAAATTACAAGAAGTCATTAGTATTAGATCCAAAGAATGAAAATGCTAAAATGATGTTAGAAAAAATAGAAAAATTAACTACTAAAAACTAAAATTATGTTACAAACGTGGTTTAAAATATTCTTTAGAAATCAACAAAAAAACTGGTTAAACATTTTAATAAATGTATCTGGACTAACATTAGGTTTAGCAGGGTTATTAATTATTTTGTTATACTTAAATGAAGAAAATAGTTACAATCAATGGAACCCAAATAAAAACAACATTTACAGAGTAAATGTAAAGCATAGAGCAAACGGAACTTGGCATGTTGCAACTGCAGGACAATATCACTTGTATAAAAGTGATATTCCTGAAGTAGAAGAAACATTAATGATTGATAATGATTATAGAAGTAGAGTTGTTATTCACGAAAATTTAAATGAATTCACAAAAAAGGTTGTATATACAGAACCTCAGTTCTTTAGTTTTTTTCCTTTTGATATATTGAAAGGAAGCACACAAAAATTTGAAGAAAGCAGAAGACATTTAGCACTTTCAGAAGCTTTTGCAAAACGTCTTTTTAAAGAAGGTAGTGCAATTGGAAAAATTGTTAAAATTGGAGAGATTGATTATACAATAACTACAATTTTTAAAGTACAAGGTAATTCACATGTAGAACCAGATATGATTGTTCCTTTTGAAGAACCTTATGAAGTAAATTGGGGAAATCATAACAATGAAGTTTTTTGTAAAATAAAGGAAAATACGGATTTGGTAGCCTTGAAAGAAAAAATGGATACTATTTTAATAGAAAAAGCATACACAAAAGAAGCAGAAGAAGGAGGTGTTTCTTTAGAAGTTTATGAAGAACGTTTTGGCTTTAGAGAGGTTGTATTAGATCAATTAGATACTATTTATTTACACAATACAGCTAAACGTGCTGGTCCAAGTGGAACTGGAAACTATCAATTATTGGTAATTTTATTAGGCTTATCTATTTTACTAATTATTATTTCTTGTGTGAATTTTATTAACTTATCTATTGCAACAGCAACACAAAGATCAAAAGAAATAGGTGTAAAGAAAACATTAGGTTCTTCAAAAAAACAATTGATGCTTCAATATGTTTTAGAAATTATTTTCCAAGGTATAATATCATATATTTTATCATTAATTCTTGTAGAACTAGTATTACCATACTTTAATGAGTTTGTTGGAAAAGATATTTCAATACTTCAAATGTCTACTATAGGTATGCTGTTTTTAGTTATGTTTTTAGTGTCTTTGTTAGTTGGAATTATTCCAGCAATTTACATTGCCAATTTTAAAGCTGTAGAAGTATTAAAAGGAAATGTGTCTAAAACCAAAAGAGGAAATTTAGCACGTAATATAATGTTAGGAATACAGTTTTTAATTTCTGGTTTTTTTATCATCAGTATTTTTGTAATCAATTACCAAATACAGTTTATGATAAATAAAGATTTAGGTTTTTCTAAAGAATCTACTTTATCCGTAGATGTTTATAATATAGGTGACGGTCAGTTCAAGAAATATAAATTAGCTAAAGATGTACTTTCTAAAAATGAAAACATTATTGATATAAGTACTAGTATGTTTATTCCTGGTGAAGGATTTGTAAACGGAACAGATTTTAGATATACAGAAAAAAATATTAGCTTTAATAGTGCTTCTAATTTGGTAGATTTAAATTATATAGACTTTGCAAAAATTAAAGTATTAAAAGGAAGAGGGTTTTCTGAAAAATTTGCTTCAGATACTATTACAGGAATTGTTATTAATGAAACTGTGGCAAAAAGAATGGGAGTTTATAATGATCCAATAGGTAAAAAAGTAAGAATAGGTTGGATGAATGATGATCGAGCAGATTTAGAGGTAATTGGTATGATACAAGATTATCATTTTGATGGTTTTGACACAGAAATATCACCAATGTTTATGGTTTCTTGGCAAACCTTTGAGTTTACCAGAAATTGGTTACCATCAATTCAGTTTAAAGTTAGAACTGATAATATTGATAAAACAATTGCAGAAATAGAGTCGTTTTGGCGAGCAAACGTTGATACAAAGTATCCGTTTAATTATGAATTTTTAGATCAGAAATTTGCTAAAACGTACGAAAAGTATAAAAAACAGCAAACCATGTTTTTAATATTATCAATTATCGTAGTAATTATAGCTCTATTAGGTCTTTTTGCTTTAGCAACACTAACAATACAACAACGCTTAAAAGAAGTAGCAATACGTAAAACCTTAGGAGCATCAGTAAAAGAAATTATGTTTCAGCTAATAAAAAACTTCCTTAAAATAACAGTTGTAGCTTCTTTATTTCTTATTCCTTTTGCATATTATTTTATGCAAAATTGGTTAGGTAATTTTGCTTACAAGATAGATATGCCTTTATTACCTTATTTAATTACACCTATTATATTAGTAACTTTAGTTTTTATAGTTGTAGGTTTAAAAGCATACAACGCTACAAAAGTAGATTTAATAAAATATTTAAAATTCGAGTAAAATGAAAAAAATGTATTTAAAATCAATATTTACTATATTAACGTTAGTGGTATTATTAGGTTACAACACTAAAATTAATGCTCAAGATAAAGTGATTACAGTAGAAGAATTTGATAAAGTACTTATTAGTCCTCATATTCAAGTTACTTTTAAAGAAGGAAAGAAAGAATCAATATATATTCAAGAAAATAAAGAACATAAAGGAATATTAAATATAAAAGTTAAAAACAAAAAACTTCATTTATATTTAGAAGGCGCAAAAATTTCTTCACCAACAAAAAAAATGAAGGTAAATGGATATTTTCAAAAAGTACCTATATATAAAGGTACAATTGTAAAAGCTGTTATAACCTACAAAAAAGTTTCCGATTTTTCTTTTAGGGGAGAACAGAGATTTGTTTTTAAAAGTGATTTAATTCAAAAAGAATGTAATTTTAACATAAAAGGAGAA
This sequence comes from Tenacibaculum sp. E3R01, assembly GCF_003318185.1. NCBI lineage: Bacteria > Pseudomonadati > Bacteroidota > Flavobacteriia > Flavobacteriales > Flavobacteriaceae > Tenacibaculum > Tenacibaculum sp. E3R01. Next base: position 281,124 of record NZ_QOCC01000025.1, on the reverse strand, counting down.
TCAGAGGTTATTATTAATTCAGTTGAACTGGAAAGGTTAAAATTGGCCATATACGGAGAAAGTTTTATAAATATTAAAAAAGGAATTGTAAAAAAACAAAAAATAACTGCTTATGGAGCCAGTAAAGTTGTTGCTAATGAAATTAAGTCCAATGAAGTAAAAATAACTGCTTATGGAGATGGTACTTATCAACTTAGTGCTTCTGAAAAAATAAAAGTGACTTCTTATGGAGAAGCTACTATAACATACAAAGGAAAAGCAAAGCTTAAAAAAGGTATAATAATAGGTGAATCAACAATAGAAAATATAAATTAATAAATAATTATTTAACCAATAGAGGCTATTTTTAAATAGCCTCTATTTTATTTTAAAATTAAAATTAAAAAAAGTTGTAAATTGTACGCCTTTTTTAATTTAACAACTATGAAAAATATATGCGGTTTAGATTTTGGTACATCTAATACTATTAGTACAGTTTATAAAGATAATAGAACTATTATGGTTCCTTTTGAAGGAATTAATAAATCCTTACCAAGCTGTGTGTTTTTTCCTTTTGAAGAAATCGAAAAACCTATTTATGGAAATTTAGCTACCGATACATATGTAAATAATGGTTATGGTAGGTATATGAAAAGTTTTAAGAGAATATTAGGTACGTCATTTTTTGAAAAAGGAACAAACTTAAAACCTGGAACTAATATTTTTTTTCACGATATTATTGTTGACTATCTAAAGTATATTAAAAATAAAACAGAAGAATTTACAGGAAGAGAAACTGATTATGTAGTTGTAGGAAAACCTGTTCGTTTATCTGAAGAAAATAATGAGTCCAATTCAGGAATATCTCAATTAGAATCAATTTTAAAACATGTAGGTTATAAAAATTATTCTTTTCTAGAAGAACCAATAGCTGCTGCATATTATCATAAAAAAAGATTGAAAGATAATTCACTAGCTATCGTAGCAGATTTGGGAGGAGGAACGTGTGATTTTACGGTGGTTGAAGTTAATGGCAAAAAAAAGGATTTAAATATTTTATCTACATCAGGAGTATCTTTAGGTGGAACAGATATTGATAGTCATTTTGCTTTAAAAGCATTCTTTCCTGAACTTGGTTATAAAAGCCCTGATAAGTTTAAAGGTTTAATATTACCAGATACACCTTTTAGGTATGCATCTGATTGGAATAAAATAACAACATCATTATATACATTAAAAACGGAGCTTTTAGTAAAAAAAATGGTAAATAATGCTAAGTATAAAGAAAAAATAATTCAGCTTCAAAAATTAATAAATGATAAAAATGCACACTCGTTACTTGATCAGATAGAAGCTACAAAAATAAAATTATCAGAAAAATCTAGTATAGCTTTTAATAGTAAATTCATGCCTAATTCGATGAATTTAACCATAACTAAAAATATATTAGAAAATTCAATTGAAAATATTGTTAGTAAAATTCTAAATACATCTAATCATTGTTGTGTTAAGGCTGGAGTAAAAAAAGAAGCCATTGATTATCTTATTTTAACTGGAGGAACTAGTAAAATGCCTTTAATAAAAAAGTTATTCAAAGAAACTTTTTTTAATGCTCAATTAATAGAAAAAAATTCGATGGACTCAGTTGCTTTGGGCTTGTTAGAAAAAGCAAAAAAAGACTTAGATATAATTTAATTTATTAGTAATTCTTTTAACATTACTTTTTGTAAAAAGAATTAGTAAAGTATTTTAAATTTTGAGTAAATTCTTAGGTTAAAAAAGTATAATTTTGTTTTAGGTTTTCTTTGGCATTTTAATTGCTTATAGAAGTCATCTAAACTATACTTTTATGAAAAAAACGATACTATTATTACTTTTTTGCTCAATTATAATAGCATGTAGTAGTGTTAAATCTACTCAAGAAGCAATAAATAAAGGTAATTATGATAAAGCAATTAATTTATCTTTAAAAAAGTTAACAAGTAATAAAAACAAAGAAAAATATCAACCTTATGTTTTTATGCTACAAGAAGCATTTAAAAAAGTTTCTGAAAGAGAATTGTCTAAAATAGATTTTTTAAGAAAAGAAGAAAACCCTGAAAATTTAGAAAGAATTTATAATTTATATCTTTCTTTAAATAATAGACAAGAAAGAATAAAGCCTTTATTGCCTTTAAAAAATTTATCAAAAGGTAGAAACGCTATTTTTAGTCTTAATGATTATAATAATGATATAATCAATGCCAAAAATGATCTTTCGGAATATTTATATAGTAAATCTAAAGCAGTATTCTCATCAAAAAACAAACAAGATTATAGAAGAGTATATGAAGATCTTGAGTATTTAGATAAAATTAGCCCTAACTATAAAGATGTTAGACAGCTTCAAGAAGAAGCTCATAATATTGGAACTGATTTTGTTTTGGTATCATTAGAAAATAAAACAGATAAAGTTATTCCTAAAAGACTAGAAGAGGATTTATTAAATTTTGACACTTATGGTTTAAATGATTTTTGGACTATTTACCATAGTAAAGAAAGTAACAGAGTTAATTATGATTTTACTTTGAAACTTGTTTTTAGAGATATAAGGATATCTCCTGAGCAAGTACATGAAAAGGAAATAATTAAAGAAAAAAGAATTAAAGACGGATTTAAATACTTGTTAGATTCGAGTGGAAACCAAGTAAAAGATAGTTTAGGGAATAAAATAAAAGTAGATAAATTTATAAAAGCTAATTGTCACTTTTATCAGTTTACTCAGTCAAAATCGGCACAAGTAGTTGGTATGGTTCAATATTTTGATAATTATTCAAAACAACGAATTCAAAATTTTCCTTTAGAAAGTGAATTTATTTTTGAACATAGATATGCAACATACAGAGGAGATAAAAGAGCTTTAGGTAGAAGTTATTTAGATTTATTGTCATTGAGAGCTGTTAATTTTCCAAGTAATGAACAGATGGTTTATGATGTAGGAAGAGACGTAAAAGAGAAACTAAAATATATAATTACTAGAAATAAGTTTAGGAAATAAATTTAAAAGCGCAAATACTAATTAGTATTTGCGCTTTTAAATTTTACTTTTAAGTTTTCAGGATGAACTGTAAAAGCAAAGTTTTCTTGTATATCAGTAGGCTTTCCTTCTAAGTTAATATCAAATTGTTTACAAATACTAGAAATAGCAGTAGTCATTTCTATTAAAGATAAATGCATTCCAGGGCAAAGTCTTGAACCACCACCAAAAGCTTTAACAGCTTTTGGTGTATGATTTTGATAAGGACATTCAGATTTAATCCATCTGTTAGGTGAAAAACTTTCAGGATTAGTAAAATTCTCTTCTTGCATTGAAGTAAAACTATTTTGTAGAATGATGCTAGTGTCTTTAGCAATGGACAAATTGTTTATAATAACATCTTTATTTGCTTGGAAAAATAATATAGGAGTTGTTGGTTTTAACCTTATAGCTTCTTGAATTACTGCATTTGTATATTTTAGTGAAGCTATTTGGTCATAATTTTCAGGTGTTGAAGAGTTATATACGCTATTAGCTTCATCTCTAATTTTTTGAACAAATTCAGGGTGTTGACCTAAATAGAACAAAGTCCATGCTAAGGTATTAGAAGTAGTATCTTCTCCAGCTAAAAGCATTGCTATTACATTACCATACAATGTTTTTTCATCAAAAACGGTATCTTCTTTTTCACTTTCAATTAATAAAGCTTCTAAAAAATTCGATGGATTATCACGTAATTCTTGATTGTTTTTTAATCTATTCTTTGCATCCTTAATAAAGTCGTAAATAATTTTTTCAATTGATTTAAGTGAACTTTTAAGTTGTTTATCTTTTTTAGAAGGGAAAAATCGCCATATAGGAAAAGGAGCTGTTATTCTATCATTTATCATTGGAAAAATAAGTTCTAAATGATTTTGAAAACTATCTTTCTTATTATTAATTGTATTTAATTTATATCCAAAAGCTATTTCAGTAGTAACATCAATAGTAAAAGCTATGAAATCATTTAAAATTTCAATGGATTGATTTGATGTTGTGTATGTATTTATTTTAGAAAGTAAATTCTGTGTTTTTTCTTGAATAATAGGGTAGTAGCCTTTAATTTTTTTTACATTTAAGGCTTCTGTAACTGGCTTACGTTGTTTTTTCCAATGCTCACCTTCAGCATTAAAAACTGTATGAAACCCCATTTCAACAAAAACTTCATCAATTTTAGAAAGACGTCTGAAGTTTTCAGGTCTCTGTTTTAAAACGGTATTATTAACTTCTAAATCAGCAGAGACAAGAACTTTTAGGGGACCTAATTTTATAGTGTAAAGATTACCAAAATCTTTTGCCCATTTTTCTAAAATTCTGTGCTTATTTTTTTTCTTAAAGTCTTTTAAGTTACCTAATAAAAAACTCCCTTTAGGCGTTTTTAAATCATTCAAAGTAGTAATTGACTTGTTAGTTGTTGCCATAATTTATATTAAAAACTAGTACAATATACTATAAAGAAGAGGATGAATACAATTTTTTTAATTTAAATAGAATAAATCATTCAATACGTTATGAAATTAAAAATGTAAATAGGTATTATATTTTAATAGCTGTAGATAGTGATTAAAAAGAAAAGATGAGAAAGTATTTTTTTAAACTAAAAAAAGGCACATATAAATGTACCCTTTCAATCTTTTTAATACCATTAATCTAACCCTTCTAAAAGATTAATATCTATTAATAAACAAAAGTATTACGATTTAGTCTTAGACTATGTAACATTTGTTACATAAGTGCAATAATTAACAATTATTTATGTTTTCTTTAACGAATTGCTTTTAGTATTAACAAACTAAAATATTCTTATTTAAGAAAATAGAATTGTTTTTACTAAATGAATAGTATAATACAGTGAGCGGAAAGTGTAAGTAAAATAAAAGCCTTTTGAAATTTCAAAAGGCTTTTATTTTAGAGATATATTATTTTTGGTTTTCAATCCATTTTCTAGCATTTACAAATGCTTCTAGCCATGGAGATACTTCATCTTGCCTATTTTCAGGATAATTAGCCCAATTCCATTGGAATGTAGAGCGTTCAATATGAGGCATTGTTACCAAGTGTCGTCCAGTTTTATCACACATCATTGCTGTATTATAGTCGGAACCATTTGGATTATTAGGATATCCTTCATATCCGTATTTTGCTACAATATGATAGTTTTCTTCAGCTTCAGGTAAATTGAATTTACCTTCACCATGAGAAATCCATACACCAAGTTCTGACCCTACTAAAGAAGATAGCATCACAGAATTATTTTCTTGAATTTTTACAGAAGTAAATGAACTTTCGTGTTTTTTTGAATCATTATGAATCAATTTACCATGTACTTTATGATCAGGGTTAATTAAATCTAACTCCATCCATAATTGAGCTCCATTACAAATACCAACAGATAAAGTATCTTTTCTACTAAAGAAGTTCTTTAAAGCTGTATTTGCTTTTTCATTATATAAAAATGCTCCAGCCCATCCTTTAGCAGAACCTAAAACATCTGAATTTGAGAAACCACCAACTGCACCTATAAATTGAATACCTTCAAGGTTTTCACGACCAGAAATTAAATCGGTCATATGAATATCTTTAACATCAAAACCTGCAAAATACATAGCATTTGCCATTTCACGTTCAGAGTTAGATCCTTTTTCACGTATAATAGCAGCTATAGGTTTTCTTGTTGTACTATTTTTTAAATCAACAACATCTTCAAGTTTGCCTGTAAAATGTTTAGGGAAAGTGTATTGTAATGGTTGATTTTTATAGTTGTCAAAACGGTTTTTAGCTAAGCCATTAGCAGTTTGCTTATTATCTAATAAATATGATGTTTTATACCAAGTATCTCTTAATTCAGAAATAGATAGAGCAAAAACATCAGTTCCATTTTTAATATTTAATCTATCAGATTCAGTTACTGAACCAATATTAAAGAACTCTATATTATTTTCAGCTAATACTTTTTCTACAGAAGAGTCAATAGATTGAAATACGATACCTGAATTTTCAGAAAATAAAAGTTTAATACTATCATTTTCATTTAAAGATGATACATCTAAATTAGCTCCAATATTAACATTTGCAAAACACAATTCTAACAATGTAGTTATTAAACCACCAGATGCTACATCATGACCTGCAACAATTTTGCCTTCTTTAATTAAATTTTGAATAACATTAAATGTAGATTTAAAGAATTCATTATTAGTAATAGTAGGAGTGGAGTTTCCTATTTTATTAACAACTTGAGCAAATGAACTACCCCCTAATTTAAAAGAGTCTTGAGATAAGTTAATATAGTAAATATTTCCTTTGTTTGGTTTTAAAACAGGTTCAACTACTTTACTAATATCATTACAGTTTGCACCTGCAGAAATTACAACTGTACCTGGAGAAATTACTTCTTCATTAGGGTATTTCTGTTTCATTGATAAAGAATCTTTTCCAGTAGGAACATTAATACCTAAATCAATAGAAAATTCAGAAATTGCTTTTACAGCTTTATATAAACGAGCATCTTCACCTTCATTTTTACAAGGCCACATCCAGTTTGCAGATAATGAAACAGATTGTAAGCCGTCTTTAAGTGGAGCCCAAACTATATTTGTTAAAGCTTCAGCTATTGAATTTTTACTTCCAGCTTCTGGATTTATTAGCCCAGAAATAGGAGAATGACCTATAGAAGTTGCTACTCCTTCTTTACCTTTATAATCTAAGGCCATTACACCAACATTGTTTAAAGGGATTTGCAAAGAACCAACACATTGTTGCTTAGCTACTTTACCACCAACACAACGGTCTACTTTGTTAGTTAACCAATCTTTACAGGCTACAGCTTCTAATTGTAAAACTTGAGTTAAATAAGATTGGAAATTTTCTTTTGAATAATTTAATTCTTCATAATTACGAATAATGGTTTTATCATTCATAATTGTTTTAGGAGAACTACCAAACATGTCTTCTAAAGCTAAATCCATTGGTTTATTACCATTAGTTTTAGATTCAAAAGTAAAACGATCATTACCAGTAACATCACCAACTGTATACATTGGAGAACGTTCGCGATCGGCTATTTTATTTAATGTCTCTATATGTTTTTCAGAAATAACTAATCCCATACGTTCTTGAGACTCATTACCAATAATTTCTTTATTTGATAAGGTAGGGTCACCAACAGGAAGTTTATCTAAATCTATCTTACCTCCAGTATCTTCCACTAATTCAGATAAACAATTTAAATGCCCACCAGCACCATGATCGTGAATTGATACAATAAAGTTCTCATCACTCTCAACCATTCCACGAACAGCATTTGCTGCACGTTTTTGCATTTCAGGATTAGAACGTTGTACGGCGTTTAATTCTATTCCTGAAGCAAATTCACCAGTATCAGCAGAAGAAACAGCTGCTCCTCCCATACCTATACGGTAATTTTCACCACCAAGAATAACTATTTTATCACCTTCTTTAGGAGTGTCTTTTAATGCTTGCTCATTTTTTCCATATCCAATACCTCCAGCTTGCATAATAACTTTATCAAACCCTAATTTTCGAGCTTCTTCTTCATGTTCGAAAGTTAATACTGAACCACAAATTAATGGTTGCCCAAATTTATTTCCAAAGTCAGAAGCACCATTAGATGCTTTGATTAAAATATCCATTGGAGTTTGATATAACCATTTACGCTCATCCATTGCTTGCTCCCATGGACGATTTTCTTCTAAACGAGAATAAGAAGTCATATAAACAGCAGTTCCTGCTAAAGGTAAAGATCCTTTTCCTCCGGCTAATCTATCTCTAATTTCACCACCAGCTCCGGTTGCAGCGCCGTTAAATGGCTCAACAGTAGTAGGGAAGTTATGAGTTTCAGCTTTTAATGAAATTACAGAATCGAATTCTGATGTTTCATAAAAATCTGGTTTGTCAGCACTTTTAGGAGCGAATTGTTCAACTTTAGGCCCTTTTACAAATGCTACATTATCTTTATATGCTGAAACAATGTCATTAGGATGTTGCTTTGATGTTTCTTTAATTAACTTAAATAAAGAAGTAGGCATCTCTTCTCCATCAATAACAAAAGTACCATTGAATATTTTATGACGACAGTGTTCTGAATTTACTTGCGAAAATCCGAAAACCTCAGAATCAGTTAATTTCCTTCCTATTTTAACAGCAACACCTTCTAAGTACTCAACTTCTTCAGAACTTAAAGCTAAACCTTCTTGTTTATTATAGGCATTAATATCTTCGATTTCTATTATTGGTTCTGGTTGAATATCAATAGTAAAGGTTTCTTGATGTAAACCATTAAACTTTTGAGAAATCATAGGGTCAAAATCTGAAAAATCAGGAGAAACAGCTTCAAATTCTTCTATTCTTAATATCCCAGTTATCCCCATATTTTGAGTGATTTCAACAGCATTAGTACTCCAAGGAGTAATCATAGCTGCTCTTGGACCAACAAAAAAGGCGTCAAGAGACGCCGTGTTTATTTTAGATTGGTTGCCAAATAACCAAGTAAGTTTTGAAGTTGTTTCTGTAGTTAATTCTTCTGTTGTTTGAACAGCAAATATTTTACCGTTTACGTTTCCAAAGAAATGAATCATTATCTAGTTGTATTTGTGTGTGTGTTTAAAGGGCGTAAATTTACTTTTTTTAACTGAATTAAGCACATAAAAAAAGCAGTAAAATTTTACTGCTTTAAATCTGTTTTTTCAGGTATTCTATTTCTTTCTATCTTACCTTTTTTAAGGGCTTTATAATTTTCGTAACAATTTAAAACAGCTTCAATTAATTGTAAATCACTTGCTTTTTTTATAAAATACTCAGAATAATCACAGTCAGAAAGTAATTTATTTAACTCTGATCGATCCATCTCTAAGTATTCCATCATTACTTCTCTATCAAATTTCCCAGCTAACATTTTACGTAAGCCATCTTCTTTTTTAAGTTTTTGAAGCTTTTTTAATTGTTTAGGTTTTTTTCCAAATAAATTATAAACTAGATCTACTGGGTTTAATAATTTTGCTAACGGAGAGCTTATTTTTTTAGGACGACCAACTTCATAGGTTTGTGATATTCCATTAATGTGTATTCTTGTAAATTTATCTTTCGGAACTTGTTTAACATCTACTTCTAAAACTCCAATTAGTTTAGTAGATTTTATAACTATTTCTTTTACTTCCTCAGCTTTTTCAGTTAATGAAATAATCACTTCATTCCCTTTTAATAAGTCATTAGTAACTTTTAGCTTTATAGATGAGTACCCTAAAAATGAAACTAAAACAGTGTCATTTGCTTTAGCCGTAAGTTCAAATAAACCTTTCTCATTTGTAATTGTACCAATTACTGTATTAAGATTTAAAATATGTGCGGCACTTAATGATTTTTTCGACTCACTATCTATAATTTGCCCTTTTAGTTTATCGTTAGGAGTATTTTGAGCTATTGCTATAAATGATAAAAACAATAAGGATAATGTAATAAAATGTCTTTTTTGCATATTGCGAAAATAAGAATAAATGGAGTTTATAACGTTAATAATCTGTGAAATTGAGACGAGTAGCTGTTTTTTTAATTGAAAAACGTCAAGGGACAAAAATAAATCTAAAAAAGAACTGTTTGATTTAAGAAAATTAAATTTAAAAAAGCATTGATTTTAATATAAAAAGACACCAAATAAATTTTGATGTCTTTTTTATTGTGCACGTAACAAGAGTCGAACTTGCACGTTCTTACGAACACAAGCCCCTCAAGCCTGCGCGTCTACCAATTCCGCCATACGTGCTTAAACTAAAAAAGTTAAGCAAATTGCTTAACTTTTTTGTGACCGGGCTGGGGCTCGAACCCAGGACCCTCTCCTTAAAAGGGAGATGCTCTACCAACTGAGCTACCAGGTCATTGTTTGCTTCTGAAAGCGGTTGCAAATATACAATGGTTTTTTAAATCGCAAAACCTTTTTTTAAGTTTTTTTTACAGATATTTGTAACATATTAATTTTCAATAATCATGAGAATATTTTTTTTAGGTTATATGGCTAGTGGAAAGTCTACCATAGGTAAAATAGTGGCAAAAAAGTACGATTTGCCATTTATTGACTTAGATGATTACATAGAAAAAAAAGAAAATAAAACGGTTTCAGAAATATTTCAAAGTAAGGGAGAAATTTATTTTAGAAAAAAAGAAAATGAATACCTAAAAGAATTAGTAGAAGCAGAAGATAACTTTGTGTTGTCATTAGGTGGGGGCACTCCTTGCTATGGAAATAACATGGACTTAATTACAAAATCAAAAAACACGATTTCTTTTTACTTAAGAGCTAGTATAAGTACTATTATTAACAGGCTGAAAAGTGAGAAAGAGCAAAGACCCTTAGTTGCAAACCTTAAAAATGATGATCTTAATGAGTTTGTAGCAAAACATTTATTTGAACGTAGTTATTTTTATAACCAAGCAAAACACACTATAGCTATTGATACTAAAGAAATAGATGAAATATGTAACGAAATCTATAGCTTATTAACTTAAATAAGCTATAGTTTCATTGTCCTTAAATTCAACAACAACATGTTCTTTTATTGAAGTTGATAATGATATTCCTTTAAAATCTGCTTTAACTGGGTATTTTTTATGATTTCTATTCACCAAAACTGCAGTTTTAAATCTTTTAAGTGGAACTTGTAAAAAATGATTTACACCATAAATTAAAGTAGTACCAGAGTTTAAAACATCATCAACTAATACTAATGCTTTATTTTTATATTCATTAGATGTTAAAGAAGTAGTAACTGAATTAATAGGTTTCTTTTTATTAATAGAAACTTCACATAATAACACTTCAATAGACGAAATTTTTGATAACGCAGTAGCTAGTTTTTTAGCAAAAAGAAATCCGTTTAGTGTAATTCCAGCAATAACTATTTCTTTTTCATTACTATTACTCTCATATATTTGATAAGCAATTCTTTTTATTTTTTGTTCAATTTGAACATTATTAAGTATAATATTATTTTTTGTTTCCATTTTTTATTTTTTATAAAAACTACTATTATTCATTACCATCGTTATAATCGTCAATATCTCTTCGATCTTTTTTTGTTGGTCGACCAGTACCTTTTTTTCTATAATAATCTTTAGCGTATTTCAAGAGTTCAGTTTTTTCAAATTCTTCTTTTGGAGTTAAATCTTTACGGTATAAATCAACTAATTTAGCACCAACTCTACTTGGAGGAATGTCTAAAACCTTAATTTTATAGTTAATTTGATTTTTTCTTACCACTATTTCTTCATTTCCAAATATTTCTTTAGATGGTTTTAAATTAGTACCATTTATTTTTATATGCCCTTTTTTACAAGCATCTGTGGCTATACTACGTGTTTTAAAAAATCTAATACACCACAAATATTTATCAATTCTCATATAAAAAGTTAAAAATTATTAATTCATTTTTTACAAAGGTATAAAAATGGTAAATTGCGCATCAAAATTCTTAAGATTAAATGATAAAAATTAAATATTTTTTTTACATACTTGTAGCTAGTATTGTATTATATTCATGTGGAGATAGTGGTTCTAGTGTTGAAGTCTTTGATCATGCAGCACAAGAGAAGATGGATAATGACACAATAGTAAAGTTTTTGAAAAACAATTATTATAATGTAACTACTGATGCTGTAGAACCTTTAAAGTCTGGAGAAACAGCACTTTTTGATGATTCTAAGTTAGTAACAAAAGAGATAAAAGAGAATGATATAAATTATAAATTATATTATTATGTAATTACTGTTGGTGATGGTACTCCTGTATATAACAGTGCTGGAAACTTACTTAGAAAAAAAGGTTTTCCAACAATCATGGACTCAGTTTACTCTAGATATAAAGGAAGAAGAATATTAGGAGAGAAAACTTTAGGTAGTGAATTCGATAACAATACAACATGGTTTTCACTAGCTAACGTAATAACTGGATGGACTCATAGTTTTCCGAGTTTTAAAGGTGGTGAAAATAAAACTGTAGTTAATGGACCAATAACATATGATAAAGGAGGTAAAGGAATTTTATTTATCCCTTCAGGGTTAGCATATAGAAACATAAGTAGACCAGGAATTCCAGCAAATTCAGTTTTATTATTTTATATTGAACTATGGGATACTGTAGAAAATACTGATCAAGATAATGACACTGTTGCTTCTATTTTTGAAGATCCAGATGGAGATGGAAATCCAAAAAATGATGATACGGATAAGGATGGAGTAGCTAATTATTTAGATGTAGATGATGATGGTGATGGTATTTTAACTAAATATGAAGATAAAAATAAGGATGGTGATCCTAGAAATGATTTTAGTGATCCAAATAATCCTACAATACCAGATTATTTAAATAGAAGTATACGATACTCTAAAGAATAAAAAATAAAAAACTCATCTGATTCAGATGAGTTTTTTTTTATGAAAATTTATAATTTTAATAAGTATATTAAGTAGTGATACAGAAAAAATAAACATAAAAGTACATTTATTCGTATATTTGCAAAAGCAGATTCGTAGTTTACCCAAGAAAACAACATTCTTTAGTATTAAAAAGTTAATATATCTTTTTATCAATATCAACTACAAAAGAACTCTAAACTAAGCATTTATAGCTTGTCAAAACAAAATAAATAACTTTAAAAAAGTACTACTTATAGTCTGTTTTTAATGTTGTTTAAACAAATAAGTAGTACAGAAATTTAATTTAAAAATAATAAATGGCAAAATCGCAACAGACATTTAACAAAGCTGAAAAAGAAAAGAAACGTTTAAAAAAACGAGAAGATAAGAGAAAGAAGATGGAAGCTCGAAAAGCTGAAGCTAAGGAGAGTGACAAAAAAGGAATTGAATTTGCCTATGTAGATATTTATGGTAATCTTACAGATACACCACCAGATCCTGCACAAAGGGTTCAAGTTGATGCAGAAAGCATACAAATTAGCATACCTAAAACATTAGATATTGATAAAGAAGATATTGATCCTGTTAGAAAAGGAAAAGTATCATTTTTTGATTCATCTAAAGGTTTTGGATTTATTATAGATTCATTAGATCAGCAAAAATATTTTACGCACGTTAGTGGTTTAATTGATGAAATAACTGAAAATGATAAAGTTTCTTTCGAATTAGAAAAAGGTATGAAAGGAATGAATGCTGTTCGCGTTAAAAAAATATAAGCTCTAAAATTATACAAAACAACATTACACTTTTACAATATTTTTTGTAAAAGTTTTGTTGTTTATAATTGTTAATATGTAAAAAAATAAGTGATAAATTAGTAATATCAAGTTTATATATTTGATACTAACAATTATAATAATGGCTTTTTCATCACTTTTTTTATTCTTTTTTGGAGCTATAGGTGTTTTTAACAGCTTTTTTGTTAGCTTATATTTTATTTTCTATAAAAAATCAAAGAGATTATCTAATAAGTTATTTGGATTTTTTCTTTTTTTCTTAAGTGAACGGGCTTTTCGTTCATTAATTTATTTTTTTAGTGATATAACTCCAAATGCATATTCTAAATTTGGGCCCGTTTCTTTTCTTTTTATTGGTCCTTTTTTATTCTTATATGTTCTATCAATTACCAATAGAGAAAATAAGATACTTTCATTTTGGAAGCACCATATTTTATTTTGGGTTGCTGTTGCTATTATAATGCATATTGTATATCCATTTAGAACGGATCCAATTTTTTATAAAAAATATATTTTAAAGGGAATAAATATTCAATGGTTAATTTATTTATTACTCTCAATTAAAGTAGTTTATTTAACTATAAAAAATAGTGAATTTGGAAAAGAAAAAATCACTGTTAAAAATTGGTGGTTATCTTTATTATTAACCTCAATATTTCTTTTATGGTGTATTTATTTTTGGATTAGTTTCACCTATTTTGTGGTAGGTTCAATTGTTTTTTCAGCTATTTTTTACTCTTTTTTTATTTTCTTTTTGTTTAAAAAGAAAGAAAGGGAACAGGTTTTTTACATTGAAAAGAAATACTTGAATAAAAAAATGGATAGCTTAATAACTAATCCATTGATAGTTCAACTTAAGGAATTCATGGATGCTAAAAAACCTTTTAAAAATCCTAATTTAAAATCTTCTGATATCGCAAATGAACTTTCTATTTCTACACATCAATTATCACAGCTTTTGAATGATAGTATAGGGAAAAGTTTTTCAAATTTTGTGAATGAATACAGAGTCGAAGAAGCAAAACAAATAATTAGCTCTAATACTAAGTATACTTTAGATGCAATAGGAAAAGAATCAGGATTCAATTCTAAATCAACATTTTATACTTATTTCAAACGAGTAGTTGGAGTTACACCATCAAAATATAGAGAACAATTATAAGTTCATATTTATAATTTTGAACAAATACGATGAGTATTCTTATTTAATTATTTTCAAAACTTATGTTTTTTTGTTTTTGAATTTAAACAATATTACAAATGAAAAAGCCTATTAGAGTACTTACAAAATTGTTATTAATAACAGTTTTTATAATTAGTTGTAATTCTAAAACTGAACAAAAGAAATCTATAGCAGAAGCAATTTCAGTTTTACCTAATGCTACAATTAAAGAAACAATAGCATATTATTATAAGCTCAAAGAAGAATATCCAACTAAATATAATTTTGAAAAAGAAAATGAGTTAAATACACTTGGTTATCAATATTTAAGTAATGGAAAAGTAAGTGAGGCTATCGAAATATTTAAATTATTAGTTAGAGAGTTCCCTAAATCTTCTAATCCTTATGATAGTTTAGGTGAGGCATACAAAACTGCTGGTAATAATGAATTAGCTATAAAAAATTATGAAAAATCTTTAGCGTTAAATTCAAAAAACATTAATGCTGAAGATATTATTAATAAACTAAAATATAGTAAATACGATGCTACTCGTTTTGGTAAAAAATATAAAATTAAAGAGTATAAAGATGATTTAGACGAACTTGGTCGCAGATTATCAGAAGTTAATCCGAATGTTTATAAATTCATCAGTAAAAAAGATTTTTGGAGTGCTATTGAATCGAAAAAAGAACTGATAACTGAAAGTACTACTTTTAGTGATTTTCTTTGGTATTGTAGTGAAATAATAGCTAATATTAATTGTAGTCATACTTCTATGGGATACTTTAATCAAGAAAGAAAATTAATTCCTATTGAATTACGATTTCCACTTGAAGTTAAAATGATTAATAATAAATTATATGTTTCAAATTCACTAATTAATAAAGAAAAAGTAAACTTAAAAGATGAAATTGTTGCTATTAATGGTAAGTCGATTGAAGTTATTAAGCTAGAAATTTTCAAGCATATTTCATCGCAAGGAAATATTGAAACGTATAAAAAAAACTTTTTAAATGCACATTCAACATCAATAATACCTTATGCATTAGGTTTCCCTAAGTCCTATAACATTTTATTAAAAGGAGCTTCAAATTCAATAAAACTATCTCCTTTAAAAAAATATCAAAATAATTTTCAAAAACTGCCTAATTATTTATGTCAAGAAACTTTATGTTTTAACTATTCAAAAGATAAAAAAACTGCCTTCATAACAATTAGAAGTTTTGCCTATTATGGAAAACGGTTTAAAAAGTTTAAAGCATTTATAGACAATAGCTTTGATTCCATGGCCAAAATGAATATTCAGAATTTAGTAATTGATATAAGAGGTAATGGAGGAGGTCCTTCTGATGCAGGTATTTATTTATTAAAATACTTGTCTCAAACTCCTTTTACATATTTCTCTAGTTCTCAATTTTCTGAAAGTTTAGATGAAATTCAACCCTTTAGTAATAATTTTAAAGGTACTACTTACATTACTATGGATGGTAACGGAGGGTCTACAACTGGGCATTTTATGTCATTAGTAAAATACTTGAAATTAGCTACATTAATAGGAGAGGAGCTAGGCTCTAATCAGTTTTGCACTGGTGGTCAAAAGAGACTACGTTTACCTAATACAGGTGTTATTTATAATGTTGCAAGAAATACTTATATAACTACGGCTACATCTTTTCCTATAGATAGAGGTATTATGCCTGATTATGAAGTTACGCAATCAATAGATGATTATTTAAACAATATTGATACTGTAATGGAATATACATTAAGCTTACTAAGAAAGAAGGATAAATAATACTAGTTTTTTTTATTAAAAACCACCAACAAAATAATTTGTTGGTGGTTTATTAAAACAAAATTGTTATTTAAAAGTGTATTAGGATGTTCTTATAATGATGAAGTATTAAACTCATTGACAATAAATTCTTTTACTATCTTTTTTATATCATTTGGGCAATCTTCGTTTGGGTAAACAACCTTAACTATTTTCTGATTAATTACAGTATGGTTCCATTCAATTAACCTTTTTAATTTCCTGTCCTTTATATAGTAATTTTTTTCTGCTAAATAATCTTGAACTTTAACTTCTAATGAATTTACAATATTGTCTAGTTCTTTAATTTTAAAAATATTATTCAATGTCATTCTACTGCATGGTATTATATTAAAAAACAATGTTAATCACCTGATATATGGAGTTATAACAAAAGTATTAGATGTTTTTTTTAATAAAAATACCTAGAATCCCTATTTAAAGTATAGGGTAATCCCTTAGAAGTATCAGTAAATGGTAGAGTATTGACTCAAAGTTATTTTTTCTAATTTTCTTCGCTTTTAAAAAGAAACCCTAACCCTAAACGTCCTAAAAATTTCTTTTCAAACTCCCAGAAAAACTTGAATTGTCCAAACAACCATCCAACAATAGGTAAAGTAGTTTGGTATATCGGAAAAATTAGTAAAATACGTAAAGGCCAATATATCCAAGGAGATATAGTTTCAGGTGACAAACCTAAATAAGCGGTAATAGGTTTAGCAACCCAAGCAGCAAATGAACCATTAATAGCGAAAACAATAAAAATAGCAATTACATCCCAATTACTACTAATACCCCAGCGTTGTTTTAATTTTTCCATGAGGGCAAAAATATATAAAACTCAAAAGGCAAACAAATGTTCATCTTTAAACTTATTAATATTTTGTATCAGTAACTATTTATACTAAAAAGAAGGTTTTTAATTAAAAAAAGAGAGGTATGATTTTTATCATGTTTTACAGGAGTTTTTATATTGAAATTTGTTAAAGAAATGTAAAAATGAACATCATGAAAATAAATAAATATTTAAGTAGCATATTATTACTATTTATAACAACACTATCATACTCACAACTAAAAATAGATGCAGAGTTACGACCTCGTGCAGAATACAGACATGGATTTAAAACATTATTTCCTAATGATGCAAATGCAGCCATGTTTGTGTCGCAAAGAACAAGATTGAATACCTCTTTTTCTATGGATAAACTAAATTTTTACATTAGTTTTCAGGATGTAAGAGTTTGGGGTGACGTTCCTCAATTAAACATAGCAGATGCCAATGGTTTAAGTTTACAACAAGCTTGGGCAGAAATATTGTTAGATCGAAATTTTTCATTAAAGTTAGGACGTCAAGAAGTAGTTTATGATGATAGTAGAATATTTGGTAATGTAAATTGGGCTCAACAAGCACGTAGTCATGATATGGCGTTGTTAAAATATAAAAAAAATGATTTCAGAATAGACGTTGGTTTAGCTTTTAATCAGTCAAAAGAAGGTTTAGTAGGTACTAATTTAACAACTCCTAAAACATATAAAGCAATGCAATTTGCTTGGTTTCATAAAGAATGGAACAATTTTTCAGGAAGCTTTTTATTTTTAAACAATGGTTTGCAATCATCTACAGGTCTTAAATATAGTCAAACTATAGGAACACATATAAAAACTAAAGTTTATGGATTAGATATTGTTTCTAATTTATATTACCAATTTGGTAATGATATATTGAATAGAGACTTAAGCGCTTATTTATTAGGGTTAGAAGCTAATTATAAAGCAACAGACAAGATCAAACTAGGTTTAGGTATGGAATTATTAAGTGGTAATGATTATAATACTCCTGATAATAAGAACTACGCATTCACTCCTTTTTATGGAACTAATCATAAGTTTAATGGACTTATGGATTATTTCTATGTTGGTAATCATGCTAACAATGTAGGGTTATTAGATGTATATATGAAAGTAAACTATAAATTAAACCCAAAATCTAGTTTAACAACGTTTATTCATAATTTTTCTGCTGCAGCAGATATTAATACTACAGTTTCTAAGCAATTAGGTACAGAGTTAGATATAGTATATGGATATAAGTTTACTAAAGAGATAGGTATCAAAGCAGGTTATTCACATATGTTTCCTACTGAAGGGATGGAAATATTAAAAGGAAATAATGACAATAATACTAATAATTGGGGTTGGGTTATGGTAACCATTAAACCAACATTATTTTCATCAAAAAAATAAAAATGGCAACATTAAAAGAAAAAACTGTTGCTGAATATGTTACTGAAAATATAAAAACGGCTCATATTTTTAAAAAACATGGAATTGATTTTTGTTGTGGAGGAAATATTTCAATTGAAAAAGCCTGCTTGAAGAATAATGTAAATCAATTAATTTTAAAAAAAGAACTTTCTGAAGTAGATATAGTAAAAGATATTATAGAAGATTATGATAAATGGGAATTAGATTTTTTAATGATTTATATTGAAAATGTACATCACACTTATATAAAAGAAAATTTGCCATTGATATCACAGTATGCAAATAAGGTAGCTAAAGTTCATGGACATCATTACATAGAAGTAACAGAAGTAAATATGCTTTTTCATGAAGTAGCAAATGAATTAATAGGGCATTTACAAAAAGAGGAACAAATATTATTTCCGTTTATAAAGCAATTAGTTATTGCTAAAAAAGAAGGAAGTAATACAGTTACTCCACCATTTGGGACTGTAAATAATCCAATACAAATGATGGAGCATGAGCATGAAAATGCGAGAAATGTTTTTAAACAAATAGCAAAGCTTACAAATAATTACATGCCACCAGAAGGAGTTTGTAATACATTTAAGGCTTTATATGCTAAATTAGACGAGTTTGAACAAGATTTGCATAAACATATACACTTAGAAAACAATATTTTGCATTCAAAAGCACTCAAACTAGAACAAGAAATTAATAGACAAGTATAATTATTTAAACAATTATTATAAAATTTAATAGTACCCTATCTTAAAAGAACAAAATGATCTTTTACAGATAGGGTTTGTTGTTCTTGTACTAAGCAATCTAAAAATGAGCTAAATTAATTGATAATCAACTCTTAAGTTATTTATAATAAAACTAAACTACTCATGTATGACAATAAAAAAAAATTCAATGTATTGTTTATCAGTGTTTTACTATATGTTTAATTGATTCTAGATTTTTGCTTTTTTATCACATGATATTTATCATGTTTAAACTTCAATTAAAAAGACAAATTTGTGTACAGTTTAATTTAAAACTAGTCTCTTATGCCAATTAAAAGCTATTTAGTACATCCTTATACAGGAAAAAAGAAAGAGCTTATTACAGCTATTTCATCAATAACAGAATGTGAAATTTTTCCAGCAGAAAATAAAGATCTTTTAGTTTTGGTTACAGAAACAGAAGATGAAATACAAGAAACAATTTTAAAAGAAAAATTGGATGCTATTGCTAGTTTAAAATTGTTAGCAATGGTTTCAGGATTTAATACACCAATAAAGAATTAATATATGGATACATCAACAACAAACAGAAGAAGCTTTATTAAAAAAATGGCAATGCTATCTGCAATGACAGCGGCAGCAACTATGTTTCCAGGTATATTATTTGCAAAAGATCAAGAAGCTGGAATTCCTGAAGGTAATTTTGATTGGAAAAAAGGACCATGTAGATTTTGTGGTGTTGGCTGTGGTATTTTAGTAGGAGTTGAAAATGGTAAAGCAATTGCAGTTAAAGGTGATCCAAATTCTTCAGTAAATAAAGGATTACTTTGTGTAAAAGGGTACCATCAAACCATGTGTATACAATCAAAAGATAGGTTAACACATGCTTTGGTTAAAAAGAATGGAAAGTACGTAAAAACACCAATAAATGAAGCATTAGACATAGTAGCTAATAAAATGAAAGCGACTATTAAAGAACATGGAAAAGATGCGGTTGCTATGTATACATCAGGGCAATCGACGATTCCTGAAGGGTATATAGCTTCTAAATTTATGAAGGGTGCCATTGGTACTAATAATTTAGATTGCAATGCTCGTTTGTGTATGGCTAGTGCTGTAGCAGGTTTTTTAACAACATTTGGAGCTGATGAACCAATGGGATGCTATGAAGATTTTGATCATGCCGATTACTATATTACTTGGGGAAATAATATGGCTGAAATGCATCCTGTTTTATTTTCTAGAATGTTAGAAGAAAAAAATAGAAGAGGAGCAAAAATTATAGATTTTGCCACTAGAACAACTCGATCTAGTATGGCAGCAAATAAATCTATTTTATTTGAACCTCAAACAGACTTAGCCGTTGGTAATGCAATTTGTTATGAAATAATTAATAATGGTTGGGTTAATAATTCATTTATTGAAAAGTACTGTAGTTTTAGTAAAGGACTTACTAAAATGGGCTATGGTTTAGAGGATAAATATAAATTTAAAGATAAGCCTACAAAAATTAATTTTGAAGAGTATAAAGCCTTTTTAGAAGACTATTCCCCTGAAAAAGTATCAAAACTTACAAAGGTTTCTGTTAAAGACATTAAATATTTAGCAGCTATATATGGTGATCCAAACAAAAAAGTAATGTCACTTTGGTGCATGGGTGTAAATCAACATACCAGAGGTACATGGATGAATAATATCATTTATAATATTCACTTATTAACAGGAAAAATTTCACAACCTGGTAATAGTCCTTTCTCATTAACAGGGCAGCCTTCTGCATGTGGAACAGCTCGTGAGGTAGGAACATTTACTCATAAACTACCTAAAGGGGTTGTAATGAACCCTAAGCATAGAGCAAAAGCAGCTAAAATTTGGAAAGTTCCAGTTGAAAGAATTCCTTCGAAACCAACATATCATGCTACTGAAATGTTTAGAGCTGTTGATAGAGGAGATATTAAGTTTATTTGGACTCAAGCTGTAAATCCGTTAGTATCCTTACCAAGAACAAGTAGATTTCGTCCAGGAATGGAAAAAGAATCGTGCTTTGTGGTAGTTTCTGATGTATTTCCAACACCAACCTCAGATGTTGCTGATGTCATTTTACCAGCATCTTGGCATATAGAAAAATCTGGATTATACGGTAATTCTGAAAGAAGAACCCAACACTGGAACAAAATGGTGGAAGGACCTGGTGAAACAACACCTGATGCATGGATGTTTATTGAAGTTGCTAAGCGTATGGGCTATGGAGATTTGTTTCCATATTCTAAAGAAAACCATGTAGAAGAAATTTATAATGAATATCGTCAGTTTCATGCTGGTAAAAAGCACAATATGGCACCTTTAGAAGTGTTAAAAAAAGAATCTGGAGCTATTTGGCCTTATGTAGATGGAAAATCAACACAATGGCGTTTTAATGCAAAGTATGATCCAGCTTGTTCTAATGGGGAAGATTTTCATTTTTATGGAAAACCAGATGGAAAAGCGGTTATTTGGCAACGACCTTATGAACCAGCACCAGAAGTTCCTGATAATGAATATCCGTTTTGGTTAAACACAGGTCGTGTTATTGAACATTGGCATACAGGCTCTATGACTAGAAGAATACCTGTTTTACATAAAGCTATGCCAAATGCTTATGTAGAGTTTCATCCTGACGATGCTAAACGATTAAACATAAGAAAAGGTGAAAAAGTAAAAGTAAGCTCACGAAGAGGTTCATGTATTTTACCTGCTTCAATTAATGAGAGAGGTTTACCTACAAAAGGACAAGTATTTGTGCCTTTCTTTGATGAAAACATGTTAATCAATGATGTAACCTTAGATGCATTTTGCCCTATATCAAAAGAGCCAGATTATAAAAAATGTGCTGTTAAAGTAGAAAAAGCATAAGGTATGAGAAAGCGATTAGGTATTATATCATTATTTATAATTCTATTTATATCATTTATTGTTATATGGAATTATAGTTATCAAACTGGTAAGGAAGAAGCATACATTCCTGTAAAGGATAAAAAAGAAATAGTAAAAATTCCTTCAGAAGCAGGAGTTTTTAAGCGGTCTAAACATGCTATAGACTATGTTAACATACCAGTAGATGAGACCCATCAAAGAAGTTTAAAAAACTATTATGATAATAGAGCCTATCATGGTGCTCCACCAAGTATTCCACATCCTATAGATGAAAAGCAGAATATTGGAGATGGTAGTTGTTTAAAATGCCATGAAAATGGAGGTTTTGTTGAGAAATTTAAAGCCTATACACCTGTAACACCACATCCTGAATTGGTGAACTGTAAACAATGTCATGTAGAACAAAAAAAGCAAACTTTATTTAAAGCTGGAAATTATGCAAATGTTAATGCGCCTAAAGTAGGGGTAAACAATGTATTACTTACAAGTCCGCCAACTATTCCACATCAAATACAATTAAGAGAAAATTGTTTGGCTTGTCATGCAGGACCAAGTGCTCCGAAAGAAATTAGAGTTACACACCCTGAACGTGTAAATTGTCGTCAATGTCATGTACCAAATGACAAAGTAACTGAAGAAATAGGAACATTTATAAGAAACATTAAAACAAATGAATAAGTATCAAACTACATATTTAATAGGCTTTTCTTTATTAATTGTTTTGTTAATTTCTTCATGTAAGCATCATAAAGAAGATGAATATCATAGTATTACAGATAAAATAAAAGCGAAAAGTAAAAACTATAAAGGAACTTCAATTACCTCAGAGAAATATACTGACCATATTAAAACTATAGAAATTTCTGCAGACGGGCTTAAATTTTTAATTCCAGATAGAAAGGGGAAAATTAAATCATATGCATGTACTGAATGTCATACCAAACCATTAAAAGAGATGCAAAGTGCTGACATAAAAAAAGCACACTGGAATATAAAATTGAATCATGCCAATCAAGAAACAATGAATTGTAACACTTGTCATAACGGAAAAGATATGGACAATTTAAAGAGTTTAACAGGGCATACTATTGATTTTAATAAGAGTTTTAAATTATGTAGCCAATGCCACCAAAAAGAATATAAAGATTGGACGGGTGGCGCGCATGGTAAGCGTATTGGCGGTTGGGCACCTCCAATAGTTTCTATGACTTGTGTAAATTGTCATAATCCACATTCACCTGGGTTTGATACTAAGTGGCCAGCAAGATTTAATACTGAAAAGACAAAAGAACGTAAATAATTAGGCATGAGCAATAACAATAAAAAATGGTTTTCTCTAAACCTAAATAGTAAACATAAACAAACAACGAACTCAAATTCTTGTGGTTGTGGTAAAACCTCTGTAGGATGTAATTCTAACACTTCAAAAGAAGAATTAAACGAAGAAGAGTTTTTTGATGCAGCCGTAAATGCTTCTATTGGAGAAGAAAAGCATAGAGATGGTTTTGAGCAAGTTTTTGATGTTAAAATGGATCGCCGTAGTGCTTTTAAAAAACTAACAGCTAGTTTATTAATTGGAGCAGGAGCAGTATCTTCTTGTACAAGTGTAGTTTCTAGTGATGAATCTAAAGAGAAAGCGCAAATAGACTGGGAAGAGCAATTTAAAGGAAACTATAAATTGATGAAGGATGATGAAAAAAAGGCTACTGTTGATAGATTAGTTCGTTCGTATCAATTACGTACTGGAAAAACAATTAGTATGTCTTCAAAAAATGCAGAAGATGATGTTTTATTTGGATATGCTTTTAATATCTCTAAATGTCAGGGATATATGGATTGTGTAAGTGCTTGTGTTGAAGAAAATAATCAAGATAGAAACTCACAAATGGAATACATCCGTATTCATGAAATAAAAGATGGAAAAGGCTTTAATTTTAATGAAGCTGATGATAATTATTACCATGAAGTTCCTGCGGAAGGCCATTTTTACATGGGTACACAGTGTTTTCATTGTGATAACCCTCCGTGTGTAGAAGTGTGTCCTGTACAAGCAACTTGGCGTGAAAAAGACGGATTGGTAGTTGTAGATTATGATTGGTGTGTTGGTTGTAGGTATTGTATGGCAGCTTGCCCTTATGATGGACGACGTTTTAACTGGAGTAAACCTGAAGTGCCAGAAGAGGAAGTAAACAAAAACCAACACTATTTAGGAAATAGAATGCGTAAAAAAGGAGTGATGGAAAAATGTACTTTTTGTGTACAACGCTCAAGAGCTGGAAAAAACCCAGCATGTGTAGAAGCATGTCCTACAGGAGCCCGTGTATTTGGTAATTTACTTGATCCTAATAGTACCATTCGTTGGGTATTAGAAAATAAAAAAGTATTCAGATTAAAAGAAGATTTAGGTACTGAACCTAAGTTCTGGTATTTTATGGATTAATTGATAGTGCGTTAGGGATTGCAGTGATATCCTTTTTAAAATAGTATCCATAAAAGCAGTTATTACGAGGAAAGTATGACGAAGTAATCTCTTTAAAAGAAAAAAGTACCCGAGCAAATAAAAAGTTACTTGGTTAATACAATGTTTTAAAAAGATTTAACGGAAAGCCCGACCCTTTTGGGAAACGCCTAAAATAATATATATACTAAGAGTTATAATAGAAAATAAAATGAGAAGACTTAAAGTTTTTGGAAGTTTAGTTAAAGACAGTTTAGATGTTATTACTAGTGGTTCTAAGAAATACCATTTATGGATGGCGTTTTTAACATTAATCATGTTAATAGGAATGTACTGTTATTCGATTCAATTAGAACACGGTTTAAGTGTTACTGGTATGACAGATAGAGTAAGTTGGGGTTTATATATTTCAAATTTTACATTTTTAGTAGGTGTTGCTGCTGCTGCTGTTATGTTAGTAATGCCAACGTATGTATTAAAGGATGTAGATTTTAAACAAGCAGTTTTAATAGGAGAGGGGCTTGCTGTAGCTGCACTTATTATGTGTTTAGCATTTGTAGTAGCTGATATGGGAGGACCATCTGTTTTATGGCATATGCTTCCTGTTGTTGGTGTATTTAACTTTCCTAATTCAATGTTAACATGGGATGTTATTGCTCTTAATGGGTATTTATTTATCAATTTAAGTATTCCTTTTTATATCTTATTTAGGCATTATCAAGGAAAGGAATCTAAAAAGAAAGTGTATTTACCAGGTGCAATAATTTCAGTTTTTTGGGCGGTTGGTATTCACTTAGTTACTGCCTTTCTATACCAAGGTTTACAGGCAAAACCTTTTTGGAATACAGCTTTATTAGGACCTCGTTTTTTAGCATCTGCTTTTGCTGCTGGTCCGGCTTTAATTATTTTAGTGTTAGCTATTATTAGAACGTATACCGAATTTAAAATAGAAGATAAAACGATTAAAAAACTAGCTTTAGTAGTTACTGTTGCTGCTCAAATTAACTTAATCATGTTAATTTCTGAATTATTTAAAGAGTTTTATGCACCAACTCACCATAGTGAAAGTGCTTACTATTTATTTTTTGGTTTAGATGGAAAAACGGCATTATTACCGTGGATATGGACAGCTATTACACTAAATGTTATAGCAACAGTATTACTTACGTTTCATAAACTTAGAAACAACTTTAAAGTATTATTTTTTGCTTGTAGTATATTATTTATAGCTATTTGGATTGAAAAAGGGTTTGGTTTAATTGTTCCTGGTTTTATTCCTGGTCCTTATGGTAAGATTGCAGAATATACTCCAACTGGTATTGAAATTGGTGTTACATTAGGTATTTGGGCTATGGGAGCACTTATTTTTACCATGTTAGCACGTACAGCTATCAGCATAGAAATTGGTAAAATGCGTTATAAAAAGAAGTAACACCTATAATTATATTTATAAATTAAAGATATGTCATTGCGAATGAGGAACGAAAGAAGCAATCTCTCTAATAATAGCTGTCAATTAAATTTTTAACACAGCATAAACAGACTGCTTCACTTCATTGCATTTTGTTCGCAGTGACGTTTTTTTTGTCATTACGAAGGAAGGTAACGACTAAAGTAATCTCTCTAATAATAGCTGTCAATTAAATTTTCAATACATAATAAACAGACTACTTCACTTCATTGCTCTACGTTTGCAGTGACGTTTTTTGTCATTACGAAGGAGGAACGACTGAAGTAATCTCTCTAATATTAGTTGCCTATTAAAATTTCAATCCATAATAAACAGACTACTTCACTTCATTGCATTTTGTTCGCAGTGACGTTTTTTGTCATTACGAAGAAGGAACGACTGAAGTAATCTCTCTAATGATAGTTTCCATTTAAATTTTCAATACAGCATAAACAGACTGCCTCACTTCATTACATTTTGTTCGCAGTGACGTTTTTTGTCATTACGAAGGAAGGTAACGACTGAAGTAATCTGTTAATTGGACAGCTTATTTTGTTGTATTTCTATGAAAAAAATAAACTTAAATTGTATAATTTTGTTAGATGGATTTAGCAGCAGATTTTTGGAATAATAAATACAAAAACAATAAAATTGGATGGGATTTAGGTGAAATATCTCCTCCTTTAAAAGCCTATTTTGATCAACTAGATAATAAAGAGCTGAAAATTTTAATTCCTGGAGGTGGAAACTCCTATGAGGCAGAATACCTTTTTAATAAAGGTTTTAAAAATGTGTATGTAATTGACTTGTCAGAAACTGCCATTGAGAACTTAAAAAAAAGAATTCCAAATCTTCCTGAAAAACAATTAATTTTAGGTGATTTTTTTGACCTTGAAATGCAGTTTGACTTGATTATTGAACAAACTTTTTTCTGCGCTATTAATCCAACATTAAGAGCTAAGTACGCTATTAAAATGAAAGATGTTTTAAAAGGTGAAGGAAAGTTAGTGGGGCTATTGTTCGATGCTAAATTAAATGATGATCATCCACCATTTGGAGGAACAAAAAAGGAGTACATTAAGTATTTTGAACCGTTTTTTTCTTTCGAAACTTTTAATGAATGTTACAATTCATATCCTAATAGACAAGGGATGGAGTTATTTATAAAATTCAAGAAAAAATAAGCTGTTAAAAGTTCGTTTTTACCGCTTTTTTATAGCCAAAGTTGTCTAGAATTCACGAATCGATTCGTATTTTTATAGTCTAAAAATTAGATTATGGATGACATGCTCTTTTATGATAGATTGCAGTTTGCATTTACTATCACTTTCCACTATATTTTTCCGCAATTAACCATGGGATTATCGTTATTGATAGTCTATTTTAAAGGTAAATATTTAAGAAATAACATTGAAAAATATAACAATGCTGCTAAATTTTTCATGAAAATTTTTGCTGTAAATTTTACCATGGGAGTCGTAACCGGAATTCCGATGGAATTTCAATTTGGTACTAACTGGGCTAAGTTTTCTGAACTAACAGGTGGTATTATTGGACAAACATTAGCCATGGAAGGAATGTTCTCTTTCTTTTTAGAATCTTCATTTTTAGCCTTATTTATTTTTGGTGAAAAGTTAATGGGTCAAAAACTACACTTTTTAACAGGTTTCTTAGTGTTTTTAGGCTCTTGGGCTAGTGGTTGGTTTATTTTATCTACCAATGCATGGATGCAGCATCCTGTAGGTTATGAGGTGTTAGAAAACGGGAAGTTTGTATTAAAAAACTTCTCAGCGTTATTTACCAACCCTTGGTTGTTACCCGCTTTTTTACATAACCAATTAGCCTCTGTAGTAACATCATCGTTTGTAGTAGCAAGTATAGGTGCTTTTTACGTTTTAAGAAATAAACAATTAGAATATGGAAAATTGTTTTTAAAAACAGGGGTTGTTTTCGGATTGATTTCTAGTGTTCTCTTGGCATTTCCTACTGGAGATTGGAACGCAAAGAATGTAGCAAGGTATCAACCAGCAACTTTTGCAGCAATGGAAGGTATTTTTGAAACGGAAGAAGCAGGAGCAGAGATCGTATTGATTGGTCAGCCAAATATGGTTGAAAAGAAGTTAGACAACAAAATAGCTGTTCCGAACATCCTAAGTTTTTTAACCTATCAAGAATGGAATAAACAAATTCCTGGAATGGATCAATTTAAAGAAGAAGAATTACCTGATAATATTCCTGCATTGTATTATTCGTATCATATAATGGTTGGTTTAGGTACTTTATTTATTGGTATAATGGCATTAGCATTTTTCTTTTTATGGCGAAAAAAATTATACACTTCAAAACGCTTATTATGGACTATCATGTTTTTAGTTCCGTTTCCTTATATCGCTAATATTACAGGGTGGTATACTACCGAGTTAGGCAGGCAGCCGTATTTAGTATATGGTTTATTAAAAACAAGTGATGGTATTTCTCCTACAGTTTCATCTGGTAATACATTATTCACTTTACTTGGTTTTGTTGCTTTATATATGCTGCTAGGCCTCTTGTTTTTAGTTTTAGTAGGAAAAACAATAAATGAAGGTCCAAAACCTCAAACACATTAGATTATGGAAATATTTTGGTATATAATAATAGCGATTGTTTTAGTTGTATTTTTTATTTTGGATGGATATGATTTTGGAGCAGGAATAATTCATTTATTTTTTGCAAAAAAAGAAAAAGATAAAGAAGTCATTGCTAAATCGGCAGGGCTATTCTGGGATTCTAATGAAGTTTGGTTAGTAGCGGCAGGAGGGATGCTCTTTATGGCATTTCCAACTTTTTATGCGTCTGTTTTTAGTGGGTTTTATTTACCTTTAATTCTTGTATTATGGTTAATTATTTTTAGAGCTATTGGTTTAGAATTTAGAGGACAATTTCAGTTTCAAATGTGGAAAGACATTTGGGACAAATCTTTTGGGGTTTCTAGTTTATTATTAGCCTTCTTTTTTGGAATAGCGCTAGGAAATATTATACGAGGTGTAAATTTAGGAGGTGTTGAAAATGGTGTATCTGTTTATGAAGGACATTATTTTTTCTTACCACTTTGGGATAGTAGTTTTAGTCCTTTAAGTGATACTCCAGGAGTTATTGATTGGTTTACGATTGTTATTGGTTTAATAGCGGTTGTTACCTTGGCTATTCATGGTGCTAATTGGGTGATTTTAAAAACTAACTCGTCTATAAATAAAAAATTAAAAGAGGTTATTTTTACATTGAATATAGCATTAATCGTACTTACAATATGCTCAATAGTACTGTGGCAAATTGTAAACCCTAATTCATTAAATAATTTTGCTGAAACTCCATTATTATTAGTGTTTCCTCTTATTTATATTACTGGATTAGTTGGTTTATTTTTTATCAAAAAAATAAAAAAAGATAGTCATGCTTTTTTGTGTTCTACACTATTAATTTTAGGTGGAATTACATCATCATTAGCATCATTATTTCCAGTTATATTACCTTCTGTGAATGATATAAAAGAACCTTTAACCATCTATAATACAGCTACCTCTGAATATGGGTTGTCTGTAGCTATGACATGGGGAATAATAGGTTTTATATTACTTTTTGTATACATGATTATACAAAAAAGATTGTTAGGAGGTAAGATTGATAAAATGGATTATGGTCATTAATTGGTATAAGATTAATGTATGACAGGGACTTTAATTTCATTAGTAAGTATTTTTTTAGGTATTATAGGTGCTATAATCGTGGGATCTATTTATAAAAAATATTCATTTGGGATACTAGGAAATACAATTGCTGGTGTTTTTGGAAGTGTTTTTTTTATTAAAACCTTTGGTAGATTAGGTTTTGATCCATATTCAATTATGAATCATGGATCGATTAACATTTTTCTATTTAGTATTAATTGTGTTATTTCTTTTTTAGGAGGTATTATAGGATTAGTTGCCATCAATTATTTTAAAACTGTAGTATCAAAAAAGGAGTAAACTATAGTAACAAACATTCTATAGAAAGGAAGTATTTCAAGAAGTTCCTATCTTTCTATAAAAATTCTATTTAACATAATATTAATTATAGTTCAAATGTTATTATGAGTAAAATGGCGAATACTGTGTATTTTACATAATTACAGATATCATGTCGTTAGACTTATATCGACAGTAATTATGTAATAGCCATTTTACGACCTGCACATTATTAAATATTCGAAAGCTATAATTCTATAGCTCGATTGCTTTATTAAAATAATTATGCTATCGCATTAATTTTTTAAAACACAATTTCCAACCGCATAGCCACCGCCATAAAAAAGCTAACCTTTTAGATTCATTCAAAATTCGCGTATTCGATAATAATCCTGCAATATTTTTTTCTACGGCATTCTCGTAAAGGTTTCCGCAAGAGTATAAAATTTAAGAAAAATAAATTTCTATACACTTGCTTTAATTGTGCTCTAATTCAACTTTTTTTAATTTGTGCTGTTTAAGAACATTTAGAACTGAAATTTGAAATCGTGACTATTAAGGTTTATTATTATCTTTTTTTCTTGATAAAAAAAGAAACAAAAAAATCAAGGCTGCACAAAACTTTGGAAACAATCACGGCTCAATCGCTATATTTTAGGAAACATTGTAACCCATTAAGATTACTTTGAACTAGCCTTAAACCTTATTTTTGTTAAGAATATGTATAACTAGACCTCTAAAATATGTACGCTCATTCACCTATTGTTTTAACCAAAGTTTTCTGAGGCCGTTTTGCCAACGCTCCATCTGGGTAAAAAACGCGTAGTTTCTATTTTACATAATGTTATAAAACTAAGTTTTTAGTTTATCTATCATATTTTCTAAAGAATACTTAACTAATTCTGGAATTGTATTACTAGATACTTTAATCTCCCAATTGGACAAACTGGGCAATAATGACACATTATTCTCAATAAATATGTTGTTATCACCTTGTGATAAGTCTTTTGATGGGATTAAATAAACAACCTTTGGTTCTTTATCTAAAATTAAAACTAAAGCGACAAACAAGTTATCTTTTAGTTCTCCTAAATCTTGTTTAGATATTTTAATACTACGTTGTGTGGCATCTAAATCAATGGATTGTAGATGTAATAGGTTGTCTCCTATTAAAAAACCAACTCCTTCCCTCCCATCTTGTTTTGGAGTTAATTCTAAGTTAAACGATTTTAGTTCTGATTTTATGAAATGTAATACACTCATTTTATATGATTATAATAGCTATAAGGTAAACCAAAATATAATTCTTCCATATACTTTGGTAAATCATCTTGACCATCTGTTTCTTTGTCTAAATGAGAAATAATTCTTTTTAAGTACAAGATTTGTTGTTCTCTCCTCTTATCCAACTCTTTTAATTGCTTCATAGCAATTTTATTATTATTTAATAAATGAAAACCATTAGTCCAGCATAGACCTTGGTTAAGGTTAGTTTTATCATAATTATATATGGTAACTCTGCCTACAGACATTGAAATTAACCTTTGTTGTAAGCTAAAAACAATTTGATTAATTGTTTTTCGTGAATATTTATTAATGTCCGGTAACTCTCTGTTTTTATCAATCCCTAGAGAAATTAAAATTCTTTGAGTTTCGCTAATCTGTTTACTAATTTCCTTTTTTATTGAACTTTTTCTAACTCTTAATTCTCCTTTATAATTTATTTGATAACCAACAAAAGAAAGCCAAGGTATGTTTCTTTCATTTGCATATTTATTCCCAAAAAAATAAGGTTCCTTTGATTTTACTTTCCAAAAGTCATTCGCAGAGTCTTTATAATTTGTAAAACTTTTAGGCTCGTGATAAAGCAAATAATTGTCTCTAATCCCTTTTTTATAAATCTCTAAAGCTTTCTTACATATATCAACATCTTTGTGAGCTAAAACCATATCATCACAATACCTTACATACAAAATATCGTTATTAACCTCTTTTACAGCTTTATCAATGTTATTTAATATAAGGTTTGCAATAAAACAAGAAACTGCATTTCCTTGAGGAACACCTATTTTAAATTCATCAATATATTTTTGCGAGTACTTATCTACAAGTTCCTTTTTTACCCAACCAAATTCACCAACTGGAACTCCATTATCTTTAAAATACTTTGGTGTGCTATTTTTAGTAAGAACATCTAAATTAAAAGAATATGAATCTAAGAACAAGGAAAATAACTTAATAGCTGTAGCAGATATTTTAATTCCTTTCACTAATAACTCTTCTATTGTTTCATTAAAAATCTTAATTAGATGTTTATGCTGTACTGTATCAAAAAACTTTTGTATATCACATTCAGAAACCCAAACCTTTTTGTATTTTTTTCTATATTTTAATATTTCAATAATTGAATCGTGATGATTTGGTACAACTCCATTCTTTCTTGCTCTAAAAGCATAAGAACAATCTAAAAATACACTATCAAAATTTATTGTTAAATATCTAGAAAACAAAGATGTAATTATTTTGTCTTCCAAAGTAAATTTTGCAATTGGACGATAGATATATTTACCGTTTTTATTTGATTTAGGTAAAGGGAATATTAGTGGTTTTTGAAGTATGTATTTATCTTTAGATATATCTTCTATCTTTTTTCTAATTTTATCACAGAATAATAATAGTTTATTATACCATTTTTCAGGTGTTTTTCCTTTAAAATCAACAAGATACTTTTCAAGTTTATACGATTTCCATAGTCTCTCTTGATTTCTTTCTAGACTGTTTGTTAATCTATTTGGGTCAAGTCTTTCTGTCTGATTTAGCTTTTTCCAATTTCTGCGAGTTGGAAATAAAGATTGAATAGTAATAAAATCTGAATCTTTATGTGAAATAGTTATTTTATTAGTTCTATTATGAAAGCTAATATCTCTAGACATATGTTTTTTATGTCTTTTGTGAGATATCCCTGCTCTGTGTTTACAAAGCATTTTAATTATCGCTGGGTTTGTATAATAATCTTCTAATTCTTTCATTTTAAATAAGGCGTAGAGCGTAGAAATCAATTTGATTGAGATACATTGCTGCTCTGATATACAAATACAGCAGAAACCATAAGCATCAGGATTTTTAGGTTCGTAAATTGTTTCAGTGATTTCGATTATAACTAAAATAGTTAATGCTACTAACACCTAAAGAATAAATTCTTATACCTGTTCAACATAATGAAGTAAACCTCACTCTTGCCTACGCCTTAAACCAAATATAGTATATTTATGGCTTTAAAATTATAATTAAAAATGAAAGTTTCTAGATTTCAAAATATCTATACAAAAACCATTGTTCAATCAAATTTATTGGACGAACTTAAGGATATAAAGGAAGGTAGATATAAAACAATAATAGAAAAATGCAGATATTTTACTGATAAAAAAGATTATGATTCATATAAAACTTTAAAAATTAAACTACCTATAGTAACTTTTTGTGGAACATTTAAAAACGGTAGAAAACTTGAGAATTTAGATGTTTACAATAATATTATGATTTTAGATATTGACCATATTGATTTATCTACCATAAATAATATTAAAGATAAATTAACTAAAGACAAATATATTTATTCAGTTTGGCTATCTCCATCAAATGAAGGATTAAAAGCTTTGGTAAAAATAAATAGTACACCCAAAGAACATAAATCAAGTTTCAATTCTCTTAAAGAATATTTTAAAATAAAATATAGTATTGAACTAGACAATAGTGGAAGTGATGTTACAAGGTTATGTTTTGTTTCTTGGGATAAAGATTTATATTTAAATACAACTTCTGAGATTTATAAAGATAAACTAATCGAAGAAACAGTTATAAAAACTAAATCTAAAAAATCGACTTTAAGTAAATCTCTTAATAAAAGTGCCTATGCTACAGAAGGTTTAAATAAATCTGAACATAGAAAAATGATTAACCTTATAATTAAATATTTAAAAAGAAAAGAATTATCAATAACAAACTCTTTTGATAAATGGTTAAGAGTTGCTTTAGCTATTGCAAGTACTTTTAGTTATGATTTAGGTGAAAAATATTTTTTAAGTCTATGTGAGCTAGATAAAGAAAAACATAATGAACTTGAAAGTAAAAACATACTAAAATATTGCTACAATAGTAGAAATTTAGAAATGTCATCTTCTATATCACTAGGGACAATAGTTTTTTATGCTAAAGAAAAAGGCTTTGTTACTAAAAAAGATAAGTTTACAAGTTAATCCCATTCCATACACATTACCACTTCACTCCTATCGTCGCTTCGGGCAAAGCGTATTCCATTACATTTTTAAAGAAACTTTTAGAAAGAAAAAAATAAAAGAATATTAGTACTGGTAAAAGCTTTTTACCAAAGCAAAGTTACATAACGCAGAACATTATAGTACAAATATATCATATTCAGTTTTAGCCTTGATAATATAGTTCGTAGCTATAATTCTATATTATGTAAAATATCCCAGTTTGTTTTGGGCTTTCGTGAGAATTTCATATTCTGTACAATGGTTCATAATTTTTTAAATACGCGGTTCTCAAGAAAAATTGTAACTATACATTTGTAGCTATAATTGGACATTATGTAAAATTATTAAGGAGTTTTATATTTAATAAATTTGATCTCATGATTCGCTTTGCAATTGCTTCTTGTTAATATTAATTAAGCTTTTCTAGTTGTTTCATAATTTCTTCAGCTTCAAAAGCTTTCTGGTCACTCTTTTTTCTGTTGGTGGTAGATAACGTATAAGCTTCTTTCAAGAGTTTTTCATACTTAGCTTGTAATTTTTCTTTCTGTGATTTCTTTTTGAATATTCCGAACATATTTATATTTCTTAGATTAATTTCCTTTTATTCTATGCCAAAGTCGTTGCATCAAAAACTTTGCTTCTCGCTTGGTTTTAGGAACTTCAGTTGCCTGAATTTCCCCTTCCTTTTCTTTTAAGTAATAGGAGAAAGTAAAAAATGAACTACCATCTTCTCTTGGAATTAATCCAAATCGCAGATCGTTAAAATACCATTGATCCTCTTTTTGTTCTATAATATACCATCCTTCAGAAATATTGATAAGTCGTTGTACATTTAAATATTTAATTAATGCCTCTGATTTTTCACGATGTTTAGGGTACTTTTTGAATTTTAAGGGTTGCGTATCAAAAAAGGAATAATCAGTAATCAGATAATTCTCTTTTGTATCGATATTAGCATTCCATAAAATAGTATTTAAAGGAGCAGGACGTGTACTAATTGAGGTATATTCTATACCTTGATTTTGTAATTCACTTTCAATTTTTTTATACGCTAATGATTTTAAAATAAGTGTACAAAAAAGATAGCTTGTTGATATAATCAACCCGAATCTATTAAATCTCCATCTGAGTTTTGAGGTACGTTTACAAAAAAGAACTGCTATGCAACAAAAAAGAAAAGGTAATGTATACAAAGGATCAATAACGAAAATAGAATTGAAAGCTATTTTTATATTAAAAGGCCAAAACAATTGAGTACCCCATGTAGTGAAAGCATCCAACAAAGGATGTGTAATCAAACTCCAAAAGAATAGCTTAGCCCAAGGTTGCCAACCAAGATTCTTACTCCGTTCTATTTTATTAACTAACCACCCCAATAGAGGTGCCATAATTACAGAAAATAAGATAGAATGACTAAATCCTCTATGTAATTCTATCGCAGTAATTGTATCTGTAAATAATCCTAGAAATACATCAAGATCGGGTATAGTTCCACCAATTGCTCCATAGAGTAAAGCCTTATTTCCAATTTTCTTTCCTAAAACAGCCTCGCCAACTGCTGCTCCTAATACAACCTGTGTAAGTGAATCCAATTCTATCTATTTTTTTTAATCTTTTAACACCATTTTTATTCAAAATAATCTAATTCCCTTGCATTATCAACTATTTTTGGAAAAGTTATATTATAATTTCCTTTTGAGTTTTTTTAAAACAAACTCATCACCTCCATTTTTGAATGCTCATAGCTATAAAGAAGAACTATATTCTTCTTATATAATTGGCTAATGGATCATTAAACTGAAAACCAGTGTTAAAACGTTCCTTGTTTAAAATTTTATATTCAGACAATGCCCAAAGTATAAATTCTTGCATAAAAGGTATATCTTTTTCAGAAATTTCAGGTTGGTATTTTTTAATTAAACGAGTTAAAGGCGCTATCGAATCTAACTGCTCTCTAAAATAATTTTCATCCATATCATCTAATAACTCTACAGCATCTTTAGAAGAAAACCATGATGATATAGCGTCATATGGTGATGCTTCTCCTTCCTTTTTCAATTTCTTTATTTCTGGAAATAAGGTATTGAAAATAGTTTTAATCGCATTATTGAGTAGTATTTGTGCAACCATATCTGCTCCCTCCTGTTCTCCTTCATAAACTAACTCTATCTTTCCAGTAATTGCAGAGATAGTTCCTAAAAAATCTAATACACGAACCGAGGTATTCGTTTCTTCGTTTAACAAAGATCTTCTTTCAGCAGTACTTAAAAGATTTTCAAAGATTGAGATACTCATTCGGGCACTTACACCACTTTTTAAATCTACATATTCACTTTTTCTCGCTTCAAAAACTAGTTGTTCAATTATATCTCTTGCAAGTTCTGGTACATGTATCTTGTTTTTTTGCTCTTGAAGATAGGTTGCTTCTTGTGCAGTAATTTTTTTAGCTATTTCTATAGATTTTGGGTAATGCGTTAAAATTTGCGAACCAATACGGTCTTTTAATGGCGTTACAATACTCCCTCTATTAGTGTAATCTTCAGGATTTGCTGTAAATACAAACTGAATATCTAAAGGTAAACGTAATTTAAACCCTCTAATTTGGATATCGCCCTCTTGTAGTATATTGAATAAGGATACTTGAATCCTGGCTTGCAAATCGGGAATTTCGTTAATTACAAAAATACAACGATTAGCTCTTGGAATCATCCCAAAGTGAATCACCCGGTCATCTGCATAATTCAATTTTAAATTCATGGCTTTTATAGGATCTACATCGCCAATTAAATCGGCTACAGTTACATCGGGAGTTGCTAATTTTTCAAAAAAGCGTTCCTCTCTGTGTATCCAAGATATTGGTGTATCGTCTTTATGTTCAGCTATTAGTTCTTTGGCATATCTTGATAAAGGACGTAATGGATCATCATTTACTTCAGAACCTTTTACAATAGGAATATACTCATCTAATAGGGTTATCATTAAACGTGCTAACCTTGTTTTTGCTTGACCTCGTAATCCTAGAAGATTAATGTTGTGCTTCGATAAAATAGCAGTTTCTAATTCAGGGATTACGGAATCTTCATAGCCCCATATATCTGTAAAAACCGTTTCTTGCCGCTTTAATTTATTTATTAGATTGTTTCTTAACTCGTTTTTTATGGAAATAGATTGATATCCTGTAGCTTTTAATTCACCTAATGTATTTATATCTTGATGATTCATATTGTATATTCTAGTATAGTATCCTTTTTAAGTATACTTCTTTATTAATAATGTATAATTTTAAATTTATCGTATTCTTCTTTTTCTATTTTGTTCATAATCTTCAAAAATCATTTCCCCTAAACCTTTTAAACCAGTATAAAAGGCCTTTCCTTGATTTGCTTTTGTAAAATGCTCGATAAATTGCATTAAGTAGGGATCACTTGCAATCATAAAGGTAGTTATGGGGATATGCAATTTTCTAGCTTGTGCAGCCATATTGTAGCATTTCTCTACAATATGCTTGTCTAAGCCATTACTATTTTTATAATACGTACCATCAGCCATACGTAAACAGCTAGGTTTACCATCCGTAATCATAAAAATTTGCTTATTAGTATTTCGTTTTCTTCGCAAAATATCCAAGGCAAGTTGAAGCCCTGCAACAGTATTCGTATGGTAAGGCCCTACTTTTAAGTATGGTAAGTCTTTAACGGAAATCATCCAAGCATCGTTACCAAAAACCAAAATATCCATAGTGTCTTTAGGATAACGGGTTCTAATAAGTTCTGTTAATGCCATTGCTACCTTTTTAGCAGGAGTAATTCTGTCTTCTCCATACAATATCATGCTATGGCTAATATCAATCATTAAAACGGTACTCATTTGCGCGTTAAAATTCGTCTCTTGTACAATTAAATCCTGTTCCGTTAAGGAAAAATTACCAATACCATTGTTAATCTGCGCATTTTTTATGCTTTCAGTCATCGAAATTCGATCTAAAGAATCTCCAAAATGAAAATTTCGAAATTCACCTGTATTCTCATCTCCACTACCAATAGCTTTGGTTTTATGATTTCCAGCACCCCGTTTTTTTAATTTTCCAAAAATTTGATTTAAGGCATTTTGACGCAGTGCTTGTTCTGTTTTAGAAGTAATTTTATTTTTTGAACTTCCAGTACCATCTTCCAATTCTTCTTTTATGTAGCCTTTATTTTTTAGATCTTCTAAAAAGTCATCAAGTGTATATTCAGGAGTAGTTAAACTATATTCTACATCCAATTGTTTTAGCCATTCAAAAGCCTCATCAAAATCTCCTGAAGTATAGGTTAATAATTCTTTGAAAATATCAAAGAGTTTATCGAAAATTGGGATTTTTTTTTCCTTGAATTTTTTAAAACGTAACCCTTTGTTAAACTGTTTAGCCATACCATAAAAATACGGATATTTGTATTTTTATGCCAATTATATCATAGATTACTGTTATTTGTAACGTTTATAAATACAAATAACCTATGGATATATTTTTTAGAGTAAAAGGAGTAATAAATTCCAAACAATCCTATTTTACATATAGAAATATTTGGAATTTATTTTTTAAATCCGCTATCGTATTTACATAAGTTCTCTTCCTTTTAAATATTTTATGTTTAGAAAATAATAAATTACTATTCTTTAAACGTTGTTTTCTCAAACAAATCAGTCACTATATATTGAAGAGATTCTGGTGTAACCTTTCTAAAATATCCTATTAAATCATGAGTAGTTGCATATCTTTTTGTAGTTCTTTTCAATTTACCATTGATGGTATTCCAATCATTCAAAAAGCTCTTCAGCGCTTTATTTACTTGCTCCTCTCCTACTATTTTTTGAAATTGATACATATTGATTGCTCCTTTAGCATAATATACATACTCTTGATTTTCTACCAATGCCAATGAAGGTTCTTCGGTTGCTTCTCTATCTTTTCCTTTTTTATAAATCTCTTTTTGAGTTTCTAAAAACTGAAGTAGTTTTTCTTCTGAATACTTCTGTTTTAAAACCATCATAGCAGCATATTGTGATAATGTTTCTAAAATAAAGTTTCTGCCTTTTACATTTGCTGCTTCAACCTGCATACCAAACCATTGGTGGGCAATTTCATGTGCTGTTACATAAAACGCCATATCCACATCTTTTTTATCATCAATATTTAAAACAAAGCCTATAGATTCTGAAAATGGAATGGTTCCTGGAAATGATTGCGCAAATTGAGCATAATTTGGAAACTCCATAATACGTAGTTGCTTATATTGATAAGGACTGAAATTTTTGGTATAATACTCTAAAGAAACTTTCATTGAAGTCATCATACGTTCAATGTTATAGCTATGCTCTTTATGATAATAAATTTCAAGATCAACTGGCTTATTATTCATAGAATCTTTACTAGAAATCCATGTGTCTTTTTCAATTTCATATACTGCCGAAACAATGGAGAAAAAATTGATTATGGGAATTTCCATTTTATAATGAAAGTAGTTGCGATGATTTTTTGTCCATTTTTTTAATAAATTCCCAGGTACTAATGCTGTTTGATTTTTTGAAGTACCAATAATCATTTCAAAATTAATTCCATCAGAGTCACTACCTGACCTAGCATTTACTAATTCATTAGTATTATCTCTATCAGATTTATTATTTCTTAATGGTAGTTTATTTTCTTCACGTTCATCAGTATTTCTTAATTCATATTTTCTATTATATCCAATTGTAGGTAGATCAGAATTGTTAAAAAATGTTCCATTGTTGTTGATGTTTACATTAGAGTTGCCTAATTCAAAACCTTTTGTAGTAAAACATTGCTTGAAATACATTTTTACAGAATCTCCTGGTTTTAATGTTTTTGTAAGGTTGAATATTGAGTAGTCAAATTTTTCGTATTGATGATTAATAGTGAATCCGCCTTCAAAAGAAATACTATCCAACGTAACATTTTCTTCTATGAGTTTTTGAATGTGAATTGATGTAATATCTACAGTATTTGTGTTTTTCAATATATATGAGCCTTCTACTAGGTAATTTCGCATTGAAGGATAAAGTTCTAATTGAAGGTTTACATCTACAATTTTTGGCTGTGGTATATATTCAAACTGCTTTAGTTCTTTTTCATAAGCTACTCTATATGCGGTGGTTTCAGAATCACTCCAGTGTTTATTTAAAATATTTGTATTGTAAAAGATAAAGCTTCCAATAGTTATAAATGCTAAAAAAACTAAGCATGCGAATTTGAAAAATGGTTTGCTTACTCTGTATTTACTAGCTTTTATTCGTTTTATAAAGTTGGTTTCTATACCTCTAACATGTACTGAAGAAGCAATGATTAGTAGTAGTATTCCAAAGAGCAACCAATAAGATTTAATAATGAGGTATGGTTTTAAAAAATGACCATATCCATTCATAGCTGAATATGTTTTTAATGAACTACCTCCAAAGAAATACAAATCGTGATCAAAACCGAATAACCCAAAAGCGATATTGGCAATAAAGAATATAATTACCAATAAAACACCTACAAATTTATTATTTATTACCGATTGAATAAAAAATGCTACACATGTGTATAACGCTAAAAAAGGTAAAATTTCTAGAAAAAAACCATAAAAATAAACTTGAAACTCGTACTTATAATATCCACTTATTGTTTGAAATATAATCCCTGAACTTATTAAGGCTATCATTAATACCACGTAAACTAAATTTAATCCAACATACTTGCCCAATAAGTTAATAAAGCTAGACATTGGTGTGGCATCATAAATTAGATGTAGTTTAGCACTTCTTTCTTTCCAAATCAATTCTCCCGAATAAAATACTAAAAGAATAATGAAGAAATAAATGGATGTTTCTTTAAGTTCATCAACAATAAAATAAGTTACAGGATAACTATCTACTCCATATACGGTTCCAAGATTTACTGAGTTTATAAGAATTATAATCATACCACAAATAACAATTCCCCAAAATGATGATTGTTTGCAAATACTTATAAAATAAAACCAGGAAAATTGTTTTAATTGTATACATTTTGCTAATAAACCATATTCTTTTTTAGCATTAGGTATTACAATGTCTACATTTTCATTACTTCCTTTAACGGCTAATGTTTTTACTTGTTTTTTTCTTGATTTCTTTTCTTTAACTACATGAAAATTAAACTTTTTATAACCATATGTCAACGCTATGAAGCCTAGAAATAGCCAAAACAATTTATTATACATAAGTGCTCCCCAAAATGGAAGGTATTGTGTACTCTTTTCTAAAGTAGACCATGATTGTGTAATAAAAGTGGTAGTAGTTAATGAAAATGGATCTAAAATGGCTTGCCAAAACGGATTAGTAATTGCTTTGGTTAGCATAAATACTACAAACAAAATAATACCTTGTGTGTAAACAACAACTAAGTTCCTACTTAAAGCACCAGTAACAAAAAATAAAGATGCTCCAAAAAATAAGGTTGGCAAGGTTATTATTAAAAATGTCTTTAAATATACAATTACATTAAATTCTAACAGGCTATCTCGGCTATGCCATGGCATAAATTCACCTAATATCATTCCGAATAAAACACCTGAAAACACAAATAGTAAAACAGTAAAAGATCCTAAAAATCGACCTACTAAATAATCTTTTTTATTGATAGGAGTAGAAAACAGTAAAGACTCTATATTATACTCAAAATCTCTTAATACAGATACGCCCATAATCATTGAGGCAAGAATCATAAATATTCCAGTAATAGCACCCATAGTTTTTGCTATAACTATGGGTGAGTTTTTCTTCATTAATCCCATTTCTGAACCTTGAAAAATAAAATCTACACCTACAATTGAAAATAGAAATAGAAATAAGAAAAACACATAGGTATCTGGACGTTTAATTCGATATTGTATTTCGAACTTAAAAATATTGTACCACATAATTAGTTAGAATTAGAGTTAGTATTACTAAATATTTTAGAAAAGTATACATCTTCTAGTTCTGCATTGGTTAGAGAAAATCCACCTCCCGGGTTCTTATCGCTTAATATATGAATAGTTGGTTTTCCTAAAAACAGCTTTTCACTAATTACCTTATAATTTTCTTTGTAAATTTTTAATTCTTCTTTTTCAATTGTTTTCTTATAAACTTTACCCTTTAAACTCTCTAGTATTTCAAGTGGCTGCCCCTTTAAACAAACTTGACTTTGATTAATAATTGCCATATTTGTACAGAGCTCTTTAACATCATCAACTATATGTGTAGATAAGATAACTACAGTATGTTCACCAAGTTCACTCAAAACATTGTAAAATCGATTTCGTTCTAAAGGATCTAATCCCGCTGTAGGTTCATCTACAATGAGTAACTTTGGGTTATTAAGTAACGCTTGTGCAATACCAAAACGTTGCTTCATACCTCCAGAATAGCCTTTAAGGTTTTGTTTTCTTACATCGTATAGATTAGTTTTATACAAAAGTGCTTTTACTAGTTCATTACGTTCACTTTTATTTGTAATTCCTTTTAATACAGCAAAATGATTAAGCAATACTTCTGCAGATATTTTAGGATATAAACCAAATTGTTGTGGCAAATAACCTAACACTTGTCGTAATTCATTTTTTTGTTTTAATACATCAATATCACCAAGAGTAATAGTTCCAGTATCTGCTTCTTGTAATGCAGCAATAGTTCTCATTAAAGTAGATTTTCCAGCTCCATTTGGACCTAACAAGCCAAACATGCCTTTAGGTATGTTTAATGAAATGTTTTGTAATGCTTTAATTCCATTAGAATAGGTTTTTGATAAATTATCAATAATAAGTTCCATACTGTTTTTTGATTAATTATTTAACGCAAACCTATAAGCTATTCCTAATACGAAAAAGGAAATGGGACACACCTCTTGTTTAGTGTGACGCAAACACTTTTGGAAAGTATAAACGTATTTCATCACTACTAAATAAGTATTTACCCCTTTCTAACCATTATTTATCAACTAATTTGTAGGAGGAGGTTTATTTATTTAATATTGACACATGAAGTTGAAAATATCAGATAGAAAAAGGAAAATTCTAAACCGATTTTATAAAATTACACTTGTATTTGTAGGTTTTATCCTTGTGATTTTTAATGACACTTTTGGTAAAATAGAAGGATTTGTAGAGTTTATTGCTTTATATTTCATTATTTTATTTATCACAATTGCGCATTGGATTTTTAAACAGATTAAATCCATTATTCGATTAAAGAATGAAAAAGAAAAAACAGAATTACTGCATTTAAAAAGCCAGGTTAACCCACATTTTTTCTTTAATACTCTCAACAATTTATATGGATTAATGAAAAAAGACTCCAAAGAAAGGGAAATGGTACTCAAATTATCTGATATGATGCGATATAGTATTTATGAGGGAGGAAAAGATTGGGTAACCCTCAAACAAGAAATAGATTATTTAAAAAACTATATTGAACTTCAAGAAATTCGTTACCATAAAAAGTCTGATATTCAATTTAATTCTGAAATTGGAAATCCTCAAGCTAAAATTATGCCTTTGTTGTTTATTATTTTAGTAGAGAATGCTTTTAAGCATGGATTAGAAAATTTAGAAAAAGATGCTTATATCCATATTTATTTAACCGAAAATAATAATAAAGTAAGTTTTGACATTGAAAATAATTTTGAATTACATCAGAAACCTAATCATCAAGGAATTGGTTTAAAAAATTTACAAAGAAGATTAGAATTGATATATCCCAAAAAGCATACACTTGTTTTAAGTGAAAATACTAATACTTATAAAGTTACACTATCTTTAAAGATAAAATAATGAGATACTTAATTATTGATGATGAACATATAGCCCATAAGATTATAATGGAATATTGTGAAATGTTAC
The DNA here is from genome assembly GCF_003318185.1 of Tenacibaculum sp. E3R01. Classification (NCBI taxonomy): domain Bacteria; kingdom Pseudomonadati; phylum Bacteroidota; class Flavobacteriia; order Flavobacteriales; family Flavobacteriaceae; genus Tenacibaculum; species Tenacibaculum sp. E3R01. The sequence goes on along the minus strand of NZ_QOCC01000025.1, from coordinate 236,933 downwards.
CGCATATGAAGCTGCAAAAAAACTGTTATAGTGCTTTAGAAGCTTTGGAATATTTAAATACTCATCAAGTAGATTTAATTTTTTTAGATATAAATATGCCAAAGTTAAAAGGATTTGATTTTTTAAAAACGCTTACAGCACCACCTAAGGTTATAGTTACTACAGCTTATAGTGAGTTTGCGATAGAAGGCTATGAACTTAATGTTATAGATTATCTTTTAAAACCATTTAGTTTTGAACGTTTTTTAAAAGCTGTAAACAAAATAAATGACTCAAATACCGTTTCAAAAAGCACTAGTATTGATGAAAATACCTCAGAAATAAAGCGTATTTTTTTGCGTCAGAATAAGTCGTATATACAAATAGAAATAGACACTATTTTATTTATAGAAGCTTCAGGAAATTATACTAAAATTGTTTTAATAAATGAAATCATTACCATAAGAGAAAAAATATCTGATGTCTTAGAAACATTACCTTCAGACAATTTTTTACAAGTGCACAAATCATTTGCGATAGCTATAAAATATATTAATAAAATTGATGGGAATAGAATACACATTCAAGAACATACAATTCCCATTGGGAAATTATACAAAGCCAATCTTATTAAAATTTTAAATTAGAAATCTAAATATTATACTTTTTTTATCAAAAAAAACTTAATTTTCAGATAAATTAGAATAGCTTCTTTAAATGTTGTTTTTTAATAATACAATCTAAAATCAAGTAACTTACAAAGTTTATAATGTCTTTGATATAATTCTTCTACAATAGCTAACATATTCTCGTCTTTTTTAAACAAGTTAAAGAATACTTTATCAAGATCTGAGCTAGTAATTCCATTAAATTCATTTCCGTAGCCAGAAATTCCTTTAGCTCCAGTGATATCTAAAAAATACTGAGCTTCTTCTTCGTCTAAATCTAATACTTTGGCATTTGAAAAATGCAAAATCTTTCCATTTAACCTACCTTCAAAAATTTCTGCAATTTCCTGTAAGCTATAGTAGTAGTCATTTAAACAAATACTGTTTGCTTCACCTGTTATAACTAAGTATATTATTTCATAGTCTTTAAAATTATGATCATCCAAAACCAATGTGTTTAAGCTAACTTCTAGCCCTTCAATAGTGTCGCATGTTTTATAAATACTTGCTACTCCATATTGCATGGTTAATTGTTCTAACTTTTTTTGTGTTTCGGTAAACGTCTCCATTTCTATATCATCAACCGCTTCTAAACAGAATATAAAATAATCTGTATTAGTAAATTGTTCTTGGTATAATTGTGGTGTTTTCTCTAACAAATTTTAGGATTTATGCAAACTATTTATAAAACACAAAAATAATATAACTCTTTTATTTTTTTTGGTATTTTATATAAAATTCAGAAAACATTCTAACAAAACATGTGTACTTGTAATTAGATTTATACTTAAATTTGTAGCTGTTTACTTTAAACACTGGAGTAGTATTTATAATACTCATTTTTATAATCAAATACATTATTTACTTAATTATGCCTTTTAAAAAACTTGATGTTAATATAAAAGAGAAGTTATCAGAATTAGATTTTGATACCCCTACTCCTTTTCAAATTAAAAGTATTCCAGTAATAAAAAGTGGTAAAAATTTATTTTGTGTTGCTCCTAAAAATAGTGGTAAAACAACAGCGTTGATTCTTACAACAATGCAAAAATTAAAATGTAAAGAAGTAGGTACTGCACCTAGAGCTATTGTTTTTGTAGAAAATAATGAAAAAGCATTAGAATTATACAATTCTTTTTTAAAGTTTACAAAAAGTACTTCATTACGTGTTTATGTTTGTGATGAAAGAGAGCATATAGATTTACTTAAATCAGAAATATTTGAAGGAGTAGATATTTTAATTACTACTCCTAAAACTATGAACAAACTATTGTTATTAGAGGGAGTAAATACTACACAATTAAAAATAGTTAGTTTTGATGATGCTGAATATTTAGCTAACAAGTCTGTAATTTCTGATGTATTATCTATTACTCAAAGTATTCATAAATGTCAATATGTTATTTATTTAGAAAAAATGAATACCACGATACAAAATTTAGACAATTATTTTATGCTTTACCCTGCAAATATTTCTGTAAAGTAATTATTATAAAGCTTAGAAATTACATACTTTTTTTAATAGTACGTAAACACAAAATAAAGTTGTAAATTTTCATATATCGTAGTAAGTTAAACTAATTAAATTTAAAGAGTTCATATAAACATTATAGGGACAATAGAAGTTAGTATAAACAAGTAATCGAATACCACTTCTTCTCAAATACAGGATGCTACTTATTTAGTAATTCTTTTTTGTATAAATATTTTACGATTTTTCTAAATAATACCTTACTTTATACTTACAAGGACCGCTTCTACATTTACTACTAACTTATTTCGACTCTCAAAAAACATCCTAAACAAATTTAGATTATAAACTTAAAGTTTTAAAATGGAGCAAAAGTATCTTTAGGACTGTCTGGTAAGCTCCAACGTTGGTGAGAACTAATTTTTTCTTTTTTAATTTCTGTAGATACTGAGTTATCAACACTACCGTAGCTACTTACTCCTCCTCGGGGAATTTGCATACGGTTTCCGTATAGCCACACGACCAAGTTACTTCGCTGACCACTGATGATTGGATGTGTTGCGTGTGCGATGTTACCACTATGAATTATTGCTTTACCTGGTTCAAAAACAGTTTGTACAGTTTTTCTTGAAATCTTATCATAGAAATCAACTTGTGAGCCTTTAAATTTTTCATCAGGTAAATTAATATTTATATTCAAAGTAGCTGCTGAAGCGTCAGTGTGTGCATGCAAATCTTTATCTTTCTCAGGGTTGTACTGAATTGAAAAACTAAATGTTTGGTTATCATAACCGTAAGTACCAAGTAGTAAACGAGCAATCGGACGCATATAGCGGTTCATTATATCATTATAAAAAGCTTGGAAATTAGGTGCAGCTAAGTACCCATCCGAGCGTGGGTCAAGCATAATACCATAACGATTTAATTGAATACCATATGGTGGTCGAACAGGAATTTTCGAAGATACTATAGCTTCTAAATAATTTCGGAATTCTGTTAAGCGTTCAACGTCAAAAAACTGTGCAGAATAAACCCCAGGAATAATTTCTTTCCATAAATCAGCTACAGCATTTTCTTTTTCTGGGTTTTTCCATGCTTCATTAATAACTTGTCGTAAGTTTGAGTCAAGTAGCATTTCATCAGGAATTAGTAAATTTTCTTTATTTTCGATTTCCCATTCTGCCCATGCATTTTCTAATAACTTCCGATTACTATTCCAAAAATAAGATACAGACGACTTTCGTTCTAGTGAAGCTTCACGAGAAGGTAAAGTAAGCGCAAGAGCTTGTGCGAGTGCATTATTATGTGTCATTTTTCTTTATTTAAATGTTTTTACTATTAATTAATCTTAGTTGCCAATAGTTATTCTCTTTGAATTTCTTGTAAATCAATTAACATGTTTTCCCAGTTTTTCTGATTATTGTGATCAAATTGTGCTCCATTTTCATCAGCGATTGTAAAACGTTTGATTGCAGGTGTTTTACTAGTAGCTTGAAATAATTGATAGGCCTCTTCTTTTAAAGCTTCAGAAATTGGCAAATCGATAGAAGCATAAACTGCACGTTTACAAGCTTCGATAGATGCTGCTGGAAATTTAGAGATTCGTTCTGCTAATGCATCTACATATACACCAATTTCATTAGCATCTAATGCTTTGTTAATAGTACCAAATTTTTCTGCCTCATCAGCATCCCAATCTCTTGCTCCTAAAATAATTTCGAGAGCTTTTCCTAAACCAGTTTGTCTTGCCATACGTGATGCTCCACCACCACAAGGTAAAATACCCATACCTACTTCCATTTGCATGAATTTTGCTTTACCACGAGCTGCAAAACGCATATCTAAAGCTAAAGCCATTTCATGCCCACCACCACGAGCAAAACCTTCAATTTTTGCTATAGTTGCTTGTGGTACATTACTTAATCGTTCTAGTACAGATTGTAAATCAAGTAGTTTAACTTCATTTCTTGGCACTGCTTCTTCTGACATATCTCTTAACAAGTTGGTATCATAATGACAAACCCAATAACCAGGATTTGATGATTGAAATACAACTACTTTAACACTTCTATCTCGTTCTAATCGAAGACATAAACTGCTTAAGTCTGCTAACATTTCTTGACCTTGCACATTAACAGGCCCAAAATTAATATCTACAGTTAATATTCCTCCTTTTTGTTCTGCATTAAATGTTTGAAAATTTTTGTAATCCATTGTATTTATAGTTAAAAATTAATTATTAATTGCCGCAAATGTGTGTTGTTTTATTTTACCGTTTTCAATGATATAAGTATCGGTTGCTAGTTGTATATCTAAATGTTGATTTTTTCCATTCCAAACGAAATAAACTACATTATCATTGGTTTCTTGTTTGATAGTATTAAATTGAAAACCTTCAAAATTTGGTAAGAATTTTTTATAAAAACTGAAAATTTCTTCTTTTCCTTTATAGGTATTTTCTGGCGTAATAAAAATCGCATCATGCGAATAATCCTCCATTACCTTTGAAGTATATAACATATTTACAGCCATCATATGTGCTTCAAAAACTTCTTGTGAATTTTTCATTATAACTATTGTTTAAAAATTATAATGCAAATTTACTTTGAGTATAGTCTTAAGGTTTAGTAAGAAAAAATGAGGATTTAGTAAAAAAAGAGGAACCTAAAATTAATCGATAATTTTCAAGCTTTTTTTATAAGTTTTAGCAGTGATTCCTTTATAAGTTATAAATGTTTTATCAAGATGACTACTATCAGTAAAACCTAATTCTTGGGCAATTTCGGTAATTGTTAAATCGGTATGTTTTAAGCGTGTTTCAGCTAGTTTTAATTTGTAATTAAGAATGTATTTTTTTAGACCAACATTCATTTTACTTTTAAAATATTGACTAATATAATTTTCTGAAAAATGAAATTGATTTGCTAATTCCTTTTTTGTAAGTTTTTCTGGGTTGTGAATATTATAATTTATATAATTAATAATATCTTGAATTTTAGAATTAGATTTTTTTGAAGAAATAAAATTTACATTTCTAGAAATAATATGTAAAATCGTATGTAAAGTAGATTTTAATACAACTTCATTCTTCAATTTTTCATCATTGTATTCGTTACACAACACAGTAAACAACAAATTCAAGCTACTTTTATCTGTTTTAAATTGTATATTTAAATGTGATGTTCTGTCAGAATTATGTAGGATTGTTTCTATTCTTCTGAACCAATCTTTTCGTTGTGCTTCATTTTCATTTAAACTAAAAGTACTAAAAAAATTATTTAGAAATTTTATAGCAGAAACTGTAGTTGGTGTTTCAATTTCTAAATTATATTGATCATTAGGAATTAAAATGAATAGTTCATTGTCGTTATACTTTACTCTATGATTATTGATTATAATTGTTCCTGAACCCTTTTCTATATGTAAAATTTCAAAAAAACGTATAGTTGTGTATTGACAAAAGGCCAACGATGTTGCCTGTTCAAATTTTTGAATTACGATATTTTCAAATATAGTTCTTGACATTAATTAATTTTTAAATCCCCATTGGTGCGTATATAGATAATAATCTCTCTTTCTGTACTATTCAAAACTGTATGTATCGATTTGTCTGTTGAACCAAAATAACTTCCTGCATCCAAAACTTTTATTTCTTGACTTTGAGGTATCTTATAATTTATCAGGCCTTTAATTACAACTGAATGTAAAACCGTTCCATTTGTTTCTATTGTTCCATTATATCTTTTTGGAAGCTTTATAAAAAGACTCTTTAAGCCATTATCTTTATTCCCTAAAAGAAAACTAATTTCTGCTTTACTATTTGAAGCAACCCAATTTGTTTTATCGCTATTCAGCCAAACTAAGTTAGAAGTATCTATATTTACAGGTCTTTCGCCATTATCAAAGGCTTCGCTCGTTGGTTTTACAAGATATGGACCATGGTCAATTTCTACTAATGCGATGTTTTCTTTTCCTTTGGCTGAAGTAATATGTGATTCGCCTTCTGGTTGTGTCCAAAAGCTACCAGGTGTCATCCACATATTTTTAGCATTTTTATCATCATTATGTATGAACCCATTGATAACCACTGCTCGATAAGTGACATTATGAATATGAGGTGGCGAAGAAAAACCGTCAACAAATTTCGCTAAAAAACCAGTTGATACTTCTCCTTTTCTATCTCCCCAAATGGTACCAGCTTGTGGACTTTGGTCTCCTCTTGCTGGATTTAGTACTTCCCATTCTATTTCAGATGATAAAAGGACTTTATTTGTAGGTATAATACTTATTGGTTCTTCTTTCTTTTCTCTTGATTTACACATGATTAATGTAAATACCAACATGAATAATATTACTGTTTTTTTCATAAATCAATTAGTTATTTATAATATCTTCAGTTTTTGTTATTAATGCTAAAATTAAATTTTCATCATAAGCATCTGGATGAGCAGGAGCAAAAAAACCTTTTGGATTTCCTTTATCATTATCAAAATATTTACCTGTACTATTTTTGTATTCTTCAGAAACTGCTAAATCATAAATTATATCTGATCCTTTTGTTGCTGAGGACCAATGTTGTCCATAAGCTTCATTTGCCATTTTAGTATTTAATAAAGAACCTGGATTAACAGCGATTGTCATTATTTTTGAATTTGTTTTAGCAAAGTAAAAACTCCACATAGTTAATGCTAGTTTACTTTGAGAATAAGCCTCACTACTATTTTGAATGTCCATACCCGCTAAAGCTTCATCAGTAACATGTGATTGTGCTGCTGAACTTAGATTAATAATTCTTGGCGCTTCAGATTTTTTTATAATTGGAAGAATAGTATTGGTTAAAAGATAAGGAGCAAAATAATTAACAACTAATCTAATATCAAAATTTTTGAAATTACTAGTTGCTGTAGTTTTAAAAATACCCGCATTATTAATTAAGATATCTAATTTAGGAATTTCATTATTAATATGCTTCGCCATGTGTTTAACATCATCTAAATTTGAAAAATCAGAAGTAAAACCGCCTATGTTTTTATTTCCTGAAACTTCTTTTATTTCTAGGATTGTACGTTGTAATTTTTCTTTATTCCTTCCATGAATATATATTGTATGACCATCTTTTGCAAATTGAATAGCAGTAAGTTTCCCTATTCCATCTGTACTCCCTGTAATTAAAATGGTTTTATTCATAATATTTCTTATTAAACACTTTAAGTGTATATGTCTTAGTTTTTATTTATAAGGTACAAATATACCTAGATGACTCATGGACTTTCCAGTAAAAATTAATGTAGTTTTAGTAAAAAACAAGGATTTAATTAATCATAAATAAGATGTTTCCCTCCTTTGTTAAACTATAAAATGTAATAACACTTATTCAAAGATTAAAATATTCTGTATACAGAATATTTACTATTCTATTTTAAGAAAAAAGATTTTAATTTGATAACTGATTCTTTAAAAAACCTTTTTTTACTTGTTCATTAACTAATATGCTTTTAAACATTTTAACCTTTATTTTTTCTTTATTCGCCTTTATAAAAATATACTCAACAATACTGAAATCATCTATGAATTGATCAAGTATATTAATACATTTAAATCCTAATTCGTCTTTCGGTAATTTAAATTGATTAGATAGATGATTAACTAGTACTTCAAAAATTTTTGGATGATTATTTTCAAAATAGTGAATTGCATTTATCTGTTTTTTATTCATAGAATGTAAAAAACTTACAGCTATATTATTAGCATACATATTACAATACCCATCTGTCTCTTTATCAATAAATATAGTATCTCCATTATCGTTTAGCAGCCTAAAACCCATTCTAGATGCTATATAAATATAGCAATCGTAATCTCTAGTTTGCATTATATATTTAATTTGTAAGTACTAAATATACTAATAACACGCTAATTATAAAGCTTCAAAAGTCTCTTTAATTCAAATTATCAAATGCTATATATCAAATATCTTTTTTAGCAATTTAGTAGTTAATATCTTTAATTTTGAAAAATGCATTACCTTTTGCTAAAGTTTTATAAAATATAATGAACTTTGAAACTAATAAATTCAATTAAAAAATTAATTTAGCCGATGAATGAAGTTAGCTCAAATTAAAAATTACCTCAAAGAACCTTACCCCTATTATTATGAAAAAAGTGATAGGTTACTTTTATTATTGTTATTTATTTCTATTTTAAGTTTTCTATTTTCATATTTTTTTGAACCTTTTGTTGTTAATGTCAATGAACATAAAATAAGTTATTTTTGGATATTGCTTATCCATGCATTTACGCCTTTTCCAATTGCTTACTTATATTTCATTCTATTAAATAACTCAAAAAAAGATACTGAAATATGGACATTAGGAAAAGAAATATTCCATCTTTCAATGATTCTATTGGTTATTGGTATTACTAGTTTTTTAATACGTGATTTAATTTATACCAATCCAGATAATTGGTCTTTTAAATATTTTTGGGAAGAAATTAGAAACACGTTTTTAATAGGTATTCTTTTATTAGTAGTTGTACTGCCAATTAATTTAGAGCGTTTAATAAATAAACATAAGGCAAGTTTAAAAGAAATAACACCTATTAATTTTGACTCTACCTCTCATAATTTAATAATTTCTATAAAAAACAGTATGTCTGAAGACTGTTTTGAACTTAAAATTAAAGATTTTCTCTTTGCAAAAGTAGAAAGTAATTATACAGAAGTTTATACATTTTCAACTAACAAAATTCATAAAACATTAATTCGTGTAACTCTAAAAGATCTTGAAGAACAATTAAAATTAGTTTCTCATAATATCTTTAAAACGCATCGCTCTTATTTGGTTAATTTAAATAAAATTAATTCAATTTCAGGAAATGCTCAAGGTTATGAATTAGTTTTAAAAAACAGCTCTCTAAAAGTACCTGTATCACGTTCTAATATTACTAAATTTAATACCGCTTACTCTAAAGTTTAAGGTAATATCTCTTGTATTTCGTCACTTTAGCTTGTTATATATCACAATTCAATTAAAGGCCTTCAATTTGTTTTTATGTTTGCTCAATAAACAAAAAACTTATTATTTTGATTGATAAAAAACGTCGATATGATTTAGATTGGTTACGTGTAATAGCTATACTTGCTGTATATTTTCATCATGTTGGAATGCCTTTTAATGGTGATGATTTTCATATTATGAATTCTGAATCTAGCAAATTATTGGATGATATAATGGTGCTTTTTGAACAGTTTAGATTACCGCTATTGTTTTTAATTTCTGGTACAGGAACTATGTTTGCTTTTTCAAAAAGAACGTGGTTAGAATTTATTAAAGAACGAAGTAAACGTTTAATAATTCCTCTTATTTTTGGAACTCTTTTTATTGTTCCTCCACAAACATATTTTCAATATATAAATAAATACAGTTCATATATTGAAGTATATAAAAATGGAGATTTTGAAACAAATCATTTATGGTTTATTGAGAATTTATTTATTTTATCTATTATACTAATTCCTTTGATTTTGTTTTTGAAGTCAACTAGATCTGATAAATTAATTTCTTTATTTGACAAAGTTTCAGCTAATAAATATGGAATCTTAGTAACTGGATTACCTTTACTTATAATTACAATTTTACTAAAAAAAATATATCCATCCGATTCAAAAGATATTACAAATCTTTCTTCTACTTTTTATTATGGTTATTTTTTTATTTCAGGAATGATTTTTACTTCTTCAAAAAAAAGTTGGAGTTACTTAATAGCACATCGAAAATTCAATTTAACCTCTTTTATTATTAGCTTTATACTATTTTATGGGTATTATTTATTGCCAAGTGAATATATATCACCCTATTTATCAATAAGTAACAGGTGGAGTTTATGGTATTTAGTTTGTACTATGTTAAGTTGGACTTTTGTAACAACACTACTTGGTTATGGACAAGTTTTGTTTAACAAAAAAAGTATCCTTCTTTATAAGTGTAATGAAGCTATATATCCTTTTTATATTTTACACCAAACCATAATTATAATAGTAGGATACTATATTATTTCGCTTGACTTTAGTATTTTGTCAAAAATATTCTTGTTGATTCTTACATCTTTTCCATTAACTATACTAATCTATAGAATTTTTATATACCCTTTTAAAATAACAAGATTCGTATTTGGGATGAAAAGTAAAAGTTAGATTAAAATTTTAGTACTAAAATTTAATTTTAAAAGCATCAAACAGGTGACTCAATGTCCAAGCAGGACCAATCATTAAAAATTGAATATCTTTCAAAAATGAAGGTTTTTTACCTTCGTGATTGTGCCCAATAAATTGAGCGATCCATGAAAGTACAAAGATAATTAGCATTATACTCCATAGAGGTAATAAATCAGCTTTTACTATTAGGTTAATCCCTAAAAGAACAAGTATTGAAAAGAATAACATTCCTAAAAAGAGAATAAATGATAACCTTAAATAATACATTAGTCCGAATAAAACTATTAGTGTTCCAAAATTTATATACGATATTAACTGTTTAGGAAATAAATTGGTAATACTATTAGGAACTGGTATACTTGCTAGTAATCCTATGATGCTAAAAAAAATTAGAGGCACACATACGTAATGTATTTTCTTATTAAATGTAGTTTGATGGCTTACAGCATATTCTTCTAATAATGATTCAATTTTTCTCATGGTTTGTCTGGTTATTTTTTTTGAGGTACAAATTTTTTTAATTCTAAATATTCATTCATACCCTTATCTGTAAGGTAAGGCATAAGAATATTCCATAACATTTGCATCGAATGACCTTTATTTACTTTATATTTTTTGGAAGCTATTACTTGTTTTTGTGATTGCCAAAAGGTGCTGATCATCCATATAGAATAAATAACTTTATCGTAATCAATATAATCATTTTCAGGCTTCAGCCTACCTGATTCAATATAGTAATCGATTAATTTGCGTCCCTCTTTAAAGCGCACTAAATTTGAGACTTGATATGCTTTTGAAATAGTTGTATATGTTTTCAATATATGTACTACATCACTAAAAAAAAATAGGTAACGTTCTTGTAAATTATCAAATTTCAGCATCATTTCTTCAAAATGAAAAAGAGTGATATAACTATTTTTTGGAAGGATATAGTTTAAGGTTTCGTTGTACATTTCATTATAAATAACTTCTAGTAAAGCCGCTTTATCTTTATAATGATATCTAAGATTCCCCGCACTAATTCCTATTGAATCAGCTATTTGTTTCATTGAAACTGTTGATATACCTTGTTGGTTAAACAGTTCAATAGCAGTTAATTTGATTTTATTTTTCAAAAACATAGTATTGAAATCACATTCAAATATAGCTACATTTTACTAAATAAAAACAAAAATTAGTAAACATTTACTAATTTTACAATTTAATTATTATGCTTCACTAAGAAACAGGAACGAATGAGTAATATAGATTTAGTATATATGATCAATTAAAAAAGGCTATCAAAATAAATTTAATAACCTTTATAATACTTCAAACTCTAGATTAATTAGTCATATTTATCACTAATTAATGATATTTATTTCCAGGTGATAATATCTTTAAGATCTCTTCTAGACTTATCATGTGCTGGAGCAGTTTTTCTATAACCAAAAGCAACCATAAATGATAAACCATATTTATCAGTATCTATTTCAAACTTTTCTTTTAAAAGTTGCTCTGCTTTTTCTTGGTGAAATCCTTCTATAGGACAACTATCTATACCTACTAATGCTGCAGAAGTCATCATATTAGCTAAGGCAATATAAGTTTGCTTTGATGACCAATCAAATAATTTCTTGTCGGTATCTAAATTAAAATCTCGTTCCTGAAATTCTCTATAAAATTTCGAATACATTTCAATAACATCTTCAGGAAGCTGTTTAATATCTTTCATCATGTGCATAATATACTCTGAATCATGTTTTACCATAGGCGTTTTCATGCTTAATCCTAATATAAAATGACTGGCTGTATCCAACTTTAATGGCGCTCCCCATGCAACTGGTTTCAATAATTCACGTAGCTCTTTATCTTGTACCACTACAAAATGCCAAGGTTCAAAACCAAATGAGCTAGGTGATAAATTGGCTGTTTTAAGAATAAAATCTATATCTTCTTTCGATACAGTTTTTATATTATCAAATTCTTTTGTTGCATGTCTATATTTAAATGCATTTAAAATGTCATCTTTAGCTATACTAGGTTTTATTGTACTCATAATCATTTAATTTTATTATTATTATCTTACTATCAAAAGTATAGTGACAAAAATATAGATAGTTCATTAACTATACAATAACGGTCAAAAATGATAGTATACACAAAAACTCACAAAACACTAATTAACAATCAATTAAAATATAAATAATCTACTATACTTTGTATAGTTAAAATATTAAATATAGTTTGATATATTTGTAATTGTAAAAGCAAAATTTATGGAAATAAAACATAAAAAATGTCTTATAAAGTATAATGATAAGTTATTTTCATGTACTACAAGTATTGCAATGGAATTAATTGGAGGTAAATGGAAAAGTGTAATTTTAATTTACTTAATTGATGGTAAAAAACGTTATAATGAGCTTTATAAATTAATTTCAACTATAACTGAACGTACTTTAAGTTTGCAATTAAAACAGCTAGAAAAAGATGGATTAATATCTCGTAAAGTTTATACAAAGAAACCACCTTTAAAAGTAGAATATGCCCTAACATCCTTTGGTAAAAGTTTAACTCCAGTATTAACTTCGATAGCAAATTGGGGTAAGATTGTTGCTAATGAAAAGGGAGAAATTATTGAATAAATTTTAGTTAACTACTTTTACCCACTCTAATTACTCGTTATAAAATACTTGTTGTCAGTGTTTTATAATTTTCATATATTTTCACTTCATTAAAATATGATTTATGGCACTTTCAAAATCACCTTTTAAACATGTAGTAGTTATGATGTTCGAAAACCGTTCATTTGATAGCATGTTGGGATTTCTTTATAAAAATAATATTTCACCATTAACAAAACAACCTTTTGAAGGTTTAACAGGAAAAGAAACAAACCCAGATAGAAATGGAGATGCTGTAAAGGTTTTTAAAATTGACCCTACTGATCCTTATGCCTATTTTATGCCTAAAAAAGATCCTGGTGAAGGTTTTGCTAATACAAATTATCAATTATTTGGAGCTGAAAAAAAGCCCTTTCCAAAGGGTATTGCTCCTAATCAAGGTTTTGTGTTAGATTTTGAGAATCCCATTGATAACGCTCCACTAGAAAAAATGGAGAATCCTAAAACGGATAAAATAACATCTACCAAAACTGTAAAAAGCAAATACGACTATAAAAGTGATGTTTATAAAAAATGGTATAATACTCCAAAACCTAAAGAACATTCTAAGCATGTACCAGATTTAAAAAGTGTTGTAGGAAAAGACATTATGGGGATGTTTACTCCTGAAACACTACCTGTTTTATCTAGTTTAGCGAAAAACTATGCTGTTTGTGATCATTGGTACTGCTCTGCCCCAACTGAAACATTACCAAATAGAGCTTTTACCCATATGGGAACTTCTCAAGGATACTTATATGATGAAATACATTCTTATAGTGCTAAAAGTATTTTTAAGCACTTAATGGATAATGATAAAACTTGGGGAATTTTTGGCAACAATGGTAAACCTTATACTGTAGCATTTTGCCAAGATATTCCAAGTACAACAAATAAAGAAGGGAAAAAAGTTATTGGTCAATTACCAAAAGGCTGTAAAGTTGGAGCTTTTGAAGATTTTGAAAATGCTTTAACCAATAATGAACTTCCAGATTATACGTTTCTTGAACCAATTTGGGGACATAAAAGAAATAGTCAACATCCTAACTATAATGTTGCCGATGGTGAACAATATTTATTAGAAATTTATAATGCCTTAAAAACATCTCCTTATTGGGAAGATACCTTACTTGTTGTTACTTATGATGAGCACGGTGGTTGTTATGACCATGTAACTCCTCCAAATACAGCCACTTCTCCACCAGCAGTTTCTATGGCTTTTGGATTTGAATTTGATCGTTATGGTGTTCGTGTACCTACTGTATTAATTTCCCCAAAAATTGAAGCAGGAACTGTATATAGAACTAAAAGTGATGTTCCATTAGATCATACCTCAATATTAGCAACTTTAGAAGAGATGTTTGAATTATCTCCATTAACTGAACGAGATAAAGCTGCTCCCCATATTTTAGATGTAGCTACCTTAAAAATTCCAAGAACTGATAACCCTATGAAAGGTATTGTTCCTCCTAAAGCAAACTCAGCAATAAAAATCGAGGATCACGCCTCTCAAATACAACAAATGCACGCAGCAGCGTTAACAGATAAACATAATCGTGAGACTGGTGAAAATAAAAAAACTCCAAGTTTTGCATCAGAAAAAGAAGCAACATCATACATTAATGAACTACATAATAGGTATTATACTTATTCAAATGAGTAATTCTGTGATTCCAATACTTGAATAGAAGTATGATTCTTTAAATATGAATTAAGTATTTTTTTAGTTTCATTAGTATTATTATGAGGTATTAAATTATCAAGATAAACTCCTGTTTCAATACTATTAGCTTCTTGTTCTTTATAATATCCAAATCCTTTGTATTGATTGTTCGCTATTAGTACAAAGGCTTTTTCATTGATGTTTCTACCATCTAATTTGATGATAAAATCATTATTTTTAAACTTTAAAGATTCAATAGCTTTTAAAACCCTTTGATTATAATTATTAACATCTTCTTCTTCTACACAAATGCCTCTACATTCTTTTATTTTATAATGAAAACAACTTTGAGTATTTGTTTGTAGATGACAGTATTTAGGACACAATTCATAGTCTTCACATAGTTTTTCTAAAAAACTTCTAGCCTCACTTAAAGAATAAAATTTATAAATAGCATCCTGTATCATTTTTGAATTATTCCATGCTAAATGAACTATTCCTTTTCTATCGGTATAACTAAATAAACTATAGTTAGGTGATTTTTTTTTCTGCGCTCTATTGAATTTAGGATAGTGCTTTTTTATTTCTGAAGATTCTAATAATAATGCTATTAATTCATTCCCTGTTTTTTCATAAGTAACATTAGATATATTCATGCACATATCCATCTCCTTTTTCTTTTTATCATGAAAATGGCTTAAAACACGTTTTTTAATATTATTAGCTTTACCTACATATATAATTTCCTTCTTTTTATTCCAAAAATAATACACCCCATGAACTTGAGGTAATTCTTCAAAAACTTTTTTAGATAATAATGGCGGTAATGTAGCTTCTTTAGAATTCGCTTTTAAAAAGCTGTTAATAACAGTACTCTTTTCGTCAAGTTCTAATAACATACCCAATAAAATTACAGTAGCTTCAGCATCTCCTCTAGCTCTATGCCTATCTTTTATTTCAATATTTTGAGATCGACAAATTTCCCCTAAGCTATAAGAATTTCTATTAGGGATAAGTTTTCTAGATAATCTAATTGTACAAAGTTTTTTTCTTTTAAAAGTGAAACCTAATGAAGTAAACTCTTTAGAAATTATTCTATAATCAAAATTAACATTGTGTGCTACAAATATGCAATCTTCAGTTATTTCGTGTATTTTTTTTGCAACTTCTTCAAATTTTGGAGCCTCTCTTACCATGTAGTTATCTATACCAGTAAGTGTTGTAATGAAAACAGGTATTGTTGTACAAGGATTTATAAGTGTAGTAAATTCATCTATAATTTTTTCACCATCATATATAAAAATACTTATTTCAGTAATTTTAGTACCACCATTGGTTTCTATGTCAACTACAGCATAATTCATTATTCTAATTTGGCTAAAGATCTTAATTCAACACCTAATTGAGTTAGCATAGTTGCTATACTACTAATTTTCAAATCTCTTTCATCATATTCTTGAGTATTAATACTGCAAGTGAACTCCCATAATTCAACTACTTCAGAAATAGGAACATTATATGTTTCGTAATTTTTATTATCTGGAACTAACAACAAAGTATTGTTTTCTTCAATTTTATTATAGACTCTCTTATAAGTAATTCCATCATTTTTTGTAACTAAAATATACGAAACTCCATCTCTTACATCGTCAATACTCTCAACAAAACTGGCTACAACAAAAGAGCCATCTTTCATTGGATGCATTGAGTCACCTTTGATTGGAAAAGCTCTATGTTTTCCTACAGGTAAAAAAGGTAATTTAATTCGTTGTAATTGTTCTATGTACTCAGGATCATTATACCCTAATAAATAACCTGCCGAAGCTTCAGTAGGTATTATTTCTATTAAATTATCATCTTCACTATCAACTGTTATTGGAAATAATACTCTTTGATTTCCTATTTCAATGAAAGAAGTTTCTTTGGAATAAGTTAAATCATTTTTTACTAAAATATCTATTGGTAATTTAAAATAATTTGAAATGACTATTAATATTTCAATAGGAGGTTCAGAGCGACCTTCTTCATATGAAGATACTCTTGATCGAGTTATATGTATCTCATCAGCAAATTGCTCTTGAGTTAATTCTCTTAAATGCCTTAAATGACGTATGTTTTTTGATATATTTTTCATTTGCTACAAATATAAGCAAGGATTGCTACATATTGTAGTTTATCTAAATAAAATATAGAATTAATTAGCTTACTATTATAAGATACTAATATACTGGTTGTTATATTTTAGCTTGATAGGTATATAAGTCAAAATATCTTCCATTTTTAGCAATAAGTTCTTCATGAGTTCCTTGTTCTGCAATTCGTCCAGATTCTATTACTAAAATTTGATCAGCTTTTTTAATAGTACTCAAACGATGTGCAATAACAATGGTTGTTCTATCTTTTACAAGTGTTGCAAGTGATTTCTGAATAAGTGCCTCACTTTCTGTATCTAGATTTGATGTAGCTTCATCTAAAATAATAATTTTAGGATTAGCTAAAATTGCTCTAGCTATAGCAATACGTTGTCGTTGCCCTCCAGAAAGTTTTACCCCCCTCTCTCCTATTAACGTATCCAAACCATTTTCAAAACGATCAGTAAACTCATTTACATATCCAGCTTTTACAGCTTGTAGTAATTCTTCTTCACTAGCTTCGGGTCTTGGAAATAAAATATTATCTCGTATGGTACCTTCAAATAAAAACTCATCTTGTAATACTACCCCTAAATGTTTTCTAAAGCTACTTAATTTAAGTTTAGCTAAATCCTCTCCATCAATTGTAATTGTTCCAGATTGTGGATTTAAAAATGTTGCACTCAACCCAGCAATCGTAGATTTACCTGAACCAGAACTTCCAACAAGTGCTATTACTGAACCAGCTTCTGCTTGAAAACTTACATCATGTATAACATTTTTTCCTTCTTCATATGCAAATGACACATTTTTAAATGTTAAGTTCCCTTTAAAATTATCTAGTTCTATAGTACGGGTTCCTAGCTCTTCTTCTGGAGTCATATTCATTAGCTCTTCAGTTCTATCTAATCCTGCTAAAGCTTCAGTAAATTGACTTCCTATATTACTCATTTGTATAATTGGAGCTATCATTAATCCTAAGTACAAGGTAAAAGATAAAAAATCACCCGTAGACATCTTTCCTTGAATCATAAAATAACCTCCTATTCCCATAATTCCTAAAGAAGCTAGTCCTAGTAAAAAAGTAGAAGAACTTGACATAATTGCAGTTGCTGTTAAACTCTTTTTTACATTTTGAAATAAAAGATCTACACCTTTTTCAAAAATTCTATTCTCTTGCTGTTCCGCATTAAAACCTTTGATTACACGTACACCTGCAAGAGTTTCTGTTAACCGACCTTTCACTTCTGCATTAATTTTTCCTCTATTTCTAAAAATAGGTCGAATGTATTTAAATGCTTTCAAAGCTACAAAACCAAAAATAACAACAGGAAGAAATACAAATAATGTCATCCAAGCATTAATACGAATCAATAATACAACAGAAACTACAGCTGTAATAGTTCCTCCAACCAATTGAACAAGTCCTGTTCCAATTAAATTACGTACACCTTCTACATCACTCATAATACGAGAAACTAAGTTTCCAGATTTTGTGTTATCAAAAAAACTAATAGGTAATGATAATACCTTTTTTTGAACTTGTGCTCTTAGTTCTGATATAACATATTGTGCTTGTACACTCAAAATACGTGTAAGCAAAAATGATGTAATTGCTTGTAATAACAATGCTATTCCTACAAACAATAATACTTCATAGAGCTTGGTTATATCTTTATTAGGAATAACTTCATCTAATAAAATTTTAGATTGCCAAGGTAACACCAAACTAGCCATACGGCTGATTACTATTAAAATTAATCCTATAAAAACCAAGTTACGTCGTGGCCAAATAATAGTTTTAAAAGCTTTAGCTATAGTTATTCTAGGCTTCTTTTTACCCACTTTTTCTATTGATGCTGTATGTTGGTATTCTTTCATGTTTTTTATCTAGAAATATCTTATCAAAGATAGCTTAAACGACTATGTATTACTTAAAAAAATTGCCAATTAATTTATGCTTCTTATTTCAAAAACACTATCAAGACTTTTGATTATTTTCAACTAGCATATAAATCAATCCAAAAAATGCAATAATAGAACAAACAAAAAATATTTGAGGTATTTTTTCTACCATGTTAGTATAATACCATCCCGAGAAAAATGCTCCTAGTCCAATTCCTGCTTCTAAAGCAATATACATAGTAGCAATAGATTTACCTTTTGTTAATGGATTACTCAAATCAATTGTCCAAGCATTTACCGTTGGAGAGATTATTCCCATTGCTATTCCATATAATGTTGCAGCTATCAACATTCCATTAATACTTTCTAATTTACCAAGTAACAATAGTGCAATACTTAAAATAACTAATCCTATAGTAATTATTATTTTACGACCATAAACATCAGAAATTTTACCCGCTAGTAATCGTACAAAAAGGGATGCTATTGTAAATGCAATAAAAAATGTTCCTTTATTAATAATACCTAAATGATCACTCCAATCAGGAATTAAAGTTAATATAACTCCAAAACTTAAGTAAGTACTGAAAGTGACATATGCAGCTGGTAAAGCTTCTTTTGCAATAATATCTGATTTTGATATTTTAAGTGTCTGTAGTGTAAATTGCTGTTTATTAACCAATGTTTCTTTTACTCTTAAAATTAAAATAATAGATAATAAAGCCATCATTGAAGAACTGTAAAACAATACATTATAATTGGAGTATAGTTTAATATAACTCCCTAAAGCAGGTCCTAAAGCTAATCCTGTACTAAAACACATTCCCTGAATTCCCATTGCTTCACCTAATCGTTTTTTGGGAATAATATCTGATACATATGCTGCAATTGCTGTTGGGCTAAACCCTGTAGAAAATCCATGCACTAATCGTAAAAAAAGAAAACCAGAAACACTGGTTAATATTGGATAAAACAACCCTGAAACTACACAAACTAGAGCACCTATAATCAACACTGATTTTCTACCAATAGTATCAGTTAATTTCCCACTAAATGGCCTTGAAAAACCAGCTGTTAATGTAAACAAAGCAATAATGAGTCCTTTATATTCAACACCACCCAAATTACTTAAATAACTTGGTAACTCTGGAATTAACATGTTATAACTTGCAGAAAAAAACAGCGAACTCAAACAAATAAAAATAAATTGAGGGGTATAAATTTTTTGACTAGAAACCATCATAACATTATATTTTTTCAAACGACATTTCTATTTCCTCTAATGAGTAATCCCAAATAGCTTTAGATCCCAAAATGACTGGCTTGGTTTTCTCTATAACTTTTTCTTTAGCCACATTGTATTCTTTCCAAGTTCCTCCTTTATTAGAAACATTTTGTAAAATAGGTTCAAACCGATCCATGGCTTTTGCAAATTTTGCTTCATTTGTTTCCCCTCTTTCAAACTCTAACCATATATCAATAAATTCTTTAGCTTGTGCTTCTGGTAACATTCCAAAAATCCTTTTCGCTGCCTTTAATTCTTCCTCAGTATTATTATGATTTTTAGTTGTATCAAAAATAAAAATATCACCTGAATCAATTTCAACAATATCATGAATCAATACCATTTTCAGTACTTTAAAAAGATTAATTTCTTCATTACTATGTTCAACTAAAATTAAAGCCATCATAGCTAAATGCCAACTATGCTCTGCATCATTTTCATGTTTATCACTATTAAACAACTTTGTTTTACGTTGTATATACTTTAATTTATCTATTTCTTTTATAAATTGAATTTGCTGTAATAATGTATTCATTCTTATTTGTATTTCTAATTTATTATATAATTTTACAATGCAAATTACTTGCTATTAGAAATTTTAAAAAAGGACAATTGTCCCAACTCAAAAATGATTAGAACTAACGTTGATTTTTTAACATACATTGAATTATTAAATGAAAAATATCCTAACTTTTTTTTAATAGAGAATTATAACCCAAAAGAAGTTATATTAAAGCAACAAAAAAGATATCAATCATTATATATCATTAAAAATGGTATAACTAAGTGCTATTTATCTGATGAAAATGGAAAAGATTTTATTCAAGAATTTTTAGGTAAAGGAATGGAGTTTGGTGAATTAGAAATTTTTAGTGGGAATTTAAGTTATTGTTCTATTGAAGCAATATCAAAAGTCGTTGTTTACAAAATATCATATAAAAACTACAACTATTTGCTAGATAATGATCGTTTATTTAATAGATTAGTAATAAAGTCAATGGCTTTAAAAATAGGTTATAAAGCACCAAGGCATTCTTTTCAACAATCCTACTCTATTGAAGAAAATATTTTAAAACTAAAACACAATTATCCGGATTATGATAAAATATTTTCTAAAAATGATATTGCCAATTATTTAGGTATTACTATTCGTAGCTTAAACAGAACATTAAATGGATTAAAATAATTATTGTAGTTCAAAAAACATTTATTTTTTCATCATAGGACCTAAGTTCTCACCTCCTAATAAATGTAAGTGTAAATGAAAAACAGATTGCCCTGCATCTTCATTTACATTCATTGTTAAGCGATATCCTGTTTTTGCAATGCCTTGCTCTTTAGCTATCTTTTTTGCTACCAAAAATAACTTTCCCAAAACTAAAGCATCATTTTCTGTAATATCATTTACTGTATGAATTTCTTTTTTAGGAATAATCAGAACATGTACTCTAGCCTGTAATCTTAAAGGTAAAAAAGCTATTATATCGTCATCTTCATAAATAACTTTAGCAGGTAATTCTTTATTAATTATTTTTGTAAAAACGGATCCTTTCTCTATTTTTTCAGCTTTTATTTCCTGGTAATCTTTACTTTGACCAAAACTAAAAAACACATTAACTATTAAAATAGTTGCTACTAAATATTTCTGAAACATATTTATTAAACTCTTTTCATCAAAAATAATAATTTTAAAAAAATACACCGCTATAATTTATCCTATTAAGAAAACTTTATGACTATAAAAATAGTAATATAACTATATTTGTAGTCGTAATTTAAAAATATTTATATATTTGCCTTATGAATGAATTAACAAAAGCTGAAGAACAAGTAATGAAATATGCTTGGAAACTTGAAAAAGCATTTTTAAAAGATATAGTAGCAGAATTCCCTGAACCTAAACCAGCCTACACTACAATATCAACGGTAGTAAGAGTATTGGTTAAAAAAGAATTTTTAAAATTTGAAACATTTGGTAAAGTAAGGCAGTATTATCCTAGAATATCAAAAGATACTTATTTCAAAAAACACATGAAAGATGTGATAGGTAATTTTTTTAGCGGATCTGCTAGTAAATTTGCATTATTTTTTACTAATAATGAAGATTTAAATCTTACAGAGTTAGAAAAAATGAAAGGAATGCTAGAAAGTAAAATTGAAAAATTAAAAGCAAAAAATGAGTAATATTTTAGTATACCTAATACAAGTAACTAGTATTTTTTCTGTATTATACTTTATATACATACTGTTTTTTAACAGATTAACTTTTCATATTATAAATCGAAGAATATTAATATTATTACTTCCTGTTTCTATCTTGCTACCTATTTTAAGTAACTTGTTTCCTGTTTTATCTTCAAAAATTATAGAAGTTCCCTTATTTGAGTATATAGTTAATTCTCAAAATCACCAAGTATTTGATAGTAATCAAAAAGAATTAGCCTCTTCATTTTTAAATTTCAATTCAATATTGATAGTTATTTATTTTTTGATTGTTATTGTTTATTTAATCAGAATTTTAATTAATACAAGATCTATATTTATTATAAAAAATAAGTCAATAATTCAAAGAGAAGATGGATATAAGTTAGTATTTGCTGATGTTCCAGAAATATTTTCATATTTCAAATGGATATTTATTCCTAAAAAAGAATTTAAAAAATATAATCAACAAATTGTAGAACACGAAAAAATACATATTAAACTAAAACATTCTTGGGATGTTATTTTAAGTGAATTTTACATCTCCTTTTTTTGGTTTAATCCGTTACTCTATTTTTATAGAAAATCACTCAAATCTATTCATGAATTTCAAGCTGACAAAGGAGTTCTTCAAAAAGGAATTAAAACTTCACAATATATGGAGTTATTATTACAAAGTCTTGAAATTCAAAAACCAAATAATTTATACAACTACTTTAATCAACCAATACTAAAAAAAAGAATTACTATGATGACAAAACCTAAATCTAAAAACCTATCTAAACTTATATATATAGTGCTTTTTCCTGTATTCACTATACTAACTTTAGCATTTACCAAACCATCAAGTACAAATGATTCATTTATAAAAACAATAAATATATCAAATCTAGTAAGTAACCCTCCTTCCCTATTTCCTGTTAAAAATGCTTCAAAAAAAGACATTACAAGTCTATTTGGAAAATTTAGAAAAAACTCAATTATAAAAAAGAAAGTTGTTCATGGAGGCATTGATATTAAAGCTTCTATAGGAACTCCTGTTATAGCTACTGCTGACGGTATTATTAATAAAGCCTCTCTTGAAAATGCTTGGGGGAACTTAATTATAATTACACATGCCAATGGTTACGAAACATGGTATGCACACTTAAATGATTTTAATGTTATTAAAAATCAAAAAGTAAAAAAAGGAGATATTATAGGTTTTGTAGGAAACACAGGACGTTCATTAGGTCCACACTTACATTATGAAGTAAAACAAAATGGTAAACGTTTAAACCCATTAAATTTTATTAAATAATTTTTCTATTTAAATCATTATTACCTGTATTTAAATAAAAATTTTAATCAAACCATTGGTTCTATTCATAAATAGAACTTTATAACTACGTTAATAAAAATATATGAAATCATTATTTGCATTCTTTTTAATACTGTTTCTAAGCACAAATAATTATGGACAAGGACAAATTCATCAAATTTTTGAATATAATATAGATTCAATATTAAACTTTAAAAACATAGTAAAAGATAGTATATCAAATTCATTTATGGAAGAGAATTGGGATACATCTACTTATAACCCTTATAAAATTAAGATTAAAAAATATCCTTTTAATATAGTTTTTAAGGACAGCCTTTATTCTTCTCCTATTGATAGAAAAAAAGTTATAACTTCTCGTTATGGATGGCGAAGAAGAAGAGCTCATAAAGGAATTGATATCGACTTAGTAACTGGTGATGATGTTAAGGTGATGCTTGATGGAAAAGTACGTTATGTAAATTACCATTCAGGACATGGAAAAGTTGTAGTTGTAAGGCATTATAATGGATTAGAAACATCTTATTCTCATTTATCTAAACAATTAGTAAAAGTAAATGATACAGTTGTTAAAGGGCAAATAATAGGTAAAGGAGGTACAACTGGAAATGCAAGAGGTAGCCATCTTCACCTTGAAGTTAGTTTTAAAGGAACTTATATATATCCTGAATATTTATTTTCTTTTAATGAAAAAAACAACATACGATCTCAAAACATATGGGTAACTAAAAATTGGGTAACTCCATATATACATAATTCAAAAAGGCAAAGTTCTATTTTGATTTGTAACACCTATGAAGAGGCTATTAAAAAGAGTAAAAAGACAAAACAAGTATATGTTATAAAAAAAGGAGATACTCTTTCAAAAATTTCAAGTAAACATCGAATATCTATAACTTCAATTTGTAAAACAAATTCAATTAGAAAATCAAGCACCTTGAAAATTGGTCAGAAACTTGTTTTAATTCAATAAATTTAGTTTTTAATTTCCAACAAAAAACACCAATAAAATCTTAGTAAATGTAGCTCTTTTATTGGTGTTTTTTTTATACTATTTAAGTAGATATTTATTCTAAATCTCTAATCCATTGTGTTTCATTTTTAGTAAGTAAATAATCTTTTAAAGTTTTTGATTTAGCTGAAAACGATAAAGTATCACCTTTATAAATTCCAGAAAAAGTAAATTTATTTTTACCTGTTTTTTTATAAAAAAATAAATAATCACTTCCTGAAGCATTTTCAATAGGTTTAAAAGTTATTGTTTTATCTAGTACATTTTCTTCAAATTTAAACCATTGTGTTTGACCATCACTATTTTTTATTACAACATGTTTAGGGTAATATTTATTACAATTTAGCCTCATAGTTTTCCATTCTAATCTATCACCATTTAAACTATTTATAGTATCTCTATTTTTTATAAAAATATCAATATCATATATTCCAGTCATTTCTATATTATTCGGGTTCTTCTCAGTCCTTATTCTTTCTTTAAAACTATTTCTAAATGATATTATAAAATATATTAAAATAATTCCTTTCAAACCATATCTAATTTTTTTTGAATTAAAAAGGGGAGCAAAATTATATGGTATTGTTGGTTTATTGGTGATGAAAAAATTAATTAGCTGTTTTAAATTATCAAAAATTAAAAGAACAGTCATTAATAATAAATGAATAGCAAACATTTTAACACTAACATCATATCCTATATCAACAAGTACTACATTTACCATGACTATAAATAAAATAAAAGCCCCAATAAAAGTTGTTCTTCTAAATAATACTAAAACACCACCTATAACCTCTATCAACCCTGTACTTATTGAATAGAAATCAGAATAACTCATGAACTTCCATAAAAAACCCATTCCACTTTGATTTCCAAGATTATTTTCTAAATCATTAATATCTAAAGAACCAAATTGCAATAAAAACACTTTAGCTAAACCATAAAGAATTAAAGTTAAACCTATATGATATCTAAGAATAGTTTGTAATAAAACTTTTAGTTTATGTGTGTAAGAATATTTTATTTTTGAATCTATAAAAAGCCAAATTACAGAGCCTATTGTTGAAATGGATACGATTAATAGAAACCTTGAATAATCATATTTTGAATCAAAGCCATTTTGCAAATTATTAATATAAAATTCCCAACCTAAAAACGTTTGTCCAAACCAAATAGTAATTCCTTTCCAAAAGGAAATATTTTCAGGATTTAACTCATTTATATATTCAAATCCATAAGGAAAAATATAAAGAATTATATATAAAAATATAAACCTCCAAAACAATTTTCTTTTAAAATTATATTTCTGATTTTCTAGTGTTTTCATATTGAATTATAGCAATTTTTAAATTATAACAATAAATAGTATATTTTGTTTCTTTTGCTAAAATACTGAGATAGCATAAAAATATTATAGTTATATGTTTTTATATTTTTAATATAAAAACTATTCAATTCCATTAAAAACAAGCTTGTCGCAAACTTGTCATACAGTTGACGCTATCAATAATACCTATTACTTTTTAATTTTGCTCAAAAATTAAAACATGAGAATATTTAAACTAATAAAGTTATCCATATTAATAAGTGTATTTCCTTCAAATGCTATACAAAGTCAAGAGTTTGAATCAAAAATTGATCAACTAATTTTAAAAACTTATACTCCTGATGGTCCTGGAATATCTATTTTAATTGCAAAAAAGGGTACCCCTATTTATCAAAAGAATTATGGAAAATCTAATATAGAGCTTAATTTACCTGTAAATAGTAAAACTGTTTTTCAAATTGGTTCTATAACAAAGCAATTTACAGCAATTGCAATTTTAATGCTTGAAGAACAAGGGAAATTAAAATTAAACGATGAAATTATTAAACACATACCTGAGTACCTTAATAAAGGAAATAAAATAACTATTCATAATTTATTAAATCACACTTCAGGAATAAATGGGAAAACTCCAATTAGCAGTAATAAATTAAAGCGATTAGATTTGACTGTAGATCAAATAATAGATTATTTTAAAAATAAACCTTTAAAGTTTTTACCTGGAGAGCAGTTTAGCTATAGTAATTCTGGTTATATATTATTAGGTAAAATTATTGAAATTGTATCAGGGAATTCTTATGAAGATTTTATAGAAAATAATATTTTTAAAAAGTTAGGAATGACTAATACTCGATATGGATATCATAACGAAATTGTTAAAAATAGAGCTAATGGTTATCAATTTTATGGGAAAAACTATATGAATGCACCTTATATAAGTTTATCAACTCAATATGCGGCAGGTTCA
The DNA here is from genome assembly GCF_003318185.1 of Tenacibaculum sp. E3R01. Classification (NCBI taxonomy): domain Bacteria; kingdom Pseudomonadati; phylum Bacteroidota; class Flavobacteriia; order Flavobacteriales; family Flavobacteriaceae; genus Tenacibaculum; species Tenacibaculum sp. E3R01. The sequence goes on along the minus strand of NZ_QOCC01000025.1, from coordinate 210,141 downwards.
ATATTATCAACTGCGGGTGATTTATTAAAATGGCAAAATGCACTTGTGTCAAATATTTTAATAAAAAAATCTAGCTTTGATAAAGCAACAAGTAAATCTGTTTTAAATAATAAACAAGTAATTTCCTATGGGTACGGTTGGTATAATAGAAAAATTAATAATTCTACAGTCTTTGTTCATGGTGGTGCTACACCTGGTTTTATGTCAAATAGTATTTATTTAAAACATAAAGATATTTACATAATTGCATTAACAAATTGTTATTGTAAAAAAGTAAAAAACATTCAAAAAATCACTTATAAAATAGCTAGTTTATTCACTAAAAATAAAAAGGAAGTAATCATCAATAGAATTAAATTATTAGAAAATGAGTTAAACAAATGGGTTGGAAACTATAAGTTAAGTAACAATACTTACATAAAAATAGAACTAAATGATGGCTATTTATATGGTTTTAATCCAAAAAATAAAAATATAAAGCACAAATTAATTTCAACATCGAAAAATGATTTTATTTTTGAAAACAAAAAGATAAATTTTCATTTTTATATCTCTAAAAATGGAAGTAAAAAAGTAAAAATGTCATCAGGAAATAGAACTTTAATTGGATTTGAATATAAAATAAATAAGTAGATGAATTTAGCTCATAAAATCAAAAAGTTAAGAACAAAGAATGGGTTTTCACAAGAAATGTTGGCTGAAAACTCAGGATTGAGTTTAAGAACTATTCAAAGAATTGAAAAAGAAACATCTGTTCCAACTGCTGATAGTATTAAGAAATTAGCAGCAGGACTAAACATAACTCCAGATGAATTAATTGATTGGGAAATTACTAAAAATCCCGGTTATTTAAAAAGTTTGAATTTATCTGCCTTAACTTTTCTTTTCTTTCCTTTACTAGGAATATTAGTACCTTCTTTAATATGGTTTATTAAAAAAGATAAAATAACAGATTTAAACACAACTGGAAAAGCTTTAGTTAACTTTCAAATAACATGGAACATCGTATTCTTTCTAATTTTAATATTAATGTTTATTTCTTCTAAAACAAAATTTTTACTATTTGGGGTTGGTCCAATAACTTTGTTTATTGGAATAATGTATTTATTTAATTTCATATCAATAATTATTAACTCTTCTAGAGTAATGAAGGGAAAAAAAGTGAGTTATAAATTAAAAATTAACTTTTTAAATTAAACTAGTTTTAAATGTTTTTATAAAGGATAAATTTGTCTCTTATGAAATTATATACTAACTTTGCCGTATAATATTTAAATAGATGTTTTCAAAATCATGTGAATATGGATTAAGGGCTATAATTTTTATAGCTCAACAAAGTGCTCAAGATATCAAAGTGAGTTTATCAACTATATCAAGTGCTATAGATTCTCCACAAGCATTTACAGCCAAAGTATTACAGCAGCTTACTAGAAATGATATAGTAAAATCTATTAAAGGCCCATATGGAGGTTTCGTTATAGAAGATTTTAAAATGAATACTATAAAGTTGAGCGACGTTGTAAAGGTTTTAGATGGAGATTCTATTTTTACTAGTTGTGGTTTAGGTTTAAAAGAGTGTAATGATAAATCACCATGCCCCTTACATTTTCAATTCATTGAAGTTAGAAATAAACTTAAATCAATGTTAAACAATACCACATTATTAATGCTAGTTAATGATATGAACATTGATACATTTTTTTTAAAAAGATAAAAAAAAACAATTTAAAAAAAGATAAAAAGATCCGAATATATTTTATGAAAAAAATTATAGTTATAACATTTATATGGATTGGTTTTGTAGGCGCCATAAGTTTTATGGAGTCTTGGTTAAAATTTCAAGCACCAAACATGACTACTGAACTTGGTTTAGGTATTGGGCAATTAGTTTTTAGGGCCTTAAATATTATGGAAATTATATTTCTAATAAGTATATCAGTACATATTATATCATTATATAATAAAGAGAGTAAACTAATTCACTATTCATTTCTAATAGTAGTTGCAATAATTTTAATACAAACAACTTGGTTACTACCTATTTTAAATGAACGAGCGGAGAAAATCATTCAAGGCATTACTGTAAGTAAAAGTAATGCTCACTTAATATATATTTTATTAGAAGTAATAAAAATAGTTTGCCTTTTCATATTTGGAATTAAATTATTAAAGAAATTAACTGTACAAAATGAATGAATTAAATACTGTTTTTAATTCATAAACAATAAACCCAACATCTTATTAAATATCATAAAAGCACGAGTAAAAGAGCTTATTGGGAACTCTTACCCTTTTTTAAAAATCAAAAAAAAACACAAAACAATGACTTACAACAAAATATCCTTCATTAAAATCATTAATTACATTTAAAACATAAAGTAATGAATATTAATAAAAGCACTTTAATAAGTACTATTGTTGCAGAAAATTACAAATCAGCTACTATTTTTAAATCATATGGTATAGATTTTTGCTGCAATGGTAATAGAAGTATAGAAACTGTTTGCAATACCAAAAATATTAATGAAAATATACTAATAAACAAATTAAATAATTGTTTCAACACAGAAGTTGATACCAACAATTACCAATCTTGGGATATAGATTTTCTTTCAGATTATATTTACAACAAACACCATAAATACATAGAAAAAACGATACCAGAATTAAAATTGTATCTTGATAAATTATGTAAAGTTCATGGTATATGTCACCCTGAACTATTTGAAATATATAAATTGTTTACTGAAAGTGCTAACGATTTAACAATGCATATGAAAAAAGAGGAATTAATTCTATTCCCTTATTTCAAAAAATTAGTTGAAGCTAGTAAAAACAAGTCGACTATTTCTAGTAATCAGTTTGATAGTATAAAAAGTCCGATAGCAATGATGCATAAAGAGCATGATAATGAAGGGCATCGATTTAGAAAAATTGCTGAATTAAGTAATGATTACTCTCCTCCTGTAGATGCCTGTAATACATATAAAGTAACCTATCAATTATTACAAGAATTTGAAGAAGATTTACATAAACACATTCATTTAGAAAATAACATATTATTTAAAAAAGGAGTAGAATTAGAAAAAACTCTACAAAATTAATAGAAACTATGAGAAAAACTTGGATCGCATTTATAAGTGTTGTAACCCTTTCGTTTATAGCGTTAATTTGGGTAGGAACTGAAGTATATCAAACACAACCGCCTATTCCAGAAAAGGTTGTTATAAAAAGTTCTGGAGAAATTATTTACACAAAAGAAGACATTCAAACAGGGCAAAATGTTTGGGAATCTATTGGAGGAATGGAAGTTGGTTCTATCTGGGGACATGGTAGTTATGTAGCTCCTGACTGGACAGCAGATTGGATACATAAAGAAGCTATATATTTACTAAATCATTGGTCAAAGACAGAATTTCAAGTACCATATGACAGCTTGAATGTAGAAAGAAAAGCAGCTATTAAAGCACGTTTAATCAATGATATTAAAACCAATACATTTAATGCTAGTACTAATATAATTACAATATCAAAAGAAAGATTAGCAGCTATTAAATCTAATGTAAAACATTATAGATCTATTTTTTCTGATGGTAAAGAAGAATATGCTATACCTAAAGGAGCCTTAACTGACTCTGTTAAACTAGAACAATTAAATGCTTTTCTATTTTGGACTTCTTGGGCGGCGAGTACTAATAGACCTAATAAAGATTATACATATACCTCTAATTGGCCTCACGAACCTTTAATAGACAATGTCATTACAAAAGATTCAGTTATATGGTCAGGGTTATCAATTGTATTGTTACTTCTTTTTATAGGAATCTTAACTTTTTATTATTTAAGAAATCATGAAAAAGGTGATGTAATAACTAAACCGAATACTGATCCTTTGACAGGAATGAAATTAGTGCGCTCTCAAAAAGCAATTTTAAAGTATTTTATTGTTATTTCACTATTAATAGGCTTGCAAGTTGTTTTAGGTATCATAACCGTTCATTACACAGTTGAAGGCCAAGCCTTTTTTGGAATTGATTTGGCTAGTTTTTTACCATATTCAATTACAAGAACTTGGCATACCCAATTAGCTGTATTTTGGATAGCTGCAACTTGGCTATCTACAGGTTTATTCTTAGCTCCCATGATTTCTGGCAAAGAATTTAAGTATCAGGTTTTTGGAATAAACTTTTTATTTGTTGCGCTATTAATTATTGTTTTGGGATCTATGTTAGGAGAATGGTTAGGGGTTCATCAATTTTTAGATTTAACAACTAATTTTTTCTTTGGTCATCAAGGTTATGAATACATGGACTTAGGTAGATTTTGGCAACTATTTTTAGGCATAGGTTTAATACTATGGGTGTTTATGGTTGGAAGACATATTGTTTATGCTATTCGTAAAAATGATGCTTCTAAACAATTACTTACAATTTTATTAATATCAGTAGTTGCAATTGGGATGTTCTTTTTCTCAGGACTAATGTATGGAGAAAATAGTAGTTTACCTGTTATTAACTATTGGAGATGGTGGCTAGTTCATTTATGGGTTGAAGGTTTTTTCGAAGTTTTTGCAACAGTTGTTATTGCTTTTATTTTTTCAAAAATGGAAATAATTTCTGCTAGAACAGCTGGAAGAGTTTCTATTGCTTCTGCAACCATATTTTTATCCGGAGGTATAATAGGAACCTTACATCATTTATATTATTCAGGAACTCCAGTTCAAGCAATTGCTTTAGGAGCAACATTTAGTGCTTTAGAAGTTGTTCCACTAACCCTTATGGGTTTTGAAATAAAAGAGAGTTGGACACTTTTAAAAAGTAAGCCATGGATGCAAAAATATAAATGGCCTATCTTCTTTTTTATAGCTGTATCATTTTGGAACTTTATAGGTGCTGGTGTGTTTGGATTTCTTATTAATCCTCCAATCGCATTGTACTATATTCAAGGATTAAATACAACTGCTGTTCATGCACATACTGCTTTATTTGGTGTTTATGGAATGTTAGGTATGGGGTTCATTATAATTTGCTTACGATTTTATTCTAATAGAACTTGGGAAAGTAAAAAATTAAAAAGAGCTTTTTGGTTTTTAAATATTGGCTTAATTGCTATGGTTCTATTTAGTTTACTGCCTATTGGTATAATTCAAGCTTATACATCAATTACTCAAGGTTATTCATTTGCAAGAGATGCTGAATTATTATACTCTCCTGTTGTTCAAACTTTAAAATGGTTACGCATGATAGGTGATATTATTTTCTCTATTGGTATATATTACTTCTGTTGGTTTACCATCTCAGAAACTATATATAATTATAAAAGGAAAAAGATAAACTAATTTTTAAAGTAATACCATTACTCTTTGTTAAGAATAATAGCATTGAGTAATGGTTTTAAACTAGAAATTGAAAAGAAAATTTAAATAATAGAATATGGAAATAAATAAACAATTACAAAACGAAATAATAAAAAAAATTAAAGAAGTTTTTGATCCTGAAATACCTGTAGGTGTTTATGAATTAGGATTAATATATGATGTTATTATTCATGAAAATAATAGTGTACATGTTTCAATGACATTAACATCACCATCTTGCCCTGTTGCTGAAACATTACCACACCAAGTAAAAAGAAAAATAGAAGAATTAAAATTGATTAATAAAGTGGAAGTTGAATTAACTTGGCAACCAAATTGGAATAGATCAATGATTAGTGAAGAAGCTAAATTAACTTTAGGAATTCTTTAAAATATAAATACTTATGTCAACATTTAGATGTAATAAATTTATTATTTTTTGCTTTCTAATAGTATTTCAAGATTTATTTCACTGTTTATTTCACACTTGAAATTTAAAATTTCACTTTTATATGATTCTGCTATTACTTGAATAGTATACTCCCCTACTTCTAAATTTACCAATTTAAATATTCCCTTTTTATTACTTAATTGGGCAATATCATTTGATGGAAATTTCACATTATTTAATAGAATTACTGCTTCATATATAGGGCTATTTGATATTTTATCTACAATTGTTCCTGTAACTTTATTCATAATTAAAATAAGGCTATCTAAAAAGATTTTTATATTCGATTAACACCCTTTTAGACAGCCTCCTTATTAGTTTAATACTATTTTATTTATACTTATTTTTCCAATTTTTAAGATTCTTATAAACAGCTGAAGTTATTCTTGTAGCCGAATTTCCTAGTGAAGATCCATTCGTATGAATTCCAACTACATATCTTTTACCATTTTTATATTTCCATACTGGAGAGCCACTTTGTCCACCTGCAGAATCAATATTATACACTAAAGTTCTAGGTGTAACTAATTTAATTCTTCTACAATGCCACCATTGTGTTCCTGCTGGTTTATCTCCAGGATATCCTGATAAGTTTACTTTTAAACCAAGTAAACTGAAAAAGTTATAATTTGCATAGCCAAAATAACCAACTTTGTTTCCAAACTTACAGTTTTTTGGTAAAATAATAGCTCCATAGTCATTACTTCTTTTTTTGCTTTTTGTCCATCCTTTTACTGAGTGGAAATGACTTGTTTTGCATGACCCAAAAGGTTTACTTGCTCCATTACGTCCAGGTATTACTTCTATACTTTTTGCCCATCCACCATGTTTATGCATATAAACAACATGTCCAGCAGTAATTACAGTTCTTGGTCCTATTAAAAAACCAGTACCTATCCAACTAGTTCCATCTTTAGCTTTAATTTTTAAAGAACAAATAGCTCTCCACGGGTATTTTGTAGTTCCATTTATTTTTTTACGATCATCTTTACCAATAACAACTTCTTGAACCATTTTTTGCCCACTTTCAGTTCTCATTAACTCAGCTAAATCTGCATCACCATAACTACCATAATAAGCATTTAATCCCTCCCCTTCTATGCTCTGAGGTGTATTTTCTTCAGAATCTACAACAGAATAATCATAGCCCTCTATTTTTTCTAAAGTATCGTCTTCAGTATTTTCAATAACATTTTCATTCAATTCTGAATTACCTCCTAAAAAAGGTTCTTCACTATCGGTATCCTCACCAAGTATAGTTTTATTTTCATTACTTACTTCATGGTAATCATCTATAGCAGCAGCTTCATTATTGTTTTCATCAAATTCTGTAAATTCATTTTCTGAATTTACTTCTACTCCTTCAAAAGATTCTTCAGATAACCCTTCATTAATTATTCCTTCTTTTGTCTTTTCTAAAGTTTTCATTTTTAAATAATTTAAGTTTAATAATTGTATTACAAATTGCAAAATGTTACAACAAAATTATAAAACAATAAAACTTAAAACACAAGGTTATCCACTGATAACCAATAACTAAAACCTCCTTTATTTTAAAGAAAATCACTTATACAAAAAATAATATTAGAAATTATTTTTTAAAATTTCAGAACCAAGTTGAATAACTCCACTTATTAAAAAATCTAAATCTTCTTTTTTAGTTTTATGATTTACGATACAAACCCTAATACAATACTTATCATTAAGTATTGTAGAGGATGGAGAAGCTATTCCTTTTTCTTGCAATTGAATGATGATCTCTTCATTTAATTTATTGATTTTCTCCATACTTAATTTTTTATTAAAATACCTGAAACAAACAATACTCATTGTTACAGGAGCTAATATTTCTAATTCATTACTTTTAAGTATTTTGCTTTCAAGGTATTTTGCCTGTTCATTATTTTTTGAAATTAATTGAGCATGTTTTTTAATTCCGGTTTCCTTTAAACTCATCCAAACTTTTAATGCCTTAAAGCTTCTCGATAATTCGAAACCATAGTTATTAATGGCATCTAAACCTCCAGCTAATCCTCTTCCAGTTTGTAATAAATAGTTTGGTGTTATAGCAAAAGTACTTCTATGATTATCAGCATCTTTTACCAATAAGCATCCTAATTCATAAGGAACATGAAGCCATTTGTGTAAATCAAAAGCAACACTATCTGCTAATTCGATATATTTAAGTTTTTGTGCTATATTGGAGTCTAATTTAGCTAAGGCTCCATAAGCTCCATCAATATGAAGCCATAAATTATATTTTTTGCAAATGTTATAAATATCTTCTAAAGGGTCAATTGCACCCGTATTCACTGTACCTGTAGTTGCAACAATACAAAACGGTTGTAGCCCTTCTTTTATATCTAAAAGTAACTGTTCTAAAAGTTTATCGCAATCCATTTCATACTCTGAATTTGTTTTAATCTTCCTAACAAATTTATTCCCTATTCCTATTATTTCTGCTGCTTTAGTAATACAGCTATGTGTTTCTTCAGAACAATACACTACTAATTTTTTGCTATTCTTTTGAATACCGTGTTCACGAATTAAATTTGAATGAGCATTCCTTGCAACAGTTAATCCAGTAATGTTTGCCATAGATCCTCCACTTAATAATATTCCAGAACTAGAATTAGGGTAATTAAGCATTTGCTTACACCATTTTACTACCTGCTCATCAACATACATTGCTGCATGCTCACCAATAGTTACATTTGGATTCATAACAGCAGCTAACATCTCACTATAAGCCCCCATAAGGGTTCCTGAACCTTGAACCCAAGCAAAGAATCTCGGGTGAATATTTCCTTTATGATATGGTAATATATACCGTTTAAAATCTTGATACACCTTTTTAGAATTCTGAGGTTCCACAGGTAAATCTTCTTTAAAATATGCTTTAGTATCTTTTGGAATTTCTTTCCAACTTGGTTCAAGATGAATATTCTTTAAAAAAGAAATCATATCATCAATCATTTGATGACCAAGTTCTCTCATTTCTTCCCAATTCTCAGGATCTAACCCATTAATATCTTCTAAATTATTATTTGATTTCATATGGCTAATTTAATAAGAGGTGAAATTTATAACAATCTGAAAATTGCTGTTGTTGATAAATCATTTTTTATAGAAAACTAATTTAATGGTTTACAAGAAAAGATTTATTATTAATTTTTATTTATCTGACGAATCTATTGATCTGCAAAAATTAAAAGTCTATTTTCTCTAATATAATTATATTGCTCAGAAGTTAAATAAATTACTACAGCTCCATCACCAAATAGTCTGTAAAATTTCCCACTTAAGTTATGCTTTTTAGCAATATCATTTAAATACTTAAAAAACTCAGTATCTATCCAATCACGATTAATTTTAAATTCTTTTTTATATTTTTTATTATTAAAAATAAAGTTTAAAATTACATTTTCATTATTCAAATTAAAGTTATCACTAACTTTTATTGGATTAAATTCTTTATGTGAAATTTTTGAATATTCATACAGTAATTCTTCATAAGGATTATTTAAATTACTTAACTCAGTATCAAAAGATAAAACAACTTCAGAAAATGAAGAAAGAATTTCATTTAAATCATTTATCTTTTTCTCATTTATAATATCAATACTTTTTAATACTTCGTTTTTATCTAAATGATTAAATAATCCAAGTGTTCGAAACTGAGATATTACATCATTTATTTTGGTTGTTGTAATAGAGGTATCAAAGTTTTCATAGCTTAAATTCCAATAGCTCTTTAAATCTCTAAATATTTTTGACTGATCTTCTCTCAAAGCTATAATACCAAAATTCTGATTTTCAAAATTTTGTTTATTAATAAATTTGTATTTAACTAAATGTAACTGATAATTTGATTTTAAATCATTTAATATTTTATTAAAAACTTGATAATATTTTTCCTTATCTATTTTAATGAAAAAGTTATCGTTTAAATCAGTATTATTATGTAAAAAAAAACTTTTTTGTTTATATGTTTTATTATTTGATTTTATTGAAACTACTAACTTATGTGAAGTATAATCTATTGATGATTCTAATGAATCTATTTTAATTTCAAATTTAAAATTTGTAAAACTTAATTCAGGTAAGATTTTAGAGGTTAATTCATGTATTTCCTTTAAATAAACAATTGGTTCGTTTGAATATTTTGATAAATCGAAAAATTTTGCATTTTTACAGTAGTTAATAAATTCTAGAGGTGATTTTAATTTATTTTCACTAATATCCAAACGTAACTGATTATTTTTTTCTTTACTAATAATTCCATTTTTAAATAGTTTAACTCTAAAATTATTTTGCCTTGTGGTGCTCATCCACTCATCAAAACTTATTTGATTGATTAAATTAAGTAAAAGGTTAAATAGATTGTTGTACTCGTTATTTTTTATTTTGTTAATATTCAGTTGATATAATTTATCATTAATTAATGAGCCTTTTTGTAATTTTGTTAAGTATTTAAATAGTAACTTATTTATTTCTTTTTGTTCATTCTTTTTTAACTTTTCATCAAAGTCAAACACTGTATCAACGCTAGAATATTTATAGCCTGTTACTTTCTCAAATTCTTCTTGAAATACAAAATAAAGGAGTTGTCCTTTTGAAACTTTACCAATGAAAGAAATTTTTTTGTTGATTTTTTGGCCCTGATAAAAATTTAGTAAATTTAAATCTATTAACTTTTGAACTTCTAAATTAATATTTTGACTAATAGCTGAATTAACAACTAATAAGCTTATTATAAACAATATAAAACAAATTCTTTTTTTCATTTCTACAAACAATTTTTTAAAATGTAAGGTTATTAGGTTGATAATAATTTACATTTTTTTAATATAATCAATCTTAAAAACTGAAACTCCACCTCCACAATTAGCAGAAATAAATGGACCATTTAATCCAATGTCATTAATTTGATAGATTAGTTGATTATCAACAAAAAAAGAAATTTTAGAATTTTGGCAAATAATTATTATGTCTCTTTTTTTATTTAATTTTATAGGAAACTTATATGTTTGTTTTATAACTTCTCTATTTGGAGGAGGACTTGAATGAATACCTATTTCACCATCTTCCCTAACAAAACATAAATACCCAGAGTCTTTTCCATGTTTACCTTTTAAATTATCAGCTTTAATAAAAAAACCTGCCCAAGCAGAAGAGTTATTTCGGTATGTTTTTTCAAACTTAATAGATGCTTTTAATTCAAAATCTCTTACATCTTTTGAAATAATCGCTTTTGATTTGTATTCATTTCCCTTTGTATCAATTATAAGTATATTACCTTTATATTGTGGTAACAAAACATTTTTACATGATATAATTACTAAAGGAAGAACTAGAATAAATAGAAATATTCTTAAATTTTTCATAACTAAAATTATCATCTTTTTTATAGGTTGATAAAAGTACACTATTTTAAATTTAGTTAAGATAGGCTCAATAATAAATATATACGATAATATTTAAAACATATATAGGGACAAAATTTAAATCACAAAAAATTATGAATGCTAAAATATCTAAGATAAGTCCTGAAGATTATAATTTTATAATAAATGAATTAAATAATTGGTGGGGAGGTCGAAAGATGACAGATATGTTGCCTCGGCTATTTTTTAAATATTTTACTAATACAAGTTTCATTGTAAAAGATCAAAATCAAATATTAGGATTCATTATTGGTTTTATATCTCAAGATAATCCAAAATTAGGTTATGTACATTTTATTGGGGTAAATCCAGAATTTAGGAAACTCAATTTAGGGAAAAAACTATATGCTCACTTTTTTAAAGAGGCTAAATGTTTAAAATTAAAAGAAATAGAATGTGTAACCTCCATTAAAAACAAACTCTCTATTAATTTTCATAAAAGTTTAGGTTTTTCAATTCAAAAAGGAAATAAAGAAATAGATGGGATTTCATATTTTGAAAATTATGATGGAATAAATGAACATAGAGTTTTATTTAAATATGAATTATAAACTATTTATAACACAAGATTTTGGTTAAGTACCACCTCAAAAATCAGATAATTTTCTATTATCTTGCATTGTGCTTTTACTTATTATTAAAACCAATTTAAAATCTTAAAAAATGAAGGTTACAACTGAAAAAAATGAAAAAGTTGCAAATATGATTTTTGCTTCTATTTACCCTCTTTATTGGAACAGATTAGAAAAGAATGGTAGAACAAAAAAAGAATTTCATCAAGTAATAGAATGGTTTACTGGTTTTGATGAAAATAAATTGCAGGCACTTATTAAAGAGAAAGCAACATTTAAAACATTTTTTGAAAAAGCAGAAATACATTCAAATGCATACATGATTAAAGGAGTAGTTTGTGGTTATCGAATTGAAGAAATAGATGATAAATTTAAAGTGTATAAACAATGTAGGCGTATGGAAAAACTTATAGATGAGTTAGCAAAAGGCCGTAAAATGGAAAAAATACTCCGTAAAGAGAAAAATTAAGAACTAATGTTAATACTAAGGTCTTAACTAGTACTGATTATTAATAATTAATATATACCTAAAAAATGAAAACCATTGAATTAACAATGGTTTTTTTGGATCAATATTATATTTTTTTAATCATATTTATTTTTGCTATACTCACTTTCTACTAATTGTTCAAGTTTATCAAAATCATAATTAAGTGTGTTTGCTGTAATTGAAAGAGGCGTACCATACATTTTCATATTTGCTCTCATTAGTTTTGACTTTAAATTACTTGTAGCCTTTTTTATATATTTTTCAGGATCATTCACATTAATCATAATAAACCTTGTTGACATCCCTACTACTTCTGTTTTAATTTCTGTGATATCGTTCCATTCAATTAACCCAATACTTGAAGCGTTAGAATTATCTGTTATTCCTTTTTCATCAATTATTAAGCCTGCTCTATTATCAGATATTTTTCTAATTCCATAAATTCCTGTTATTCCAAAAAATAGAATACTTAATATTCCAATGCTTTTTATTAAATTAAGATTATCTAAAAAATTTATTGATATGTTTTGAAATTGATTAGGACTTGTAATTAACCAAATTCCAGCAATTACAAAAAGTAAAGAGCCAAAAACTATTAGATATAATTTATTTTTACTTAGTGGTATTTCAATTTGTTTAGTCATTTTATTTGATTTTAAAGTTGTTAATAGTGTAAATTGTTAAAAACGTTTTATAATTATATTTTCTAATTAGTTTTTATTAAGAATCAGAATACTCAAGTATGTCGGCAGGTTGGCAATCTAATGCTTTACATATTGCTTCTAAAGTGGAAAACCTTATTGCTTTTGCTTTTCCAGACTTTAAAATTGAAAGGTTTGCTGTAGTTATACCAATTATTTCAGAGAGTTCTTTACTTTTCATTTTTCTTTTAGCAAGCATAACGTCAAGATTTATTATAATAGGCATAGTTATATAGTTAATTCATTTTCACTTTTAAGATTTTTTGCTATTAATAGCATTTCACTCTGAATTAATAGAAACATTCCAATAATCATCAAAAACAGAGGGGCAACAAGAAATAGGTAACCTATTAAATCTATACTCAGCAGTAATTTAGCATATAATGAACTATCGAAAACTATAAACATGATAAGAAATAAAGCAAGTATTCCAGTAATTAAAAAATGTTTACCTGATTTTTTTAAGTTACTAGTAATTTCTTCAGAAAAAGGCTTTCTAGATAACAAAAATTTTGCTGATATTCTTAAATAATTTATCCCTCTTAAAAATATAATATAAGTTGATACACTTATAATAAACACTATCCAAAAGAATAATGTTACATCTTTATAATTTACATCCGTAGAATTATTAAAAGGCAGTATTGAAATTATATTCAAGAACCCTACGAAATGAAGGATATATAAAAAGTTAATTGCAAATAGAAATATTTTTCTCATATGATTAATTATTTCTACAAACATACATAAAATTATCGTAAAACGATAATAAATAGTTTTTTAACAATATTTTGTTATTGTTTTATGAATATTAATTAATTTACTTTAAAGAAGATATTCAACTAATTAGTAATTATAATGAACTTAATCTTCAATAAAAAAGAGGTGAATTAAAATTAACTTAATTCACCTCTTTTCATTTATTGATTAATATACTATAGTTTCATAATGTTATCTATTAAATTTTCATCATTTCTTGTACCAAATGGGTCAATACTGATATATTTAGGTTCTTCATTAACTATTAATGTAACCTCTGAAGTTTCTTTATTAATCATGAATGATTGATAATATAATATTTGATCATTACTTTTTACTTTAGAAGGGTGTGAATTAAATACCCCTATTTTTATTGGCTCATTAATAGATGTTTCTTTAATTTCTCCTGAATTCAAAGTATTAAATCGTTTTGCTTTTAATGTAACAGTTACTTTAAACTTTCCATTTTTTAATTGTTTAAACTCTCCTCTATCTATTGCTAAATCATACGTAATTACTCTTTTAAACCAATCATCAATTAATTCATGATATTTTAAAGGAGTTACATCATACAAAGCCTCTAAAAACTCAATAGAATTTACTTCTAAAGTTTTACTATTTCTATATTTCTTTGTTAAACTCTTTAATACTATATTTAATTCTTTCTCACCTATTAAATCTCTTACAGCTAATAAAACGGTTAATGCTTTTCCATAAGAAATATATCCTTGTCCTAATACTTTATAAACTGGAGGCTCTTGTTCACCAGCAAAAGCTCTACCATAAAAATATCTTCTTCTAGTGTTATCACTTAATTCGTATAAAGCTCTTTTTCCATACATTTTTTCCATAACTACAGCCTCAGTATACTTTGCAAAGCCTTCAACAAAAATAGCCCCTCCTGCAACTGGTTTTGCTGATAATGTATGTCCCCACCATTGATGTCCTACTTCATGAATTGTTCTTTTTGCTACTAAATTGAATATTGAGGAATCACTTACATTTGATAAATACAATCGGTCTTCTACCATACTTATAACTCCTGGGTGTGCAAAACCTCCAAATGACCAATGTGAAGGTATTTCAGCTATTCTTAGGTGATTGAAATTATACTTACCAAAGTTAGCTTGACAATAATCTAAAGTTTGTTTTGCGCTTTCTTCTATTTCTTCAATATTGAAAGAGTGGTTTTCATCATAGTATTGCTCAATTAAAACCCCATTATGATTAACTTTTTTAGTTTTATATACTCCTGAAAAATAAGCTATCATAGGTATAATCTTATTTTTAGACTTGTAATGATAATAATTCCTATCATTTTCAACCCATTCATTTATTAAACTACCCGAACTTAAAGCTTTTTGATTTTTATTTGTTGATACAATGGTTTCAAAATGTATTTTTTCATTATTAAAATCATCTAATTCAATATGAGAATCTGATATTTCTACTTCTTTTCTTTTTGGTAAATTTCTTTTTTCTCGTTCTACTCTGTTAGTTATTTCTAAACTATTGCTATACCCAAGAATAGGTTCAAATGTTCTGTGTGTTATATATGTTCCGCTTTTAACAATCGTTTTATTGTTTTCGTATTTTTTAACTTTATAAGCCAACTCATAATTAAATAATAATGAGTCATTTGGTTGAATATCCTCGTTTAATTTGAATATGTATATACCAAATTCATTATTTTTTTTAATAAGCGTTCCTTTTTCTAAAGAAATAGACTTTAACGGAACTCTTTCTGTTATAAAAACTTCTGATATTGGTTTTGAACTACCATTTTTCAAAATATAATTTGCTTTTACAGTATAGCGTCTATCTGAAGGAAAAATAGCTACTTCTGTTTTTCTAGATATTGGAAAAAGTCTTTCTAAATTTTCATATTTTTTAAACTTTTTCTCATATTGTTCTCTAAAATCTAATTGATTATTGAAAGTTTCATAGGTATCAATCACATTCATATTATAAAATATTATTGACCCAAAACTAATAAATAGTACTACTAAAAATGAAATTGATACTTTTTGAATTTTAGTCAACTCATAGCGTAGCTTTTTTAGTTTAAATAAAAAATCTGATACTACTCCTCTATTCCACATTTTAAATGATAAAGTCATTAAAAAAAGACCAAAAACTAACCAATACAATGCTAAATGGTTAAATAAACTTGAGCCTCCATAAAAACCATTTATATTTGAATATGCAACTCGTGGCATAAAACCAATACTTGTTAACGGGTGCTCTAGTCCTATTAAACTAGATTTTAAACTTAATATTACAATTAAACTAAAAATTCCCATTCCAGCATATTTACTTTTAGCAATACTATTCACAAAAATTGCTATCATTGAGAAAACCATTAATTGTAAACCATAATGGTAATACAATGAGGCATACAAACTAAACTCAAAGTTTGTATAACTTAAACTTACTTGAAAAATAATACACATTAAAATTCCTGTAGTTATTAAAATAATTGGTAATAATACTACTACAAAAAATTTGGATAAAAAGAATGTGCTATTTTTTGTTGGAACCGCATCTATAATTAAATTAAAATTTAAGCTACGCTCTCTCCATACAATTTCTGCACTATAGAATATAATTAATAGTAAACTAAAAATTGTTAGAGGGTCAACTATTAAAGCTATTAATTGATTCGTAAAAGGATACGAACTAACTCCATATTCACCTCCTTCTATTACTGTTGCATATAATTCTGAAAACACAATAAACAACCACATTATAAGAACTGCAATAAAAGGTAAACTCTTAAAAACACTTACTAATTCTAATTTTATTAAAGATATAAATGTTTTTATTTTTGTTTTAAAATTATGGATTTGCTCTAATGGTTTATAATCTATTAAAGTTGTATTTCCTGTATTAAATCTCCTTTTTTTCTTTATTTTTTTTGTTATTTTCCTAAAAGAAAATAATTTATAAGTACTTAATAAAACTCCAAAGGAAACAAGAAGCCAAGTTAATCTATTCATAAAAAAGTAACCTGAAAATGATAATAATTGCGTGTTTTTTTGAAATGGAGTCCAATATTGTGTTTGTTCAAAAAATGCTGCAATCCCAAACAAATCTGCAACAGCAGCTATAGCCATACTTTCTGGTGATGCAGGAACAGATTGTGCAAGAAGTGGAGAATTTAAAAAGATTGAACAAACGAAATACAGCATGTATAAAAATACAGCACTAATATAAGTTGCTATACTACTTTTGGTTAATGTGCTTACAGAAAAAACAACCGTTGTACAAATAAAGATATTAGGAACAACAATATATAGCCAAGGCTGTAAATATGTTAATAGTTTAAAATCACCTAAACGTTCTGGATCTAAATTTGAAAAATAATTCCCACCAATATAACCTACTATAAAAGGCGAAAAAGCTAGTGTACTAAAAATAAATGTACCTAAAAATCTACTCCAAAAATAGTGTGATTTTTTAATTGAAGAACTGTAAATTAAATTCTCCATATTATGTTGTTTATCTCTAAGCATTGCGCTAACAGCGAAAAACATAATAATAAATACACTTCCTAATGTAAAAAGACTTGTATGAAAATAAACTTGATATACTGAATTAAAATGAACTCCCTTAGGAGCAAATCCTTGCTTACCTACAAAATAACCTAGCGCTAAAAATAAAATAACAAATATTGGAAATGCACGTTGTTTTAATTGATAATAAACCTCAAAATTTAATAACTGTTTAAACATAATTTATGCTTTTTTAATTGATTATTAAAAAGTGTTGCAAAGTAAAAATCTTCTAAATTTGGAGTAATTAACTCAAAACCTATTTCCGGTTTAGTCTCTGATAAAACCCTTACTTGTGTATCACCAGAAACTAATTTTGTTGAAATAACATCAAAAGCTTTTTTATACGATTCAATATCTTCTTTGCGTATAATTTTACTCCATATTTTGTTTTTAATACTCTCTACCAATGTTTTTGGATTTCCTTCTGATATAATTTGACCATTTGAGAGAATAGCCATTTTTGGGCATAAATTTTTTACATCTTCAACGATATGTGTTGATAAAATTACAATAACGTTCTCCCCTATTTCACTTAATAAATTTAAAAAACGATTGCTTTCCTCTGGATCCAAACCAGCTGTTGGTTCATCTACAATAATTATTTGAGGATTTCCTAATAATGCTTGGGCAATACCAAAACGCTGACGCATACCTCCTGAAAATGTATGCACTGCTTTTTTTCTATGTTGATATAAATTAACTTGTTGTAGTAATGCTGTTACTTGTTCTTTACGCTCTTTTTTATTAATAATCCCCTTTAAAACTGCTAAATGATTTAATAGTTTTTCTGCAGATATTTTTGGATATACGCCAAATTCTTGTGGTAAATACCCTAAGCAATTTCTAATCTTTTCTGGAGTTTCTACTATATTTGAGTCATTAAATGTAATAGTTCCTGAAGTAGGTTCTTGTAAAGAAGCAATAGTTCTCATTAAAGATGATTTTCCAGCCCCATTAGCTCCTAATAAGCCAAACATTCCGTTAGTAATTTCTATATTAATATCCTTTAATGCTTTTACTCCGTTTGAATATGTTTTAGTTAAGTTTTCTATTTTTAGTGTATTCATAATGATCCTTTTTAATTACATTACAAATGTGTTTTTTTTATCTTCTTTTTAAAACTTAAAGTGACGTACAATTAACTTATTTACATACATATACTATTTTTTACATTAAAACTAGGTTCATCATAAAAATGATCTTGTTCATCATAATTTTCATACTGTATATCAATATAGTTGTAAAAACATAAGAACATTAGTAGTTTTGATATATGATTAAGTTTTTTAAAAAATACAAAGCCTTCTTTATTGGTTTAATTATTATTCCAATATTTTACTTTTTAGATACTACCAAATATTTAAACATACCTCGTGATCAACCTTTTGAAGTGTTTATTATTACTCTATTTTGGTGGTTAGTAATTGCGTTACCTATTCATCATTACAAGTATCTAATAACTAAAAAAAATGTTCTGTTAAAAGTATTTGCTATAATCGCTATTTTCTTTGTAGCATTAGTAATAGATTCTTATATGAAGGTACCAGATAACCCAATAACTTTTACCCTTTTATTAGTCTTTTGGTTAGGCTTTGCATATATCATAGCTCCAAAATTCTTTACAAAATATTGGAAACTAATAACACTTATTTACGCCCCATTACTTTTATACTTTTTCTATTTAAGGCTACTTTCAGGAAATTTAGATGCTTATTTAAAGATTAAAGAAAATTTTCCAATTTACATCTTCTTTTTACCAATTCCTTTATTCTTTTTAGTATGGGTTTTTGAACAATGGAAATGGTTACAAAATTTAAAAAATGAAAAAGCAAAAACTGAATTATCGTTACTTAGAACACAAATAAATCCACACTTTTTCTTCAATACATTAAATAACTTATACGCTTTAACTATAAAGAATTCTAAACAAGCTCCTGATGTTATTTTAAAGCTATCAGATATGATGCGTTACACTATATATGAAGGAGAAAAAGAAACTGTAAAACTTTTAGATGAAATTGAGTATTTAAATAATTACATTGAACTCCATAAAATTAGGTACAAAAAATCAGTAGAAATTTCTTTCAATTATAAAGATGTTAATCATCATTTAACAATAGCACCTTTACTATATATAATGCTTTTAGAAAACTCTTTTAAGCATGGTATTGACACTCTTACTGAAAATGCTTTTATCAATATAAATTTATACGATACAAATGATGCTATATTTTTTGTTATTGAAAATAATTTTGATCCTAATGAAATAAATAAAACTAAAGGTATTGGGTTAGAAAACCTTAAAAAAAGACTTTCTTTATTGTACAATAATAAGCATGAACTAACTATAGATATATCCAATAACGTTTATAAAACCACTCTAAAAATAAATAAAAATGCTTAACTATATTATAATTGATGACGAACCTTTAGCTCATGAGATTATTGAAGAGTTCTGTAACATGTTACCTCATTTAACATTGAAAAAAAATTGTTATAATGCAATGGAAGCTATGCAATATTTAAATGAACATACTATAGATTTTATGTTTTTAGATATTAATATGCCGAAGCTTAGAGGGCTTGACTTTTTAAAAACACTTACAAAACCTCCAAAAACTATTATTACAACAGCATATAAAGAATATGCTTTAGAAGGGTTTGAATTAAATGTTGTAGATTATATTTTAAAACCTTTTAGTTTTGATCGCTTAGTAAAAGCAGTTAATAAAATAACTGATTTAAATACTATTAAAACAGTGATTAAAGAAGTAGATACTACTTCTGAAACAAATTCTCGTTTTTTTGTCAAAGGCAATAAAAAACATCATCAAATTAATTTAAATGACCTTCTATATATTGAAGCTTATGGAAATTACACTAAATTATTTTTAACAAATGAGATGATTGTGAGTCATGAAAAAATCTCGTATTATGAAGATATATTAAATGCAAATGATTTTTTAAGAGTACATAAATCATTTATTGTTGCAATAAATAAAATAAAATTTATTGAAGGAAATCGTATTTTAATTAATGAGCATAAAGTACCTATTGGCCAAACTTATAAAAATAACGTTAATAAACTCTATTCATAAAGTTTATTAACGTTATTTCTTTTAAAATCTGCTAAATAGTATTACCGTAGATATCCAATTCAATTACTGGTTTACCTAATTTTTTGACTTCTTTTAATTGTGATGCTTTATCACCAACTATTAAATAAATCATTTCCTTTTCTTGTAAATAGGTATCTATAATTTTTTTATAATCTTCTAAAGTCATTGAAACTAATTCTTTCTGATTCATTTCTGTATAATTAGAAGGTCTATTATATTTACTCATATTACGAACCATTCTTAGTTTTGCCCCTAAACTTTCAAATGCTCTTGTATCAGCTTTTAAAAGTTTGTTTCTTGTTAATTCTACATCAGATTGAGTAAAATCCTTCGAATAATTGCTTATCATGTTTTTAATTATTTCTAAAGATTTTAATGTAGCATTAGCCCTAACGCTTGTTCTTACTAAAAACGGAGAAATTTCTTTACTATTTCTAAAGCTAGAATAAGCTCCATATGTATATCCTTTTTCAATTCGTAAAGTTTGAAACAATCTTCCACTTGAACCTCCTCCAAGAATTTCATTTGCAAAATCTAAATTATTAGCATTCTCATCAGTAGCAGATAAAACCAATTTACCAATCATAATTACAGATTGTTTAGACCCTGGTACATCTACAAAATATAAATTACCAGCTTTTGATTCACTAGGTAACTCTTGTTTTGGAAGTATAATATCAATACCGTTAAAATCATTTAGTGTACTTATTGTTTTTGAAGCTTCATCTTCTGTTATAGCACCAGCAACATGAAAAGTCGCTTTTTTAGGTGATAATTTTTTATAATACGACTTCAAATCATCTACTGTAATTGTTTTAATTGTATTTAAAGTACCTGAACCTGGAATACTAAACATATGTTTATCTCCAAAAATTAACTTATTCATTATCGTAGAAGCAATTACATTTGGATTTGCTTCACGTCCTTTTAAACTAGTTTCTAATGCTTGTTTTAATCTATCAAATTCTTTTTGATCCCAACGAGGTTCTAACAATATTTCTTTTACAAGAGCAATTGTACTTTTAAAGTTCTTTGTTAAACAAGATCCTACAATATGAAAATCTTCATTAGCACTATATACACTTATGCTAGCACCCAATAAACCTATAGCTTCCTCAAGTTCAGCAGGAGTTTTAGATGCTGTTCCTTCCATCATTAAATCACTTAATAAACTTCCTACACCTTCTTTACCTTTAAAATCTAATAAATGTCCACCAGGAATTGTCAAATCAAATTGAACTAAAGGAACTTCATTATTCTCTATTCCATAAACTTTTATTCCATTATTTATAGATGTAGTCCAAACCTCAGGAGATTTAAATAAAGGTAATTCTCCAAAGGCTGGTTCACTCCTATCATACGTACTTGGAGTTTTTTCATATTTAGCTTCTTCACCTTGCCCTACCTCTTCATTAGCTACATTTTGCTTTACTTCTTCTATCCAAACTTTGGCTTCTTTAGCATCAGCAATAGCTAATTCTAATTGTCCTTTAGGAACAACACTTGTCATTACATAGTTTTTGTTTTTAATGTAATTGTTATAAACTCTCATAACATCAGCTGCAGTTACTGAATTCATTAATTTAGCAGCTTTTGTAATATAGCTAGGATCTCCGTTAAACTCATTATCTTGAACTAACTTAAATGCTTTGTTTAAAACAGTACTTACACTTTGATATAATCCTGTTTCTAATTCTGCTTTGATACGTTTTAAATCTTGTTCACTAACACCATTACTTTCAAAACGTTTCAACCCTTCATCTATAGCAGATTTTAAATCATCTAAATCTGTACCTGCATTAGCTCTTGCTCTAATAACAAATTCTCCTGCTATTTCACTGCTTCTTTGATAAATACTAATATTAGGGGCTAATTTTTTTTCTTCAACCACTACTTGATATAATGGAGCTTTTTTACTTCCACTTAATAATTGGCTAAGAACTTGAAGTGGATATACATCTTTATTGTATTCTTCAATCGTTGGAATTACCATTCGTAACTCTGGAAGTTTTGCGAAATTATCTTCAAAATACAGTGATTTATTTTGAGTTAATGTTACAGGCATTGGTTGCAGTTCTTCTACATCAGGTCCACTCGGTATTTCACCAAACCATTTTTTTACTAATTTTTTTGTTTCTTCAATGTTTATATCCCCTGCAATTACTAAAGATCCATTTTTTGCTCCATAGTATTTTGCATAAAACTCTTTAACATCGTCAATAGTTGCCGCTTGTAAATCAGGTAATGCACCAATTACAGTCCAATTATAAGGGTGCCCTTCTGGATAAAGATTTTTTCTTATAATTTCATCAGTATAACCATAAGGAGCATTATCAACACGCTGACGTTTTTCATTTTTCACCACTTGCTTTTCTCTTTCTAAAGCAGCTTTGGTAACCGTATTAATCATATACCCATAACGATCACTATCAATCCAAAGAATTTTTTCAAAAGCATCTTTTGGCACTACTTCATAATATACAGTTCCATCACTCCAAGTACCACCATTTCTACTTCCTCCCCATTCAGGAATCATCTTTCTATTTGCTCCTACAGGAACATTCTCTGAATCATTAAAACTCATATGCTCAAAGAAATGAGCAAAACCAGTTTTTCCAGGTTTCTCTCTATTAGATCCAACATGCATCATAGTAGCCACTGCAACTATAGGGTCACTATGATCTTCATGTAAAATAACCTCTAAGCCATTGCTTAAAGTAAATTTTTCATAGTCAATTTTAAACTCTTTGTCTGCTTTGGAGGAAGCATTTGATTTTGAATTTCCCTCGGTTTTACAAGAGAGAAAAAAAGAACTACATAATATAATTGCAATAGTTGAAAGTCTCATTCATTTCTGTTTTTAGTTAAAAAGATAATTGAATGAATAAAGATAGTATTTTTAAATAAAACGTAACTTTAAAAAATTAGAAGCATTATATGAAAAAACTATTTATTACAATAAGTTTATTTTATGAATAATTTATCTAAGAACAATAAAATAAAGAGTAAACCAATTATTACCCAAGTTTGTTTTGTAAGATTATATTTACTTCGAATATGCTTATTCATTAACAATACAGTTATTAGGATAAATAAAGTTGAAATAAAAACATAAATGAAATTTAAATATTTATTTTCTACAGTTGCATTTGTTACTGAAAATAAAATCATTGACATTACATGTAAAACTGAAGTAACAATTCCAAATAACCAACCTATTCTCTTCTTTAATATTAGTGTTACACCAGCAAATATGGTTAATAATGGAATTAATATTTGATAATGATAATTTTTGAATACTTTAAATATAGATATATGTTCCCAAGAATAATTGTAGTGTTTGAGTCCTATATTAAACAATATTTTAATACTCCATATTTCTAGTACTAAGATTAAAATTCCAAAAAATATTTGAAATAAACCTATGACTTTTTCAGTTACTTCCCATTTTTTTTTCATTCTATGGATACTAATAATTGCGCTAGCTATTAACTTATATGGCAAATTAAAAAACTATATTTATAAAATACTTTAAATACCTAATTTAAAAACTTGGATCCTAACATTTCTGAAGCATCCATTACAATCATTTTAGCAGAAGTATCTTCAGTACGTATTAATTGCCTTAAAGTACTCAATCTATTTATTGGAACTGTTACAAATATCATGTGTTTTTCCTGAGTTAAACTTAAATTATTACCTTTAATTAAAGTCCCATTCACTCCAATTTTTTCATTTATTAACAAACCAATAGCTTCTAAATTGTTTGGTGAAGAAATATGAACTATTCGGCCATTAGGTCGTCCTGTTAAAATAACGTCTACCATTTTTGTAGTAATAAAAATACTAATCATACTCCATAATGCTAATTCAACATTATTGAAAACAAATCCTGTAGCTACAACAACAATAGAATCTAAAATAAGAATTACGGTTCCTGTTTTTAATGATGTTTTAGAGGTTATTATTCTTGCTATTATCGTACCTCCACCTGCTGAACCACCTCCTTTAAATATAAAACCAATTCCGGCTCCAACAAATACTCCACCATATAAAGTAGCTAATAAAGGTTCATTACTTAATGGTTCTAAACTAACAAAGTGAGAAAGTGTGTCTATAAATGCACTAATTAATAAAATAGCTATCGTACTTTTTATAGCAAAATACTTTCCTAAATACTTTATACTTACCAATAACAAAGGAATATTTATAATTGCAAATAATATACCAATAGATATTTTAAAAAGGCTATTGAAAATAATAGCTAAACCTCCTGTACCTCCCATAGCAATACTATTAGGACTCAAGAAACCAACAACTCCAAATGCCATTAAAGCACAACCTACAATTATAAAAGTATAATTAAAAAACTCTTTTTTCATTCTAAAAATATATAAGCTGCAAAGTTAAAACAATCTACTAGTTGGCAACGGATAAAACGGTTGATTATAATACTATTTTACCTTATTCTGTTAATAATTCAACTAAACAAATACTCGTTTTCAGAAACAAAAACTAATTAAATTTTAACTAATTTTTCAGCCGCTGCAATTAACGTTTCGTCAGTCTTTGCAAAACAAAATCTCAACATTTGTTTATCAGTTGAATCTTTATAAAATACGGAAATAGGAATAGCTGCAACTCCATGCTTTACTATTAACTCTTTAGCAAAATCCATATCTCCTTTTGTACTAATTTGTTTATAATTTACAACTTGAAAATATGTTCCTTCACAGGGTAGTAATTCAAACTTGCTATTTTTTAATAAATTTTGAAATAAAGTTCTTTTACTAACATACATTTTTTCAATTTCATTGAAATCAACAATGTCTAAGTATTCAGAAATCGCATGTTGTGATAAGCTACTAATGCTAAAAACTAAAAATTGATGTATTTTTTTTATTTCTAACATTAACTTTTCTGGAGCTATTAAATAGCCAACTTTCCATCCAGTAACATGTAATGATTTTCCAAAAGAAGATGCTACAATTGCTTTATCTCTTAATTTGGGTCTTGTATTTATAGAAATATGATGGTGTGAAAATGAAATATATTCATACACTTCATCACTTAGTAATAAAACATGGTCATTCTTTTCTAAAAGACTTTCTAGTGCTTGAAATTCACTTTCTTTCCAAATTTTACCTGTAGGATTATGAGGGTTATTTATTATAATTAATTTTGTATTCTTAGTAATTGCGTCTTCAATTCTATTAAAGTTAGGAGAATAATCATCATTTAAAGAAATACGTACAGGCTTACCTCCTGCTACAAGTACTGAAGGCTCATAACTATCGTAACTAGGGTCTAAAATAATTACTTCATCATTGTTTTTAACAAATGAATTAATAACCGTGTAAATACCTTGTGTAGCACCTGCTGTTATTAACATTTCAGAAGCAATATTAACTTTACGCTTATAATTTTTAAATGTTAACGATGCTATATTCTCTAATAATGAAGGCAAACCGTTCATTGGAGTATATTGATGAACATTTTTGCCTATTAGATTTTTAGTTATATTCAATAAACGCTCATCAACAGGGAAATTAGGAAACCCTTGCGATAAATTTATGGATCCATGTTTGTTCGCTAATTGCGACATTATAGAGAATATACTTGTAGGTGTATTTGGTAGTTTAGACATTTCTAGTTAATCTTTTTACTAAAGTAATAAACTCGAATAACTATATGCCCATTAACTATTTTTTCTTTTTTAGAGTTTCATCTTTTATTAGTGAGCTTTTCGTTTCATTTAAATAATTAGCCACTAACTTATCTATCAATTCTTCTTTTGTTAAATGATGAAATATTGTTTTTATTTTAGCTTTAAAATCTTGAGAAACCTCTCTATTTGGTTTAGTTTTAAATATTTTCTTAGCCCAAATAAGTCCGTTGTTTTCTTCAATACTCTTTGCATCTGCCTTTTTAAAGGGCTTAAATACAATGTCTAACTCAGCTTCAAAATCAGCTATATCTTCTACTTCTTCTTCTTGAATAATAGTTAATGATAACCCATTTGCTCCAGCTCTAGCTGTTCGCCCACTTCTATGAACATAGGCATCATAAGTATCAGGTAAATGATAATTAACTACATAAGAAACGTCTTTTACATCAATACCTCTTGCTGCTAAATCAGTAGCAACTAATATATCAATAAAACCTTCTCTAAACTGCCCCATGATACGATCACGAATTCCTTGTGTTAAACTACCATGAATAGCACCAGATGAAAACTTATTTATAGCTAATTTTTTAGCCAATTTATTAACAGCAGCTTTTGTTTTACAAAATATAATTCCTCGTTCTCCAACCCTCGAGTTTAAAAAATGAAGTAATACATCTAACTTTTCAATAGGTTCAACAACTACATATTGATGATCAATACTTTTATTACCAACTGTTGCCATATCTGCTTCAATTTGAAGCACATGTTTAGACATGTAATTTTGAACCAATTGTTTTATAGCTCCAGGCATCGTTGCTGTAAACAATAATGTTCTTCTTAATTTTGGAATTTCTTTTATAACATTATCTAACTCTTCTTTTAAAGCGCTTACCATTTCATCAGCCTCATCTAAAATAAAATAAGAAATATTTTTGACATTAATAGCTTCACGTTTTATTAAATCTGCTAAACGACCAGGAGTAGCTACTACAATATGAGTATCTTCTTTTAAACGCTCTATTTGAGATTTTACAGGAACTCCTCCATTAATAGAAGCTATAGAGATATTAGAGCTCTCTGGAACAATAGCTTCTAAATTGTTGAAAATTTGTTGACTTAACTCTCTAGTTGGTGCTAAAATAACAGCTTGAATATGGCTTTTCTCTTCTTTTATTAATTGTAATAATGGCAATCCAAAAGCAATTGTTTTACCTGTACCTGTTTTAGACAAAGCAACTACATCTCTTTTTTGATGTAAAATTACAGGGATTACCTTTTCCTGAACAAGTGTAGGAATTTTAATATCTAAAGTATTTAATGCTTTTATTAAAAAAGGGTTAACTCCTAATTCTTTAAATGTAGTGGCCATAATTTTATTTTTATTCTTTACAATTGGTGTTCTAATTAAAAGAAATTAATGTTAAACTATTATTAGACCGCGAAACTACTCCTTTTTAATCAATATTACTTTGAGAGTAGTTCTATATTTTATAGAATTTCTTGAGTTTTCTTATAATCTAAACTATTTACATCAAAAAAACTATTAAGTAGTTAAAGTTTAAGAATTTTATTAATCGGAATTGGTAAATGAACTCCTTCACTAAGAAAACGTTTATGAACTGATTCCTTTAAAGCACATTTAGTTTTAAACTCTAAAAAAGGTTCATTTAACCAAACATAGGCTCTCATATGAATATGATCTGGATGAACATCAATTACACGGACATCTACCTGATTAGAAGAAGTTAATACTTGTGCAGGTGTTCTATTATCAATTACATTTGGTTGTTTTATAGCTTCTTCTTGAATAATTTTTCTTGCTAAATCAATATCAGCCTTTAATCCTATTTTAAAATTATTGAAACTTAAAATATTAGAATCTTCAATCGTATGGTTTAATACTGAATCAGTACTAATTACCGAATTAGGAATAATCAATCTTTTATTTTCAAAATTATTAATTACCGTATGTCTAAGCGTTATATCTTCAACTATTCCCATTCGTTGTTCATCTAGTTTAATATAATCTCCTACTCTAAATGGACGAAAAATAACGATGAATGCTCCTGCAATTAAATTAGATAAAGCTGCTTGTGCAGCAAAACCAATAATAGCTGCAAGTATTCCTGCCCCTGAAAAAATAAAAGAAGCTTTGTTTCTAAAAAGAGGCACCGTCATAATAATATACATGATTCCCAGAACACCAATAATAAACTTAATTGAGTTTCTTAAAAACTGAATACTTGTTCCACCAAACCTATCTCTTTTTCTATATTTTATTATTTGTAAAATAATATATCGAATTCCTCTAGATATTAACCAAGCTATAAAAACTACAAGAATAATATAAGCTATGATTCCTATAAAAGAATCTAAATCAAATTGATATGTAAATAAATCTTTCATTATTTTGAAAGGTTAAACGCTTTGGTTGCATGAATTGTTGTCGTATCAAAAACAGGGATTGACACATCTTCTTGCTGAATTAATAAAGGTATTTCAGTACATCCTAAAATAATTCCTTCAGCTCCTTTATTTTCAAGCTTATTAATAATTGTAATATATGCTTCTTTTGAAGTAGCTTTTAATACTCCTTTAGATAACTCATCATAAATAATTGTATGAACTATTTCTCTATCTACTTTTTCAGGAATAATAACCTCTATTCCCATACTCTTCAATACATCAATATAAAATGTTTTTTCCATGGTATATTTTGTACCTAATAAAGCTACTTTAGATATTTTTTTTTCTAAAATTTGTTCACCTGTGGCTTCAGCAATATGAATTACTGGTATTTGTACCACTTTCCTAATAGCTTCAATAGTTAAATGCATGGTGTTTGCACAAATTAATATACTAGTAGCTCCAGCATTTTCTAAACTTTTAGCAGCATTGGCCATTATACCATCTAAAACATCCCATTTACCCTCAGATTGGAGCTTAGATATTTCTCCAAAATCAACAGAATTAATAATTACTTTAGCCGAATGTTTATCACCATATTCTTTACTAGCTAAGTTATTTAAAACTTGATAGTACATGATTGTTGACTGTGGAGTTATACCTCCAATTAATCCTATTGTTTTCATTTATAACAATTATTTTATAATCTATAATATAACTTTTTAAATCACTCTTCTACTTTAGTAAAACTATGCTTAAATGCTCCATCAGATTTGAATACATATCGGTGTTTTTCATAGATATCAATATTATCTTCAAAAGTTAACTCAATTGAGAATGGACTTCGTTCTTTATTAAACTCAATATAAACTTCAAAATCATTATTGTACTTACTAACCTTTTGAGGAAAACTATTCCTTTTACTTATTTTTATATCACCTTCTAATACACGGGCATTAACAAGCTTACAAATCATTCCATAATTTTCAAGCTCGATTTCTACTTCATTGTCACTTCTATTATAATAAGACTTAAAAAAAAGAATTGGTTCAAATGTATTATTAATAGCATAAATACGCATTGGCTCTTCTCCTTCAATATAAGTTACTCCTTGGCCTTTAAAACCACTAAAAAAACTATACTCTCTGCAAACTCCATTACGCAAATAGTCTTTATTCACATTATGTTTTTTAAACTCATCTGGCTTAGATTCATATAAAAAATCAATTTCTTCTATATTCCTTTCATTATATGTTTTTTTAATTTCTGCTAAAGTTAATTGATCTCCTTTTACTTCTATTACTTTATAAAAATATGATCTACCCCAATTATTATGAGTGTTTTTTAAAGTAATAAAATCATACAATTGTAAATTATTTATTTTCTTATCTAAAACTTCAGCTTCACTTTCAATTTTTCCATTTTCAGTTTTATATCTTATATAATCAACTCTAAACTTATTGAACTGATAATTTGCAAAGAAAAACAAGATTAAAAACGGTATTATTAACCAATATTTTTTAGGTATTCTATTATCATCTAAAGAAACTACCGTAGTTTCTGAAATAGAATCATGCCATCCTGTACCCCATAAAAATGAAAAAGTATTAAATGGAATTTTTCTAGATACAGAACGTACCAAAATATTATCGAATTTAACTTTTTCTTTTACTGTACCTAAAACAAAAGTATTTGTTAAAAACTTAGCTGGCGTTCTTCTAAAAAATGTTTCAAAAAAACCATAATATACAATAGCACTAATAACAAATAGTATAGTTAAAGTAAACCTATCTCCTATTAGTTTTGTCATATCATATAAAAAACCTCTTGGTAATAGCTTAAAAGCGTTAAAAGTTAATGACATAAATAAAAAACTATCTAACAATAAATGTAAAAAACGTTTATACTTTATAGCTAAAGGGTACTCATTATCTTTAAATTCTTTAAACTTTATATTTTTTACATTACTATATTTAGCTTCAGTTATCATTAATACGAAATAACTAAATAGTAATTGAGCTATATTTAGAACAAAAAAGAAGAAAACAATTGGTTTGAATAAAGTGAAATTATTAAACTGATGTATTACAAAAGACAAAACACTGATTATAGAGCTAAATAATATAATAGCGTGAGCAAATTGTAATAAACCTTGATCCTTTTTATTTGTTTTAATATAAAAGATACTACCTAGTAATAAAATTATATTAAAAGATATATTTAATCCATTAAGTCTATTATAACTACTAGAGTTTGAAAAAGTACCTCCAGAAACTTCAAAAAAATCGAATTTTAAAAATTGTAAATCTACATACCTAAATGTACTTACAACATAATACAATGTCTCACTTCCTTTTGTATAGAGTGTAATAACAGTGATTAACAACGCTAATAATGCCATTACAAAAGAAACTTTACCAATATATGGAGCTAGTTTTTCTTGTACAATTTTCAATATGTTTTTCATATTATTCGGATATATTTAGCTAAAAACTATTAAGCTTTATTAATAAATGTATTATTTATTTAAAACAAAGCTGTTTGATCATCATCCGAGCCCTTTTTCTTTTTTTGAAGTGCTCTTTCTAATGCTTTTTTTGCTTTAGAATCTTTACTTTCTTCAAATTCTTTAGGCTTCACTACTTCTTCTACTTCAAGCGGTAATGCTTCTTCTGTAATTTCTTCTTCTTCATTAACCTCTATTTCTTCTACTTTTTCTTCTTCAGGTTCATCATAAGGTAATGATTCTAATAAATTAACCGTGCGGATTTTATCTGTAGTTAATTGATTACCCAAAGCTTTCATTCCTTTTATTGAAATAAAATCTTCGAAATTTACTTCAATTTTATCTAAACTACGTTTAGAAAATACAACTTCAGCCATTGGTCGGTAATCAGTAGCTATAATTTCAAGCTTTGATTTTTCATGTTCTGAAATAAAATGCTCTTCTTTATCTACAGCTTCTACCAAGAACCTTTTTACATAATAACGTTCTTTTTCACCATCAAAATAAATTACAGATACTGGTTTTTTAGAATTCCATTTTTCCAAAATTATCATGTCATTTTCAAAATGCATTGTTAACTCTGGTGTTACTGCTTTTATTTTACCACTTTGAGTAGCTATTAAAATTTTATCTTCTGCTTTAAATTCTCCTAGTAATTCACCTCTTCCGTCAACATTTAAACGTTGAACAGTATCATCAAACCATACTTTTCTTGGTTTTAGTGTTGATGCTCCGGCAGATTTGAATTCTATTTTCTTAATTGCATATTTAGTTACTTGATTTCCTCTTGCACTTCTACTTTTTATACCTAAATCTGCAAAATCAATATCCCATTTTAATTTTTTAATACTTCCAACTGCTCTTAGTAAAATAGTAATAACTTCAGCTTCTCCATTCGGGTTTGCAGTAAAGTACAGCATTTTAGAACCTTTACTACCATTAGTTAAGTCGTATTCTTTATCTCTTGTTATACTAGTTACATTAAAACGTTTCATATAACTTGGCCCCTTTGCTCCGTCTTTATAAATCATATTATACACGGTACGTTTATCTTTTTTCTTAAAGATTGCAATATGAATAATACCCTTACCTACAAATGTTTTAGAGGCAACTTTAGTAACTAACATAGTTCCGTTATCTCTAAAAATAATAACATCATCAATGTCGGCACAGTCAGTAATATATTCATCTTTTTTTAACGACGTACCAACGAAACCTTCTTCTTTATTTACATAAAGTTTAGAATTACGCATTACTACTTTAGTAGCAACAATATCATCAAAAATTCTAATTTCAGTTTTACGTTCTTTTCCTTTTCCGTATTTAGTTTTTAATACTTTAAAATAATCAATAGCAAAATCAATTAAATTATCTAAATGGTGTTTTACTTCTGCTATTTTTTCTTCTAAACTCTCAATAAATTGCTTTGCTTTATCAATATCAAACTTAGAAATTTTCTTAATTCTGATTTCTGTTAATCGAACTATATCTTCTTCGGTTACTTCTCTTTTTAAGTGCTTAATATGTGGTTGTAATCCTTTATCAATAGCTTCAATTACTCCTTCCCATGTTTCAACTTCTTCAATATCACGATAAATTCTATTTTCAATAAAAATACGTTCTAAAGAAGCAAAATGCCATTGTTCTTCTAGCTCATGTAATTGAATCTCTAATTCTCTTTTTAATAATTTAACTGTTAAGTCGGTTGAATGCTTTAACATTTCCGAAACCCCCACAAAAACAGGTTTGTTATTTTGAATTGTACACGCTAATGGTGATATTGAGTTTTCACAATTTGTAAAAGCATACAGTGCATCTATAGTTTTATCTGGAGAAATATTTGGTGGCAAATGCACTACTATTTCAACATTTGCTGCTGTATTATCTTCAATCTTTTTTATTTTAATTTTCCCCTTATCATTCGCCTTTAAAATACTATCAATTAAAGAGGATGTAGTAGTACTGAAAGGAATTTCAGTAATTACCAATGTTTTTTTATCTAACTGAGAAATTTTTGCTCTTACACGAACCTTTCCTCCTCTTTTACCATCGTTATAATTAGTAAAATCAGCGATTCCACCAGTTAAAAAATCAGGTACAATTGTGAAGCTTCTTCCTTTTAAATACTTAATGGAAGCATCAATTAGTTCATTAAAGTTGTGTGGTAAAATTTTTGTAGACAAACCTACAGCAATACCTTCTGCTCCTTGTGCTAATAAAAGCGGAAACTTAACTGGTAAATCTACTGGTTCTTTTCTTCTACCATCATAAGACATTTTCCATTCTGTTGTTTTTGGGTTAAAAACAACATCTAAAGCAAACTTAGACAAACGAGCTTCTATATAACGAGAGGCAGCAGCACGATCACCAGTTAATATATTACCCCAGTTACCCTGCATATCTATTAACAATTCTTTTTGTCCTAGTTGTACCATTGCATCTCCAATAGAAGCATCACCGTGCGGGTGGTACTGCATTGTATGACCTACGATGTTTGCTACCTTATTGTAGCGCCCATCATCTAAATCTTTCATAGAATGCATAATACGACGTTGCACAGGCTTAAATCCATCTTCTATAGAAGGAACAGCACGTTCAAGAATTACATAAGAAGCATAATCTAAAAACCATTCTTTATACATCCCCGTTACTTTCGTAATGGTTTCTGCATTTTCAATAGGTTCTTGATTTAATTCTTCGTCGTGTTCGTAATTGTTATTGTCTTCACTCATTTACAGTAACGTTTATACGTTTGGGGTTATTATTTTTTTAATTTTGATTCTATTTAAATGTATTATTCACATACATTTAAATCAAAATTATTTTCTTTTTCACTTTTAATTATCTTCTAACAAATCTAACTCTACTTTTAGATTATTTATAATAAATTTCTGACGATCTGGTGTATTCTTACCCATGTAGAATTCAAGCATTTGTTCAATAGACATTTCTTTATCTAACATTACAGGATCTAATCGAATATCATCTCCAATAAAATGAACAAATTCGTTTGGTGAAATCTCCCCAAGTCCTTTAAATCGAGTTATTTCTGGTTTCCCTCTTAATTTATTAATAGCTTCCTGTTTTTCTTCTTCAGAATAACAATAAAAAGTTTCTTTTTTATTTCGAACTCTAAATAAAGGAGTTTCTAAAATATATAAATGTCCTTCTTTTATTACCTCAGGAAAAAATTGTAGAAAAAATGTAATTAATAATAATCGAATGTGCATTCCATCAACATCGGCATCCGTTGCAATTACAACATTATTATAACGTAACCCTTCTAGGCCATCTTCAATATTTAATGCAGCTTGTAACAAGTTAAACTCTTCATTTTCATACACTATTTTTTTACTTAGTCCGTATGAATTTAAAGGTTTTCCTTTTAAACTAAAAACTGCTTGAGTATTTACATTTCTTGATTTAGTTATTGATCCACTTGCCGAATCTCCCTCGGTAATAAATAATGTAGTATCTAAATAACTTTCTTTTTTCGTATCTCCAAAATGAATACGACAATCACGTAATTTTTTATTGTGTAAACTAGCTTTTTTAGCTCTATCACGTGCTAATTTTCGTATTCC
Source organism: Tenacibaculum sp. E3R01 (assembly GCF_003318185.1). Taxonomy (NCBI): domain Bacteria; kingdom Pseudomonadati; phylum Bacteroidota; class Flavobacteriia; order Flavobacteriales; family Flavobacteriaceae; genus Tenacibaculum; species Tenacibaculum sp. E3R01. The sequence continues at coordinate 175,525 of NZ_QOCC01000025.1, read as the reverse complement.
TGAAAGCTCTTTACGTTCTTTTTCTGCTTGTAATATTTTCTTTTGAAGTTGCTCAGCAACCACAGTATTTTTATGTAAATAGTTATCTAATTTCTTTTTTAAAAAGTCGTTAATATAAGTTCTTACCGTTGGAAGATTCCCTCCCATTTCAGTAGATCCTAATTTAGTTTTTGTTTGACTTTCAAAAACTGGTTCCATTACTTTTATGGAAATAGCAGAGATAATTGATTTACGAATGTCAGATGCTTCAAAATTCTTACCAAAAAACTCACGAATAGTTTTCACTAAAGCTTCTCTAAAGGCTGCTTGATGCGTTCCTCCTTGTGTGGTATGTTGACCGTTTACAAATGAGTGGTATTCTTCAGAATATTGAGTTTTACTATGTGTAATTGCTACCTCAATATCATCACCTCGTAAATGAATTATTGGATATAACATATCTTCCTGATTGTTATTATCTTCCAATAAATCTTTTAACCCATTTTCAGAATAAAACTTCTCTCCATTAAAAACAATAGTTAATCCTGGATTTAGGTACACATAATTTTTAAGAAGCTTTATAATATACTCAGGGCGGTATTTATAATTCTTAAAAATAGTTTCATCAGCAATAAAAGTTACCTTCGTTCCTTTTCTACGTGATGTTTCTTCTAATAACTCTTGATTTGTTAAGTTACCTCTTTCGAATTCAGCTGCAGCAGATTTACCGTCACGTGTAGATTCTACTCTAAAAAACGTAGATAATGCATTTACTGCTTTAGTACCTACTCCATTTAATCCTACTGATTTTTTAAATGCTTTAGAGTCATATTTACCACCAGTATTCATTTTAGATACTACATCAACCACTTTTCCTAACGGTATCCCACGTCCATAATCTCTTACAATTACTTTATTTCCTTGTACAGACACTTCAATGGTTTTTCCTCCTCCCATTACAAACTCGTCAATAGAGTTATCTAAAACTTCTTTTACAAGAATATAAATACCATCATCAGGGGATGAACCATCTCCTAATTTTCCGATATACATACCTGGACGCATTCTAATGTGTTCTTTCCAGTCGAGCGATCGTATATTATCTTCGGTATATTGTGTTTCTTGTGCCATAAATATCTTGTAATATTGAAGTATTCGCTAAAATAAGATTAAACATTAAAAAATAAAAAGCTCTGTTGAATTAGTTTTCAACAGAGTTATAATTTATTTTTTTTTTAATAGTTTTCTCTCCCATTTACAGAGTGTTCGCCCGTATCTTTTTGCTTTTTTTTTCGTAGTTTTTTTTATTCGTAAAATTTATACTAGCTCTAGATATATTTTTTACTTACACAATAGAATATCTATTTAAACAATCTTTAATTTGTTTTAAAGAATCCTTTTTAAGTACTTTAGTAAAAAAATAGAGTCTACTTTAGTATATGGATGATTTTTTAATAGGTATTGGAAAACGTATTAAAGAAATACGTAAAAAACAAAACATAACCATTAGCAATTTAGCTAGTAATGCTGGTGTTAGTAATGGATTAATTTCAAGGATTGAAAACGGAAGAACCATCCCTTCTTTACCTGTATTTTTAGAGCTCATTTCTGCTTTAGATATTGATGCTAGTACCTTTTTTGAAGGTATTGAAAAAAGAACTGGTGCTAAATATATTCATGTTAAAAAAGAAGAACAACAACTTATAGAAAAAGAAGTTGAAGCAAAAGGGTTTACTTATTTTCAAATTTTTGGTAAAAGCATGCATGCAGTTGGCTTTGAAGCTGTAATGTTAACTGTATCTCCAAATTCAAAAAGAGAAAAAGTAATTACTGACGCTTGGGAATTTAAATACATTATAAAAGGAACTTGTACTTATTTAATAGATACTACTGAAGTAATCGTTTCTGAAGGTGATTCTCTTTATTTTAATGGTCGTTTACCACATGTTCCTGTAAATACTAGTGATGAAGATTGTATTATGCTTGTTTTATATTTTTTTTCAGATAATAACTAAAAAATAAAAGCATCGCCATTAGTTTGAGATCTTACCTTTTGCTAACGACGAGCTTTTTAATTAAAGGGGAATATTAAATTATTATTATTTTAAACCTGGCCATGTAGAGTTGTTCATCGGTTTTGGGTATCCTGAAACTGCTTTATCTAGTGTTTTATTATACTTAATATAAGTATTGTTATTTAAAAAGAAATAGCAATAGGTTAAATTCCAATCTACTGCTGCTGTTATTTTAGCTCCATAATTACCTAACCCTGGCCATGTAGAGTTGTTTATCGGTTTTGGATATCCTGAATCTACCTTATCATTTGTAATACTATAACGTAGGTACGTTCCGTCATTTAAAAAGAAATATGCTTTTGATTTATTCCAATTTATTGCAGCCACAATTTTTTTAGCATACGCTTCTAAACCTGGCCAATTTTGATTTGTTACAGTAATTGGATACCCTGTATCTGCAGTATCAGTATTCATATCATATCTAATATATCGTCCATCGTTTAAAAAGAAAAAACCCTTATGATTACTCCATTTAAAGGCAGCACTAATTAAATTTTTATAGTTCCCAAGACCTGGCCAAGAGGAATTATTAGTTTGTATTGGATACCCACTATCAGCTTTGTCTAAAGTTTTATTATAACGAACATACTTTATATCATCTCTAAAAAAGTAAGCTTTATTATTTATAAAATCATTCCAGTCTAAACCAGCAATAATATTTGTATTGTTTATAGCTACAGAACTAGTTTGTCCGTTTAATAACAACGTATAATTAGTATCTCCTTTAGAAGGTGCAGTATCTACATAGTATCCTTGTAAACTATTTACACTTGTTAAAAATTGATTGTTTCTATAAATTTCTATGTTGCCGGATGAAGAAGCATGCCAATACAAAGTATTCGAATTTTTCATCATTACTTTTTGAGCTCCTACCTCACCTATTAAAGATGTTGATGTTAATTGCCATTCTTTTTTTATTGGAATATTTAAATGTGTTAATACAGTTGGAATAATTGAAGTTTGTGCAACATTTCCATAAATACCATTAAAATCTTTATTAGGTATAGTTCCTATGTAATTATTAAATTCTGCATTCCCTAGTTTATTCATTCCTACAAAAATTGTTTTTTCAGACATGGTTTGGTTTCCATGACCATACCCACTATTTTCTCTTCCGTGATCAGTAGTAACAATAATAAGCCAGTCTTCATTTTTTGTATTTATTCTATTTTCTACAGCATCCATTATTGTACCTAATCGTTTGTCTGCTCTTGAAATAGCACTATTATAGTTTGAACCAAATCCACCTGAATGGCCAACTCCATCTACCTCATCTAAATGAACAAAAAGAAAATCTGGATTGTGATTTGTAAGCTCATTGACAGAATTTTTAACCGCATTATCATCATTACCTCCCTGATGTTTATAATTTATAAACTGTAATTGATCTCTTAAAAAACCATGAATAGGTGACCAAGTAGCAACACTTGCTGTTTCTAAATTATTATCATGTTCTTTTATAAATTGAAAAACGCTTTTAACTTTAGACTTATGTGAGCTACTATTGTTTGGTACTCCATGTTTATTTAACCATACTCCTGATAAAATAGTCGTCCAACCTGGTCCACTTTTAGTTTTTTGTTCAGAAGTTGTTCCTGTAATTCCTCCAGAGAACCCTTTATTTATTAATAACTTATCGAGATTAGGTGTGGCTGTATTACTAATTTTTTCTATTTGCAAACCATCAATTCCAACTAATAAAACTTTCTTTTTTTTAGAAGTTTTTTCTAGTACTACTCTTTTTTTTGTTTCTTTTGTACGATGAATTTCGTGCTCATTTTGACATCCAATAAATAATAATATTGTTATTAAAATAACTTGTTGAATGAAGGGTGATTTTCTCATAATTTATTTACTATTAGTTAATTTATGAGCCAAAAATATACTATTAGTAAACAATATTCAACAGTTTTTTATAGTCTTAAAAGAAACTTAATTTAGGTAACATTTAAACAATGATTTAAAAACAAGTACTTTACAATAATTTAATTTAAAGAATTGACATATTTCAATTAAGCTATCTTACGTATTTTCAAAATTTCATTTATTCTTTTTTAGTGATTTTAAGAGTATCTTACTAACTACTTAAAAATTGATTTAAAAGAAAACAAATACCCCATAACTCTTTATATTTTTTACTTAATTGAATAATCATATTTATATTGATACATTATCTATATCAACTAATGAGTTTACAATAAAATCAGGGTTCATTGATTCTAATTGTTCTTTCGTTTGTGCACCAGATAATACTCCTACAGTTATTCCACAATTAGCATTTTTACCTTCTTCTATATCAATTGCTGAATCTCCTGCTTTTAATACAAGTTTTGAATTTTCAATATTAAAAATTTTCATCGCTTTATATATCATATCTGGGTGTGGCCGTCCTCTTTCAACATCTGTCGCTGTTAATAATAAGTCATATTGTTTGTTTTCTTCCCATTTAAGTTTTTTAAGTAAAAAAGTAGCTATTTCTCTACTGTATCCAGTATTTAAAACAACTTTTATCTTTTTATTTCTTATTTTTAATAATACATCTTCTACCCCTTCAATTGGTATTACATTTAAATTCTCATAAGCTTCATTTAATAAAACTTTAAAGCGATTGAATATTACAAGTGATTCATTTATTTTATTCGATTTTATATGCTTTAATATGTCTTTTATAGCTTGATGCTTCTCTTTTCCTGCACCTATTTTTAATACTAAATCTAAATTTATCTCTACACCATGCTCTATAATAGCTTTATGTAATGTTTTATAAACTACATTTTGCTCATTTACTGTTGTTCCGGCCATATCAAAAACAACCATTTTAATCTCTTTTAACATCATTCTATTTATATAATTCTATAATATTTTGTTTTGAATACCCAGCACTACCAGTCATTCCTTTACCGCCTATTCCTGTTACTATGTGAATATTACTTCCAATAGTGTTCTCAAATAGGTCTTTTGTTTTACATTGACTATAAAAACCTGCCCATCTATGTTGAATTTCATAAGTAGGTAAATCGATGATTTTTTTAGCTTCATTAATCATAAAAGCATCAATTTCTTCTTTTAAATCAAACCCTAAACTATCTATATTATTTGCTGAAGCATATTCATGAGAATCACCAATAATAACAGATCCATCCATAGCTTGTTTAAATAATATATGTATCCCATATTTTTTTTCAAAACTATTCGGGCTTTCTTTCGTTTTCACATATTTCCATGATGAACATTCTTCAAAAGCCTCATACCTACGAATTGTTAATCCAGTTAATATTGAACCTTTTAATTGATAGTTTATTTGTGGTTTAGTTTGCATCATTTGCAATTTTGATACTACTAAATCACTTTTATTGTATATTGAAGGGAATAGCATTTTAAAATCATTACCATTACATATAATCGTTTTAACCGATTTGTATGTTTGTCCTTCAGCTGTATATACAATTGTTTCTCCATTTGACTCTTCAACATTAACAACTGAGGTATTAAATAAAATGGTAGCATTTAACTCTTTTTGCATATACATATGCAAACGATTAATCATTACCCTAGGCTCTACTGTTACTTCATCTGGAAAAAACAATCCTGCTTTACAATACTCTTTTTTAAGTCCACTATACTTATCTAAACATTGTTGTTTCGTTAATAATTGTGAACTATAATTATTGTTTTTATTAATTTGATGTAATTCTTCTATTAATTGTACTTCATCATCATTAGAAGCTAAATAAACGGTACCATTCTGTCTAATTGAAATATCAAATTGATCTTGGATTTCTTTATAAATATTTAAACTTTCTCTTCCATAGTTTTGCCATTTCTGATTCATCCCAGAAGGCACTACTTGACCAAAATTTCTAACAGTAGCACCTTGTGGCATAGTGTTTTTTTCTAAAATTGCAACTCGTAGCCCTTTTTTTAGTGCATGGTATGCATGAAATGTTCCTAAAACACCACCTCCTACGATTAATAAGTCGTATTTATTGTTCATAAACTAATTGCTTTATTGTAATTGATTTTTTTTGTTTTTTCTTAAAAAAGTAGATGCTATATATCGTTATTAGAAAACCTAAAAAGCCTAAAATATATAATGAATCTATAAAAAATGATAACCAGGAAATTGAAGCCTTTCCAAAGTTTTTATATATTAAAATTAAAATACTACCTAAATATCCAAATGCATCTGCTATGTATATTAAAAAACCAACATTTCCGTTTATTTTAAAAGTTGCAATCATTCTATCGAAAAATATTCCATTAAACGGTACATATGAGCTATATAAACCTAGCCCAGATATTATCATCCATATAAAAGGTGAAATAACTCCCAATTGAAATAAATAAGTTGAAATTAGTATTGATATTGAGCCTATAATTAATACATAATGATAATACATAAATGCTTTATAGTTTGTAGTAATACTACCTATATAACCTAATATAAAAAGAACTGTTAAGGCTATTGGTATTTCAGATATTGTAAAAATAGTTGCGTCTTTATAGCCTAATGCATCCCATATTTCACGTGCAAAATTGTCTCTAAAATCTCTTATTGAAGTTAAGGTTATGAAAAAGATTACAATAAGAGTTAATGGTGCGGCATATTGTTTAAATATAGTTCTACGTTGATTCTTATTTAATGGTTGTCGAATTGTTTTTAATAATTGATCCTCTTCTGTTGGTTGTGGTAATTTTTCTAATAAAAAAGCAAATAAAACTAAAGGTGTTATAAATAACAATCCAGTTACAAAAGGCATCCAGTTTTCAGAAACATTAAGAGCATCTATTGTCCATTTCCCTATAGATTTCACAACACCTGATGATACTATAAAACTAGATGATAAAATCACCCCTAATAATTCAGATGCCTTACGTCCTTCTATATAAGAAAAAACAATTCCCCAAATCATTCCTAAGGGTAATCCATTTAAAAATAAACATATGATTGTATAAGGTGCTGGAATAATAGCAAAACCTAATAAAGCCAATTCAGCAAATAGAATAAACCCAATTAAATATAGTATTCTCTTTTTTGATTTCATTTCAGAAATCACTTTTATTCCAAGAAATTTAGATATTGTATACCCTATTATTTGGGCAATAATTAATAGTATTTTGTAATCTATCCCCCAAAATACTTCATTTGAAAAAGTAGCTACTGTAAAAGGTTTTCTGAAGGCATACATACAAAAATATGTACCAAATGCTGCTAAAGATGCTTGTAGTATAAAACGTATATTCATAGTGTTTTTTTAGTCAAAAAAGCTCCATAAACGTTGAACTTATTTAAGTTAATAGAAATGGTGTTGTTATTGTATTATTGGTAAATTTTCTTGATTAACCTCAGCGCTAATAACGTTTACTTTTAACAATTTTTGAATAGTACTTGCTATTTGGTTGTTATATAACTGTAATTCATTTTTCATTTCACCTTTAGCTTCAATATTAGGCCCTAAAACTGCTAACCAAGTCTCATCTGAACCTTTTACTGTGAAATTTTGACCATGATATTTTAAATTTTGACCATGACTTTTCCAACTTTCTAATGGTACAGTACCCCTTCCATGGTCTGTTGTTATTATAAATGTGATTTTTCCTTTATAATATGTATTAGATTGACAATATTCCCATAATTCTTTAATCATGTTATTTGTATTTTCAATAGCTAATAAATAATGAGCGTAATCTCCATCATGAGCAAAATCATCAGTTTCGCCATAAGATATATATACTAGTTTAGGTTTACTCTTTTTTATAAACTCGAGTGCATAATTATGAGTAAACATATCTTGTCTAACTGTTTTCCATGGTTGTATAGCCTGTTTCTGTAACCCATTTAAATACTTCTCCTTCTTTGTTAAATCTTTTCCCTTAGCTTCTCTATATCCTGCATTAACATAAATTCCACTTCTTTCTTCATTAATTATATATGGAAAAACATCCCAACTTCCAAAAGCACCTACTTTACCTTTATAATCTGGTAAATTATTCACTAATTCTAAAATTGTTTTGTTAGGGTTATTTACTTTATCGTTACTATTAATTCTTGAATCATCAGCAAAGCCACATAAAATCTCACTATATCCTGGATAAGAAAACCAATGAGTATTCTTTAAATTTACTTTATTACTATATTTTCTGTTACCATATAACTGACCATTTTTAGCTATTTTATTCCAAAAGAAAGGTGATAATAACTGTTTTCTTTTATCTGGTGAAGTTTTCCAGTATTTTGATTTTATATAAGCTGAGTCTTTGGTATATTTAGCATTATTAATTAATAATGAATCTGCTCCTGTAAAAAGCTCTTGCCAACGAACTCCATCTAAAGTAATTAAAAATACTTTTTGACTTTTATCTTCGTCTTTTTTAATCTCCTTATTATCTTTTATAATTTGAGTATTGCATCCTATTAGAATAGATACAAAAACAACTAAATAAATTATTGTTTGTTTCATAATATAAATGCCCGTTATAAAAATAACGGGCAATGTTTAAATTTTTTATTTATCCCACCATGATTTAGAATTGTAGTCATTTCCACTATTTAGCCAACCTAAAGCTTGAGAGTTATTTGTTTTATTAGTAAAAGTTTCTTCTGTTGGATACTTAAATCTAACAGGAATTTTATCGCTATTACTATTATTTAAAGCTGGATTTAAAGTAGGAAAACCTGTTCTTCTATAATCAAACCATGCTTCATGTCCTGACATTATATTAGCTAAATATTTTTGATTTATAATGTTCTCAAGAGTTCCTTTCCATAAACCTTTAGAAGTGTTTGATAAATAATCAGAAGGAAGAGTTATTTTTTTATAGTTAAAATTCGCTTTTATAGCATTTTCATAATGCTGTTGAGCATTTGATGTTATGTATCCTTTTAAAGCAGCCTCTGCCAATATAAATTCTTGCTCATAGTAAGTTATAAATACCATATCTAATACATCTGCTGCTCTTAAATTACTACTTAACCCTGTATAGTTACCAGCTCTATCATTAGATCCTGGTACAATTCCTACATAATTACCTGCATCATTGGGTTTAAAGTAAAAAGCTAATCTTGGATCATCTTTATCTTTCAACATTTTTAGAACTGTTGTAGTTATACTGTATAAAGAAAAGTCTCCATCTCTTACTTTAGATAAAAACCAATGATTCGGTTCAGATTGAAAAGATAATATTGCATTATCTGTATTTGATGAAAAAATATTTCCTGAAGCTACAATTTGCTGAATTTTAGTAGCAGCTGCAGGGTAATTACTACTAACTCTTAATAAATAGCGTAATTGCAAAACATTAGCTAATTTAATCCAACGCTCTCTTTCTCCTGAGAACATTATATCTCCAACTATTGCTGAATTATCTGTAGAAAGTGTTGAAACTGCTGTAGAAAGTAAATCTAAAACTCCGTTGGTAGCTGTATAAATTTCTTTTTGTTGATCATATTTAGGAGTTAAATTATTTTTATCTCCAGCTTCAAAAAATGGAACAGGACCATATAAATCTGTTAACTCTGCTCCTATTACGGCTTTTAATATTTTAGCTACTGCTTTAGTAGATGTGCTAGTTTTATCTCCATTTATAACATCATTCATGTCAGCAAGCACCTTATAATTAGTTACCCAAACAGCACTATTGGTTTCTATTTCGTATTGATCTACATCATTAAAATCAAACTTACCATGATACTGCATTAATGTACTACTAAATGTAAAACCGTTAGTTGCAGTTTGATTTCCTATCGTATATAATGCATTTGTTAACAAATAACTTGCTTCAGGCTTAGTTGGTTCATTAGGATTGATATTCAATTCCGTAAGGTCAGTACAAGAGGAAAAAACTACAATTATCCCCAATAATATGCTTTTAAATAAATTACTTTTTTTCATTTTAATATTTTTTTTGAATTAGAATTTAAATAAAAAGTTAATTCCGTAACTTCTTGATGATGGATACGATACATCCTCTATACCAGGTACAATATTACTTCCTTGTAAAGCTAATGTCTCTGGATCAAAATGTGGATTTGAAGAAGGAGTCCATAAAGCTAAATTTCTTCCAACTAATGAAATTCTTAAGCTTTCCATTCCTAATTTTTCAGCAAATGAATTAGGAACATTATATCCGAATTTCACTTCTCTTAATTTTACATAAGTTGCATCTACAATTCCAGTTTCTTGATTACTTTTTCTATTGTATAATGGTTTATAGTATGACCACCACCCTATTGCATCAGCACTAGTTAAAGGTTGATAAGAACCATCTGGCATTTCTTTTACTCCATCAGGAACAATGTCTTTATAGTCATTTCTATCAAGTGAACCTTCTAAGTTACCTGCGTAAGTACCTACTTGTTTTGTTCTTGATATTAAAGTTCCACCTTGTTTCCAGTCAACTAAAAAAGAAAAAGAAAAACCTTTATAATTGAATGAATTATTAAAACCTACTGAAAAATCAGGATTATAATTACCTAGCAACTTTAATTCATCTTCAACTATAGGAGCACCATTTTTATATATTATTTTTCCGTTATAACGTTTAAATCTTCTTCCATACATATTACCTAGCCTTTCCCCTTTTCTTGCTTGAATAAAAACTTTTGATCCTTCAGCAGAATACACAGAAGCAAAATTTGTGGTTAATACATCACCAGTACCCTCAGGTAACTCTAAAACTTTACCAACATTTTTTGTGAAGTTTATGCTTGATGCCCACTGGAAGTTATCAGTTTTAATAGGCTTAACAGTAACTAATGCTTCAATACCTTGATTTTGAATTTTACCTCCATTAATTACTTGTCGTTGATACCCTACTGTATTTGATATTGGAACACTAATAATTTGATCTTCTGATATTGATTTATAATAAGTTACATCTAAATTCAATCTATTCCCAAACATTCGTATATCTGTTCCTACTTCATAAGAAGTAATTTGTTCTGGTTTCAAGTTCTCATTTAATAAAACATTTCCTCTACTTAATGTTCTATTCCCTGCATATGGAAGTTGATATTGGTATGGTGTTTTTAAATTATAAGGTTCTGTATCATTACCTACTTTTGCCCATGACGCTCTTAATTTAAAAAAGTTAAATGCCTCTGGTAATTCAAAAATATCACTCATAATTGCACTTAATGATGCTGATGGATAAAAATAGGAGTTATTATCTTCTGGCAATGTTGAAGACCAATCATTACGAGCTGTGATATCTAAAAAAAGTTTGTTATCAAACGACAATCCTACAACTCCATATATACTTCTAATTTCTTTTTCTAATTTATATTGATCAGTAACTAAAGGCAGTGCTGAATTTTTTAAATTATAAATTTCTGGAATTACTAATTTATTAGCAACATTAGATAAAAAATTAGCTTCTTGTTGCATTATATTTCCTCCGAAATCAACACTCAATCCAAAAGAATCATTAAGGTCTTTCTTATATGATAATAACACATCAGTATTTACTTCTTTAAAATCTACTCTTTCATCTTTATAAGCTCCGTTTAAAAAGCGTTGAGTGCTATAAGCTCTTTTTGATTCCCGCTTATCAGCATAATAATCCATACCACTTCTTGCTTGTAATTTTAAATTATCAGTAAATTGGTATTCTAACTTTATATTTCCTAAAATTCTATGCTTGTCAAATGAATTTGTATTTTCATTTAACATGAAATATGGGTTATCATGCCATGCATAATTATAATTAAACTGCTCTAAGCCTTCATAACCTCTTTGCCAGTATTCTTTTAATGAATTTGTATTTACAGTTCTTCCATACCATGTAAATATGTACATTGCAGACTCAGAACCGTACCCAGAGCTTGGACGGTTATTACTTTTTGAATTAATATAATTAGTTTTTAATGAAAGTTTCATTTTATCAGTTACATCTACGCTTCCATTAACTCTAAATGATTTTCTAGTTAAGTCTGTATTAGGAATTATACCTTGGTTATCTAGTAAGCCTAAACTAAATAGAATATCTGATTTTTCTCCTCCAAAACCAACTGATGCTCCTATAGTAGAGGTATAACCTGTTCTAAAAAAATCTTTAACATTATTAGGTTTTGCTTCAAATGGTGTTGCAATGATATCATTAGGTGCTGTACTTGGTGAAATTATTCGTCCATCAGCATCTCTAACCCAACCTCTAGCAAAAATATCTCCAGCTCTTAAGCCATTAATTGTTGGGCTATCAAATTGTGTTATTAGTTGTCCATTTGCAAGTGGACCCCATGAAACATCCTCTTGATCATTAGAACCTAATGAATTATTTAAACCATCTACATATTTAAAATCTCCTGCCCAACCTTGACCGTATTTATTTTGGTATTTAGGCAAACGTAAAACACTTTCCATTGTTAAACCTGTGTTTACAGAAACTTGTAGTTTTTTGTTCCTTCTTACAGATTTTGTATTGATTAATATAACTCCATTAGCACCACGAGATCCATATAATGCTGTAGCACTTGCACCTTTTAAAACACTCATGCTTTCAATGTCATCTGAATTAATCTCAGCTGCTCCATTTCCGTAATCAACTTCTTGCATTTCACTCCCTCCTGTGTTCTGCATAGTACTTAAATACGTTCTATTATTAATAGGAATACCATCTACAACAAATAGAGGTCCATTTTTACTCGAATTTAAAGACACTTCCCCACGAATAACAACTCTTGATGAAGATCCAACCCCTGATGATCCATTAGTTATTTGTACACCAGCAATCTTACCGTTTAAAGTATTTACTAAATTCGTTTCTTTTGCTTCATTTAATTCCTTTGGCTTTAGAGTAGATACCGAATATCCTAAAGATTTTTCTTCTTTCTTAATACCTAGTGCAGTTATAACAATTTCATTTAACTGCTCAGACAGTTGTTTTAAAATAACTGTTTCAATATTTTTAGTTTCTCCTGGAGAAATAGTAATATTTATTATCTTAGTTTCATATCCTATAAAAGAAATACTTACAACTAAATTTCCTGGTTTTACATTGTCAATTTTGAAATTTCCATCAAAATCTGTGTTTGAACCTTTTGCTGTGTTTACAACCTTAACACTTGCTCCTGGTAATGGGTAAGTTCCATCACTTACAACTCCTTTTATGGAGGCATTTTGTGCATAAAAGCTTATACTTACTATAAAAGTAAATATTGTTAATAATAATTTTCTGTTAGCCATCTTGTTTTCTTTGTTTACAATAGTTAAAAAATAACACCACAAATCAACATTTTTTTTATTATTTGTAAATATTTTTTATGTTAAGAAAACTTTTACGAATCGATACTATTATGTAATTTTTAAGTTAACTATGTAAAGTTTTATAGTATGACTATACTTAAATAATAGGCTAAATATTTAATAGCAAATGATTAAACTAAAAATGGCTACTCATATAAATATGAATAGCCATTATTTAAAACTAAATTACTGGTGACTTACTTTTTTATTGTTTGATAAGACTTTTATATACTGTTTCTCTCATTTCTTTTGCTGAAATAAACCAACCGCCATATTCTTTTTTGTAGTCTTTAATTATAGTTTCATCTTTTGAAATATCTTCCAATGTTTTTCCTTCTTCTATAGCTTTAGCTATTCTGTCTCTTACGGTAGTAAGCATTTTAACATATGTCTTTAATTCATTTTTAGTAGCTATACTTCTATGTCCAGGAATTATTTTTGTTTTATCATCTGCTAATAATAACACTTTGTTAGCTGATGCTATATAACCATCAATACTTCCACCATTATCTAAATCTATAAACGGGAATTTTCCTTGAAAATAAGTGTCTCCCATATGTATAATATTACTGGTCATAAAGTAAACATGTGCATCACCATCAGTATGTGCATTATGAACATGTGAAATAAGAATATCTTCACCATTTAAGTGTAACATCATATCTCTTGAAAATGTCACTATCGGTAATTGTTTTTCTGCAGACGGCTGTACTGTCCTCCCCCTAACTACCTGAACTTTTTGCATTCTTTTACGTACATTTTCATGTGAAAATATTAATGCCCCTTTATCTTTAAAACTACTATTACCACCAGTATGATCTCCATGCCAATGGGTGTTTACCAAAAACTTAATAGGTTTATCAGTTATTTTTTTTATTGCTGCTATTATTTTACTTGACACTTGTTTAAACTGACTATCAATCATAAACACTTCTTTATCAGAAATGAATATACCTATATTTCCTCCCATACCTTTTAACATGTAAATATTATCTGTTAATTTATGGGGTATTATTTGAATCTCTTTTTTTTGTGAAATTCCCTTTATACTTATAAGTAGTATCAGTAGAAGAAGTATTCTTTTAATTTTAATCATTTCCTTAATAGTTTATGCTTTACAATATATGGTTAAAAAACTAGTTCTTTTTTTAGTTATTTAGACTAAATAAATATTATTTTTGTGTTTTTTACTACCCTTCAAATGATAAAAAAAACTAAAACTACTTTTAATACTATTCTTCAAGAAGAAAAAGTATATAATAATTGTGGAATTTATTCAAAACACTACTCGATTAGTCAAAAATATGGCAAAGGAACATTAGTTAGTCATTCTTTTGACGGACTTTTTATTGAATACTTTCACGGAAATTTTAATGAAAATTATATTTTTGAGTCTAAACCTCTTGTTAATACGTTAGAGGTATCAATATTAACTCAAGGTGGAAAAATAATTAATTGTAAACATACTGGTGAAGATTTGGTACATGAAGAACAGGAAACATTCTTATCTTTTTCTGAAAATCTCAACGGATTTGTAAAATATTATAAAAATGTAGTAGTAAGAGAAGTAAAAATTAAACTTTTTTATGAGTTTATAAAAAAGCATCAATTAATCAGTTTGTTTTCTACAGTACAAGAGTCAACTAATAAAAATAATTGTAATAGTTTTATTATTCCTATTTGTGATAAAACTCAAAATATTTTGACTGAACTTTTAACTGATAATAGAGTGGGTATTTTGAAACGTTTATTTTTAGAAGCCAAAGTATTAGAGCTAGTATCATTACAAGTTGAACAACAAAAGAAGGAAAATAATGGTACTGAAAGCTTAGTGAAAAAATTATACACAGTTAAAAGTATAATTTCTTCTAATTTAAATGAACAATTTTCTATTAAAAAATTATCAAAAAAGGTTTTATTAAATGATACTGTATTAAAAAAAGAATTTAAACGTATTTTTAATAGTACTATTTCAGAGTTTTCAACTTCCATGAGAATGAATAAGGCTAAAGAGTTGCTTTTACATACTACCAAACCTATTTATGAAATATCAGATATCGTTGGTTATAAAAACCCCACTCATTTCTCTGCTGCTTTTAAAAAAAATAGTAGTTTAACACCTAAGCAATACAGAAACACTTATTGTGAGGTTTAACATATTGTTTTTATTTAACCACTTGTTTTAATTTTCTTTTTTGTGCATTAATAATTAATTCCATTCTTCTTAAATCTTCCGGTTGCATGTTTAAACAAGCATCAACCCAAGTATCAGTTATATCTAATAATTCTTTCTTTTGTAATGGAAATACCTTCTTAATGTTTTTATAATGACAATATTTAAAATTAAAACTGCTATTGTTTTTTTTTATATACTTCACAATAGTTTGCATTCCCTCCTCTTCTTCAATACTATCTAGCAATGCATATTCTTCCATATCTTTAGCGGTATACACTTTACCACTATATAATATTTCTGTGGCTGTTTTAATGTTTAATTTCCTGCATAAAAAACTATAAGCTCCCATTCCTGGAAAAAGGTTAAACTTGTTTTCTGGTAAGCAAAACTTAGCTTTTGTATTTGCTAAAATTATATCATGTGCTAAAACACATTCAAATCCTCCACCATATGCATTTCCTTCAACAAGAGTTATATTTAAAACAGGTAAATTAAATGATGTATAAATATTATAAATGGCATCTATACACAAATAAGCATACTCTTCTAATTTTTTCTTTTCTCTATTTTTAATACTTTTAAAAAAGAAAGGTAAATCTCCTCCTAAATTATATACTTCTTGGTGACTAGATGATGATACAATATATTTTAAGGGATATGATTTATCAGAAAACATTATTTGAAGATCTTTAGAAAATCTTTGAAATTCTTTTAAGATAGCTAATGAAAAATTAGGAATTCCTTCTGTTTTTATTTTCCACAACACCAATTCATGTTCAGGAAAATAATTTACTTCTATATTTTTATATTCATTTAACATTATCAATTCTTTTTATGCTTTTTGTTTGCTTAACCATGCTTCATCTCGATATTCTCTTGCTTTTTTACCTCCATCAAGATGATTCCAACCAGGAGGCATAAAAACGTATTTAACTTTATCTAATAACTTAGGTGCTTTAACTACATCTGACCATAATTCTTTCCACAATAAAAACTGTACATGCCATATGTTTTCGCTATCTAACTTATCATGCATTATTCCATATAAAATTTGCTCATCTTTTAATTCAGTTTGAAATGTTCTAAAAATTCGATCCCAAATACTAAATGTTTCTCCGTAATTTCTATCTAAATAAATATGGTTTTTTGCATGATGCACTCTATGTACAGAAGGGGTTATAAATATTTTTTCTAACCAATACTGTTTGCCCATAAATTTTTCACTTAAATGTGAATATGTAGCATACAAACGTGCAATAGGCTCAATAATAAAAATCATTAGTGGATGAAAACCTAGAATAGGAAGCCATATGAAATTAAAAGGAGTAAAAACAAAGTCGAAAATAGAGCCTCTAGCAACCACTGTTAAATTCATATCTTCTGCAGTATGATGAACTCCATGTATACACCATAAAACTCGAACTTTATGGCCTAAAAAATGAATAAAAAACACTGTAAAATCATATAATAAATACCCTACAATCCACACATACCACTCAAAATTAAGATCAAAAAAACGATGTTCATATAGCCAGAACATGGTACCAACAATCATAACTTTTGAAAGTAAAAAATAAGGTATACTTTGAATTAAATATGATATTATACTTACAATTCCTTCTTTTTTACTTTCAACGTAATTTGTTATTATAAGTATTCCCCATTCAACTAGCATTAATATAAGTACTATTAAACTCATATGTTGTAGTTGGCCTACCATGGTTTCAATGGATAATAAATTCATAATTATTTATCTCTTTTTTTTGAAAAAGTATTTTTTAAAAACGTACATATTTGATTTAAAGCGGCTTTTGAAGCTTCAGTTTCTTTTAAAGCATTTAGCACAATAAAATCATGAATAGTCCCCCCATAACGAGTAGATATTACTGGTACATTTGCTTCTCTTAATTTTTTAGCATACGATTCTCCTTCATCTCTTAGTACATCATTTTCAGCAGTGATTATTAATGCTCTTGGAAGTCCTTTCAATTCTTCTTTTGTAGCTTTTAATGGTGAAACAGTAGGTAGATTTCTAAGCTCCATTTGAGGAGCATAAGAGTTCCAAAACCAAATCATTGCATCTCTAGACAAATAATGCCCTTTTGAAAACTTTTCATAAGATTGTGTATTAAAATTAGCATTCGTAACTGGGTATAATAATATTTGTGCTAATAAATTAGGACCTTTTTTATTTTTTGCCATCATAGCAACTACCGTAGCCATATTACCTCCTACACTGTCTCCGCATACAATAATATTACTTGAATCTAACTTATTCTTTTTTCCTTCCTTTTCCAACCATAACAATGTAGCGTACCCTTCTTCATTTGCTATTGGATATTTTACCTCTGGTGCTCTAGAATATTCAACAAAAACAACGGCAACCTCAGCTTTTAAAGCAATATCAGCTAACAGTCTTTTATGAGTAGAAAAACTATTTAAAATCCATCCACCACCGTGAAAATAAACAACTACCGGTAACCGTTTTCGCTTTCTTTTTTTAGGCCTTATTATTTTAATGTTTAATTCTCTATCTAAAAATGGAATTGATTTATGTTCTATAAACACATATTGATTGACAGACACCTCTTTTTGTAAATCTTCCATAGCTTGCCTTGCTATATTTAAAGGAAGTTCTTGAATAGGTGGCCCTTGATATGCATGAATGGTTTCTAAAAAAATTTGCACTACTGGATCTAAACCATAACTACCAGCTAAATTCACTTGACTAAAAGAGTTTACACTTTTTAAAACAAGCAATAAAACGATTAACTTAATTTTCATTTTTTGTAGTTTTATTTAATTGCTATTTGTTTCTCATTTAACTCTTCTACTCTTTTTTGTTTAATCGCTTCTTGAATTATATTTTTAAACCACAAAACAGTAAATGTTATTAAAGTAAATACTACTATAATTGCTAGTATTTTCAATTGATGAGACTGTTGAGAGTATCCAAAAAACAGGATTCCCCAGTAAATTACTACCCATTGAATAAAATAGAAAGAAGTAACGTTTTTGCTAGCATATTTTATAACTGAAAATACTTTAGGGTTAATATGCTTTACAATGATATTTCCAAACCAAATTAATAGAAGATTTATTCCCATTAATACAATGGTTCCTCCAGGTCCTAAATGGTAGTAATCTCCAAAGTGATATTCATAGTTTATATAGCATAATCCTCCTCCAAATAAGAGCATTCCTAATCCGTATGGTAACATTTTACCAAACATAAAACGTAAGTCATAGTTTTGTTCTTTGTACCACATACCAAAGAATAAACCTATTAGAATAAACGACATCCATGGGAACACTGGAAAGTAAACATTATAGGTTTTTGCCCATAATAAATCACATATATAATCGATACCTATAATATCAAACCTGAATCCACTAACTGCTCTTGATGTTAGCATTATGATTAACGCTAAAATTAAAGCGGCATATTTATTTTTAATTACTTTAATGATAATCCCCATAATTATTAAAGATATACCTGCTAATTGTAATATGTCACCTAACAGCGTATAAAAAATATAGTTTTTAGGATCTCCTGGAGTTAATCCATTAGCTTTTATAAAATCTTCTGGAAAACCTCCAAATACGACCATAGGAATTATAAATCGCATAAGATTTAACAGGTATCCTAGCATTAAAATTCGTATTCCTCTAATAAGTATTTTTTTCATACTTAGATTTCCTGAGAAAACAAATGATAACCCCATTACTACTAAAAACATTGGAGTTCCTTTTTCTGCAACTTGAATTATTTTTCCTAGCATGCTAGTATTCCAAGTATCCATTGTAGAATACACAATCATTACATGTACAGGTATCATTAATAATACACTTACTCCACGTACAAAATCTATTGCTTCTACTCTTTTATTATTTTTTGTTTTTGCTTCCATTATTATTGTTTATGCCAGCTTATTTTTTTTGATATTGGTTTTCTTTTTCTATTTACTTTGGGTAAATTTTCTTTTAGATATCCCATATAAAAAATTCCTAAGCACTTTTCATTTTCTTCAAGTTTTATTGAATTATTTATATAATTTATAGTTGCTTCTCCAGTATCCCAATAACTACCAATATTAAGACTTGTACAGCTTAACCACATATTTTGTACTGCACACGAAATAGCGGCTACTTCCTCCCACTCTGGTAATTGAAATCTACTACTTGGTTGAAATATCAAAACCAATAATGTGGCATTCTTAGGATATGTTTTTGTTTCTTCAAATCGTTCTGTAGAAAATTGTTCATCATCATATAACTCTCTGTAATAATTTGCCATATAGTTTCCTAAACTCTTATGATGCTTTCCTTCTAAAACTACAAACCTCCAAGGTTGTGTTAGTTTATGTGTTGGTGCCCAAATACCATTGTTTACAATTTCTTCAATGGTACTCTTTGCTATTTTCTTATCTAAAAAATCAGTTGCATAATGACTTCTTCTTTTTTGAATAACCTTTGTTAACTCTTTAAATAACATAGTCTACTTAGCCTCTATTAGTACTTCTTTTTTAATATCTTTATTTACATACTTAGCTATTGGGTTCTTTAAAACTCCTTCCAATTTTAAACTTTGAATTGGATCAGCTAAACTTAGCATTTGTTTTGTATTAGATAATTGTAACCTATTCAAACAACATCTATCAAACTCTGGTACAAAAAGGTTGTACTTTTCAAATTTTGTGGTCAATTCTGGGTGTTCATTTTGATAGTCATAAATACAATCTGCTACCAATTCCCAAAAATTATCTTCTAAAAAACCTCCATAGGTTTCTAACTGTTGTGCCATAAACCTGAAAATACAGTCAAATACATCTGTAAAAATGGACAGTACTTTCATTTTATCTGTTGTTTTTGTAAATAACCTATCTGCATGTTCTGGTAAATGTATTTCTTCATTGAAAACAATTACTTCTTCCGTAATGTCTTTCATTAATACATAAACAGGTACTTGATTTTCTAATACTAGTATTAAATTTTCACCATGAGGCATAAACACCATTTCATATTTATAAAAACAATGTAACAATGGGCTTAAGTACGCTTTTAAGTACTTCTCTATCCACGTATTTACATTCAATTTTGATGCTTTTATAAATTCAACCAATAAAGAAGTCCTAGAATAATCTACATGTAATAATGCTGCCATTGTTACTACTTCTTGATCTGAAGTAATTTTAGTGTACGGACTTTCTCTCCAAAGAGCTGATAACATTTTATTATGAGGGTTTGTTTTACCCAATGCCTCATAGTAATGATTATGATACCCAACCGTAGCTACCTCACCTAACATAGTAAAACCATTTGTAGTTAAATACGTATCATCTTTTAACAGGTTATTTATCCATTTCGTTATATGAGGTGTACTTTTCATATAATATGGCGAAAGTCCTCTCACAAACCCCATGTTTAAAATAGATAAAGCAGTTTTTGTATATAGCTTGTTTGGATGAGTTTTATTAAATAAAGTTCTTATAGATTGTTGAGCAGAAAACTCGTCATCACTCTCACCTAAGAAAACTATATTTTGGTTAGCAATATCACCTGCAAAAACATGTATTAACTTATTGTTCCATTGCCATGGGTGAACAGGCATAAATACATAATCTGTAATATCTAAATCTAGACTTATTAATTTTTTATTAAATAATTTAAGCTTATTCTCTCCCAACTCACTTCCTAATAACTTCCTGTATCCAAACTCTTCAGTAGCTGTATAAGTAGCATATTTTTTATGACCCGCAATCCAGTAAATTTTAAAAGGTTTATCTGTTTCTGGTGCATATTTTTCGTAATCATTTATATTAAACCCTATTCTACCATTATTTGCCACAAAACAAGGATGTCCTTCAATCATAGCATGTTCAATTTCTTGAAAACTTTTATAGGCTAATTCTTTTGATGAAAATTTTTGTTTTTTATATTTATATGCTGAACTAATTAATGTACTTGTAATTTCTTCTAAATAAGTAGCTAGAAATCCATTAGGTATTTGAAGTTTCTTTTGAAACTCAGTAATAAACCGTATAGCATCTACAGTCTCTTCTTGTTCATTTATATACTTTTGAATACTTTCCACCTCTATATACCAATGATCTAGCTCAAATTTTCTGGCATCAAAGTAATAGGTATGTTTACCATTATCTGAAGTAATACTATACGTATTGAAAATTTCTTTATTAGTATGTTTTTTAGGGATAAAAATAAGCTCGTGAGAAAATTCACTGATCGCTTTTTTTACCAATAATTTATTTACAATACTCCAAGTTTTAGGCTCTATATATGATATTGTTGAATCCATTATTTCTCTGTTAATTTTATTAACGCTTTTTTATAAGTTTCTCTAGTACAAAAAGCTAAAGCGGCTATTTTACTTGCCAGTTTTATTTCATGTTGATATACAAAACCAGCTTTCTTATTAAGTATATGTATTTTGGTATTATGTACATCTGGCTCTACCACTACTCTTTCTACATAAGGCAAGCTGAAAAAATAATTGATGATTGTAGAAAATACATACCATGTAAATTTTGGTATTCTTTGTTTTACCGGCGCTACCAGAATATGCATACCATAATCATTTAAATGAGCATGGTAGTGTTTTCCAATTATATCTTCTGAAGCTTTATAACGTTCCATTAGAAATATAGGCTCATTATCTAACA
Organism: Tenacibaculum sp. E3R01; assembly: GCF_003318185.1. Taxonomy (NCBI): domain Bacteria; kingdom Pseudomonadati; phylum Bacteroidota; class Flavobacteriia; order Flavobacteriales; family Flavobacteriaceae; genus Tenacibaculum; species Tenacibaculum sp. E3R01. The sequence goes on along the minus strand of NZ_QOCC01000025.1, from coordinate 153,372 downwards.
TTCCAATATAAGTATGATGGTGAGGGTTCTTTTCTATTTCATAATAAGCCTCATATACTTCCTCTTTTGTAGATGTTAACATACCCCAATATTTTGCATGAGGATTAGTAATCCATTTATATATAGTATCAATATCCTTATCAAGATGTATTGGACGTAATGAAATAACACCTACATCTAGTATATCTCTACTATAAAGTTGCTGTTCAATATGCGTTGTCATTATACTTCTTCTAATTGATTTTCTTTTTTAAATACTGCTATTGGATTTATTAAATTCCCAGCAAATTGAAGTAATACAACGGGGTCATCTAAATCTATCATTTGCTTATTATTATTTAACTGTAGTCTATTTAAACAAGACAACTTAAATGTATCAGCAAATAAATCATATTTTTTAAACTTGTCGTTAAACTGAGGATTCGCATTTTGGTATTCTTGTAAATTCTCAGCAACTAGTTTCCAAAAACTTTGCTCTGAAAAACCAATATGCTCTTCAAGTATTGGAGTTAAAAACCTAAAAAAACCATCAAAAATATCTGTGAAAATTGAAAGTAATTTAACATCTTCTGGAACAGGAGCATACATTCTCTTTAAGTGTTCAGGTAACTCAACATTTGGATTTAAAATAACTGCTTCTTCTGTTATATCTTTTAATAGAATTTTTACTGGTTTATTGTTTTCTAAAACTAAAATTATATTCTCTCCATGAGGCATAAAAACTAAATCGTATTGATAAAAACAATGCACTAATGGACTTAAATAAGCCTTGAAATAATCTTTTAACCAATTTTCTATTGTTAACCCAGAGCTTTTTATAATTTCTGGTAATAAAGCCTTTCCATATTGATCTATATGTAGTAAAGCAGCCATAGTTATTGGCTTTTGATTTTCGGAAATAGCCATATAAGGGCTTTCTCTCCACAATGAAGCTAACATCTTATTATAATCGTTATGAACTCCGAATTCTTCAAAATAAGAGTTTACATAACTTACAGAACCTATTTCACTTAACATTTTAAATCCTGTTTCTTGAATAAATGGATCATTGTAAAGTAAGTTTTCTAACCAAACAGCCATTTTAGGAGCCGTTCCTAAATAATATAAAGGTAAGCCTCTCATAAAGCCCATATTTAAAATGGAGAGTGCGGATTTCGTATAAAACTTTTTTGGATTAGTTATATTAAAAAGTGTTCTTATTGATTGTTGTGCTAAATATTGATCAGGACCATACCCTAAACATAATAAATCTCCTTTTGCTATTTCAGGGGCAAATATGGTAGCCAACTTATTAAACCACTGCCAAGGATGAATTGGTATAAATAAGTAATCATCAGAATTATATCCTTTTTCAGTAATAAGCTCATTAAAATGATTAATAGTATCAATCTCTAACTCTTGCTCTATTAATTCCTTATAAGGCAGTTTTTCAATAGCTGCATAAACTGCTTTTGCTTTATGGCCTGCTAACCATAAAAGTGAAAATGAATTTCCTGCTTCTGGAGCATATGATCTATAATCACTACTATCAAAACCAATACGTCCATTGTTAGCTACAAATCCAGGGTGTCCTTCGGTCATAGATTGCTCAATTGTTTGAAAATCGGCTGCTGCAAGTTCTTTAGCACTTGGATTTCCTTTTACAATTTTAAAAGCACTTCCATATAATGTACTTATGATTTCTTCAAGATACACCGGCATCTTTTCATTATCTATTCCTAAAGTTGATTTAAATTCTTTAATAAATAAAATAGCATCTAATTCTAGTTCTACACCACTTTCAGTTTTAACAATTGTTTCTTCATTTATCATTAAATGACTTAAAGCCAATTGCTTTGCTTCAAACCTATACTCTATTGCTTCATTATCTGTTTTAACTAGGTATTGATTCCATCCATTCTTTAATGATGAAACTAATGTTGGTGTTATTAGTAATTCATGAGAAAATTCACAAATTGCTTTTTTAACCAATAACTTATTTGACTGTTGCCAAACTTTTGGTTGTATATGTTTTATAGCTTGTTGTGGTGATACCACATTATCTAATGTATTCATTGCACTACGTTTTGAAGGTGTAAATAACTTTATGTGTTTACTATATGTTTGTCTATTTAAAAAAGCTAACTGTGCTGTTTTATGTGGTAATTCAACAATTTTATTTAAAGTGAAACCTATTCTTTGACATAAGGCAAACATTTTTTTATTACGTATATCTGGTTCAACCAGTATTCTTTCTATATTCTTATTAGAAAAAATAAAATCCATAATACATTGAAACATATACCAGGTAAAATGATCAATTTTAGGAAGTTTTGGAGGAGCTATTATAATATGAACCCCACAGTCTGTACTTTTAGAACTATAATAATTCGTTATACTATCTTTTTGTGGATTGTATCGTTCTAAAACAAAAGCTATTTCATTATTAAACTCTCCTACAAAAACATCATAATGTTCAGGTTTCATTAACTTTACATACTCCTCCTCTACTTCTTTTAATGAAGTATTTTGCATTCCCCAAAAAACAGCATAATCTTTATTTACCCAGTTATGAAGTATAATGCTATCTTTTTTTATATCAAATGCACGAATTGTAATTGTTCCTAAATCAGGAATACTCTTTGTAAATAGTGTCTCTTTTTTCATATTTAAGAAGCTTTAACAATGTTTTTGGGTACAGAAACTAATTTAAAAATGAAAATGTATAACACAATTGTTACTATAAAACCAGACAAAGCAATTATAAAAGGTAAGCGTAATCCGAAGTTTTCAACAACTAAACCAACACTTAATGACGCCACTAAAACTCCTAAATTTTGAAAAAAATGAACCTTACTATAATCTAATGCATACGATTCGGGAGTACTCATTTCAAATAATAAAACATCAAATTTTACTACTCCTTGAAAAATAGCCCATCCGTAAATAATTCTTCCTACAATAACTACACTATCTAATGGTATTCCTTGTAAAAACAAACCTACTAAACCTATAAGTAAAGCCATTATAATGCCTTCATATCCATTCGATTTTTGCTTATTACTAATCCATAATGCTATTAATGCTACAAACCCTGGTATGGCATAAATTGTACCTGATATTAATTTTGAATCATAATTAGAAAAACTTTCCCAATACATTGAAAAGAATGGTCGTATTATAAAATCACTGAAATAAAGAATCAACGTTAGCAACCCAATTTTTAATATCAATCCATTTGATAGTGAGTTTTTTTCTTTTTTATTCTCAGCTGAAATTATAACAGTAGTATTAAACTTTTTACTTTTTAATAAATAAGCGCTCATCAACATTTGAATAAAATCACCAAGTGCCATAATTAAAAATATTGAACTAGGATCAATATAATCAACTGTAAAACCTCCAATTACGGCTCCTAGGATTCCGCCCAAGTGAACAATTACAGATAATAAACCAATAGTTGATACATGCTCTTCCTTTTTAATTATTTTAAGTATATATGGATATACTAATAAATAGCTACCTTTAAACAAAACCATTATTAATGACACTATCCAAAAACTTATATAAGAACTCGTCCAATAACAATAAAGTGCTAAAACACCAGCTATAGCTTGTGTGTAAATTAATATTTTAAGCTCAGCTACTTTTTTTGATATATATGCCCAAAAAGGAAACGCTATCATTACCATAAAACAAATTGCAGCAAAATAAAAACCTACATTCTCTGGATTGGTCATTCCGAAACGAATAGCAAAAAACTGAGGATAAAATGGGTGTAATAAATAATCACTTACTACCGCTATAAACGTCATTAGAATTAAAAATGATTTCAACTTCATTCGACTACTACATTTAACGGTTTTTCTATTTCCTCCTCTTCATGTACACCGAACTGTTGAAAAGCGATACTTGTTTCAACTGGGTAATATTCTTTGCCTGTTATCTCTTTTATTATATATGAATTTCTATAGCAAGCCATACCTAAATCTGGAGTAACAAAACCATGAGTATATAGCTCAACATTTTGCACAAAAATCTCATTATGGTTTTTATCTATACTATAATTTCTATGTACATCATAACGCCCCTTATTATCCCATTCTAATCTATTTGAAATACCTTCTATAAACTCTGGTAACTTGTAATAATACCCTGTTGACAAAACCAGACCTTCTGTGTTAATTTTAAGATATTTATCCTGCTCTACTTGATGTAACTCTAAAAGAGTTTGATTTTCTTTTACAATTGTGTTTTTAAGCTCGGTATTAGTTCTTAGTGATACCTTTAAAGGTTTTTCAGAATACGATCTTTTAGTATATAATAAATCATGAATATCATTAATCAAATCTTGATTTATACCTTTGTATAAATGCTTTTGATTTTTAATCAAATCATCTCTTTTCTCTGATGGTAAATTGTAGAAATAATCAACATATTCAGGAGAAGTCATCTCTAAAGTAAGTTTAGAATACTCTAATGGAAAAAATCTTGGAGATCTTGTTATCCAGTTCAATTCATATCCTTTAGTATCTATATCCTGTAATAAATCATAAAATATTTCTGCAGCACTTTGTCCACCTCCTACTACTGTAATTGATTTTTTAGTTTGTAATTCATCTTTATGATTCAAATATTTTGATGAATGTGTAGCTCTATCTTTTAATTTTTTAGCACAGTTAGGAATGTATGGTTGCGTACCAGTTCCTAAAACAATTTTCTTAGCTTTATAAGTTTTAATTTCATCTGTTTTAGTACATTGACTTGTAACTACATAAACTTCTTCTTCTTCGTTAAAATGAATATTCTTTACCTCAGTATTAAAATAAATATTAGGTAATTTATTTATTGCCCATTGACAATACTTATTATACTCATTTCTTAATAGCAAAAAGTTTTCACGAATGTAAAATGAGTATATTCTTCCTTGTTCTTTACTATAATTCAAAAAACTAAATGGACTTGTTGGATCTGCTAATGTTACTAAATCTGCCATGAAAGGAATTTGTAACGTGGTACTTTGTAACATCATACCAGGATGCCAATCAAATCTCTCTTGTTTATCTAAAAAAATCCCTTCTACTCCATCAATTGGATCAGTTAAACAAGCTAAACCTAAATTAAATGGGCCAACACCAACTGCTATAAAATCTAATATTTCTTTCATTTTAATTATTTATTGAATATTCTTCTCCTTTTTGTTTGATCATATTTAAAATTTCACGGAGATTTTTAACTGAATTCATAGGGTTTAATAGCGTAAACTTTAAATAAATATTCCCCTGTAGTTTTGTACTTGCTATTGAAGCACTACCTGATTTAAATAATGTGTTTTTGATGTATAAGTTTGTAGCATCATGCACTTTATTATCAGTTTCATTTAATACTTTATATCTAAATACAATTGTGCTTAACTCAGGTACATGAACAGTTTCAAATAGTATATCTTTCTTTATTTCATGATAAATAGTAACTGCTAAAAAATGTACTTTTTCTAAATATGAAGCTATGGTTTTTGCTCCCAATGTTTTTAATGTAAACCAAACTTTTAAAGCATCAAATCTTCTTGTAGTTTGAATAGACTTCTCTATTAGGTTTGGTCGTTCAGGGTCTTTATCTTCTAGTGGGTTTAAATAATCAGCATAATATGACACATATTTAAAATGCTCTTTGTTTTTAACAAGATAAGCACTACAAGAAACAGGTTGAAACATAGTTTTATGAAAATCAATAGTTATAGAATCTACTGATTTCATATTTTCAAAATAATGTTTATGAGTATCAGTTAACACAAAACACCCACCATAAGCACCATCAGCATGCAACCACATATTATGCTCTTCTGCTATAATTGAAATTGTTTCTAACGGGTCAAAACTTCCATAATCTGTTGTACCTAAAGTAGCAACTACAGCAATTGGAATATTACCTTCTTGTTTAACTTTTTCAATTGCTAATACTAATTCATTAGCATCCATTTTCATTTCACTATCAGTTTTTATTGCGATAACTGAATCATATCCCATTCCCAATAAAGCTGCATTCTTTTTAATGCTAAAATGAGATTTTTCTGAGCAAAAAATCCTAAACTTACTTACTTCATTAAACCAACCTTGCTGTTTTAAGTTAACTCCATAATTTGCAAAAGCATAGTTATCTCTTGCCATTAATAAAGCCATAAAATTTGATTGCGTTCCTCCACTGGTAAAAATACCATCAGAGTTAATTGGCATTGAAAACTCATTACATATCCAACGAATAACTTCTTGTTCTATAAATGTTGCTGAGGTACTTTGATCCCAAGTTTCAACTGCTGTATTTATAGTTGATGCAATAGTTTCTGCTAATATTGAAGGAATAACTACAGGGCAGTTTAAATGGGCTACATAATTTGGACTATGAAATGATATTGCATTATCTATATAAAGTTCGTTAAGAGATTCTAATGCTTCTTTAAATGTATATGTTTTATCGTCAATCTTAGCATCTATTTTATGTTGCTTGATTGCTGTTATATTATCCCCTTTATAAAAAGTTTTTCTTTTATAAAATTCTTTTAAAACATTGTTTATTGATATAGTGTACTCTTCTATTTTCCCAAATGACTCATCACTTAATATTCCTTCATAAAGTGATGAATCAACGAGTACGGGGGTTTCGTCTAGTGTCATTTATTTTTATTTAGTCTTAATAATAGTTAAGACAAAATTATGACGTTAGTAATAGTAAAAATGACGAAAGTGTGATAAAAAATGACGTGAAAAGTTATAGTGCGTTCTTATACGTACTTATAGCTCTTTCTCTAGCAAATTTATGTTCTACTATAGTATTTGGATACGTTAATTCATTGAAATCAATAATCCACTTATTAATATAAATTAACTCTTTATCAAACTTTTTTAATTGTGTTTCCGGATTGAAAACTCTAAAATAAGGTGCAGCATCGCAACCAGTACCTGCAGCCCATTGCCAATTACCATTATTTGATGCTAATTCATAGTCTAATAACTTTGAAGCAAAATACGCCTCTCCCCATCTCCAATCAATTAACAAATGCTTACATAGAAAACCTGCAGTAATCATGCGAACCCTATTATGCATATAACCGGTGGCATTCAATTCTCTCATACCTGCATCTACCATAGGATATCCAGTTTCTCCTTTACACCATTTTTCAAATTCTTCTTTATTATTCCTCCATGGAATAGCATCATATTTCGATTTAAAATTTTGAGTAACCACCTTAGGAAAATGATATAAGATTTGCATAAAAAACTCTCGCCAAATTAATTCACTTAAAAAAGTACTATTAGTTTTTAAAGCATGAATAACCATTTTACGAATACTAATCTGACCAAATCTCAAATAAGGTGATAAATTAGAAGTTCCTTGTATAAAAGGATAATCTCTTACTTCTTCATAATTAGATAAGTTATCTATAGAGTATGGTTTTACTTTGATATTACTTATAGTAAAACCCAAGCTTTCAATACTTGGAAAAGTAATTTTAATTGATAAATAATTTTTATAATATTCATTGCAATCAAAATATTTAGTATTATTTTTTGTGTCGAATTTTTTTAACCATTGATTTTTATAAGGAGTATAAACAGTATAAGGAGTATTATCTTTTTTAAGAACTTCATGTTCTTCAAAGATAACTTGATCTTTATACGTATTAACTTTAATATTGTTTAGCTCTAATAAATCAGTTACTTTTTGATCTCTTTTAAGCGCATAAGGTTCATAGTCTTTATTAAAAAAAACGCTTTCAATGTCATATTCCTTTATTAATTCTTTCCAAACTAAAAATGGATCACCTTTCTTTATTTGAATAGAGCTTCCCAAAGCATTTAATTTTAGCTGAATTTCTTTTAAGGAATTATATATAAAAGTTATTCTAGCATCATCTTTAGGTAATTTATCTAAAATCTCATCATCAAAAATAAATATAGGCAATACTAATTTTTCAGCTTTCAAAGCATGATATAAAGAGGTATTATCATCGAGTCTCAAATCTCTTCGAAACCAATGAATAGAAATTTTATTGTTCATTAAATAATGTCTCTAATGTTTTAAAACGATGTTCAAAAATAGTAGTTAATTGTTTTTTAATAAATATTTTCTGAGCAATTACTCCTAAAAAACCAAAAGGTATTTTATACGATATTTTATCATTCATTACTGTTTTACCATTAGGTAATTCTTTAAACCAATGTTCATGATGCCACATTTTATAAGGACCGAAGCGCTGCTCATCAATAAAAAAATCTTGTTCTTTTACTTGTGTTATTTCAGTTACCCAATTTTGTTTTATACCTGGTAAAATTCCTACTTTATATGTAATTATTTGACCAGCATATGCTTTTTTATCTACAGATGAAGTAATTTGAAACCCCATATGTGAAGGTGTAATTTTTTCTAAGTTTTCTGGAGAACTAAAAAAATTCCATGCTTCTTTTAAACTTACATTTAAAACTTGTTCAGTTTCTAATGTATATATTCCGGAGTGCTCTTTAAATTCTAACATTTTTTACGCGGTTTTTTGCCATATTTTGTCTGGAGTTAATCTAAAGCTACCAACAAAATTAAAATTACATTCATTTGGAGTTAATATTGATAAAAAAAGATCATCTCCTTTCCTTCTATACAAATGATACTCTTTTCCTACAATAGGTTCAAAACTAAATTTTGCATTATATACAATATCATTGTATTGATATTTGTTCATCAATGATTGATATGCTTTTTTTAATTCGTCATATTCGGCTTTGAATTGATTGTTTGCCTTATAAATGTTTTGCTTTTTCCAACTTATACTATCAGTAATTTTAATAACTGGAGAAGATAGGTTTGTAGCATAAGGCTTTAAATACGCATCGTACGTATTTGTTTCTTCATTGAATACAATATTATCTGGCTTTTTACTCACTATATTAAGTGTTTTTTTATTTTTGAACTTGTAGGACTTGTTGTTGAATAAAAATAATCAATAAACCTTCCATTCTCATCTATTAAATATTTTTGAAAATTCCATTTTACAGCTGAATTAGATTTACCATTAAAAGATTTCTTGGTTAACCAAGTATATAAAGGATGCTGCTTTTCTCCTTTTACATTTATTTTTTCAGTTATGAGAAAACTTACTCCATAATTAAGTTCACAAAAGGATTGAATTTCTGAAGAATTTCCAGGTTCTTGACCTCCAAATTGATTACAAGGTATTCCTATAATCATTAAATTCTCTTTATGTGTATTATATAGCTCTTGTAGACCTTTATATTGATTTGTAAATCCACATTTTGATGCTACATTTACAAATAATATTTTCTTTCCTTTGTATATACCTAAATCAATAGGCTTGTTATTTATATCGTTTATTTTAATATCATAAACCGAAGTTTTTGGTTCTAACGTTTGTGCTTTTACTGATGAACTAAAAATTGACATAATTATAAATAATTTTAAAAAAAGTTGTTGTTTTATTTGAAGCTTACTCATAGTGCGTTTTAATTTATACTAATTTTTTCTATGGTTAATTTAAATTCTTCATTTTTCTTATTTCCTATTAATACAGCTATTTCTTTTATTGTTGATTCAGAAAAATTATCAATGTTCAATTTATATCCTCTAAAAGACGCATAAAAGCTATTTAAAGGAATCACAATTTCTTCCATTTCGTTTGAAGTTTGAAACGATTGAACGTACCAATATCTTTGGTATTTTCTTGATTTTATTCTAAACTGATATTTTTTCCCATCTCCTTTTACTCTTAAAATAACATTTTTAGAAGACTTCTTTAAATTTACATCTACTGATAATCGAGTCATTGCAAAACCTCCATTATTTTCAGTAGAAACACTTCCCTTAAAAACACCTACACCACTATCATTAATAATCATATTAGAAGTAGATATCCCTCCCATTACGCTATCATTAGTTTGGTACCAGTCATTTACTTTAATTGATTTTTTAAAATCAACAATTGTAATTTCATTATTAAATAACATAAAAGCACACAATAAAATTAATTTTTTCATAATTTAAAGCTTTAAACTTATTATACCAGCATCTATAGGAAACACTTGACCTGAAATAGATTTAGATTCATCAGACAATAAATAGTTAGCCAAAGCAGCTACTTCTTTAGGATCTAAATAATCCTTTAAAGGATGACGTTCTTTCATTGTCTCTTTTTGTTTATCATTTCTCAATAAACGAGCTGCTAAAGGTGTATCTGTAACAGTTGGAGCAATTACATTAAATCTAATTTTTGTAGCATATTCAGCAGCTAAAGATTTAGCCAAACCTTCAACTCCTGCCTTGCTAACAGCAATACTTGCATGAAAAGGCATTCCAAGTTTCGTTGCTACAGTACTAAATAGTACAACACTTGCTTGATTATTAATTAATGATTTTTCGTATTTTTTTATAACTTTTACAGCTCCTAAAACATTAATATTAAAATCATTTTGAAAATCTTCTATTCTAAGGCGAGTAAGTGATTTCAAGTTTATACTACCAGGGCAATATACTAATCCATCAATTTTTTCAATATCTGGTAAGTCATCTGCTAAAACATCTAATGAATACTGAGTCACATTATCACTAATATCAACTTTAGAACGACTCATAATTATAATATTACAAGTATTCTTCAATTTATCAACTATTGCTTTTCCAATACCTTTACTTCCTCCAACTACAAGAACTGTTTTCATCTTTAAATAATAATTTTAAATTATAATTACTCTTTTTACATTCTTCCCCTTAACCTCTTCTCTATTTTTCTTTTAATTTCTGTTATACGCTTCATTGTATCCATTAAGGTTTTATCTTTTGTTTTTTTATAGATACTATTTAATGACAAAACCAATTCCTTTGCTTTTCTAGAAGCTAATATTTTTTCATTTCTAGTTCTAAAACTTTTATAATTACTCTCAAAATTTAGAACTTCTTCCATTAAATTTAGTGTACTCATTTTATATAATTTTGTAATTCAACTATTTTTTCTTTTGTATTAAAAACTCCTCCATAAAAACAGGTAATTGTTGAGGATGAATCATCTTTTACACCTCTAGATGATACACATAAATGTTTCGCATCAATAATAACAGCTACATTTTTAGTATTTAAAATAGCCTGCAAATCTGTTGCTATTTGATTTGTTAAACGTTCTTGTACTTGAGGTCGTTTTGCATAATATTGCACTATTCTATTTAACTTAGATAGCCCAATAACTTTTCCTGAGGAAACATACGCAACATGAGCTTTACCTATTATTGGTACAAAATGATGCTCACAATTAGAATAAAATTGAATGTCTTTCTCAATTAACATCTGATTGTACCTATATTTATTATCAAACAAGGCTATTTTAGGTTTATTTTTAGGGTTTAAACCAGAAAAAATTTCATCTATATACATTTTAGCTACTCGCTTAGGTGTTCCATTTAATGAGTCATCAGTTAAATCTAACCCCATAACATCCATTATTTGAGAAAAAAGACTAGCTATTTTTTCCTTTTTCTCATTATCAGATAATGAAAATGCATCATTTTTTAAAGGTGTATCTATTCCTGTATATAAATGATCGTCTCCTATATCTTCTATTGAAAAATCATTTAATGAATTTTTATTTATAAGGGTATTCAACAAAGTTTCTTGGTGTTTCATAAAGTTTAATTTTTAATTCCAAATCATTGGAAATTTCTTTTATTATTTCATCATATATTACTACTGCAATATTTTCTACTGTTGGGTTTTTATTTTTAAATAAAGGAACATCTAGGTTTAAATTTTTATGATCAAATGGCTCTAATACTTTCTCCTTAATAATACTTGACAATATTTTGGTGTCAATAACATACCCAGTATCTACATTAATATGACCTATAACTGTAACTTCTAAATCATAATTATGTCCATGATAATTGGGGTTATTACACTTACCAAAAACTTCTTCATTTTTTTCTTTGCTCCAATGTTTATTATGTAACCTATGCGCTGCATTAAAGTGTTCTTTCCTTGTTATCGCTATTTTATTCATTTATCTTTTTGATATCTTATTATTACTAATACTGCGTTGCCTTGAACACTTAAACCGACCTAAATCATAAGTACGCTTAGCTTCATGTTTAGTTTTCCTTCCTTGTACTCGTTTTCTCCATAATTTAAAGCTTGAAGGCTTTAAGGTTTTCCTCATTAAAACTATTACATCTTGTTCTTTTAAATTGAATTGGAATTTAATAGCATCAAATGTGGTTCTATCTTCCCAAGCCATCTCTATAATTCTATTTAAATCTAAATCGTTATCTAAATTGATACTCTTCACTTATTTTACTTTTTAATAAAAGTATTTTCTGAATAATACTTTTGTTTTCATTTTTACGTTTTCCTTTAGTTAGCTGTATATAACTTGAATTGGAATGAATACTAAAATAATCTCCATTAAAAATTACAAGTTTGTAATAAGGTATTACCCACGAAAATCGTTTGAGTTGTTGTGTAAAATGTACTATAATACCTTTCGGTCTTAATTCAATATTTGCATAATTAATGTCTGAAACATTATTTATTAACTTTTTAAAATTTTCACTTACAGAATAAATTATCATCCTCTTGCTACCAATTCCTTTTAATTTTATTTTTTTAATTAAAGAAAATGGTAAACCAACCAATGCGTTTATTTCATTTTCTTCACTTTTATCCGTGTATGTGGTATTAAAAACTAGCATAATTACTTAACTATATGTTTATTTAATATTCGAATACTTTCTTCTATTACATCTTTATCTTTTCTCATATTCCATATAACATCTGATGCTTTCCTTCTAGTAGATGATATATTTACTATAGGTTTAGGATAATTTACACCTAGGTTAAAATTGTATAACTTTTGCTCTAAGGTTGTTAATTTATAAGGTTCATGCCTAAACCTTACAGGTAGTTGTTCAAGTTCTGGAACCCATTTTGTAATAAATTTGGCATCTGAATCATGTTCTAAACCATTTTTTATAGGATTATAAATCCTAATAGTATTGATTCCTGTTTCACCAGCTTGCATTTGTAATTGAGGAAAATGAATTCCAGGTTCAAAGTCTAAAAATATTTTTGAAAGATATTTAGAAGCATCTTGCCATGGTTGCCATAAATTATGAATGAAAAAGGATACAAGCATTGCTCGCATTCTGAAATTTATATATCCCGTTTCTATTAAACAACGCATTGATGCATCAATAAAAGGAACTCCAGTTAATCCATTTATCCAAGCTTTTTGGTATTTTTCAGAAATTTCTTTTTTTAATTTATGAAACCCTTTATTTAAACTTTCACTTTCCATAATACATTCCATTTCAAACTTTTGAATAAAATGTGCTTGCCATCTTAGTCGTGAGGTAAATGCGTCAATAGCTATTTTATTTTTTGCTTTTATTCTATAATCTTGTGCATATTGAAAAACTTCTCTAACTGATAAGTTTCCCCAAGCTATGTATGGAGAAAGTCTACTACAACTTTTTCTTGCTTCATTAGGTTTTGATATATGTTTAGAATAATTAACATAACGTTCATTAAAAAAAGAATTTAAATATTTAATCCCTGTTGATCTTCCTCCAAATTGAAATGAAGTGTTTTTATTTGTTTCTAATGATAACTTATCTAAATTCTTTTCTAAAGATTCTATTTCTTCTTGATTAACAAAATTATTTTGAGACTTTGGATTAAATAGAAACTGGTTAGATTGCATATAAGACTCCCAATCCTCTTTCCATTTAGTTCTATCAGATCTTCCTCTAAATACACCATTATTAATATTCTCTATCCAATCAATTGAATTATTCCTACAAAATCGCTTAAAAGTTTTATCTCTATTATATGTTTTTAGGATGCCTGTTTCTTGATGAGAGAAAACAGATTTTATTTTTTTTTGTGATGATAAATAACTAAAAACTGGAAGTATTTCTGATTGTACAACTAAAACTTTTGTATTTAGCTTTTCTAATTCTTTATTTATATCATAAATAGATTCTTTAATAAAGTTCCAGTGTCTTTCCGAATAATGAGGATCATTTAAAAGAATTGGTTCAAATACATATAAAAGCAACACTTTATTACCTGACTGAATTGCATTAAAAACTGCTTCATTATCATGTAATCTAAGGTCTCTTTTAAACCAAACAACTGCTATTTTTTCTTTTTTGATCATTGTTATAATACTAACCTAATCAAAGATACTATTTTTGTTTAACAAAAACAATATTTAGTTAAACAAAATAAACAATCAATAGTTATCTGGTTCATTAATTATACTCTTAGCCCTTGATTTAACTGATTCTAGAAGCTTTAAATCCATCTTATTTAAAAGATTAAACATCATAAACATTCTTCTATTTTTTTGCAACTTTTCTTGTTTTGAAGCTAAAAAGTTCCAATACAAGCTATTAAAAGGGCATGCGTTAACAGAAGTTTTATCTTTTTTATTATAACTACAGTCTAAACAATAATTACTCATTTTATCAATATAATTCGCACTAGAAATGTAAGGTTTTGTAGCTATGATTCCTCCATCAGCATATTGACTCATCCCTCTTGTGTTTGGTAATTGTACCCATTCTATAGCATCAATATATACTCCTAAGTACCATTTATCTACTTCTTCAGGGTCTACCTCTAACAATAAAGCCAAGTTTCCTAAAACCATTAATCTTTGAATATGATGTGCATATGAATTGTTTAATGAATTTTTCAAGCAATTTTTAACACAATTCATTTTAGTATTCCCTGTCCAAAAAAAATCAGGTAACTTATTTTTATGTTCAAAAAAATTAGTCTTTTTAAAATTAGGCATTAACTTCCAATACATACCTCTCATAAACTCTCTCCATCCTAAAATTTGACGAATAAAACCCTCCGCTTGTGATATACTTATAGCTTCATCATTATAATATGATGTCTCAACTTTTTTAACAACCTCCTTTGGAGTTATTAATTTTATATTTAAAGCAAATGACAACTTTGAATGATAAAGATACACTTCATTAACATGCATAGCATCTTGATAATCTCCAAATAAAGGTAGCAACTCTTTAACAAAATAATTTAGCTGCCCAATGGCCTCATCTCTATTTAACGGATAATCAAAACACCTTTCATTAATAGTACCAAATGTTTTGACTCCAGCTCTTTTAACTTCTGCTACAATTTTTGTTACATCGTGTTTTATATCATATGGTATAGGAATAAGGCTTTCTTCTTTCCACTTTCTTCTGTTACTTTTATCAAAATTCCATTTTCCTCCTACAGGCTTGTCATTCTCAATTAAAACTTGATGTTTTTTTCGCATATGTTGATAAAAAGACTCCATAACAGTTTGTTTTTTATCTTTAAAAAAAACAGTTAGCTCTTCTCTTTCTGTATAAAAATGTTCAGAAGAAAGTACAGATGTACTTATAGGTAAGCTAGAAGCTAGTGTTTCTAATTCTTCATTTAACCTATACTCATCTGGATATTGGTATTCGAAATGTTTAATATCTTCCTTTTCTATTAATTGTAGTATGTTATTTTTAAAATCATGAAAGTTATTTTCATCATTTATTTTAAAGTATATCAAGCTATGTCTCTTTTCATTTAACTTAACAGAAAAATCTCTCATAGCCCCCAAAAAACCAACTATTTTTTGAATGTGATGCGTAACATAACTAGCTTCTTGCTTTGTTTCAAACATGCAATACAACACATTATCATTTACTTCTTTAAACCAAGAATGTTTTATGTTCAGTTGATCTCCTAATATTAGTCTTAATGTTTTCAAAATACTTATTTTAACTCTTTAACCATTTTTTTCTGTATTCTCCTTCTGGATCATAAAATATTGCCTGTTTTTTTACATCAAAAGGGTTGTTTCTTAAATTATTACCAACCCCAGCTATATACATCCAGTTCCCATAATTACTATGTACATCATAATCTAGTAGTAAACTTTCAAAATATGCTGCACCTATTCGCCAATCTTGTTTTAAGTCATGAACAAAAAATGAAGCTGTATTTTGTCTCCCCCTGTTACTCATCCACCCTGTTCGTTTTAATTCTAACATATTTGAATTAACAAAATCATCCGATGTATTACCTTCTACCCAATTCTTTATTACTTTATGATCTATTTTAGTATTAACTTTTTTATTTTGAATACCTTCTTTTTTGAAAATTAAATTACCATGCTTCATAGATACGTACTTAAAAAACTCTCTCCATAAAAGCTCAAAAAACAACCAATACGTAGATTCGTTAGCTATAATTTTATTTTCAAACTCTTTAATTTTCCAATAAATAAATCTTGGAGAAAGAGAGCCATTAGCCAGCCATGCAGAAAATTTAGAGCTATAATTAATACCCAATAATTGATTTCTTGTTTTTTTATAAACTGTTAAATTTTTAGTTTTAAAGAAATAATCATTTACTCTTTTAATAGCCTCATCCTCTCCACCTTCAAAGGGGAATGCTGTTTGTTTTTTATATTTAGGCTCATAATTTGTTGCTTGAAAAAACTCTAAAGTCTCCCCTAACATTACATCTATTTTATCTTGAAGTGGTATTTTATAATTCAATAGTTTAGGAACATCGCAATGTTTTTCAATTTTCTTTCTAAAGCTACTAAATGATCTAGGAAGCTCAGAAAACAAATTCATTACATCATCTACATCAAATAAAAATTGATTAAAAATTGGCTTAACAATTGTCTTTTTTGATAAATGAACTATAACTTTTTCTTCTCCAATTAATTCTTCCTGAGTCCAATTTTTTTGAAAAAATAGATTTACTATTTCAAAATGTTTATTTAATTCAAAAAAAACTTCTTTAACAGAGTTATTATAAATAAACAATGGTATATTATATTTTTTCAACTTGTTTTGAATACATAATACTGTTTCTGCTAGGAATTTTAAACGGAATTTGCCAACCTTTCTATATCCGAATGCTTTGTTTAAGTAACTTTCATTATTAAATAGAAATATGCCAATTATTGGAAGTTTCTTTTTTATAGCTTCATCTAAAACTTTATTATCATGAAGTCTAAGATCATTTCTAAACCATACTAAAGTACATTTTTTGAGTTTTTTCTGCATTTTTTACTACAGTATTTAACAGTATCCCAACTTTTTTCCCATTTCTTTCTCCATGAAAAAGGTAATTTACACACTAAACATGTTTTAAAAGGAAGATGCTGTTTCTTTACGCCTTTCACTATTATTTTTTCACTAAATGATTTAACATACCCTGAAAAACAAAAGCATGAAAAGGCAAAACACTATACCAATACAACCTTCCTAATATACCTTGAGGCCTAAAAACAGCTCTTTGATACAACTTTCCTTTTACTATTTTGAATTCTAACCAAGCTTCACCAGGAAGTTTCATTTCAGCAAACAGTAGTAATCTTTTTTCTTCCTTATCAGCTAAAAGAACCCTCCAAAAATCTAGTGCATCACCAGCAACTAAATCTGTTTTATGTCTTCTACCTCTTCTTAATCCAACTCCTCCAAATAACTTATCTACATATCCTCTCATTTTCCATAAGAAGTTGAATGTATACCAACCATTTTCTCCTCCAATACTCCATATTTTATCTAAAGTTTGCTTTTCATTTACTATTTCTTTACTTCTTACATCTTTAAAACAGCCATACTGTGGTACATTAATATATTGCCCTAATTGTTTATTAAAAACCCCACTTATCATTGCGTCTTTCCAGCTAGATATAACTGAATTTTGGGCTACTTTAGCAAAGGCTTTATTAACTGCTTCCTTATAAGAAATAGGTTCAATTTTTATTATAGAATTAATATTAGAAGGTTTTCCTATTACCTCTACCTTCATACTATCTACTAAAGAACTAGCTAATTTAAATGAGGTAGACGTAACGAAATACAACCAATAAGAAGATAATTTAGGAGTTAAAACTGGTAAGGTTAAAATAAACCTTTTAAAGTTTCTAGCCTCAGCAAACTGTAGTAACATCTGTTTATAAGTGAGTACTTCAGGTCCATAAATATCATAAGAACCATTATATAACTTCTCCTCTAACAAAGCTTTATTTAAATATGTTAAAACATCTCTTATTGCAATTGGTTGCGTTTTAGTTTTTAGCCATTTTGGAGCAACCATAACCGGTAACTTCTCTACTAAATCACGTATTATTTCAAATGAAGCACTACCACTACCTACAATAATTCCTGCTCTAAATGTTGTTAGTCCATAGTTATTAGATTTTAAAGTTTGTTCTACCTTAAAACGAGACTGTAAATGCTTTGACAATGATTCATCATTAACAATACCGCTTAAATAAATTACTTGCTTACAAATAGTTTTTTCTATTATAGATTTAAAATTTATAGCACATGTATATTCTAACTCTTCAAACTTCTCACTACTTGTAGACATAGAGTGTATTAAATAATATGCTACATCAATATCCATAGGAACGCTAACAGCTTCTACATTTAAAAAATCTATTTTAAGAAATTCTATTTGCTTTTTATTCTTTAAATCCTCTGGAATTCTAGTTAAATCGCGAACACAACAAACTAAACTGTGATTATTTTCTAGTAAACTAGGAATTAAACGTTTTGCTATGTAACCTGTAGTGCCTGTAATAAGTATTTTCATATATATTATTTTTAGGCAATTACAGAAAAACCTTAGTTTTTAGGTCTTTGATAACTTAGCCTTTTTTTTATTTTTGGAACTGTATAAGCATCCAATCCATTAATTGCTGCAATATTACCTTCTAATAAATCGATAAAACCATCTTCTTTTATTAGCGAATCATTAATATGCAAATCGATAATTTCTCCTAAAACTAGTATTGTACCATTTGCTTTTATATAATACTCATCTATATATTTTAATCCAATTTTAATTGGACAGCCTTCAACAAAAGGAGCATAAAAATCATTCAAATACTCTTCTTTTAAATTAGTTTTATCGAATTCAGATATTTCTGATGAATATTTAGCAGAAGTATGATGCGCATCTTCAATAATATCATGATGAATATGATTTATTGTAAAATAACCTGTTTCTTTAATATTATCATATGTATTTCGCCTAACAGAAGTAGGTCTTACTACGAAACCTAGTATTGGTGGGGCTGAACCGTAATGAACTACTGAACTAAAAACCGCTACATTTGTAATATTTTTTGTTGATTTAGTACCGATTAGATTCGCTGATTTAAAACCAGAAACACTATTAATTAAGTTAATTTTATACAAATGCTCTAAACTATCAATATAAGCCCTTGTTAAATACATTTATAAACTTTTAAAGTTATTAATTTGAATATGGTTCGCTTTTAAATCATGCATTAAATTATACAATCCAAAAAATGTTCTGTTTATATATATAAAATGCTTTGAACCTCTATTACCATTCATTTTTTTTAATTCAGTGCTTTTAGCATATTTCTGACCTAACTCAGCTATTCTATTAAAAAAAACGTCATCTGAAAAATCAAATACCTCTTCATGAAAAGGTTGGGTAAAAAGAGATAACATTTCATAAAATAATGATTTAAAAAATTTCTTTTCTTCATCAGTATCATCATCTCTTAAAATTTCAAGCTCATATAACTTACTTTCAAAAAACTCAGGGTTTTCTATATTCTCTTTTTGAGCTAATTCAAAATAGGGTACATAAAAACTATCAGGAACCTCTTTCATACACCCAAAATCAATTACTATCAATTCATTTTTTTCTGAAACTAAAAAATTACCTGGATGTGGATCTGCATGTACTTTTTTTAAAACATGCATTTGATACATATAAAAATCCCACAAAGCTTGTCCTATTTTATTTAAAACTTCAACAGAATTATTTTTTGAAGTAAATTCAGATAAATGAACTCCTTCCATCCAATCCATAGTTAAAATTTTCTCTGAGGAATATTCAGAATAGTAATTTGGAAATTTCAAATTTGGTATATTCTTACACTGTTCAGCAATTTCTTTGCTTTGTTTAAGCTCTAATACATAATTAGTCTCTTCAGTTAATTTATTTTCAACCTCTTTAAAATACTCATCTGAACCTTCCCCTTTTATGTTAAACATTTTAATAGCTATTGGCTTCACCATTGCTAAATCAGAAGAAATACTTTCAGCCACTCCAGGATATTGAATTTTAACTGCCAAATTCTTACTTCCTTTAGTTGCTTTATGAACCTGCCCTATACTAGCTGCATTCACTGATTTAGCAGTAAACGTATCAAACACTTCTAAAGGTGATTTTTTAAAATAATTTTTAAAGGTTTTCACAACTAAAGGAGGCGATAATGGCGGAACAGAAAATTGTGATAACGAAAATTTTTCTACATAAGCACTTGGTAAAATGTTTTTTTCCATGCTTAACATTTGTGCTACTTTTAAAGCTGATCCTTTTAAGGTTTTTAATCCATCATAAATATCAGTTGCATTAGCTTCATTTAAATTTTCCTTAGCCTCCTCTTCTGATTTTACTATCTTCTCTCCATAGTATTTAGCATAATTAACTCCTACTTTTAATCCAGTAGTAATTAATTTAGAAGCACGTTGAATTTTTGATGTTGGAATGTTATCTATACTTTTCATACTGTAGGCATTTTTTCTTTCCACAAAAATTTAGCAAAATCAAACACACTTTGAACAGGTGTTATATCTCTTAAATCAAAACTTGCTTTCACTGATTTTTCAATAAAAATATCTGTTTTTTCAAAATTTTCTGACTCATCATCTAGCCAAAATTGGATTGTAAATAGTAAATGCATCCATGAAGCTTCTAAAAACCCTTTGTCTTGAATTTTATTTGCTGTTTTATTTTTAAAATCAATTTTATCTGTGTGAATTTCTGCGGAAATATATTCTTGAAACTCTAATCTTAATTTTGATAATAATTTTAAAGATTCTAATTTATTCTTGTTTTGTTTCAACTTTAAAGTTACATAGGACCTATTAGCTGATAACAATTCAAAAAATGTATAGTAAAAACTTAATAATTTACTTTTAGAATCATACATTTTGTAATCATCATTTTTTAATAATAATTCAACCGTTTTACTACAAAAAATTGCAAAAACTTTTTTCTCAAGAGTTTCAAAACTATTGAAGTGTCTATAGAATTCACTTTCTTCAAAATTATTATTCTTTGAAAAAGCATATATTGTACTTGAAGTATTTGTTCCCATTAATACTTCATCCATATATAATTCTATTATTTTATCTGCTGTTATATTTTTTTTTCGAGCCATTGTTATTTATTTTAATTGTTTAAAACTATATAAGCATTTAAACTAGTTGCGATAGTCATCCAAACCAAATAAGGTACTATTAATAGGGTATAAACTCCTAAGGTTTTTATGTATTTAAAAGTAAAATAACCTATTAATAACCATAAAATTATTATTACTACAAGTCCTAATATAGTTTGATGATTATTAAAGAAAGCTAAGTTCCAACTTACATTCAATATCCACTGAACAGTATACAATACAATCAATTCTTTATTAAAAAAATTAAACTTAAAGCTCAATTTAGTCATGTAGAAAGAAAAGAAGAACATAATTGATGACCAGGCTGCACCAAACACCCATCCAGGCGGAGTCCACGGAGCTTTATTTAGCGAAAGGTACCATTCAGCTCTAGGTCCATTTTCCATTAATATTACACCTATATATAACGCTAAATAATTAACAATTAAAAAAACAACAAAGCGTACAAGAGGTTTATTTTTCATGCTCCCTTTTTTTTAAATAATTAAACAATAATTGTATTGAAAACAGTAAATTAAAAGCGTAAAACACATCCTCAAATGGAATAGTAAATATTCTAAAATTTAAATTTTCAGTATTATCATACCATACTACTGGTTCATCAATAAAACTTCCTGTTAAAATTCCGTTTATTAATAAAAATGGAATCATTATTACTATAAAACTTGGCAAATAATTAGCTAAAACATGTAAATGATTCTTAATACTATAAATTAATAATAGTATGAAAAATATAAAGTTTACAGTAGTATACCATTTACCAAAATTAAAAATTAATAAAAAACACACTAATACCAATAGCAAAGTTGAAACTATAATTGTTGTTCCTTTTGATAACTTAAAGTTTGGTAAATAGAATTTTAAAACTTCATGAGTAAATAAGCAAGCATAAGGAATACAGAAAAAAAACATACATTCTTCAAGTGGCATTCCTAGAATATCAATTGATAAATGATAATCTGGATTAAATCCCCAAACTCCATAGTAAGTAAAAATACCATCCCATATTAAAAATGGTATCGCTACCAAAACAATACTTAATACAACTGCTTTAAAATATTGAATAAAGTGAAATTCTTTTTCAAAAAAACTATACATTAAAGGAATACTTAAACTCCCTAAATTTAATATGAGATATAAGTAATTGTTCATTGCTACTGTCTTTTTTTGAAATATTTAAAAGGAACAAACAACATTCCAAAACATTCTCCATCTGGTTTTCCTAAATGTTTGTGATGAATTTTATGTGCTTTCCTTAAACCTCTTAAATATCTATTACTTGTGTTTTTAAACCAATTAAATCTACGATGAATAAGAACATCATGAATTAAAAAGTAAGCTAAGCCATAAAGCAAAATACCTAAACCAATAAAAAATAAAGAATTTAATTCAGGCCTAATCCCAAAATAAAAAAGTAAAATACTTGGTACAGCAAAAACTACAAAAAAAGCATCATTTTTTTCAAAAACATGAGGATATCCTGGTTGATGATGATCTTCATGTAAAAACCATCCAAATCCATGCATTACATATTTATGTGTACACCAAGTAACACCTTCCATAATTATAAAAGTTCCTATTGTTACAACTGCAAATGTGATCATAAAGATGTATTCTTTTTTATATAAAAATCTAAATAGTCTGAAGTGTCTTTTATTTTCATAATATTACTTAAGAACAATTTATCTTCTGTTATGTTTGATTTATAATTTAGTAACGAAGGAACATTCTCTTGAATAACTAATCGTATGTATCTTAAATCTACATTATCAGGGTTATCCCTAATTAATCCTTCTAATTTCTTTTTTCCCTTATTAAAAATTGATAATTTTTTCCAAGGGAAAAATTTATATTTAGCTTGCTTCATTTCTAAAGAAACTACATAAGCAATAATATTTATTTTAGAACTGTTTTTGTATTTATTTATAAACTCAACTTCTTGCTTTTTAGTTGTTGCTTTATGATATGATTGAACATAATCAGGAATGCTATTAAAAATTAACACATTAAAAAATAAAAAGTTAAACAACCACTTCATTTATAATAAATTTAATTTATACCTAGCATACCCTCTCATAAGTAAGCTAATTTTCAAGCTATTTGAAATTCTAATTCTTGTATCCATTATTTGAGAAGAAGGGACGGACTTTAATTTTTTTAATAATTTTCTATAATATCTATAAGCAATATAAACTCCAAATTTAGCTTCAACTGGTAATTTTAAAACTCCGTTTTTATAAGCATACTCAAAATCATCTTCAATTTCTTTTATAATTTGTTCTTTTGAATCCTTATCTAACTGTTTTAAATCGATGTTTGGGAAATAAGATCTATTCAATAATTCAATATCATCTTTTAAATCACGTAAAAAATTAACTTTTTGAAAAGCTGAACCTAATCTCATTGCAGCTTTTTTTAATTCTTCGTATTTCTTATTATCACCTTTAACAAAAACTCGTAAACACATTAAACCAACTACGTCAGCAGAACCATATATATATTCATTATATTCTTCTTGAGTAGTATATTCCGTTTTAAATAAATCTGCTTTCATGCTTTTTAAAAATGCTTGAATTAATTCATCTTCTATATGATATTTATTTACAGTTTGTATAAAAGAATTCAAAATAGGATTTAAACTAATTCCCTGATGCTTGCCTAAATAATAATTTTTTTCAAACTGATACATCAATGCTTCTTTGTCATATTCATGAAATGTATCAACTATTTCATCTGCAAATCTTACAAATCCATAAATATTATATACTGCAGCTCTAATTTCGGGGGCTAACATTCTTGTTGCTAAAGAAAAAGAAGTACTGTATTTTTTAGTTACTAATTTACTGCAATTGTAGGATACTTGATCAAATAATTGTTTCATTATTTACGTGTTTTTAAGATTAGTTCTGAAGCTACTTTACCCGAAATTAAAGACGGTGGTACACCCGGTCCTGGAACCGTTAATTGTCCTGTAAAATATAGGTTGTTTACCTTATTACTTTTGATTTTAGGCCTTAAAAAAGCAGTTTGTGTTAGAATATTAGCTAATCCATAAGCGTTTCCTTTGTAAGAATTGTAATCTTTTATAAAATCATTTACACAATAACTTTCTTTAAATAAAATAGAATCTCTTACTTTTTGACCTGTTAATTTTTCTAGCCTTTCTATAACAATATTAAAATACTTTTCCCTTATTTTAGGGGTATCTTCTATACCTGGCGCCAAAGGAATTAAAATTGTTCCAGCTTCTTTATTTTCAGGAGCAAATGAATCATCAGTTATTGATGGAAAACTTGCATAAAATAGAGGTTTTTCTGGCCAACTAGGATTGTCATAAATTGTTTTTGCATGTTCATCAAAGTCTGTATCAAAAAACAACGTGTGATGACATACATTTTTTAATTTTTTATCAAACCCAATATAAAACAATAAAGATGATGGTGCAAATGTTTTATTTGACCAATACTTTTCTGAATATTGCCTAAACTTAGTTGGTAATAGTGTTTCAGTATGGTGATAGTCAGCACCACTTAAAATTAAATTTGTTTCAACTCTTTCCCCATTTACCTGCATTCCTGAAACTTTATTACTTTCATCTACTTCAATAGAATTTATTGTAGCATTAGTTTTAAACTGAACTCCTAAATCTTTTGCCAATTTAGACATTCCTTCAATTACCTTATACATTCCTCCGACCGGATGCCATGTACCTAAAGAAAAATCAGCATAATTCATGAAATTATAAAATGCAGGTGTATTACTAGGTTTTGCACCTAAAAACAATACAGGAAACTCTAGTATCTGAATTAATTTTTCACTTTTTATTTTCTTTCTAACTTGCTTTCGTATCGTAGAAAAAAACTGACTTAATCTGACTGCTGTTTTAAATGAAATCAACTCTAATGGTGAAACCCCTGGCTTATATACCATATCTTTCACAGCTATATCATAATTATCTTCGGCAGATTTCATAAACTTAATTAAGTGTTTAGAACTGCCTTTTTCTTCTTTTTCAAAAACATCACATATTTCTTGAAAATTGTCGGGAATAACAATACTATCGTTATCTCCAAAATAAACTTGATAAGCTGGCGATAATTTTTCTAACTTGTAATAATCAGAGGGTTTCTTACCAAAATCAGCAAAAAACTTTTCAAATACATCTGGCATCCAATACCAGGTAGGTCCGATATCAAATGTAAAACCATCATTTAAATATTGTCTTGCTCTACCTCCAACCGTTTTATTTTTTTCATAAACTACAACTTCATAACCGTATTTAGCTAAATAGCATGCTGCAGACAATGATGAAAAACCTGATCCAATTATTGATATTTTATTTTCTTGTTTAATCATATTAACACAAAGTTAAACAAAATTAATTTATATATAGAATTTTAAGTGTCATTTTTTTGTTAAAACAATAACAACTTAACAAATTAGAGACTAAATAACTATATTTTCTCTAATACTTTTATAACCGAAGGATAAACCTTTATATTCGAATTGAATAGTTCATTTTCAACTAACATGGCTTTATTACCAATACCTATGAATTTATGGTTAGTTGTACTCAGTATTTCATCTATTTCTTTAAAATAACCCTTTATTTTATCTTCGTAAGGCTTTACAGTCATTGAAGAAACAAAACACATTTTTGTATCACTATCAAAAAAGTAACTTAAATTATTCAATGGCAAACTTTGTCCTAAATAGATAGTTCTGTATCCCCTTAATACCAGTTCATAATTTAAGTACAAAAGCCCTATCTCATGTATTTCACCATCAGGAAGGAATAAAACATACGTAAGATCTTCTTTAGTGGTTATGTACTCTAAATTTTCAGTATTAAGTTGTATTTTTTGAATTATTAAATTAGATATAAAATGCTCATGAGCTGGAAGTAAAGTATCTGTTTGCCATAATAAACCAATATTTTCAAGAAAAGGAACAAATACATCTTTAAAGATTTGCCTAAATGTTTTTTTATGTAAAAGCTTGTTATATGTATTATTAAACAATACTTTATCAAATTGAAACATTGATATTTTAAAAGAATTTATAGCTTCATCTCCTACAGCATAATTAAAAGATAATTCACGAGCAGTCACTTTTACTTGCTCATCAGACATTTCTGCAATTTTTGATATCTTATACTTATGCTTATTTAATAAGGCTACATTTAATAACTTTAAAAGGCTTTCTGAAGAATAATAACGAATGTTGGTGTCCGTTCTTTTAGGCTGAAATAAATTATATCTTTTTTCCCATATCCTAATAGTATGTGCCTTGATTCCAGAAATATTTTCTAGATCTTTAATTGTGAATATGGTTTTTATATTGTTCAATATATTTTTATTTTCTTTAAACAAAGATAGCTTTGTTTTTTTAAAATAAAAATTTATTTGATAAAAATTCTCAAAACTAGGTTTGGAGTCATACCTAAAGATAGCTGCTCACTTTGTTGAATACTATATTTTGTACCATCCCAAACACTACTATAACTTCTCCTCAAGTAGTTTGTTCTGTCGTATAAATTTAATAATGAAATCCCTATTTTTCCTTTCCACTTTTTATTTTTATCAAAATTAAAAGAATAACTGGATGATAAATCCATTTTATGGTAAGCAGGCAGTCTTTTTGAATTAAGATCTCCTAAGACAAGATTTCCATTATTTTCAATTCTTTCAACTGGTGAATAAGGTGTTCCTGTTTTCCAAACCCATGCTAATGAAAAACTAAAGTTACCTAAATTCAAATTATGTGCCCACAAAAAACTATTGGTTGTATCAAAATTTGTAGAGAAAAATTTCCCATTATTAACTTCATCAAAAATATACCTAGATTTACTGTAACTAAAGTTCACCCAAGTGTTATAATTGTTAATAGATTTTTTTAACAATACATCAACTCCATCAACCTTACTTGTACCTTGATAAAAACCTCTAATATTTCCTTCAGTAGCCTTTGTAGCTGAAGTTACTCCTTTACTATACTTTCTGTAATAATCTATGTCAAATGTTAATCCATTAGCTTTATATATAGCACCGAAAGTATACTGTTTATTTCTTAAAATTGGTAACTCTTCATTATCAATCAGCAACCAAACTTCATTTTCTAAACCAAAATCTGAAGTATGAACTTCTAACAACCTTCCTATATTTTGCTGTTTGAACTCAAAAGAAGTTTTAAATGATAAATTAGGTAATAATTGTTGTTGAAAATAGATTCTAGGTGCAAAATAAACTTTATCAGAAAGTGTAAAATAGTTTGTTCTAACTCCTACGTTTACAATTGTTTTTTTATAATTATTAAATCCATAATTAAAAAACCAAGCATGGGAATTATTATTTCCAGAGTCAGCTATTTTATATTTTGTACTTGAAATTGTAGATTTAACTCCTCTTTCAATACTGTAACTTACACTATTATTTGAAAATTCATAACCTGTTAGAAAAGACGATTTTTCATTTAATTTTTTCTCAAAAACACTTTTAAATCCTAAATCTTTAATGATATTACTTTTCAGCGCCTTTTGCGTGTATGGACTACCATAGTCAAATGATCCATTGTATTCATAATTCAAATCATAAGTTGATGAATAAAAGTTTGTTCTTAAAATAGAATTATTTCCTAGTTTACGTTCCCACATAGTTCTAATTCCAGTATTCTTTATTTGTAAATCATCTTCTGTTATATACCTATTAGAGTTTTTAGTATTAAAAACATAGTTTAATTTATTCCTAACTAATAAATAATTAAATGTAATAATATCTTTAGAAGAAGGTTTATAAGTAAGTTTGGAATTAACATCAAAAAAATAAAAATCATTTTTACTATCATATAATTCTGTCCCAACACTTTCGTTTCTTGATATAATTGAGTTTTGAAAAACTTTTTTTGATAATCTATTAAACGTATTTGTTTTGAAAACGTCAGTAAAAGATCTTCTTCCTGATAAAGAAATTCCAATTTTTTTTGAAATAGGTATATTCATAAACGCATCAAAATGTGTCATATTTACACCAAACCCTCCATTAAAACTTTTAGGTATTTCTTTATTTGTTTCTATATCAATTACACCAGAAGTATGATTACCATATTCAGCACTAGCTCCACTTTTAAAAACTTTAACCTTATCAACAATATAAGGATTAAATGCAGATATCATTCCAAAGAAATGTGATGAGTTATACATTTTAATACCATCAAAAAGTATTAAATTCTGTTCAGGAGTACCTCCTCTTATAAACAAACCTGAAGCAGTTTCATCAGGGCTGTTAATTCCTGGTAATAATTGTACACTTTGTAATATATCGGGTTCAGTTAATCCAGAAACTGTACCTAACTTTTTAGGAGAAATTACTAAAGATCCATCAGTTTTTTTATCAATACCTCCAACCATGTAGTCGGAAACTAAAACTTCTTCTAATAAAGTAGTAGATTCACTCAATATTAATGATAATTGTTCAGAAGTCAATTCTTCATTGACTATTAATGTTTTAGTATCATAACCTATAAAGGACACTTCAACTTTATCACCTTCAATAAGGTTAGATAGTTTAAAAAAGCCATTTTCATTAGATATCACACCTTTGTTTCTACGTAACGAAACAACACTAGCTCCTTGAATTGGCTTTTTATCTTTTTTATCAAAAATATTTCCACTAATCTGATATAATTTTCCTGATTTTGAAACAGTAATGTATCTTTCTGTTATTTTTTCAAACTTTAATTTAAAATTAATAGCTACTTTATCAAGAACTTTGTTTAGAGGTAGTTTAATAAATGAGTTTTCTACAAACTTATTTTTAATGAGTTTATCATTGTAGGAGAATTTTATTTCATGTTTTTTTTCTAAAAGAACAAAAAGGTCTCTTAATTGTATAGAGTCCTTTTGTTTATTTTTTTGAGCATGTAAAGAATTTATTGCCCAAAAAAAAGGTAATATTAATAAAACATGAAATTTAAAATTCATTTACTTTTTAACTAATGTAACCATTTTTGTATCTGTAAAGATAACTCCTATTTTCATAGGTTCAAAAACAGTTTTTAAAGCAACTTTTAAATTGTCATGAGTATAACTTCCAGTAAACTTTTGAGTTAGGTCTATATCAGAAGTTTTTATTTTAATATGATATTGATTTTCAATAGATAAAACTATAAATTTCAAGGCTATACTTTTAAATGAAGTTTCTCCATTTTTCCATGTAGGCTCTTCTTGATCTATATTCCATTTTTCTTCTAGACCATTATTAAAATTCCTTACTGCTTTACCTTTTGTTAAAATATTATTAGCCTTTCCAGAGTTTACTCTTACTTTACCTTCAAAACAATGAACTTCAATATATTCCTTGTTTGATTGAACATTGAATTGAGTACCTAGTACTTTAACCTCCCCTAAATCGGTAACTACTTTAAAGGTTTCTCCTTTTTTCACTTTAAAATGTGCTTCACCTTTCAAAAATAGTTCTCTAGAGCTCTCCCAATCTCTTTTTTTGAAACTAATTGATGATTTTGAATTTAAAAGCACTTCAGAACTATCTGGTAATATTATTGCTAACTGTTCACCATAACCAGTTTCATGGCTCGTAGAACTATTAAAAAAATATAAAGCACTAAATATAATTAAAACTGACGCTGCTGCTGATAACCAATTTAGTTTATAAACCTTAGACTTTCTTTTTTCTGTACTTAACAAAGCACTTGTACTTTCTTTTATACCTTCAAATACCTTTTCTTTTTCAAATATAGGTTCTTCAAACTCTGACGATACATTCATTATTTTTTCATACAAAGCATAATCAGAAGTCTTTTTAAAATCTTCTAATTCATTTTTTGTAAGCTGATTATTTAACCACTTAGCTAAAAAATCATCATCTATCTTTTTATTCATTTTCTGCCTTTCTTATTGTATAACAAGTAAAGTATAAGCTACCCTACTTTAAATTCCTCCCTATTTTATCTCTTAATGCTTTTAATGCCAAAGACATTCTTTTTTCTACTGCTTTAACAGATATATCTAGCATTTCAGCAATTTCTCTATATTTTTTTTTATCAATTCTATTTAATAAAAAAACTTCACGCTGTTTTTCAGGTAAATCTGCTATAGCATTTTTAAGCTTACTTAAAAACTCTTTCTCTTCAATTATAAATTCGGGGGTCTCATTTGTGTAACCTTTCTTGTTTTCAGAAGAATGCTTCAATACAATCTTTTTATGTGCAACATGATTTAAAAACATGTTGTTAGCAACAGTAAATAAAAATGATTTAGCTTTTTCTATAAGTACTTTTGAACAATTCTCCCATAACTTAATGAAAGATTCTTGAACAAAATCTTCTGCTAAATCTTTATCACCACATTTGTAATACATAAAATTATGTAAAGATTTTGA
Organism: Tenacibaculum sp. E3R01; assembly: GCF_003318185.1. Classification (NCBI taxonomy): domain Bacteria; kingdom Pseudomonadati; phylum Bacteroidota; class Flavobacteriia; order Flavobacteriales; family Flavobacteriaceae; genus Tenacibaculum; species Tenacibaculum sp. E3R01. Next base: position 122,700 of record NZ_QOCC01000025.1, on the reverse strand, counting down.
TTGTTTATCATAAACATCTTCAAATACTTTTGGTTGACAAATTGTTTTTTTTGTTTTCATTGCAACAAACTTAACATTTTTTTAAAAAAAAGGTAGGGTATTTTATTTTTTAATTGTTTTATAACAAATTAATTATATACTGGGTGCTATTAGTGAACCTTAACCCTTCTTAAAGCTAATGGCACCATTTTTTATTTTCTTTTTAATTTCCTTTTTTCACTATTTAACTTACTAGTTGTTGTAATTTTGTAAAATGCATAAAACTTCAAATAATTCTAAATTAGAATTCATTACTTTAATGGCTTCTTTAATGTCATTAGTTGCCTTATCTATTGATGCTTTACTACCTGCTTTGGATCAAATAGGATACTCTATCAATCTAAAAGACACAAGTGATAATCAACTTCTTGTTACTATGATATTTTTAGGTCTTGGTTTTGGTCAATTAATTGCAGGTCCTATTTCTGATAGTTTTGGTAGAAAACCAATAATATATTTTGGCTTTATTATTTTTGTTTTAGCTAGTTTTATTTGTGTTACAGCTTCAAGTATTGAAATGATGGTAATTGGTAGAATTTTACAAGGAATTGGTCTTTCAGCACCAAGAACCATTAGTATAGCAATGGTACGTGATAGTTTTAGTGGTAACTATATGGCTAAAATAATGTCTTTTATAGTTGTAATTTTCATTTTAGTACCAGTAGTAGCTCCTTCATTAGGTAAAATTATGCTTGATAATTATGGGTGGAAATCTATATTTTATAGTCAATTAATATTTGGAGTATTAATTATGATATGGCTGTGGAAAAGACAGCCAGAAACTTTAAAAAAAGAGCATAAAACTACTTTTTCATATAAGCTTTTTATTAACGGATATAAAGAATTTAAAAAACAGAAGCAAGCATTTGTTTTTACTTTAATTTCTGGGCTAATTACAGGCTCTTTTATGGTATACTTAAGTGCTTCACAATATATTTTTCAAGAACAATATAGCTTACATGAAGAATTTCCTTTTATTTTTGCTGGGCTAGCTATTTCTGTAGGTTTTGCAACATTTTTAAATGGAACTTTAGTCATGAAGTTTGGTATGTTTAAACTAGTCTATTTTTTTACTTATGTTTTTATTCTAGTTCCTATTATTTATATCGCTTTATTTTATGGTTCTAAAAACCCTAGTATTGAAATTATTTTATTGTTTTTTGCGCTTCAATTTTTTTCGATAGGTTTTTTATTTGGAAACTTAAGAGCTTTAGCAATGCAACCTATAGGTCATATTGCTGGTATTGGCGCAGCATTTAATGGTTTTATATCTACAATAATGGCAGTTCCTATTGCTATGTTTATAGGTAGTTATATAACAACGACATCTATTCCTCTTTTTGTAGGCTTTTTGGCTTGTGGATTACTTTCATTAGCGATGCTAGTATACGTTAAGAAAGAGGTACAATTATAAATCAAATCATTCATTTAAAAGTATTTTTAATTTTGAAACTAGAAGTTATTTATCAAGACGAATATATAGTTTGTGTAACAAAACCTAACAATGTTGTTGTACATCATGCACATCATTCTAGAAATGTTTCTGACGAAAAATCATTATTACAATTACTTGATGAACAAATTAAGGGTAAATATTATCCTATTCATAGACTAGATAGAAAAACTTCAGGAATTATTTTACTTGCTAAAGAAACCAAGTTTGTTTCAAAATTTCAAAACCTTTTTACAGAAAATTTAATTCAAAAAACTTATTATGGGATTGTAAGAGGTCATTCTCCACAAAGTACCATTATTGATAGTCCAGTAAAAGGAAGAGATTCAAATGTATACAAAGAGGCAGAAACTAAACTTGAAACTATAAAACAGAAGATTTTAGATATACCTGTAAAACCATATGATACATCAAGGTATAGTTTAGTGAAATTAACTCCAAAAACTGGAAGATTACATCAATTACGAATACATACAAACAAAATAAGTCACCCCTTAATAGGTGATCCAAAATATGGAGATAAAAACCATAATATGATGTTTATTGAAAATTTTGATTGTGACAACTTATTTTTACATGCACATAATCTTGAATTTATTCATCCTTTCTTAAACAAAGAAATCAAATTAACATCTAATTTCACTGAGAATTGGAAAGTTATCTTCAATAAATTCAATTGGGAAATTTAAGAGAATAGTACTAAGAATACTACAGGAAACAACATCCCTAAAACGGCTAATTTCCAGCCTCTTTTAGAAAAACCATTTTTACCAGCAGGAATTAAAACTCCAGTAATTGCTATTAATAACATAGCTACTCCAAAAATATCTGAATACCAAATCCAAAAACTATTAGTAGACTTGTGTAAATACATGGTATGTCCTAATAATGGTACTTTTCTCTTGTACTCTATTATTCCTTTTCCTGTAGCTGTATCAACATCTAATATTATATTTCCTTTAAAATATACTCTAAGTGTATTCTTTCTTACTCTATGGCCATCATATTTTTCATCTATATTCCTTACTTCTTCTTGAATATATTCTTTCGTTAACAAATCTAAGTTCTCAGGTAAATTAAGTTGAACGTCTTTACTTTCGAAAGTATAATTCATAGGATACCAATCTTCTCTGTGATTTAAAATAATTCCTGAAAAAGAAAAAGCAATAATTAAACCTACATAAAAATAAGCAAAGTCACGATGTAAACTTCTATTTGTTAATTTCATTATATTAAATAATATTTATTTTTCAAATATATTGAATTAACCCGAACTATTATGATACTCTATATTTTCTATATCTAGAAATTACTTTACATTAGTCAATAAAAAAACTGCCTTTATTTAAAGGCAGTTTTTTTATTACTTTTTTTAGAAAGAACTATATTTCTTTAAAAATAGCATGCATTAAACGCTTTTTATCATTAATACTTTCTTCTAATGATATCATAGTTTCAGTTCTATTTACACCATGAATGTCATCAATTCTATAAATAATATCTTTCGCATCGTTTGTGCTCTTTGCTCTAACTTTACAAAAAATATTATATTTTCCTGCTGTAACGTAAGCTACAGTTACATTAGGTATTAATCTTAAGCTTTCTAAAACATGTTGTGTCATTGATGTTTTTTCTAAAAAAACACCTACATGAGCTATAAAAGAATATCCCATTTTTTCATAATTCAATGTCAATGTAGATCCTTCTATTATACCTTCATCTTCCATTTTCTTTACTCGTACATGAATAGTTCCTGCAGACACTAATAACTTCTTAGCTATATCAGTAAAAGGTGTTCTAGCATTTTCTATTAAAATGTCTAAGATTTGATGATCTATTTCATCTAATACAAATTTCTTCATTTTTGTTTTATTTCAAGTAATACTGCTAAAATATGATTTTTTTTCAATTTTTATATACTTTCATTAGAAGAAAAACAAAGATCAATCATTTATGTTAAATTCTTGATGGGACAAATATGATTTTAAATCTCCTTCTTTCTCCTTAATTAAAGTAAGCACAAATTTATTACTTTCTATCTTCTCAGCGTACTGATATGCTATATCTTTTTCATTATTTTTTGATCTATAAATAACATCATAGAAGTTCTTGATATTGTTAGGAATAGAAAAATATTCTTCATAATTACTGAACTCAGTATTTGTTGAAATATGAAAAAAACCTTGAATTAAAGCATAAAAATTGAACTTTCTTACTTCTTCTCTGTCATAATCATTAGGATAATGCCCAGCTTCAATCAAAATAGTATTATGTCCTAATTTTTGAAAGTTATCTCCAGTTGCTGTTGGATAAAACTCGTCTGTATATCTTCCAACATGATTCGGTATGATTTGCTGCAATAACTTATTCATTGCTATAATCACATTCATCGTTTCTGCTCTACCCTTAGTAATTTGCCTAGATTCTTCTTCTGAAGGGGCTAAAAACGAAATTGTTGCTGGATTTGAAGTACCCTCAACGCCAAAAATTGTTCTTTGATCATGCAAATTAAAACAGAATTCTGGATTAATTTCTTCTAAAACAGACCTTAAAAGCTTGCTTTCTTTAGCTATTAAATCAACAGCATCTCTATTTAAATCAATATTATTTGCATTAACTCTTGTATAAGCATGAGCTCCATCAGGATTTAGCATTGGAATAATATGAATTTCAATATTACTTAAAATAGTTTTAATTATGCTTTTTGAAGAATTTTCATTTATAAAGTTTAAAAAATCAAAAACCGCTTTTGTTCCAGTACTTTCATTTCCGTGCATTTGACTCCACATGAAAACTTTTTTCTTTCCTCTTCCTAATTTAAGTTTATAAATAGGAGTGCCTTTTTCTGAAGTACCTATAATTTTTGATTCAATATAATTAGGTAATTTTGAATATAAACTTTCAATATCTTTAAAAGTGATCCACCTACCTTTAAGTCTATCTTCTTTTATAATGAGATATTCTTTTTCTAAAGAATCAATGTCTAATATTTCCATTTCTTAAATTAAATAGCAAACCATTCAGAAACTAATTGTTTTTCTATTGATTCAACTGAATTATGTACATAATCATTTTTAGCTAAACTATAATGATAATCTTTTGACCATTCCTCAATATTTTTAGCTAATAACTTTAATGAATCACAAATATAATTTACTTCTTCATTAGTAATTGTTGGATGTATTGATAATCGAACCCAACCTGGTTTATCTGTACTACAGCCTTCTAAAATTTTATCTTTAATTTTATGAGAAGTATTTTGGTCTACATTTAATAAAAAATGTCCATAAGTACCAGCACATGAACACCCACCTCTTGTTTGAATTCCAAAATGATCATTTAATAATTTAACGACTAAATTAAAATGATATTTTTCAAAATAAAAAGAGAAAATACTTAATCTATCTTTATGTTGTGGCGCTAAAATTCTTACTCCACCTATACTTTCTAAGCAATCAAAAATAACAGGATTTATTTCATCCTCTCTTTTTTTCATGCTCTCCGTTCCCATTTTATTCTTTAATTGTATTGATAAAGCAATACGTATTGTTTGTAAAAAAGCAGGTGTACCACCATCTTCTCTCGTTTCAACATCATCAATATAATCGTGTTCTCCCCAAGGATTAGTATATGTTACCGTACCTCCTCCTGGGTTATCAGGAATCGTATTTTTATAAAGTTTTTTATTAAACAACAATACACCTGAACTTCCTGGACCTCCTAAAAACTTATGTGGCGAAAAGAAAATTGCATCTAAATGTTCATTTTCATTATCTGGATGCATATTAATATCTACATATGGTGCAGAACATGCAAAATCTACAAAACACAATCCATTATATTTATGAATTAATGCTGCAATTTTATGATAATCAGTTTTAATCCCAGTAACATTAGATCCAGCAATAACTGATGCTATTTTTATAGGTCTATCGTTATATTTTTTTACTACTTCTTCAAACTTTTCTAAACATACTAATCCAGCATCATCACAAGGTACAACTTCTACATCCGCTATTGTTTCATACCAAGATGTTTGATTAGAATGATGTTCCATATGACTCACAAAAACTATTGGACGTTTCTCATCAGGTATTTGAGTATACTCTTTTAAATTTTCAGAAACTTTTAAACCAAGAATACGCTGAAATTTATTAACTACCCCAGTCATTCCAGAACCTTCAGTTATTAAAACATCATCTTTATTAGCATTTACATGATCTTTAATTATATTTCTAGCTTTAGTGTATGCTAAAGTCATAGCAGCACCAGAAGTAGATGTTTCAGTATGTGTATTAGCTACAAAAGGTCCAAACTCATTTAATAATTTCTCTTCAATTGGCCTATACAATCTTCCGCTCGCTGTCCAATCTGTATAAATAAGTTTTTTTTCACCATAAGGTGTTTTAAATGTTTGGTTTATACCAACTATATTATTTTTAAATTCTTCAAAGTACAGTTCTAAACTCATAACTAAATTCTAAATTTACCTCCTATTAAAATATTGTTTTGAAAAAAGTAAAACCCTTGTGATGCAGTATCAGAAGCATTTACAGTTGTTCTTATATTTGGCATATAAATATATCCTCCTTTGATATCAGCTTGTATAAAAAAGTGTTTTAAAAATGTAATATTTAACCCACCTCCTACTGACGCTCCATATCCAGAAAAATGAAAATCATCATGCCTTTCATTATTTAATAATGTTGTATTTGTTCTAGGAACAAGAACACCAACACCAACACCTTCTGTTAAATTAATTTGAAGATTTTCAAGTTCTAACCCAAACCACTTACTTATATCATCGAATCTATATAACTGAACATTTACGTAATTTAAACCATCTGTATGTTCAAATCGTAAAAAATCACTAGCTAAATTTATATCAGAATTATTATAAACTCCATCATACTTTGGATTACCAACATTAATAGTACCATCAATTTTCACGTTTTGATCTGGTACCATTACATATTTCATATGATCTACTCCAATTGAAATAGTATAGTTTTCTTTAAAAAAATATCCTATTCTAAAATTAGTTTGAGGTATTGTTACCCTTCCCGGATTAAAATAATCTCTAAAAGAAAATTTTGTTGGTCTATCTGTAGCTTTTACATTTTTTAAGGTAAAATCATAATTATTTCCTTTAAAATGTATATCCGAATCAGAATAACTTGCCCAATTCCACCCCCAATAAACAAAAAACTTTCCTTTATTAGTTACCTTTTTAACCTTATTATCTTGTGCATTCATAGATAAGGTAAAAAGGAACAATGCTATTGCTAAATATTTAGTATTCAAAACTTACGCTATTATTTCTTCTATTTCTTTAATAAATCTTTCAGCTAATGCATCAGCTTTCGCTTGAGATATAGCTTCTGTATAAATACGAATAATAGGTTCTGTATTAGATTTTCTTAAGTGTACCCATTCCTCTGCAAAATCTATTTTAACTCCATCTATTGTGTTAACCTCTTCATCTTTATATTTAGAAGCCATTTTTGTTAAAATATCATCTACATTAATTTTTGGAGTTAATTGTATTTTATTTTTACTCATAAAATAACTAGGATAGCTATCTCTTAGCTCTTTACACGATACTTTTTTATTAGCTAAATGAGATAAAAATAAAGCTACACCAACTAAAGAATCACGTCCATAATGTGAATCTGGATAAATAATACCACCATTCCCTTCTCCACCAATAACAGTATTAGTTTCTTTCATTTTCTTTACTACATTTACCTCACCTACTGCACTAGCGGTGTAAGTTCCTCCGTGTTTCTCAGTGACATCTCTTAAAGCTCTAGAAGAAGACAGGTTTGAAACTGTATTACCCCCTTTGTTTTTTCCTAATACATAGTCAGCACAAGCCACTAAAGTATATTCTTCACCAAACATTGAACCATCTTCAGATATTAATGCTAATCGATCAACATCAGGATCAACTACAATTCCTAAATCTGCTTTCTTTTTTACAACTAATTTAGATATATCTGTTAAGTTTTCTTTTAAAGGCTCAGGGTTGTGAGGAAAATGTCCATTAGGCTCACAATATAGTTCTATACATTTAACTCCTAGTTCTTTTAAAAGCATTGGAATAGCTATACCTCCTGTTGAATTTACTCCATCAACTACAGCTTTAAATTTAGCTTTTTTAATTGCTTTTTTATCAACTAAGTCAAGTTTTAAAACTTCCTTAATATGTTTTTTTATATAGTTCTTTTTCTTCTTATAGTTACCTAAATCATCTACTTCAGCAAATTGCAAATTATTGCTTTCAGCTAAAGCTAAAACTTCTGCTCCATCTGCTCCATCTATAAATTCACCTTTTTCATTTAATAATTTTAAAGCATTCCATTGTTTAGGATTATGTGATGCTGTTAAAATTATACCTCCATCTGCTTTTTCAATAGGAACTGCTATTTCAACAGTTGGCGTGGTAGATAAACCTAAATCCAATACATCTATTCCTAAGCCTACTAAAGTATTTGCAACTAAACTAGTAATCATCTTACCAGAAATACGGGCATCTCTTCCTATTACTATTTTTATTTTTTCTTTTTCTTGATTCTGTTTCTTTATAAATGTACCGTAAGCTGCAGCAAATTTTACTGCATCAATAGGCGTTAAATTATCACCTATAGCTCCCCCTATAGTACCTCTAATACCTGAAATAGATTTAATTAAAGTCATATTGTTATTTAATTTGATAACAAATATAACGGTATTTCAGAAATTAAAGCTTACATATAGGCATCTTTAAATGTAACAATTGTTACACTATACAGATATAAAAGATCCGTTAAATCTATACTTAATGGTATCAATTAAGAAAAATTAGTTTCTTGCTTTATATATAGTTTTTTGATATTTATCTCCGTTTTTCAATTCTTTATTTATAATACTATATCCAAAAGGCAATGTTTCTACTAATTTAGGGTTTTGAATTTCTTCACTATCCAATTTTTTAACCTCATAATTATTATCTATTATATTTCCAAAACTAATTACAGTTCCTCCTTGATATACTGATGGTCTGGGGATATTGCATTTACGAGCTTCAGAACTTGAAACCTGAAGAATCTTTATTGCTGTAAAGTATGGATGCTCCTTTGGAACGTCATTTTTAGAATAACTTTTTTTAACAAAAGTAGTTTTCTTACAGTCTACAAATTGATAGTCAAAACCTTTTTGAAATTTCATCTCTTTTCCAGTAACATTATTTGGATCTTGATATATTCCTTGAACATAACTTCCCTGATAAGGTTCATATAAACTTTCAATTGAATTTTCAACTTTTTTATATATTGTATTCCATTTATTCTGAATTGTTAACATCATTCGCTTGCCTTGACCAGAAGTAAAGCTTGCATTTTCTAAAGACCTACAGGGCAAAACATTTGAACTCATAAAATTAGTTGCTGGTACTTGAGTAAAATCAATTCCGCATTTATTTTTATCTTTATCACCTATATATGTTGTACAATCTGAATCAATTTCTGAATTCTCATAAGCCATTGAAGGTAATGTATCGTCTATATAATCATTTTGAGCTACCAAATTACAATTCGAATTATTCCAATTTCTATATGTATGTTCTAATGAGAAATTATGACCAATTTCATGAGGTAAAGTAGATGTTAATAAATATTCATCATCTATCACACTGTTTATTCCTGGTTTATTTGATAAACCAGCTATTTTTCTAGAATCGTATTGACTATAACGTATCGTAGAAACGATATATACATTAAAACTGTTATTTTGATATTTACCTATACTTTTTGAGTATTCTACTAACTGACTAAATGTTCTGTTTCCTCCAATATATAATACAGACCTCCATGTGCTATTAATTTGATCATGCCCTTTATATTTAAAGAAAATTTTAAACTGATTAAATGTTTTATTCAAAATTGCTACAGCCTCAATTAAATCATTTTCACTTATTGGCACAGCACGGTTTCCATTATTTTCATTAACAACATGAAAAAACACATTAAAAACCTTTATTTCATATGAAGGTCGTCGGTTACTATACCTAATATTACCACTTTCATCCAAATCATTATTTAATACTTGTTTAGAATCGACACATTGGGCAGGAGGAATGTCATTAAGCTCCATATAATTTTCTACTTCACTTAATTTTAAAGTTTTTTTATACAATTTGTTCAACATATCTTTTTGTGCTGAACTTTTAATACTAAATAACAACAATAATAATACAATACATAAATTTCTAGTTTTTCTCATTAGTAATAACATTTTTTAGAATTAGGTTCGTTTTAAGGGGGGTATAAAAACACCTTTCTATATCTGACAATGCTAGTAGTAGAAATATTTGTAGTAGTAATTTGGTAGTAGTTGTTTGGAGCTAAAATGCCAAATAAGAATTACTTGAAAAATAATTATAGTACACTAGTACATTCACTATAATTATTGATGAATCAAATTATCAATTGATTCACAGGACCTTATAAATTTAACACTTTTTTTTAAAAAAAACAACACTTATGAAAAGTAACTTTTAAATACAAGGAATAAAAAAAGCCGTTACATGATGTAACGGCTTTTAAAAATTTATGGTTTTTAGGAAATTTATTTTCCTTCCATTTTTTTCTTTAATTCAGCTAATCCACCGATATCACCTAAAGTAGTTTTTTCAGTTTCTTGCGCTTTTTTAGCAGCTGCTTTAACATTCTTTTGCTCTTCAGCTCTAAAGATAGAAGTATGAGAAACAACTATTCTACGGTATTCTTTACTGAATTCAATTACTTGAAATTGAACAGTATCACCTTTAGCTAATTTACCACCATCTTCTTTATCTAAATAACGAGAAGGTGCAAATGCTTCAACTCCATCAGCAAAAGCTACAGTAGCTCCTTTATCGTTTTTATCTTTGATAGTTCCTTCATGAGTAGATCCGATTGAATACGTAGCTTCATGACCATCCCAAGGATTATCTTGAGTTTGTTTATGACCTAAGTTTAATTTACGGTTTTCTACATCTAATTCTAACACTTGAACTTCTAATTTATCACCAACAGTTACGAAATCTGATGGGTGCTTAATTTTCTTAGTCCAAGATAAATCAGAAATATAAACTAATCCATCAATACCTTCTTCTAACTCTACAAACACACCAAAGTTAGTGTAGTTACGTACAGTACCTGAATGTTTAGAACCTACAGGATATTTAGTAGTAATATCAGTCCAAGGATCTGGGTGTAATTGCTTCATACCTAAAGACATTTTACGCTCTTCGCGGTCTAATGTTAAGATTTGAGCTTCTACTTCATCACCAACAGTTACGAAATCTTGTGCAGAACGTAAGTGAGTTGACCAAGACATTTCAGATACGTGAATTAAACCTTCAACACCATCTTCTACTTCAACAAACGCACCATAATCAGCTAAAACAACTACTTTACCTTTTACAGTATCTCCAACTTTTAAATCAGAGTTAAGTGCTTCCCATGGGTGAGCAGATAATTGTTTTAATCCTAATTGAATTCTTGACTTGTTATCATCAAAGTCTAAAATTACAACGTTTAATTTTTGATCTAACTCAACAACCTCATTTGGATGGTTGATACGAGACCAAGATAAATCAGTAATATGTACTAATCCGTCAACACCACCTAAGTCAACAAACACACCATAAGAAGTAACGTTTTTAACAACACCTTCTAATACTTGTCCTTTTTCTAATTGACCGATGATTTCACGTTTTTGATCTTCTAAATCAGCTTCGATTAACGCTTTATGAGAAACTACAACATTCTTAAATTCGTGGTTGATTTTAACAACTTTGAATTCCATAGTTTTTTCAACATATTGATCGTAATCACGGATAGGTTTAACATCAATTTGAGAACCTGGTAAGAAAGCTTCAATACCAAATACATCAACGATCATACCTCCACGAGTTCTACACTTAACAAAACCGTTAACGATTTCTCCAGTTTCATGTGCATTATTAACACGATCCCAAGCTTTGATTACACGTGCTTTTTTATGAGATAATACTAATTGACCAGAAGAATCTTCTCTTTTATCAACTAATACTTCTACTGTATCTCCAACAGCTAAACTAGGATTGTAACGAAATTCATTTAATGAAATAACTCCTTCAGATTTAGAGTTAATATCAATAATTGCATCACGATCAGTAATACGAACAACTTTTCCTTCAATAACATCACGTTCATTTACGAAACCTACTGTTCCTTCTAAAGCTTGTTCAAATTCTTTTAATTTAGACTCATCAACTTCATCAATACCTTCTTCGTATTTATGCCAATTAAATGTTGCTAAAAATTCTGCTGGGTTAACTGCTTCTGCAGTTGTTGTTTTTGTTTCTTCAGACATGTCTGAGAATAATTTTGTATCTTTTTATTAATCAGGATATTATCAATATTAATGCAAAGAGATATTAAACTTATAAATATATTTTTCTTACCTTTTCAATCCTGTTCTTGTAAAAAGGCGTGCAAATTTACGGATTATTTTTTAAGTAACCTAAATAGATATTACTTTAAGTACCTAAAAAAGAGTATACACCACCTTTTCTAGTAATTATTTAACAAATTAACTTTTATCAAGTTCATTCCAATAATAACTATCGGGATAAATTCGATCTCCAAAAATTGCTGTTCCTACTCGGATAATTGTAGCTCCTTCCTCTATTGCAATTTCTAAATCTTTACTCATACCCATTGATAATTCACTCATCTCTACATTCGGTATATTAAGTGCTATAACCTCCTTTTGTATTTTCTTTAAAAGTTGAAAACACTTTCTTATTTCATTCGATTTTGAACTTAACAAACCTATAGTCATTAATCCTTTAATATGAATGTTTTTAAATTTAGCTATATTTTTTATTAGCTCAATTGTTTCATTCGGGGCAACCCCAAACTTACTTTTTTCAAAAGAAGTATTTACTTGAATGAATATATCTATTTGTTTGTTTTCTTGTGCTAATTTATTTTGTAATTTCTCAGCAACAGATAATCTATCAATAGATTCAATACAAGTTACCCATTTAAGCACTTCCTTAATTTTATTACTTTGTAAATGCCCAATAAAATGAACTTCTGGGTTCTTTTCTTTTACTGAATGACATTTTTGCTTAAGCTCCTGTACTTTATTCTCTCCAATAAGTGTTTCTCCTTGTTCTAAAGCAAAATTAATACAGTTTGGTTCTACTGTTTTTGTGGCTAATAATAAACGTACTTCCTCTTTTGCTCTGTTAGCTTTTTTACATGCTTTTATCATTCTATTGTGAATGACATTTAAATTATTTAAAATATTATTCATTTTAATTTAGAGTTCTTTATGCTCTAAACAATCTATTTCCAATTCAGTGTTTTTTAATTCTTTTTGAATTAGATTACAATAATGGTTATTCCCTTCTTTTTTATAGTGGTAACATGTTAAACACATGCGTTGAGTAGAAATTATATTCTTTTGATTTAATTGATAAATTAATTGCATTAATTGCTTTAAGAAAACTCCCTTTTCTATTTCAGATAAATAATCTATTGACTCATTTAGAGCACTTGTAAAAAGACTTGCTTTTTTAACAATCTCTTTTCCTTTTACTGTTAATTCAACCAAAAAGCTTCTAGAGTCTTTAGAATTTACCTTCTTAACAAGTAACTCTTTTTTTAATAAAACCTTAATTGAATCACTAACTGTAGCTTTTGTTAAATCAAATTCAGTAGCCAAAAAACCTACCTTTAAGTTTTCCTTTTTATGTGTATCACAAAAAATCAATAGTTGTATTTGAATTGGACTAATTTTATACAGCTTACTTTCTTCCCAAAGTAATACTCTAAATGCTTTAGAAATACGTTCTAAACCTTGGGTTATTTTTCTATTTAATACTCCAGCTTCCATACTAATAAACAGTTGTTAATTCTTTAGCTTCTTCTACCTCTATAATTTTATTTTTAACATTTCTAAAAGTAATATCTCTAGCTTCTGCATAAGAAATAGAATAACTTCTCTCAAAGCTTCTAAATTCTTTAGGAAATTTTAATAATAATGAATCATAATACCTATCTAATTCATTTTTATTTGGTTTTTCAAACTTTAACCTTAATTGAAAACGTCTTAATAATGCTGTATCAATAATACTTGAATGATTTGTTGCAGCTATTAATAAAGTAGTATTGGGTAGTTGATCAATTTGTTGAATAAGAGTATTCACTAATCGCTTAATTTCTCCAGAATCTTTAGTATCGTAATCACGAGTTTTGCCTATATAATCAAATTCATCTAAAAAAAGAACTGAATTTTCTCGTGAAGCTTTCTTAAATACACTTGTAATATTTTTAGCTGTTTCACCTAACTTCGAAGAAATAATTTCTCCTAAATTCAAAATTAATATTTCCTTATCTAATTTATGAGCTATCGCCTTAGCTGTAGTGGTTTTTCCACAACCAGTGTGCCCATATAAAAGAATTTTATTATCTACTGGTAATTGATATTCACCTAGAATATTTATATACTTAAATTCTTTGAGTAATTGACTTAATATATCCTTATTGCTTTTACTAAAGTGAATATTGCTTAATTCAATTAAAGATGTATCTCTTGACTTTAAAATTAAGTTAGGTAGTATAGCCATTAGTTTATTATGTTTAATAGCACAAAGTTAGTAATCCTAATTAAAAATCACTAGTTTTTATTCTTAGTTATATCTTATAACCTATTTTAACACTGAATTCAATTATTTAATAAATTGATTAGATTATTATTAGTTAAGTAGTGAACAATTAGTTGTTCACTACTTAACTTTACTATTTTAACCTTTTACATCTGCCATAGAAGCACCAAAATTAAGATGCAAAACATTATTAGTTGGAGTTAATAATGCTGGTACAGATTTTACTCCTACCAATTCTGCTTCTTCAATTCTAGACCTGTTTTCTCCAATATTTACAATTTCAATATTGTCCTTACCTATTAACTTAACAATTTCATGTTCAGCACTTATACATACTGAACAACCTGCGTGATAAAAAATTGATTTACTCATTTTTCTGTGTTTAAAATTTTTAGCAATATTGCTATTACAAATATAGTAAGGATCCCTAACTAAATAAAATTATTTAAGAAATTTAACAAAACACAAATACCTGTTTTTTAAACAAAAAACTGATAAACAATGAATTAAGTATGTTAAAGAAATATAATATAAATGAAAAACTCTAATAATAGATATATTAAAATCTATTAAATTAAAGATTGTAACCCAATTTATTGAGTGAAATAAGTTAATTGTAGATTAAAATATTAAGTAGTAGAAATCCAATTTACTCCTTTAGTTTTTACTTCACTACCGTAATTTAGGTAATGATTCATATGTATTATTTCACCATTAATATCTTCTAATTCAACTTTTATATTAAAAAGTCCCCATGTCCAAATTACTAATGAACAATTTGTATTATCAGATTTTCTTTCAATGGTTTTAACTGGGTTTCTAAAGGTTTTATGTAGTGTATATTTAACTTTTTTAATAAAAGGCAAATCTTTACCCTCTATAAATAAATATACTTTATATAGTGTTTTACTACTTCTAGAAGTATTTTTTTTATAATGAGCAATCAACTCTTTATTTACCCCTTTTTTATTCGGGCTAAAAATCGAGTCACGTACTTTTATATCATATGTTTTTACTCTACTATTCATAACCTCTTAATTTTCTTCAATTTCAGGAGCTTGTTGAATTTCTTCTTCTATTGAATTATTTTCAATAGTGTCTAATTGAGTAACCTCATTTGTTGTTGTTGTTATTCTAGATGAATTCGTTCTTGCAGCAGATTCTCCAAAATAATATCCTATGACTGTACCAACTATACCTCCTAATGAAGCTATTACAAGTTGTAACGCTTTCATTTTATTATTAAAATCTGGAGTAGCTGCCATAGAGTATACTATTAAACCAGCAAAAATTATTATGATAACTAAAGCTAAAAAGTGCTTAAAATCATTTATTAAATTAGCAAAAAATTGCGTTGTTACATAAATTAAATTACCATAGTCTTTACTATTAACTTCAGGATTTTTGTACTTACCCCAATTAAAAATTTTAGCAAGCCAGTTTATCATTATTAAACAAGAAAACATAAGCAAAATAAGTATTATAATGCCACTGGAATGTTCTGTTAAAAAAGTTAAGAAGTTTTCCATTATATTTTTAGTTTAATTAATTAAGCTTACACATAGCTAATTTAGTTAAAATGAATTGAAATTCAAATTACAATTCTTTAATTTCTACTTTAAATAAGTTAGTGAATATATTAAAAACAACCTGTGCTTCTTTTTTACGAACTGAAATTGTATACTCGCATGCTAACTCTAATTTTTGATTAATAATTTCAATACTACGTTCTTTTACAATACGTTGCACTTTGTTCATCATATCGTAACCGAAAGTTAACTTATAATGTATATCAATAGTTTTCTCAATAATATCTGAAGCTTCTAAAGCTAATTGAGCAGAAGATCTATACGCATTAATTAAACCACCTACTCCTAATTTAGTTCCTCCAAAATAACGAACGGAAACTATTAAAACATTGGTTACATCAAAAGCCTGAATTTGCCCATAAATAGGTTGCCCTGCAGAATTACTTGGCTCTCCATCATCATTAGCTCTAAACCTTATTTTTTCGGTTCCTAACTGCCAAGCATAACAAAAATGACGTGCGGAATGATGTTGTTTTTTCAAGCCTTCTAAAGCTTTTTTCACATCATCTTCATTAAAAACGGGAAATGCATAACCAAAAAACTTGCTATTCCTATCTTTAAACAGGGTTTCTTCTGAAGGTTTTGTTATTGTTTTATATGTATCTTTTATTTCACTCATTAAGCTATAGTTACTAGAATAATTCCTAAAATAGCCAAAACTACTCCTATTTTATTTTTTAAACTAAAATTCTCTTTAAATAACAGTAATCCAACCAAAGTAGATGCAATAACAATTCCTACATTATTTACTGTAAATAATGTTGAGCTTTCAAAGTTTTTATTTTGCAAAGCTTTAATTAAAAAAACAATTGAATAATAATTAGGAATCCCTAATATAACACCAGCTATTATACTTTTCTTTTCTATTTTTTCTCTTGAAATCAATTGCTTTACTATCAAAATTACTATTCCAAAAAAAGCAGCAAAACCAAATAAACTACCCGAGAAAAAATCAACACCATCAATAGTTACAAAATTAGTTTCTACATATTTTAAAGTTGTATCTATAACTCCAGAACCTAAAAACAATAAAACTGGAAATAACAAACCTGCTTTTGTTGTTGATTTTTTTTCTTTAATTGAAGATAAATATACAGCTATCAAAGCTACTAATATACCTATTACCTTTAAAACTGTTACGCTTTCATTATATAAAATAATACCAAAAACAATAGGCACAACTACTGACATTTTTCCAGCAATCGAAGCAACTGAAACACCGTTATATTGAGCTGTCATAGCCATTACAAAGAAAATTGAAACAAACAACAAGCCTAATGAAACTGCTCCATAAAACCAAGGTTGCAAATTTATTGTTGCTAATTCACTAAAAGCATTTGCTGAAAACATACCTAGAGTAAAGGCTACTACATAATTTACAACAATAGCTTGTAAAGTATTTACTTTATAAATATTAAAATACTTAAATATTACAAATAAAGACGTTGAAAACACAACGCTTAACACTAAATATATCATCCTATAAAAACTCTTTTCTATTTAATAAATTAACTACATCTTCAGTTTCTGGATTTATATTCCATACATGGATTCCCATATTTTTTGCTATATCTGTATTTTCTTTTGTATCATCAATAAAAATTGTTTCTGAGGCTAATAAATTATTTTCTCCTAATACAAACTCATAAATATTCTCATTAGGCTTACGTAAATTAATTTCATGCGATAAATAAAATTGCTCAAAACAATTTTTAAACTCCTGGTACAAGTTATTTCCCAAATCATTTTGAATCCAAGAAATATGCAATTCATTAGTATTACTCAATAAAAATAAACGATACTTACTTGATTTTTCAAGCTCTTTTAAAAACTCTAACCTGTGTAATGGAAAATTTAATAAAATGGCATTCCAAGCATTAATCAAATCCTTTTTAGCTATATTAAATTTTTTATGGTAAAAATCAACAAACTCTTTGGTAGTAATTAACCCCATTTCATATCTGTAATATACTTGCATCATCTCTTCAGAAACTTCTGTTACTCCTAACTTTGCTAATTCCTTGTATGTTGCCTGCTTATCTAAATTGATGAATACATCACCAAAATCAAAAATGATATTTTTAATCATTTATATAGGTTCTTAATATATCGTTACTTAATTTTTCTTCGGAAATCAATGTTCCTTTAAAATTTGGATTTCTTACTCCTTCTTGAAATTTATTATCACCAATAAAAATTTTAGCTTCATCCCATAAATTTGCATCAATAAATGTTTGTAGAGTTTGTTTTCCACCTTCAACAATAACTGATTGTATTTGATGTTTATGTAATACTTCACAAATTTGTTGAGCTATTTCTATTGAAAAATCAATTTGCTCTATGTGATATTTAAATCCACTAATTTTATCTACTGATCCATTTTTATTTGTACTTGAATCAATTATAATTATTGTTTTAATAGATCCATCAAAAATATTAGTTTCTAATGGAATTCTTAAGTTTTTATCAATAACAATTCTTACAGGATTATTTCCTGACCAACTTCTTACATTTAACTTTGGATTATCAGCTATAACAGTATTTGTGCCGACTAAAATAGCATGCTCTTCACTTCGCCATTTGTGCACTAACTGTTGTGAATATGAATTTGAAATCCATATTGGTCTTTGTTCACTCTTAGTTAAAGGTGCTATAAAACCATCAAGTGTTTCAGCCCATTTTAAAATAATGTAAGGACGTTTTTTATTTTGAACAGTAAAAAAACGTTTATGATGCTCAAAACATTCTTTTTCTAACACCCCTACCGTAACACTACAACCTTCTTTTTTTAAACGTTCAATACCTTTTCCCGCAACTAAACTATTTGTATCTAAACAACCAATTACAACATTAGGAATTTTCATTTTTATTATTAAATCAGCACATGGTGGCGTTTTTCCATAATGTGAACATGGCTCCAAGGTTACATATATTGTCGCATTTTTTAATAACTCTTTATTATTTACTGAATGAATAGCATTTACTTCAGCATGATTACCACCATAAGGAGAAGTAAACCCCTCTCCTATTATTTTATTATTTAATACAATAACTGCTCCTACTGAAGGGTTAGGTCTAACTGTTCCAATTCCTTTTTTAGCTAATTGTAAACAGCGGCCCATATACTTTTCGTGATTCAAAATAATCTAAAATTTTATTTTCTCTGTTTTATCAATTGGATACGTACTAGAAAACCCTAGTACTTTATACTTTATGTTTCCTTTAAAAGTAACATCTAAGCTTTTATTTAATACTGAATTTAGAATTCCACCTAAAATGCCTCCTTTATTATTTTCAAATACTTTTTTTGATGGAATTATAACTTTTAAAGGAATAGAAAACTCTTTATTTGCTGGTACTTTAAATTGTTCAGAAAATACTTCAGCTACTTCACTTCCGTTAATAATTACCTTTACTTTGTCTGTAGAAATCTTACCTCCAATATCATTTTCATTTTTAAAATATGCCATGGCTTTTAAACGAATGGTATCCATTTTAAAAGACACAATTTTAATATCATCTAATTTTAAAAAAATTGGTTTCTTTTTAACAGAACAACTTGTTATAAATAAAAATAGTATTGAAAAATAGGTGAATCTTTTCATCATTTTTGTATTTAATTTTAAGTAATTTTGTACGTACAAAAATACTACATTCCTATGATACCATCTGATTTTATTATAAGAGAAATTAAACCTGAGGATAATAAGCAAATTGCTACCGTTATTCGTAATGTTTTAATTGAGTTTGGTGTACCTAAAGTTGGTACTGCTTATGAAGACAGTGCTACTGATGAAATGTATGAAACTTATCAAGAAGAGAATGCTGGTTATTATATTATTGAACACAAAAATAAAATAGTTGGAGGTGCTGGTTTTTCTAAACTCGACAATTTTGAAGGTAATGTTTGTGAGTTTCAAAAGATGTATTTTTTACCTATAGCTAGAGGAAAAGGACTTGGAAGTAAGCTTATTGATTTTTCTTTAAAAGAAGCCAAAAAACAAGGCTTTAAACACTGCTATTTAGAAACTATGCCCTATATGGATGCTGCTAGAGCTTTATATAAAAAAAATGGTTTTGTTAACTTAGATAAACCTATGGGAGATACTGGACATTTTTCCTGCAATGTATGGATGATTAAAGAATTATAAAACTGAAGACTTTATACAATGACAATTAAAGAGTTTAAAAATAATTTCATTTATCAACTATCACCAGTTTATCCACAAACTGAAATAGATACCTTTTTCTTTTATTTAATAGAAGAGTATTTAAATTTACAACGTATAGATATTACTTTACAGCCTAATTTTGAAATTTCTTCTGAAAATGAAACTCTTTTAAATAAAGCTTTAGCACGATTAAAAAAAGAAGAACCCATACAATATATTTTAGGTAAAACTGAGTTTTATGGATTACCTTTTCATGTAAATAGACACACATTAATTCCTCGTCCAGAAACAGAAGAGTTAGTTGAGTGGATTATTTCTGAAGTAAAAGAAATCAGAACAAATAATCAAACAAAATCTTTATCTATCCTAGATATCGGTACAGGTTCGGGATGCATCCCTATAAGTTTAAAAGTTAATATTGATAATTCTACGATTTGTGCTATTGATGTTTCTGAAGAAGCTTTAAAAATAGCTAAGCATAATTCAGATTTAAATAATTCTCTTGTCCAATTTTTAAATTTAGATATATTAAAAGCAGATTCTTTAAATGTTTTTACGAAAAAAACAACATCTGATGAAATCATTAAGTTTGACATTATTGTTTCTAATCCCCCATATGTAAGGAACTTAGAAAAAATAGAAATTAAAAATAATGTTTTACAAAATGAACCTCATTTAGCCTTATTTGTTGAAGATGACAATCCTTTAATTTTTTATACTAAAATAGCCGATTTAGCAAAAAAACATCTTTCTTCTGACGGTTTTCTTTTCTTTGAAATAAATCAATATTTAGGAAGCCAAACTGTTGGAATGCTTCATCAAAAAGGATTTAAAAACATTGAACTTCGTAAAGATTTGTTTGGAAACAATAGAATGATTAAAGCAAACTTATAGCTTTTACTTTTTTCATTACTTTCTCTAAACAACTTATTAAGTCATAAATTTCTACTTCGTTATAACTAGCAAAACCTATTCGCAATGAATTATGATTGTTATTTCCAAGATCATATCGTTTCCAATCTCCAATTATTAAATTATACTTCAAAGCCTTCTCTTCAACTACCTTCCAAGAGTACTTTTTATTTAAAACAACCCAAATAGCCATTCCTCCTTTTGGAATATCAAATTCTAAAAATTCTGAAAGTTTTTCTTTTAATAATTTACAAAACAAATCTCTACGCTGTTTATATATTTTCAAAACCTTTCTAATATGTCTATCTAAATCTCCCGATTTTATAAAATCCGCAAAAGTCAACTCTAATAAAGCATCTCCTTGCCTATCTATATATCTTCTACAACTAGATGCTTCATCTACAAACTCTTTAGAAGCTATCAAGTAACCTATCCTGAAAACTGGCGCTACTGTTTTACAAATAGATCCGATGTATATTACGTTTCCATGAATGTCATGACTTGCCAATGGTAAAATTGGTGCATGATTATAATTAAAGTCATAATCATAATCATCTTCAATGATTGCAAATTGATGTTGTTTTGCTAAATTCAATAAATGAATTCTTCTTTCAGCAGATAAGGTTACTGTAGTAGGATGATGATGATGAGAAGTTACATACACAGCCTTAATTTTTTTCTTTTTACATATTTCTTCTAGCTCAGTAATACACAAACCATCATTATCAACCCGAATACGAACTAATGTTGCTTCATGTTGCAAAAAAGTAGTATCTGCCGATGAATAATTCGTTGCACCAACAACAATTACATCCTCTTTTTTTAATAATAACTGTGTACTAAGCCATATTCCCATTTGACTTCCTCTAGTTATTAATATATTGTTTTTTGTTATTTGTAAACCTCTTGTTTCATTCAAATAAGTAACTAAAACTTCTCTTAATCTATCATTTCCATACGTAGAACCATACGATAAATGTTCAAAAACATCTTTCTTCCCTGCTATTTTTCTATAAACTCTAGCTAGCTCAACTGTTGGTGTAAGCCTGCTATCTGAAACACCATCATTTAGGTATATTTTTTCTTTTTCTTTTTGATTTGTTTTAACACTTAACAACTCATTTTTATAAAACGAAAACCCGCTAACTGTGTTTTTATTGTTACTCGTAGTTTTATCAAATACACGAAGTTGTAATAATGGTAAATCTGCCTTAACAAATGTTCCTTTTTTAGGAATTGACTCTACCCAACCTTGCAAATCAAGTTCTTCATAACAAGCTACAATAGTCTTTCTATGTACTTTTAACAATTCCGCTAAAGTTCTTGTTCCTAATAATTTAGTATTTGCTGGTAATACTCCACTTTTTATAAATGCAATTAATTGATTTGCTAATTGTAAATAAATAGGTTGGTTACAACTTTTATCAAATTTAAAGCTAGTTTTATAAGGAAACATCTGGACTATTAATTATTTTAATTCTGGACTAATATTATAGTCCATAAATGTAATACTTTTGATTATACAAAACAAACACATCATTACATTAACTAAGCCATTAAAAGGAAGATATGACAGTACAAGATTTACAACAAGCAGAATATAATGAATATTATTCAAGATATATAAATAAAGTATCAAAAGACACTAGCTTAATAAAAGGCTTTGAAGATGATAGAAAAATGGTTGTTGACTTTTTCTCATCAGTTCCTGAAAACAAACTTGAATATCGATACCAGCCTGAAAAATGGACAATCAAAGAATTACTTCAACATATTATTGATACTGAAAGAATATTTATTTACCGCTTTCTTCGAATCAGTAGAAATGACAAAACGGCTTTAGCTGGTTTTGATCAAGATATATACATTGATCCCTCTATGGCTAACAACAAGTCTTTAGAAGAGTTAATTAATGAATTTAATAGTACTCGTTCTTATTCTATAAACTTAATTGAAAGTATTTCTGATGAAAATTTAAAAAACATAGGTACAGCTAGTGATTCAACTATATCAGCTAGAGCTTGTGCTTTTATATTATTAGGCCATAGTGTTTGGCATATAGAAGTAATCAAAGAAAGGTACTTATAATGTTAGAGATTAGACCTAATTGTGAACATTGCAATAAAAATTTGCCCTATAATTCTGAAGAAGCAATGATATGCTCATTTGAATGCACTTACTGTAAAGAATGCGCTTTAGAACTTTTTGAAAATGTATGTCCTAGTTGTAGTGGCAACTTTATTCAACGTCCAATTAGACCTTCTTTTCATTTAAAAAAATATCCCGTATCAAAAGAACGAATTTTTATCCCAAAAAATAAAAACTTAACAAAACAAAACACAGAAGCTTACAAAAATATTCTACCAATAAAAAGGTGATTTTTTACTAAAACAATAAACTTAAAAATTATGATTACCATTAGAATAGCAACTACCTCTGATGCTGAAATTCTTGCCCTATTAGGTAGAATTACTTATTCTGAATCTCATGGAGAATACATTGACAATAAAAAACACCTGTTAAATTATAACAATGAGGCTTTTTCCTTAAAAAAAATAAAAGAATCTTTAAGTGACACTAATAATCTATTCTACCTAGTCTATGTAAACAATTTACCCGTTGGATATGCTAAACTAGTTTTAAGAGCTACTTTTAATAATGAAACACCTGAAAATTCATGTCGACTGGAACGAATTTATATTCTTAATGAGTTTCTACCATTAAAAATTGGTCAGCAATTATATGATATTCTTATAAACAAAGCTATCTCTTTAAATTTTGACTGTATTTGGCTTTCTGTTTACATAAAAAACAATAGAGCCATACAATTTTATCTAAAAAACAATTTCAAAAAAATTGGAAGTTTACAATTTAAAGTAGATGAAACTGAATATGAAAATACAGTTTTTTCAAAAAAAATAGAGCATATTTAAAACAACTAAACTGATGAATGAATATACAAAATCAAAACTAAACAGGGTAAAAAGAGGTGCCAATAGAGCTATTTATGATGTTGAAAAAATCAATACTATTTTAGATGCAGGTTTTTTATGTTATGTAGGTTACATATATGATGGTAAACCTATTACTATCCCAATGGCATATTGTAGAAAGAAAGATAAAGTTTACATCCATGGTTCTACAGCCAACAGAATGCTTTTATCAATTTTAGAAAGTGAAGAAACATCAATAACAGTAGTGCATTTAGACGGTTTGGTATTAGCCCGTTCAGGGCTTCATCATTCAGTAAATTACAGATCTGTAACTCTTTTTGGAAGCTTAAAAAAAATTGAAAAAGACTCAGATAAAACTGATATACTAGAATGGATAGTTAATCAAATGGTACCAAACCATTGGGATTCTTTAAGGCCAATGTATCAAAAAGAATTAGACAGAACATTAGTTGTAGAAATGACTATTGAAACAGCTTCAGCTAAAGTAAGAGATGTTGGTGTTGCAGATGAACCTGAAGATTACGAATTACCTATATGGGCAGGAATTGTTCCTATAAAACAAATTGCTGAATACCCGATTCCTGATAAAGGTAAACCTGAAAACATGGAAATACCTAAACATATAATAGATTATTATGAAGCGAACAAATAGCTTCTTTCTTTAAAAATTAATATTTTAGCTTCTGATTTTTTAACTATCATAAAAATGAAGAAGCTTTTTAAGTTTATAGGAATTATTTTATTATTTTTTGTTTTAGCTATTGGTGTTTTTTATTTTATAAATAATGAGCCACTTCCTAAAGGAAAGGAAGGAAAAGAAGCTGATGCTTTAGCAATAAAAGTAATTAATTCATTACATCATGAGGCTTTTGAAAATACTGAAGTAATAGAATGGAGCTTTAGAGGAAAACACTTTTATAAGTGGATGAAAAGAGAAGGATATGTAATTATTGAATGGGATAATTATATCGTACACTTATTTCCTAATCAACCACAAAAAAATATACTGTTTAATAAAGAAAAAGTAAAAATAAAAAATCCAGACCCAAAAATATTTCAACAAGCACATAGTTTTTTTAATAATGATTCTTTTTGGTTAGTTGCTCCTTATAAAATTTTTGATAAAGGCACAAAAAGAAGTATCGTTAAACATAATAATAAAGATGCTCTTTTAATTACTTACACTTCCGGTGGATCGACTCCAGGAGATTCTTATTTATGGATACTAGATGATAACTACTACCCTATATCTTATAAAATGTGGACAAGTATTATTCCTATTGGCGGTGTTTCAGCAACTTGGTCTGATTGGAAAAAAACTGAAGCTGGTATACAGCTACCTACCAAACACAAACTTTCTTTATTTGGCGTTGAATTAAACATGGGAAAAGTTAAAGCTTACAATTACAAAGCAAACATATTAGCCAAAAAGGTATTAAAAGCAATAAATCATAAAGCTTATATAAAAACAAAAAAATTAGAGTGGAGTTTTGCAGGAAAAAGACATTATAAATGGAATAAAGAACAACATAATGTTTATGTTAGTTGGGATACAATTCAAGTAAATTTATATCCAAATAAATTAAATAAAAGTACCGTTTCTTATAATGATGTTTTACAGAAAAACCCTAATTTTAAAATCATTCAAAAAGCGAATGATCTTTTTAATAATGATAGTTTTTGGTTGATAGCCCCTCATAAACTATTTGAAGATGGAATTATTAGAACCATTAAAAAAATAAATAGTAAAGATGCTTTATTAGTAAAATACACAACTGGTGGAACAACACCTGGTGACTCTTATCTTTGGATTTTAGATTCTAATTATGTTCCTAAAAGCTATAAAATGTATGTTCCTAGCATGAAAATGAACGGAGTTGATGCAACATGGGACAACTGGATAACTACTAATAGTGGAACTTTACTCCCAACAAGTCATACTTTCGGAAAGAATAGAATTTTAAGTATGGGAAACGTAAAAGGAACTAATTAAGTACATACCATAATCCGTTGTTTTCAATTTCAGTTTATTGAAATTTTTATATTAATTATATCAAGTAAGTTTTCAGTATCTTTGACTTACTAAGAAAAAAAATGCAGACCTTAAACCTATGAGTACTAAAAAAATTCATGCTCAACCTCCTGAAGAATTAACTGGAATTAAACTAACCAACATCCCTTCATCTGCGGTAGGAGCTAAAGCAATTGCATCAGCTTTAACCCATGTTACTGAAGAAGTTGGATTGATAAAAGGAATTGGGTTACTGTCTAAAATAAATCAAAAAGATGGATTTGATTGTCCGGGTTGTGCCTGGCCTGATCCAGATGAAAAACGCGCCTTTTTAGCTGAATATTGTGAAAATGGTGCGAAAGCAATTGCTGAAGAAGCAACTAAAAATAGAGTTTCTCCAATGTTTTTTTCTACACACTCAATTCAAGAACTTTCTAAGTTATCCGATTATGAAATCGGTAAAAGTGGTAGAATAACTCACCCTATGATTTTAAAAGAAGGGGCTGATTATTATGAAGAAATATCTTGGAACGATGCTTTTAGTTTAGTTGGGAAAGAATTGAACAATCTAAAATCTCCAGATGAGGCAATTTTTTATACCTCAGGTAGAACTAGTAACGAAGCTGCTTTTCTTTATCAACTTTTCGTACGCCAATTCGGAACAAATAATTTACCAGATTGCTCAAATATGTGTCATGAAAGTAGTGGTGCTGCACTTTCTGAAACTCTTGGTATTGGTAAAGGGTCAGTTACTTTAGATGATTTTAATCATGCTGATTTAGTAATTGTAATGGGTCAAAACCCTGGAACAAATCATCCTAGGATGTTAACCGCACTTAGCGAGACTAAAAAAAATGGAGGTAAAATAATTACAGTAAATCCACTACCAGAAGTGGGATTACTTAACTATAAAGATCCACAAAATCCTTTAAAGTGGATTGGTAAAGGTCAGGATTTAACTGACTTATTTTTACAGGTTAAGATAAATGGTGATGTTGCTTTATTAAAAATAATATTAAAAATAATGAAAGAAAAAGAATTAGAGCAACCTAATTCTGTATTCAATCATAAATTTATAAAAGAAAAAACATCAGGTATTGATGAGTTTTTAGAGGATTTAGACAATTACTCAATAGAGAGTTTATTACCACAAACAGGACTTACTTTAAAACAAATTAAAGATGCTAGTGAATTAATCATTAACAATGACAAAATAATTATTTGCTGGGCTATGGGGTTAACTCAACATAAAAACTCTGTTGATAATATTCGTGAAGTTGTAAACCTTTTATTATTAAAAGGAAGTATTGGAAAAAAAGGAGCAGGTACTTGCCCTGTTAGAGGTCACTCAAATGTTCAAGGAGACCGTACAATGGGAATATGGGAAAAACCTAAAGAAGGTTTTTTAAATAAATTAGAGAAAGAATTTTCTTTTAATGCTCCTAGAAAACATGGCCATGATGTTGTAGCTGCTATTGAAGCAATGCACAAAAAAGAGGCTAAAGTTTTTATAGGAATGGGGGGTAATTTTATTTCTGCTACTCCAGATACTGAATTTACTGCCAAAGCATTGCAAAATTGTGATTTAACAGTTCATGTTTCTACAAAACTAAATAGGAGTCACTTAATACATGGAAGGCAAGCACTTATCCTTCCTTGTCTAGGTCGTTCAGAAAAAGATAATCAACAATCAGGAGATCAATTCGTAACTGTAGAAAACTCTATGGGAGTTGTACATCAATCACAAGGACATTTAAATCCTTTATCAAAACACCTGCTTAGTGAACCTGCAATTGTTGCAGGACTAGCAAATGCTACTTTAAAAAACTCCAAAGTAAACTGGAGTGAATTAATTACTAATTATGATTTCATAAGAGATAAAATTGAAGCTACTATAAATGGTTTTGATAACTATAATGAACGTGTTCGTATTAAAGGTGGTTTTTATTTACCTAATAATGCACGTGACAATGATTTTAAACCCAATAAAACTAAAAAAGCAAATTTCACCACTAATAAACCATCTGAAATTAAGCTAGAAGATGATCAATTTATTATGATGACAATACGTACTCATGATCAATATAACACTACTATATATGGTTTAGATGATAGATATAGAGGTGTATTAAATGAACGTCGTGTTATTTTCATGAATCCAAATGACATGAAAAAGATTGGAGTACAAAAATTAGACAAAGTTGATTTAACAAGTCATTTTCAGGGACAAGAAAGACATGCGAAAGGTTTTTTAGTAATTCCATATAGTATTCCTAATCAATGTACAGCTACTTATTTTCCTGAAGCAAACGTTCTAGTTCCAATAAAAAGTAAAGCTGATATTAGTCACACACCTACTTCAAAAACGATAATTATAACATTACAAAAAGTAAGCTAAAAACTTAATATTTAGGTAATAAAAAAACACTATAGTTACTATAGTGTTTTTTTATTGTAAATGATTTTATTTAATCTCTTCTTCGTTTTCTACCAAAACCAGAATTTGATTTTCTAGGAGATGAATCTCCACCACCACTGCTTCTTCTTCTTCCAAAACTCTTGTTAGATGAGCTTCCTGAATCATTACTACTTCTTCGCTTACCTCTAAATCCACCACCGCTATTATTACCACGGCTACGACCTCTACCTCTACTTCCACCACCTCTATCACTCTTAGTGATTTCTATATTTACAGTACGTCCTTCAAAATCTGGTCTATTCTTTTCAAAAGAAGCAAGAGTTTCGCTTTCAAAGTTTTTATCTATTTCAAAAAATGAAAAAGTATCTAAAATATCGATAGCTCCTATCTCAACTTTATCTGATATGTTTTGCTCATTAATAAGTCCTATTAACTTTGCTGGATTTAAACGATCTTTTCTTCCTAAATTAATGAAGAAACGAGTCATATCTTCATTTACTGATCTTCCTCTAGAATTATCTCTTGAAGATAAATCGTTTAAATCTGGTGCCTTCTCATAGTATGATAAAAAGCTATTAAACTCTATAGAAACAAACTTTTGAATTAATTCTTCTCTAGTTAAATTTTCTAATTTTTCATAAATACTTGGTAAAAAACTTGCTATTTCATTTTCTTTTACTTCAGTATTCTCTACTTTATCTATTAAATGAAATAATTGTTTCTCACATATCTCTTTCCCAGTAGGTACAGGTGTATGAACAAATTTTTTCTTTAAAATTCTTTCTATTGGATTTAAACGTCCACGTTCTTTCTTAGTTACTAAAGCAATAGAAATTCCTTTATTTCCTGCTCTACCTGTTCTACCACTTCTATGGTTGTAATTTTCAATTTGGTCAGGTAACTTATGGTTAATAACATGTGTAAGACTATCAACATCTAAACCACGTGCAGCAACATCAGTAGCTACTAACATTTGAATATTTTTCTTACGAAATTTTTCCATAACGCTATCACGTTGTGCTTGTGATAAATCACCATGCAATGCATCAGCACTATAACCATCTCTAATTAAAAAGTCAGCTACTTCTTGAGTTTCCCTACGTGTTCTACAAAATACAATCGCATAAATATTAGGGTTTACATCTGCCACTCTTTTAAGTGCAGGATAACGTGTTCTTTCCGTTACCAAATAATATTCATGGCTTACATTTTCTGACCCTTGATTTTTCTGTCCAGAAGTAATCTCAGCAGGATTGCTCATATAATTCCTAGCAATTGCTTCAACTTCTCTTGGAAAAGTTGCAGAAAACAATAATGTTTGTTTTGTTTCAGGGGTAGCTTCTAATACCTTATCTAACTCATCTTTAAAGCCCATATTAAGCATTTCATCAGCTTCATCTAAAACTAACCACTTAACATTACCTAACTTTAATGCTCTTCTTTTTATTAAATCTACCGTTCTACCAGGAGTTCCAATAACTATTTGGGCACCTCTTTTAAGTTGCTTTATTTGTTGATCTATGTTAGCACCACCATATACTGTTGCTACCTTTAATTCAGGTATATATTTTGAAAAACTTTCAATGTTTTTACCAATTTGTACAGCTAATTCTCTAGTTGGTGATAAAATAATAGCTTGAGTATTATTATCTTTCTCGTTAATTAACTCAATAATAGGTAAGCTAAACGCTGCTGTTTTACCAGTTCCTGTTTGAGCAAAAGCTTTTAAATCTTGGTCAGATCCTATTATTTGTGGAATTGCTTTTTGTTGAATTACGGTTGGCGTTTCATACCCTAAATCAATTAATGCTTTGCTTATAGGCTCTTTCAAGCCTAATTCTAAAAATGTTGACATACTGTGAATTTAAACGAACCCACAGATGCCCACCTATGAATTCTTTTTATTTTTAATTATCTCTGTAGTGAGATTTTGGACGGCGCAAAAGTACGCTAATTTATTAATATAAGGTGCAGAGAGTTATTTTTTTTGTAATTCTTTAAATTGTTGCTCTATATCATAAGCAGAAGTACTTGTGTAATCATTCTTTACAATTCCATTTTCATCTACTATTACTAAACGAGAAAACTCACTAGTTAAGAAATTAAAAGCTTTACTATTTTCAGGTATCTTATATTGATACCTAATAGGTACATTCTTTGTAAATTTACCTTTAACTCTAGAATTAACTAGTATAAAATTAATTTCTGGATATTTTTTAATAAAATAATTAACTCTTGACGCTATTCTTTCACGTGAATTAACTTTTTGGCTTTTAAAGAAAATAACCGTTTTTTTATTTCTTATAATTTTTGAAACATCTACCCAGTTACCTGTTGGAGCCTCTAATTTAAAATCTGGAATTCTTTTATCAATTTTTATCTGTTTGATATCATTAATAAGACGTTGAATTTTTTTCTTATTTTCTATATCTCTACTTAATTCAAAGTATCTATGAAATACATCTTTATATGAATTACTTTTAGTTCTTTTATTAAAATGATAAACTACAGTACTATATAAAAATCTATCTTTTATTTTCTCATCAGTTAGTTCCTCATTAATATTATTTAATAGACTTTTTACAAAGATTTGAGATTTCTCATCTGAACCTTTTAAATAAGCTTCATTATAAATTTTGTTAATTACATACCTGTAATAAGGACCATAAAACATTAAAGAATCTCTACCTAATTCTATTTTATCTCTATAGCTAAAATAATTACTATCTAATGGCTCTTCATTTTCAATATTATCTATTGAATATGTTTCTAAATTTGAATAAACAGGATATGTTAATGATATATTTAATATATCTAAAAATTCTAAAGGTTCTTCGCTATGCTCTTTTTTATATTTTTTTAGAATACTTTGTTTACTTAGTAATAAAGAATCAATTTTTGAAATAAACTTTAATTTCTCAAGTTTTTTGTTATCAAATAACCTTCTTTTATCTTCTTCATGTTTCAAAAAAGTTTCTATTAAAAGATTATTTCTTTCAGCGTTTTTACCACTAAAAACTAAAGATTCATCAAAATCCCATGTATTCAATCTAAAAAGTAAACTATCAGAAGGTTGAATATACACATATTGATATTCAGGTCCATGATCAAAAATATATAATCCTTCTTTAAAATTTTCATACTTACCCATAAAAGTATTGTCTTTAGAAAGCATAATGGTATCTCTAAAGTTTTTGTGATCAGATAAAATAACATAACAACCTTTTGGATTTATAATTTTACCTCCAAAATAAGTGTACTTAGTTTTATTTGGAGTATTACAACCAATAATTGTTGTTAAAAGTAAGAAGGGAATTAAATATTTTGTCATACTGTTTTATGTGTATGCATTAAAGCAACATCCAAAAATAAATATCAATTAAGAATAACCTTGTTAATTCGTTGTTAAAAGAATTTAAAATTTTCCAAATTTATAATCTTAAAATTTTCTATCCAAATTCTTTTAAACTCTTTATATTTTATACTTTTGCACCGGAATTTAAAATTTTATAAATGTTATCAGTTTCTAATTTATCAGTTCAGTTTGGTAAAAGAATTTTATTTGATGAGGTAAATACAAAATTTACTCAAGGTAATTGTTATGGTATTATTGGAGCAAATGGAGCAGGAAAATCTACTTTTTTGAAGATTTTATCTGGAGATTTAGATCCTACTTCAGGGCAAGTTCATCTAGAAGCAGGAAAAAGAATGTCTGTTCTTTCTCAAAACCATTACGCCTTTGATGAAGTACCAGTTTTAGAAGCTGTTATTATGGGAAATAAAGACTTATTTGCCATAAAAAAGGAAATTGATGCATTATATGCCGATTATACTGATGAAAATGCTGAGAAAATAGGTGAACTTCAAGTAAAATTTGAAGAAATGAATGGTTGGAATGCAGATTCTGATGCAGCTTCAATGCTATCTAACTTAGGTATTAAAGAAGAATACCATTATTCTTTAATGAAAGATTTAGATGGTAAACAAAAAGTACGTGTGTTATTAGCACAAGCTTTATTTGGTAGTCCTGATGTATTGATAATGGATGAGCCTACCAATGATTTAGATTTTGAAACTATTTCTTGGTTAGAAAACTTCTTAGCGAATTATGACAATACAGTTATTGTTGTGTCGCATGACCGTCACTTTTTAGATGCTGTATGTACGCACATTTCAGATATTGATTTTTCAAAAATTAATCATTTCTCTGGTAATTATACTTTCTGGTATGAATCTAGTCAATTAGCGGCTAAGCAAAGAGCACAACAAAACAAAAAGGCTGAAGATAAAAAGAAAGAGTTAGAGGAGTTTATTCGTCGTTTTTCTGCAAACGTAGCTAAATCAAAACAAGCTACTTCTCGTAAAAAGATGATTGAAAAACTTAATGTAGAAGATATTAAACCTTCAAGTCGTCGATATCCTGCCATTATTTTTGAAAGAGACAGAGAGGCTGGAGATCAAATTTTAAATATAGAAGGACTTTCTAAAACTGATGCTGAAGGAGAATTATTATTTTCCAATATAGATATTAACTTAAATAGAGGTGACAAAGTAGCTATAATATCTAAAAACTCTAAAGCAACAACTGCATTCTATCAAGCCATCACAGATAATGATAAGGCTGATAATGGTAAATGTAGCTGGGGAGTTACTACCACACAATCATATCTTCCTTCTGATAACTCTGCATTTTTTCAAAATGGTGAATTAAATTTAGTTGACTGGTTACGTCAATATGCAAAAACTGAAGAAGAAAGAGAAGAAGTTTTTTTAAGAGGTTTTTTAGGGAAAATGATTTTCTCTGGTGAAGAAGCCTTAAAGAAAAGCAATGTTCTATCTGGAGGTGAAAAAGTACGTTGCATGTTATCTAGAATGATGATGACTAGAGCGAATATTTTACTAGTTGACGAACCAACAAATCACCTCGATTTAGAATCTATACAATCATTAAACAATTCATTAATAAACTTCAAAGGAACAATATTGTTTACAACACATGATCATGAGTTTGCACAAACAGTAGCTAACAGAATTATAGAAATAACACCAAAAGGGGTTATTGATAAATACGCTACTTTTGATGAATACTTAAGTGATCCAAAAGTAAAAGAACTAAGAACTAAAATGTATTCTTAAACTTGTAGAATACATAAATAAGCTCTTAAATATATATAGAAACTTCTCCTTACAATTAAACTGTAGGGAGTTTTTTTTATTTTCAACACACTATCTTTTCTTATTTCTAATTATTGTTGATATATTTATATTTAATATTTCTACTATCTTTCCATAAAATTAATACAGATTAATGAATTGGCAACAAGCTTTATCAGATTATGTAAGTTACCTAAAAATTGAACGTGGTTTAGCTAAAAACTCCATTGAAAGTTATCAAAGAGATATAAAAAAACTTATTTTATTTATTGACTTATTAAAAGAACACTACTCCCCTATTTACATTTCTTCTAACATAATCAAAGAATTTATTTATGATGTTAGTAAAACTATAAATGCTAGAAGTCAGGCTAGATTAATATCAAGCCTTAGAGGTTTTTTTGATTATTTAGTTTTTGAAGATTATAGAAAAGACAATCCTACTGATTTAATTGAAAGCCCCAACATAGGGAGAAAGCTTCCCGACACTATTTCAAAAGATGAAGTAGATTCTTTAATTTCTGCTATAGATTTAAGTCATCCTCAAGGAGAACGAAATAAAACTATAATTGAAACAATTTATAGTTGTGGTCTTCGTGTTAGTGAAGTTATTAATTTACAATTGTCGGATTTATTTTTTGAAGAAAATTACATTAGAATTTTAGGAAAAGGTAATAAATATCGTTTTGTACCTATACATAATACTACTATAAAAAGAATAGAACTTTACATCAATGAAATACGTTCAAGCATACTCCCTAAAAAAGAAGATGAGGACATCATTTTTTTAAACAGACGTG
The DNA here is from genome assembly GCF_003318185.1 of Tenacibaculum sp. E3R01. Classification (NCBI taxonomy): domain Bacteria; kingdom Pseudomonadati; phylum Bacteroidota; class Flavobacteriia; order Flavobacteriales; family Flavobacteriaceae; genus Tenacibaculum; species Tenacibaculum sp. E3R01. Next base: position 88,512 of record NZ_QOCC01000025.1, on the reverse strand, counting down.
GAAAACGATTAACTCGTCAAATGATATTTATAATTTTAAAAAATTTAGCTACTAAAATAAACCTTAAAAAGAAAATAGGCCCACACACCTTACGCCATTCATTTGCTACTTATTTACTACAAAATGGAGCAGATTTAAGAGTTATACAACAACTATTGGGGCATGAAAGTATTACTACTACAGAAATTTATGTACATGTCGATAGAGAATATCTAAAAGAAGTGGTTACCTTACATCATCCAAGAAGTAATTTAAATACTAAAGAGTAAGGAAAAATAAGAGCATAAAAAAAGGCAAGCTACCTACATCACACTGCTCAACCTAATACCCTTGCTGCGTTCCCGCCCTGGGGGATTCAAAGGGAGCTAGTTGTGTAGGACTTGCCGAGGCAAATCTACATCCTTTTTTTTATAAAAAATAATAAAATTTGCATAAAATTTATGTAACATTTCTAAGGTTTTGAATACTAATGAATTGTTACTATACTTTTTTACTTTTAAAACACATAGTATTAAAGTGTATAAGAAAATAATATATTTGTATAACTAACTAAATTCACACAATGGAAAATCAAGCAAACAGTAAAAGTATTATCATCAACAATGGTTTAATTCTAGGAGCATCTAGTGTTTTATTAAGTTTAACTATGTATGCCTTAGGAAAACATTTAAATCCACACTGGTCACTATCTATAGTTTCTATGCTTATAACCATTACATTAATTGTTTTAGGAATAAAAAAATATAGAGCTATCAACAACGACCTAATTACATGGGGACAGTCTGTAAAGATCGGTGTTGGTATAACTGTATTAGCAGCATTAGTAAGTGTTATTTATAACTATATTTTTGTTTCTTTTATTGAACCTGATTTTATGACTCAAATGATGGAAGTTCAAAATCAAAAAATGTTAGACGGAGGAATGTCTGAGGAACAAATTGAAGCTGCGAATGAAATGAGTCAAAAACTTAGTTCTCCTTTAATTGGTGCAGCTATGGGAATCATAGGTTCAGCTGTTCTTGGATTTATAATTTCTGCAATCGCAGGAGCTATAATGAAAAAAACAGAAGAAAACGAATATTAATACTTGTTAATTTTTAAATACAAATTAACAGTTATTGTGAGTAATAAATTGCTACTTACTTTGTAACTTTACAACTTAATAAATTTTGTATTTAAAAAGCATGAATATATCGGTAGTAATACCACTTCTTAACGAAGAAGAATCTTTACAAGAATTACATGATTGGATTGCAAACACCATGCAATCCAATCAATTTTTGTATGAAATTATTTTTATTGATGATGGAAGTACTGATACATCTTGGAAAGTAATTGAAGAGTTATCATTAAAAAATAAATCTGTTAAAGGAATTCGTTTTCAACGAAACTACGGAAAATCACAAGCATTAGACGCTGGTTTTAATATCGCGCAAGGTGAAGTTGTAATTACAATGGACGCTGACTTACAAGATAGTCCTGATGAGATCCCTGGCTTATACAACTTAATTACCAATGAAAAATATGATTTAGTTTCTGGCTGGAAAAAGAAACGTTATGATAATATTATAACCAAAAACATTCCTTCAAAATTATTTAATTGGGCTGCTCGTAAAACCTCAGGCTTAAAACTTCATGATTTTAATTGTGGCCTAAAAGCTTACAAAAATGAAGTTGTAAAAACGGTTAAAGTTAGTGGTGAAATGCATCGATACATTCCTGTTTTAGCAAAAAATGAAGGTTTTTCTAATATTGGTGAAAAAGTAGTTCAACATCAGGCAAGAAAATATGGAGTTACAAAATTTGGAATAGATCGTTTTGTTAACGGTTTTTTAGATTTGATTACTATCTCTTTTCTTTCTAAATTTGGAAAAAGACCTATGCATTTCTTTGGCCTATGGGGTACATTAATGTTTTTATTTGGTTTTTTATCTGCTTTTTTCATTGGAGCTATGAAATTATATAGAGTTTCTGCTGGTATAAAAACAATTTTAGTCACAAGTAATCCTTGGTTTTATATTGCTTTAACATCTATGGTTTTAGGTACCTTATTATTTTTAGCAGGTTTCCTTGGTGAACTTATTATAAAAAGTGGTGAACATCAAAAACATTATACGATAAAAGAACAGCTAAATCTTTAAAGTTGTAGCTTTGTAAACTTTTTAAATTTATCTATGGAAGATATAATAAATAAAGCCAAAATGTGGCTTTCTGAGATTTTCGATGCAGAAACAAGACAAGAAATTCAAGAATTAATAACTACTAATTCTGAAGATTTATCTGATCGTTTTTATAAAAACTTAGAGTTTGGAACTGGAGGAATGCGAGGAATTGTTGGTGCCGGCACAAATAGAATTAATAAATATACCTTAGGTAAAGCTACCCAAGGGTTAAGTAATTATTTACATAAAACTACTTCTAAAAAAGAATTAAAGGTAGCAATTGGGTATGACTGTAGGCATGATAGTAAATGGTTAGCAAAAGTTGTTGCTGATGTATTATCTGCTAATAATATACAGGTTTTCATTTTTGAAGACTTACGCCCTACTCCAGAATTATCTTTTGCTGTAAATCATTTAGGATGTGATGTAGGAATTGTACTTACTGCTTCTCATAATCCACCTGAATACAATGGTTATAAAGTATATTGGACCGATGGTGGCCAAATAGTGCCTCCTCAAGATCACGGAATCATTGACAATGTTAATTCATTAAATTATTCTGACATTAATTTTAATGCGAAAGAAAATTTAATAACTACAATAGGAAAAGAAGTTGACGAAGCTTTTTGGCAAGCCTCATTACAAAATGGTACTTTTAATGTAAAAGGAAGAAAAGATTTAAAAATAGTTTTTACTTCTTTACATGGTACTTCTATTAAATTAATCCCTGAAGTTTTAAAAAGAGCTGGATACACGCAGGTCCATATTGTTGAAGAACAGGCTGAACCAGATGGAAGCTTTCCTACTGTTAAATCACCTAACCCAGAAGAGTCAGAAGCTTTACAGTTAGCTGTAAATTTAGCTAACAAAATAGATGCTGATATTGTTTTAGGTACCGATCCAGATTCTGATAGAATTGGTATAGCTGTTCGTGATTTAGAAGGGAACATGAAATTACTAAATGGTAATCAAACCATGAGTGTAATGACTGATTTTTTAATCAATGATTGGAAAAAACAAGGTAAATTAAATGGAAAACAATTTGTAGGTTCTACAATTGTATCAACAAATTTAGTTAATGAAATTGCTGATAGTTATGGTGTTGAAACCAAAGTTGGGTTAACTGGTTTTAAATGGATTGCAAAAATGATTAAAGATCACCCTAATCAAGAATTTATTGGTGGTGGTGAAGAAAGTTTTGGTTACATGGTAGGTGATTTTGTTAGAGATAAAGATGCAGTAACCTCCGCCCTACTTGCATGTGAAATTGCCAGTGAAGCAAAAAATAATGGTAGCTCATTTTATAATGAATTACTTCAACTTTACACTAAACATCATTTTTATAAAGAACATTTAATTTCTTTAGTTAAAAAAGGAATGGATGGTGCTCAGCAAATCAAACAAATGATGGTTGATTTACGCAACAACCCATTAACTGAAATAGATGGAGTACAAGTAAAATATTTATTTGACTATCATACTTCAATACAGAAAAACATAATTACTGGTGAAGAAACTAAAATTGAGATACCTAAGTCAAATGTTTTAATCTATGAAACCATAGATGGTTCAAAAATTGCGGCTAGACCAAGTGGAACTGAACCAAAAATTAAATTTTACATTAGTGTAAAAATAGGTTTATCTAAAATTGAAGATGCGAAAAACACAGAAGCTACTTTAGATGAGAAAATTAAACGAATTATTAAAGATTTAAAGTTATAGATGAATATAACTATTGTACATTATAATATTATTCCTGTAACTCATTATGGAGGTACTGAAAGGGTTATCTGGTATCTAGGTAAAGAACTTAGCTTATTAGGGCATAATGTAACCTATTTAGTAGAAAAAGGTTCTCAATGTAATTTTGCTACAATAAAAAATATTGATCATAGTGTAAATATTTGGGCTCAAATTCCTGAAAACACTGATGTTATTCATTTTCAACATCAACCAGGAGATATTGAAAGGGCAAAACATCCTTATGTTGTTACTATGCATGGTAATGCAAACAAAGATGCTTTTATTGATAATAATACAGTTTTTGTTTCAAAAAACCATGCTGAAAGATATAGTGCAAGTACGTATGTTTATAATGGATTGGATTGGGACGATTATCTAAATCCTACTTTCTCTAAAGAAAATTATTTTCATTTTTTAGCTAAAGCAGCTTGGAGAATAAAAAATGTAAAAGGAGCAATAAACGTTGTAAAAAAAGCTAAGAATGAACATTTAAAAGTTTTGGGCGGTGATCGTTTCAACTTTAAAATGGGAATGCGATTTACTCTTACTCCTAAAGCTTCATTTTATGGAATGGTAGGTGGTAAAGAAAAAAATCAACTACTTAATAAATCTAAAGGATTAATATTCCCTGTTCTTTGGCATGAACCTTTTGGTTTAGCTATTATTGAAAGTTTATATTATGGTTGCCCAGTTTTTGCAACTCCTTACGGATCTTTAAATGAGTTAATAAATAAGGATGTAGGATACCTTTCTAATAATCGTAAAGAACTAACTCATGCTATTAAAAATATTGGTAATTATTCTCAAAAGAGTTGTAATGAGTATGCTATTGAGAATTTTAATGCCAAAAAAATGGCTTTATCATATATAGAAGTATATCATAAAGTAGCTAATGGTAATCTTTTACATACTCAAAAACCAAAAATAAAAAATATTCAAACCAAAAAGTTTTTAGATTGGTTTGAATAATTAGTTAACTATATATGAATGATTTAAAAAAAGTCATACGATTTATTTTCCCTTATAAAAGACTTCTAATATTAAATATTATCTGCAATGTCTTTTATGCTCTTTTTAGTACATTAAGTTTTGTTGCTTTTATACCCATGTTGGATATTTTATTTAAAAGTAATAAAAGAGTCTATGTTAAACCTGTATATGAAGGATTAACAAATAATTTCAAATTATATTTAGAAAACAGTTTAAATTATTTTGTTACGCAACAAATCGAAAATGGTAATAATGGTGAAATTGTTGTTTTAGGGTACGTGTGTATAATAATAATTTTTCTTTTTCTTTTAAAAAATATTGCAAACTATGCTTCTTTATACTTCATGGCTATTATTAGAAATGGTGTAATTAAAGACATGAGAAATGAAGTTTATTTAAAAGTAATTAGCTTACCTATTTCTTTTTTTACTGAAAAAAGAAAAGGTGATGTGATGTCTAGAATAACAAATGATGTAGGAGAAGTTCAATGGTCATTTTTAAGTGTTTTAGAAATGCTTGTTAAACAACCTTTAATTATTATTTTCACTTTATCAATGATGTTTGCGATAAGTCCTCAACTAACATTATTTATTTTTATTTTCATTCCTTTATCAGGGTTAATAATTGCCTTCATTGGTAAAAAACTGAGAGCTTCTTCTGATCAAGTGCAAAGAGAAAACGGTCAGTTTTTATCACATGTTGAAGAAACATTATCTGGTTTAAAAATAATAAAAGGATTTGTTGCTGAATCTATTTTTAAAAATAGGTTTTTTAAAACTTCTGATAAAATTTTTAAACATTCAAATAAATTAATGTTTAGACAAAATTTGGCGACTCCACTTAGTGAAGTATTGGGTATTACTGTTATAGTTGTAGTTTTATGGTATGGAGGTAAAATGGTATTAATAGATAAGTCAATGACAGGTGGAACTTTTATTGGATTCATGGCTTTAGCTTATAATATTTTAACTCCTGCAAAAAACATATCAAATGCTATGTACAGCATTAAAAGAGCTGGAGCTTCAATAGATAGAATATTAGAAATATTAAATAAGAAAAATCCAATAACTGATAAAAAAGATGCAATCACTAAGGAAGATTTCAATTCTGAAATTAAAATTGACAATATTTCCTTTAAATATAAAAGTGATTATGTTTTAAAAGATTTTTCTTTAACTATTCCTAAAGGAAAAACTGTAGCTTTAGTTGGACAATCAGGAAGTGGAAAATCTACTTTAACAAATATTATTCCTCGTTTTTATGACATTGATAAAGGAAGTATTACTGTAGATGGCTTAAACATTAAAGATGTCACAAAAAATTCTTTGCGTAGTTTAATAGGTATCGTTACTCAAGATTCAATATTATTCAATGACAGCGTTGCAAATAACATCTCTTTAGGTAGCCCAGATGCAACTTCAGAAGAAATACAAAAAGCTTCAAAAATTGCCAACGCTCATGAGTTTATAAAAGATTTACCCGAGCAATATAACACCAATATTGGTGATGGAGGTGGTAACTTATCTGGTGGTCAAAAGCAACGTTTATCAATAGCTAGGGCGGTTTTGAAAAACCCTCCAATAATGATTTTAGATGAAGCTACTTCTGCTTTAGATACAGAGTCAGAAAAGTTAGTACAAGATGATCTAGATAATATGATGAAAAACAGAACTTCTATTGTTGTTGCTCACAGATTATCTACTATTCAAAACGCTGATTTAATAGTGGTCATGAAAAAAGGGAAGATAATGGAGCAAGGAAATCATGAGGAATTGCTAGCTAAAAAAGGTGAATACTTTAAATTAATAACCATGCAATCATTTCAGTAAAATGGGATTTCTTAAAAATATTAAGCGTCAAAAATTTTATTATTATATAACAAATATTTTTAGATACATAACTCCAAATTTTATTTTTAGATTTCAATTAAATAAATGGTTGAAAGTTGAAAATGATGAACTAAAAAAGCGTTTAGAATATTACATATCTCCCTCAGTTACTTCTTCTACTAATAAAAACGAATGGACATCATTAAAAGATTTTAAACTTCCTAAAAAAGGGAGTTTATATTTTTTCGATTTGGTAAAGTTTACAAAGTATTTTTCAGTAAAAAATAAAATAAAATTTAAATTCGGAGATGTTACTGAGAATTTTGATCAACCAACAATTGTTAAAAGTCGTCCTATAAATCATAATGGTAATTCTGTTTTAATGAAATTGGATTCTTTAAGACACTTTCATTTTATTACTGATAATAAGCAGTTTCATGAAAAAAATGATATGGTTGTTTGGAGAGGTGAAATTCATAAAGAAAACAGACGGTTATTAGTTGAGAAATTCCATAATCATTCATTATGTAATATTGGAGAAGTTAGTAAGAATGAACATTATCCTTTAGCATGGAAAAAAGAGTATTTAAGTATAAATCAGCAATTAGATTATAAATTCATTTTATCTATAGAAGGTATTGATGTTGCTACAAACTTAAAGTGGATTATGTCTTCTAATTCACTTTGCTTCATGCCTACTCCCATATTTGAAACTTGGTATATGGAAGGTAAATTAATACCTAACCATCATTATGTACATATTAAAGATGATTATTCTGATCTCTTAGAAAAAAGAGATTATTATCTTAATAATGTAAATGAAGCTTTAAATATTATAAAAAATGCAAATGATTGGGTAAAACAATTTGAAAACCCTACTTCAGAAAAACAACTTTCTTTATTAGTTTTAAATAATTATTTTAAACAAACTAGCTAGAATTAGATTAATTCTAGCCCTAGTTTTTTACCTTTTTCGATCATAAACTCATAACAAGCTTCATATTCATTAGGTATTTCACCTTCTAAAATAGCTTCTTTTATAGCTTCTTTTATTTGACCAATCTCTCTACACGGTTTTAAATTAAAGGCTTTCATAATCTCTTCTCCTGTTATTGGAGGTTGAAAATTACGAACTCTATCTCGTTCTTCAACTTCTTTTATTTTTTTACGAACAATTTCAAAATTTTTATGATAACGTTTAAATTTTTTCGGGTTTTTCGTTGTTATATCTGCCTCACAAAGAGTCATTAAACTATCAACATCTTCTCCTGAATCAAAAACTAAACGACGAACGGCGGAATCTGTTACTTCAGAAGCAAGTACTATAGGCCTTGAACTTAATAACACCATTTTTTGCACAAATTTCATTTTGTTGTTTAATGGCATTCTCAAGCGCTTAAATAATTTATACACCATCTTTGAACCAACAAATTCATGAGAATGAAATGTCCAACCTATTCTCGGATGATATTTTTTTGTAGGAGCTTTTCCTATATCATGCAATAAAGCTGCCCAACGCAACCAAACATCATTCGTTTTTAATGAAATATTGTCCACCACTTCTAATGTGTGATAAAAATTATCTTTATGCTTCTGTCCTTCCACTTCCTCAACCCCTTTAAGATCAATTAATTCAGGAATAATACGCTTAAGTAATTTCGTTTTTTCTAATAATAAAAAACCAATAGATGGTTTATACGATTCTAGAATTTTATTTAACTCCACTATAATTCTTTCACGAGTAATAATATCTATTCTGTCAGCGTTATTTGTAATCGCATCTAACGACTTTTCTTCTATTTTAAATCCTAATTGACTTGCAAACCTAACCGCCCTCATCATTCTTAATGGATCATCTGAATACGTAATATCAGGACTTAATGGTGTTTTAATTATTTTATTTTGTAAATCATCTATTCCATTAAAAGGGTCTAATAACAATCCAAAACTATCTTCATTTAAACTTAATGCTAAGGCATTTATTGTAAAATCTCTTCTATTTTGATCATCTACTAAAGTACCTTTCGATATTGTTGGATTCCTACTTTCTTCAGTGTATGATTCTTTTCTTGCTCCTACGAACTCAATTTCTACATCTTGAAATCGTAACATAGCAGTTCCGTAGGTTTTAAAAACCTGAACTTTTGGTTTAGTAGGCAATAAAGATGCTACTTTTTCTGCTAATTCAATACCACTACCAATAGCTACAATATCAATATCTTTAGCTGTTCCTCTTTGTAAAATATGGTCACGAACAAACCCACCAATTACATAACTTTCTAATCCTAACTCCTTAGCAGCTTTTGATATATAATGAAATATTTCGGCAGAAATTGCCTCTTTATAGTATTGTTTTTGCATAAAATTATTCTCTTATTACAATTACATTACCTTAATCGATTTATTATAATAGGTACTTTTACTGTAATCTTAATTAATGCAAATCTACTATTTATATAGTAAATTTAAATCTAAATTTTATGATTTGTATTAAGAGTTAAGCTTTAAACTTAGAAAATACGTATTTTTACAAACTGTTTAACTGAACAAAGAACAAAATGCTTGTTATTTTCAATAACGAGAAAAATATTTAATTTTCTTAAATGACTAAATTCAATATTCCTTACGGGAGACACAATATAGAACAAGACGATATTGATTCTGTTGTAAAAACATTACAATCGGATCTATTAACCCAAGGTCCAAAAGTAGAAGAATTTGAGCATAAATTTGCCAAATATGTAGGTGCTAAATATGCTGTTGCTATGTGTAATGCTACAGCTGGACTTCACCTTGCTGTATTGTCTTTAAATTTAAAAAAAGGTGATCGTATAATTACTACCCCAATAACTTTTGCTTCTTCTGCAAATTGTGCAAGATTTGTTGATGCTGAAGTTTGGTTTGCTGATATTAATCCTGAAACTTATTTAATTGATATAGACAAAACCAGAGAATTATTAAAATCTAAACCTAAAGGTTTTTTTAAAGGAATTATTCCTGTAAACTTTGGGGGATTACCTGTTAATTTAGAAGATTTCAAAAAATTAGCTGATGAATATGATTTATGGATTATTGAAGATTCATGTCATTCACCTGGTGGTAACTTTACTAATTCTAAAAAGAAAGATCAATACTGTGGAAATGGAAACTACGCAGATATATCTGTATTTTCTTTTCACCCAGTTAAGCATATTGCTTGTGGTGAAGGAGGAATGATTACGACTAACTCTAAAGAAATCTATGATAGGGTCATGTTACTTCGTACACATGGAATTACTAAAAATAATATGAAAGAGAATCATGGTAATTGGTATTATGAAATGCAAACTTTAGGGTTTAATTATAGACTGACAGATATCCATGCGTCTTTGGGAATTACACAATTAGCAAAAAATGATAAAAGAATAATAAAACGAAATCAAATTGCTAATAAATATATAAAAGCCTTCAATGGAAAAGTGAAATTTCAGCATACTCCTCCAGGCTATTTAAATGCTTATCATTTATTTGTTGTTGAAGTAAAAAAAAGGAAAAAATTTTTCGAGTTTTTAGTAACAGAAGGAATAGTTCCTCAAATACACTACATACCTCTTCATACATTTCCATATTATAAAAGTATAGGCTATGAAAACGCAGATCTAAAAAATGCTGAGAATTATTATAAAAACTGTTTTAGTCTACCAATGTATCCTAGCTTAAGCGATGAAGAACAAAATCATGTAATTAAAAAAGTATTAGAATTCGTAAATAAAGAGTATTAACCTTTGACTAAAAAAAAACTAATATTAGGTACTGTTCAATTTGGATTAAATTATGGTGTAAACAACACCAAAGGAAAACCATCATCAGAAAATATTAAAAATATTTTAGATACTGCTTATAATAATGGTATATATTTATTAGATACTGCTGAGGCTTATGGTGATTCTCAAGAAAAAATTGGAGAGTACCATCAAAATTCTTCTAATAAATTTGAAATAATTACTAAGTTTAGTGCTACTGTTAAAAACTTACCTTTTAATATTACAGAACGTATTAAAAAAAATATAGCAACTTTACAAGTAGACAATTTATACTGCTATATGTTTCATTCTTTTAAAGATTTTGATTCCTACTTTAAACCTTTCCAAAAAGATTTATCTTCTCTAAAAAAAGAAGGAATTATAAAAAAAATAGGAGTTTCATTGTATAAAAATGAAGAGTTTGAAAAAGTTTTAGAATTTGATGATATAGATTTAGTTCAATTACCCTTTAACTTGTTAGATAACACAACAAAAAGAGGCGAAATTTTAAGTAAAGCTGTAAAAAAAGGAATAGAAATTCATACAAGATCTGTTTTTTTACAAGGTTTGTTTTTTAAAAAAACAAAAGATTTAAGTGGTAACTTAAAGCCATTAAACAAGAATTTTGATAAACTACATAATCTCTGTTCAGATAATTATAAGATGAGTGACTTAGCATTAAACTATGTGCATAGCCAAGAAAAAATTGACAAAGTTTTAATTGGTGTTGATACAGTTAATCAATTATTAGATAATTTATCTTCAATTAAAAAAGAAATCTCAAGCGACAGAATTGAAGAAATTAACAATATTAATGTAGAACAAAATGAATTACTGAACCCTTCAAATTGGAAATTATGAAAATAGTAATTATAACACAGGCCAGAACTGGTTCAACAAGGCTACCTAACAAAGTTTTAAAAAAAATTGCGAATAAAACATTGTTAGAAATTCATCTAGAAAGAATATTACAAAGTAAATTAGCTACACATATTATTGTTGCAACAACCAATAAAATAGAAGACAATTTAATTGAAGAAGAGTCAAAAAAAATGAATATAGTTTGTTCAAGAGGGTCTGAAAACGATGTATTAGACCGTTTTTATCAAGCTGTAAAAAAATTGAATCCAGACTATATTGTCCGTCTAACTTCTGATTGTCCTCTACTCGATCCCCAATTAATAGATACTGTTATAAAAACCACAATAGATAAAAAGGTTGATTATTGTTCAAATGTTCAAGAAGAAACTTTCCCTGATGGGCAGGATATTGAAGTTTTCACTTATAAAGCACTAGAATTAGCATGGAAAAATGCTAAATTAATATCTGAAAGAGAACATGTTACTCCTTATATAAGAAACAACTCTTCTTTTTTTAATCAAAATCTATTTACTGCTTACAATTATTCTTCAAGTCATTTAAAATATAAAAATGTTAGAATGACTGTAGACGAACCTAAAGACTATGAAGTTGTTAGTAGCTTAATCAACTCTTTAGGAATTGATAAAGGTTGGAAAGAATATGCAGAATTATATTTAAATAATACTAACATATCTAATTTAAACAGTACCATTAATAGAAATGAAGGGTATAAAAAATCACTAAAAAAAGATTAAAATGAATACAGGTCAAAATTTATACAAAAAAGCTAAGAAATTAATCCCTGGGGGTACTATGTTACTTTCTAAAAGGCCAGAAATGTTCTTACCGGAAAAATGGCCTTCTTATTATTCTAAAGCCAAAGGTTGTAATGTATGGGATTTAGATAATATTAAATATACTGATGTTTCAATTATGGGTATTGGAACAAATATTTTAGGGTATGGTAATAAAGAAATAGATGAAGTTGTTTCTAATGTAGTTAAAACTGGAAACATGTCTACTTTTAACTGCCCTGAAGAAGTTTATTTAGCTGAAAAGCTTATTGAAATGAATCCTTGGGCTGATATGGTACGTTTTGCACGTTCAGGAGGAGAAGCTAATGCTATTGCAATTAGAATTGCTCGTGCTGCTAGTGGTAAAGACAAAGTTGCTATATGTGGTTATCATGGATGGCATGATTGGTATTTATCTACAAATTTAGGAAATGATGAAGGTTTAGATCAACATTTATTACCTGGATTAGATCCTGCCGGTGTTCCAAATCATTTAAAAGGAAGTACTTTACCTTTTTTATACAATAACTACGAAGAGCTTGAAAACTTGGTAAAAAACCATGATATAGGAGTTATTAAAATGGAAGTACAACGTAATCATGCACCAAAAGAAGGTTACCTTCAAAAGGTACGGAAACTAGCTACCGACCATAATATTGTTCTAATTTTTGATGAATGCACTTCAGGATTTAGAGAAACTTATGGTCCTATTTTCAAAAAATATGGAGTTGAACCTGATATGACTGTCTTTGGTAAAACAATAGCTAATGGATATGCATTAACTGCTGTAGTGGGTAAAAGAGAAGTAATGGAAGCCGCACAAAATACGTTTATCAGTTCTACTTTTTGGACAGAAAGAATAGGTCCTGCTGCTGCTTTAAAAACATTAGAGATTATGGAAAAAGAACAGCCTTGGGACTATATTACTGAAATGGGAAACTATATAAAAGAGCAATGGAATAGTATAGCTTCTAACAATGATTTAGAAATAAATACTTTTGGTATACCAGCCTTAGCTGGGTTTTCTTTTACTTCTAAAGATGCTTTAAAATATAAAACTTTTATTACGCAAGAATTATTAAAAAAAGGATACTTAGCTTCAACTGTTTTGTACAGTTGTACTGCGCATACTAAACCTATTATAAATGCATACTTAGATGAATTAAATACTGTTTTTCAAATCGTTGAAAAATGTGAGAAAGGAGCTTTAAAAATTGACAACTTATTAGAAAGTCCAATTTGTCATGGTGGTTTTAAAAGGTTAAATTAAAAATGAATCAAAAAAAACTTCTTTTTAGAGCTGATGGTAACTCAATAATTGGGTTAGGTCATTTATATCGACTTTTTGCCTTAGTTGAACTTTATAAAGAGAAAAATGATTTTATCTTTATAACTAAAGAGAGTTCTACTTTAAAAGTAATTCCTAAAGACTATTCAATTGAAACTATTTCTAATACTATTGATTTAATTGAAGAACCATATATTTTGTCAACAAAATACTCTCCTAAAGAATATATAGTTATAATAGATGGGTATCAATTTACATCTGAATATCAAAGAAAATTAAAATCATTAGGATATATTATTATATATATTGATGATTTAATTACAAATCATCAATATGCAGATGTAGTTATAAATCACTCTGAAGGCATAAAATCTAAGAAATATATTACTGAAAACTATACTGAATTAGCTTTAGGTACTAAATATGCTATATTAAGACCTTCTTTTTTAGAAGCAACAAAAAATAAAAGAATTATTAATACCATAAATACCGTTTTTGTATGTTTTGGAGGTGCTGATATGTATGATTTAAGCTATAAAGCTACAAAGGCGTTATTAAAATTTAATAAATTAAAAGAAATACATGTTTTATTAGGTGGTGCCTATAAGCATAATCAAATATTTAATTTACAAAAGAAGCATTCAAATATTCATATTTACCAAAACTTACAAGAAAAAGAAATTATATTAATAATGGAGAAGTGTAATTTAGCTATTGCTCCAGCAAGTACAACTTTATATGAATTATGTGCTATTCAAATGCCAATTTTATCAGGTTATTTTGTAGATAATCAATTAAATATTTATAATTCATTTACTAATAAAAAAGCGGTATATCCTGGAGGAGATTTTTCAAAATATGAAGAAGAAAACTTTTTTAAAGCTATTGAAAAAATTCTTAAAACTAATGATTATAATTCTTCCTTAAAAATTCAACAAAAATTATTTGACAGTAAAATTAGTAACCGCTTTTTTGAATTATTAAACTATGTTCAAATATCAACTAGAAAAGCTTCTAAAGATGATATGTTAAATGTTTATAATTGGTCAAATGATCCATTAGTAAGAAAAAACTCTTATAATTCTAATCCCATAACTTTAGAAAATCATGAAAAATGGTTCGAATCTAAAATAAATGATAAGAATAACATCTTCCATATTATAGAATACAACTCCTCTCCTGCTGGTATGGTTCGATATGAAGTTAAAGAAGAATACACAGTTGTAGGAATTACAATAGCAAAAAAATATAGAGGGAAAAAACTAGCTCATTTATTTTTAAAAAAATCGGCTAAAGAGTACTTCAAAGTATTAAAAAAACCTATTCTTGCTCACATAAAAAAAGAAAATATTGCTTCCGTTAAATCTTTTGAAAAATCTGGTTATAAATCTTATAAAGAAGAACAATATAACGGAATAAATAGTTTTATATATAAATTAGAAAAAAATGATTCCATCAGATAAATGTTTTATAATTGCTGAATTATCAGCAAACCATAACGGAAGTAAAGAAATTGCAATAGAAACTATTAGAGCTGCTAAAAGAACTGGTGCTGATGCAATTAAGTTTCAAACTTATACAGCAGATACAATTACTTTAAATTCTAAAAAAGATGATTTCAAATTAAAACAAGGAACCATTTGGGATGGAATGTTTTTACATGATTTATATAAACAAGCCTATACTCCATGGGAATGGTTTGAAGATCTATACAAAGTTGCTAGAGAAGAAGGTTTGATAGTCTTTTCGTCTCCTTTTGATAAAACAGCAGTTGATTTATTAGAGTCTTTAGATAATCCTATTTATAAAATTGCTTCTTTTGAAATTACTGATATTCCATTAATTGAATATTGTGCAAAAACAATGAAGCCTATCATTATTTCAACTGGAATAGCAACAGATGAAGATATTGAACTAGCTGTTAAAACATGTAGAGATGTTGGAAATAATGATATTACCTTATTAAAATGTACATCATCTTATCCAGCTCCTATTGAAGAAGCTAATCTTGTAATGATTAAAGATTTAAAAAAACGTTTTAATGTAAAATCTGGGCTTTCTGATCATACAATGGGTATTGTTACTCCTGTAGTTGCTGTAACTTTAGGTGCTACGGTTATTGAAAAACATTTTATTTTAAACAAAGAAATTGGAGGTCCTGATGCTTCATTTTCTTTAGATGAAACAGAGTTTACTCAAATGGTAAGTGCTGTTAGAGCTGCTGAAAAAGCTAGTGGAAAAATAAGTTACCAATTAACAGAAAAAATGAAAAATGGTAGAGAATTTTCTCGTTCATTATATATTTGTAAAGATGTTAAAAAGGGAGAATTTATTTCTGAAGAAAACGTAAGGTCTATTCGACCTGGTTTTGGACTACATCCAAAATACTATAATGATATTTTAGGAAAAAAACTTTTATTCGATCTTGAAAAGGGAACTCCTTTAGATCTAAACCATATAGAAAAAAACTAAGCTCTTAAAGTTATTACCGAACCATCTTTTCCTATTTTTAAAATAGTAGATGGTTTGGTATCCTTTTGTTTCTCATATAAATGGCTAACTATAAAATCAGTTTTTAGTTTAACCTCCTCAGATATATCTTTGAAAACTTTAGGTGTATTTTCTCCACTAATATTAGCTGAAGTAGATACAATTGGTTTACCAAATTGACTAATTAATTTATGGCAAAATTCATCTTTTACAATCCTTATAGCTACTGAGTTATCTTCTTTATTAATTATCTTCTCTGAAATTCCTTTTGAATCCTGATAAATTATAGTTGTTGGTTTTGTAGAATTTTTTATAATTTTTATAACTTCCTCAGGAACAAAAACATACTCTTTTAACATTTCTAAAGAATTGACAAGTACTATTAAACTCTTAGATTCTTTTCTTTTTTTTATTTTATAAATTTCACTTACTGCTTTGTCATTTGTTGCATCACAACCTAACCCCCAAACAGTATCAGTTGGATATAAAATAGTTTTTCCTTCTAAAAGAATTTCACTTACTTTATTAATATATGTGTACTCTATATTTGTTTCCAATCTTTCTTTATTGAGTTTGCTATTTTAACATCTATTCTATCACTAACTGTAACTACTTCATTTCCAAGTAAATTTGCATATAAACCTGTTGATGAAACATAATTATATATCGTAATGTTTTTATTAAAGAACAACAACTCTTCTAAAATTACATTACTACCTAACTCTTTAAATTCTATATCACTATTTTTAGAAAATACATTCTTTATTTCTAAAATTTCTGCTTGATTTTTAATTCTTAATTGCTCAGGATGAAATTTAAAAAACACCTTAGTTTGATTAGTAATTATTAAATGTTTAATAATTATTTCTAATAATTTTATGCTTTCCTCTTGAGAAACCATATTATAAGGAACAATAGCATCAAAAACTAATATTATACAAGTACCAAACAAGTCTTTATCTTCATAATTTGGTTTAGTATAAGAGGCTTGTAAAACTTTTTTTTCTTTACAGTTTTTGAATGCTTTATCATTAATACAAAAAGCTTTTTTGAACTTCTTATTTGTATAATCTAGCATTCTCATTCTTTTGCGTAACCCTGTTCTTCTTAAAAGGACATGTGATGCTATTTTAAATTTACTGTCTTTATAATTATACGCTAACAATCCTTCTTCTATATAATTATAAGATTTACAATTATCAATACTAAGGATTAAGTGTATTAATATTTCTCTTGATTGAGGAATATAAAATTCAAAATCAAAATTTAAAATTTCTGACCACTTTATTTTTATACCATCTTCTGATTCTTTTAAAATTGGATCATAACTAGGTATTTCATATAAAGTTACCCTCTTAATTGGTCTAGGCAATTGGTAATTTCTATAAGTCAAAAAAACTAAGTCTTCTTTTTTTAATTTTAATTGACTTATTACCATTTCAGAAACTAAAAAAGTTATGTGACTATGTATCCAAAAAACATGTTTCATACAAACTATTAATTAAATCCATTTTTACACCTTACAACCCCATTTTTAACAACATCTAAATATTTACTATAATTAATATTTTCATTACCTCTGTCATTAAACTTATGGTGTAAATGAAAACAAATAGCTACCATTTTTAGTTGTCGTTGTTTTATACCTAGATTTGTTAGTCTAGCAGCAAGTTCAATATCTTCATGTCCCCACCCATCCATATCATTATCGTAACCATTCACAGCTATAAAATCTTTTTTCCAAAAAGCAAAATTACATCCTTTTACGTTATTCGATTTAAATTTATCCTTTCTAAAAATAGAAGCAAAAAGTGGCATCCTAGTAGCATTAATTGTATTTTTTACATACTTTAATTCTTCTTTTAAAACAAAAATCTGGTTATTTAATATGCTTTCTGTTCTGTCTTTTAATATCAAAGCTCTACTTCCTTTAATAAAGAATCCCTTTTTAGCATTTTTTATATGATCTTGTATAAAGTGCTTTTCTAATAATATATCTCCATCTATTTGAACAATATAATTAGAAGAAGAGGAAGCTATAGCTTTGTTCATTATTATAGTCTTTCGAAACCCTTTATCCTCATGCCATAGGTGCTTAATTGGAATAGTTAATTTTTCTTTCCATTCTTCTATTACTTTTTTGGTATCTTCAGTAGATCCATCGTCCGCAATTAATATTTCATTTGGTAGTACTGTTTGATTTTGTACTGTACTTAAAACCATATGAAGCGCTTTGGGCCAATTATATGTTGAAATCAATAACGCTATATCCATTTTCTATAAATACTTATTAATTCCTTTTTCACAAAACTTAACTCCATCAGTTTTTGTACTTTCAAATACTGCTAAATTCTCTCCTAAAAATTCTTTTTCGTTAATTGGATGATCTATATGAAAAATAACACCACCAAGTTTTAAAAACCTTTTCTCTACTCCTGAATTCAAAAGGCGAGCAACAAATTCCTTGTCCTCAGGCCCCCAACCATAAAACGATTCATTATACCCATTAACTTTAATGGCATCTGCTCTCCAAAATGCCATATTACATCCATGAATTTCCCATCTTTCATCCCCATTAACTTTATAGTTTTTTTCGAAATATTTCCAAACCAATGGAAATCTAAATGAACTAAAAAAATTACTTACTCCTTTGGCAAAAATATTTATTGAAGCATCTTTAGTATCTAACTTATTTTTTGAAAGTTCAGTATCTAAATAAATTCTACTTGCTCTTACGAATGTATTTCTTTTTGCAAACTTATTATGATCTTTAATAAAGTAAGGATGCATTATTACATCTCCATCAATTTGTACTATATAATCTCCTGTAGCTTTAGCTATTGCTTTATTTCTAATTTCAGCTAATCGAAAACCTTTATCTTCATGCCAAACATGAATAAAAGGGACTTTAATTCTTCGTTTATATTCTTCTATTAAAACTCTAGTTTCTTCTTTTGAACCATCATCAGCTATTAATATTTCATCAGGTAACTCCTTTTGTAATAATACACTATTTAAAGTAAGTGTTAACGCTTCTGGCCAATTATAGGTAGCTATTATTAAAGACGTTTTAAAATTTGTTTTCATAGATTAATTTAACCTTAAGACCAACAAATATACTATATATAGATTATAGCTCTTTATATATTGCTTTAATTTTCTTTGCTATAATTTCGTCATTAAATTGTTGTGCAAAATCAAACCCTTTATTCACCATCTCTTCCTTTTTATTTTTTGAATTTAATAATAATTCTATAGCCTCTGTCATTTCCTTTATATTATAAGGATCAACATATAAAGAGTCTGGCCCACCTGCTTCAGGAAACACTCCCTCTTTTGATGTTATAACTGGCGTTTTTGAAAATAAAGCCTCTATTATAGGAATACCGAATCCTTCAAAAATACTTGGATAAATAAAAATTTCGGCTAATTGATATACTATAGATAGTTCTTTTAACGTTAATCCTTCTAGAAAATAGATTTTGTTTTCTAAATTATTTTTCTGAATATAATCTTCAATTTGAGTATAATATTTTGTTTTTCTTCCTACAATAACTAAAGGAATATCAATTTCTTTTACAGCTTTTACAATACTCAACGCATTTTTTCTTTCTTCAATTGTTCCTACATTTAATAAAAAGGTATCAGGTATCTTATATTTATCAAGAAACTCTTTTTTTTCTATAACACTTCTTTCCTCTTTAAAAACGTTGTTACAGCCTTGATAGACAACTTCAATTTTTGACGGATCAATTTTTAAAAAAGTAATAATATCTTTTTTAGTTTGCTCGCTAATCGCAATTACTTTATTGGCATTTTTCGCAGCATATTTAAACTTTTTAAAATGAATTTTTCTATCAAAAAATGAATATAATTTAGGATAACGCATAAATATTAAATCATGAATTGTTACTACCGATTTAATTTTATTTTTTGTTAGTCCTCTTGGTATTTCTCCAGATAAGCCATGAAACACATCTACTCCATCACTTTTAATTTGTTTTAATACAGCTGTTTGACGCCATAAAGAAGAATACTTTTTCCAAAATTTTGTATTTGGTAAAACTTCATGCATTGATTGAGTTAGTTCTAATCTATATACTTTTTTTGGCTTTGGGTTATATAAATAATAAGTACTCTTAGGATAAAATTTTGCTAAAATTCTTATCAAATCTCTGCTATAATTCCCTAAACCAGTAGTATTATGAAAAACACGTTTAGCATCAAACCCTATCTTCATTTATTTATTATTTAATAGTGTTAATTCTTTATATCTTTTTGCAACTCCATACGCCATTAAGTATGAAAATATAATTCCCTCTTTCCCATCTAAAAAGCCTAATTTAAAAATGTAATGAATTAAAAATCTAATAAAAGGCTTTATATATAAATGAAATATTGTTACTTTTTTTTCTTTAGCAAATAACTCTTGTGCTCTAAGTTTTGCATAATAATTCATTTTTTTCTTAAAGTGTGTATAATCTTTGTACGTATAATGATTTAATCTACCTTCTAAATTTTCTAATTTCCCTGTTGTTTTTATTGTTTCATGTACAATTCCTTCGTAAAAACAATGTTTTTTATTAAAAAGACGAACTATTTTACTAGAATAGCCTCCAAACTGTAGTCTTTTATTCTCAACGTAGCTGTTTCTTCTTATATAAAAACCTACATAGTTTAACTCCTTAGAAAATATCTCTTTAATTTCTTTCCTCAACTCATCTGTAACTTCCTCATCAGCATCAACAATCAAAACCCAATCGTTTGAAGCTTTTTGTATTGCATAATTTTTTTGTGAAGAAAAATCATCAAACTTCCTTTGAAGTAAAGTTACATTGTTCTTTTTAACAATAGTAACTGTTTTATCTGAACTATATGAATCAATTACAATAATTTCATCTGCAAAAAAAACAGAATCCAACGCTCTTTGAATGTTGGATTCTTCATTTAATGTAGGTATTATTATTGTTAGTTTGGTCAATTATCTATTTTTTGTCAAATATATTATTTTAAAAACTTAGATATAGCATATATATTTCCCAAATACTTAAATTTATTTCTAAACTGCAACATCATACTCACGTAAAGCATCATTTAAAGATGTTTTTTTGTTAGTACTTTCTTTACGTTTACCTATAATTAATGCACAAGGTACTTGATATTCACCAGCTGCAAACTTTTTAGTATAACTTCCAGGAATTACAACAGAACGAGCAGGAACTACACCTTTCATTTCAATTGGCTCATTTCCTGTAACATCGATAATTTTTGTACTCATTGTTAATACAACATTGGCTCCTAAAACAGCTTCTTTTTCTACTTTTACACCTTCAACTACTATACAGCGAGATCCTATAAAAGCACCATCTTCAATAATTACTGGTGCAGCTTGTAAAGGCTCTAAAACACCACCTATACCAACTCCTCCTGATAAATGAACATTTTTACCTATTTGTGCACATGAACCAACAGTTGCCCATGTATCTACCATTGTTCCTTCATCAACATAAGCACCAATATTTACATAACTTGGCATTAAGATTGTTCCTGAAGAAATATATGCTCCATGACGAGCTACTGCATTAGGAACAACTCTAATTCCTCTTTCTTTATAATTTCTCTTTAATGGAATTTTATCATGATATTCAAAAATACCTGCTTCTAATGTTTCCATTTTTTGAATAGGGAAATATAATACTACAGCCTTTTTTACCCATTCATTTACTTGCCAACCATTTTCTATTGGTTCGGCTACTCTTAAATCACCTGCATCCAATAAATCAACTACTTTTCTAATAGCACTTATTGTTTCTTCTTCCTTTAATAAATCTCGGTTATCCCAAGCTTTTTCTATAATAGATTGTAACTCTGTCATCTTTAATTAATTTGCTACAAATATAATTTGTGTTCATGAATTAAGCACGAAGATACATTTTTTAAACAGATAATTTACTCTTGTTAAAAATCATTACTTTTGCCTAAAACAGAAAGTATGGGCCGTGTTTTAGCTATTGATTTTGGAAAGAAAAGAACTGGTATTGCAGTAACAGATGAGCTGCAAATTATAGCTTCTGGTTTAACTACTATTGACACTAATAATCTGATTTCTTTTTTAAAAGATTATATCACTAAAGAAACTGTTGATTTGTTTCTTGTTGGTAAACCAAAACAGTTAAATAATACTGATAGCGAAAGTGAAGTTTTAATTACTCCTTTTCTAGAGAAAATTTCGAAAGCAATCCCTAATATTCCTATAAAGCGTATTGATGAACGATTTACTTCAAAAATGGCTTTTCAAACAATGATTGATAGCGGACTTAAGAAGAAGCAACGCCAAAATAAAGCTTTAGTTGATGAAATTAGTGCTACAATCATTCTTCAATCTTATTTATACAATAAATAATTTTATACAAACTCCTTTCTTTGTATTTTTGCCGACACTAAAAAATAAATAAATGATTTTACCAATTGTTGCATACGGTGATCCTGTATTACGTAAAGTAGGAAAAGATATTGATGCTGACTATCCTGAATTAAGTAAATTAATTACTAATATGAAGGAAACTATGTATAACGCTAATGGTTTAGGTTTAGCTGCTCCACAAATTGGAAAAGATATTCGTTTGTTTCTTATTGATGCATCTCCTTTTAAAGATAATGAAGAACTTGATGAAGAGGAACGTGAAATTTTAGGTAATTTTAATCGTGTTTTTATCAATGCTAAAATTATAAAAGAAGAAGGAGATGAATGGGCTTTTAATGAAGGTTGTTTAAGTATTCCGTCAGTAAATGAAGATGTGTGGAGACAAGAAACAATTACAATAGAATATCAAGATGAAAACTTCAAAAAGCATACTGAAGTACTAAGTGGGTTGGCTGCAAGAGTTTTTCAACATGAATATGATCATATTGAAGGAGTTTTATTTACTGATAAATTATCATCATTAAAAAAACGATTAATTAAGAAAAAATTAGAAAACATTTCAAAAGGAAAGGTAAACGCTGATTATAGAATGCGTTTTCCTAATGCTAAGAGAAAATAAAAAACAAGACATTAATAATATAAATATATGGAGTTTAACAAAATTATATCTGTAACTGGAAAACCTGGTTTATTTGAAATCTTATCACAAACAAAAACTGGTGTGATTGTTAAGTCAATTACTGACGGTAAACGTTTTCCTATTACAGCTACTCATAACGTAAGTTTATTAGAGAATATTGCTATTTATACATATGAAGAAGAGGTTCCATTAGCTAAAGTTATAAAAAACATAGCCGATAAAGAAGACGGAAAAGAAACAATTTCTCACAAAGAAAGTTCTAATAAACTAGTTGCTTATTTTAGTGAAGTTTTACCAAACTTTGATGAAGAACGTGTGTATGCTTCAAACATTAAGAAAGTAATTCAATGGTATAATTCTTTAGTTAAAGCTGGATTTGATTTTAGTTCTTTAATTGAAAAAGAAGTAGTTTCTGAAGAAGAAGAATAAAACATGTATACTCGAAAAAATCAATTAGAAGCTTTTAATCGTTTGTTAGATATTATGGATGAACTTCGAGAGAAGTGTCCATGGGATAAAAAACAAACCTTAGAAAGTTTACGTCATTTAACTATTGAAGAAACCTATGAGTTAGCTGATGCTATTTTAGATAATGATTTAGAAGAGATAAAAAAAGAATTAGGCGATGTGCTTTTGCACATCGTTTTTTATGCTAAAATAGGAAGTGAAAAAGGTGCTTTTGATATTGCAGATATAGCAAATTCTATTTCTGATAAGTTAATTAATAGACATCCTCATATTTATGGTGATATTAAGGTTAACAATGAAGAAGAAGTAAAGCAAAATTGGGAAAAACTTAAGCTTAAAGAAGGTAAAAACTCTGTGTTAGAAGGAGTTCCTAAAAGTTTACCTACCTTAATAAAAGCAAGTAGAATTCAGGATAAAGTTGCTGGAGTTGGTTTTGACTGGGAAGAACCACATCAAGTTTGGGAAAAGGTACAGGAAGAAATATCTGAACTTAATGAAGAAATTAAAAATAAGAACCAAGAAAAAACTGAAAAAGAGTTTGGTGATGTATTATTTTCAATGATAAATTACGCTCGTTTTATTGGTGTTAACCCTGAAAATGCTCTTGAAAAAACTAATAAAAAATTTATAAATAGATTCCAGTTTTTAGAAGAGGCTGTAAAAAAAGAAGGCAAAGAATTATCTGACATGACTTTAAGTGAAATGGATGTTTACTGGGAAAAATCAAAAGCTTATTTTAAATAACTAAATTTACTTTATCTTCTTTTTTTAGTAAAAAAATTATAGTTTTTTCATATAATCAATAATAGCCTTTCTAATATCAAATGCTTTTTCTATGGATTTTGGCTTATAGATAGATAAAACTTCAGGGTTTTTATTTGATAAAAAAGGAATATCAAACCCTTTTAAAAGGTAATCAGAAAAAGCTACTTTATATACTTTATTTTCATCAATTTTTTTAACCTTTACATACCAATTACCAGATTTCTTTGATACATTATAACGTTGTAAAAATGCACCTGTTCCGGAAGCTGATAATCCGAAATCTAAAACTTTTTTAAGCAAACTTCCTTTTATCTCAACTTTCAATATTGCCCCACCATATGGCAACACTCTAAAAACATCTACAGCAGTAATTTTCCCTTCAAGTACATCATCAATTCTAATTGAACCTCCATTAACCAAAGCGCAGTCTACTTTATCATTATAAGCATAACTCATAGCTTTAGTTATCATATTACCCATATTAGTTTGAATACTGCGTACAGGTGTATCACGAGCTTCTAAAGGTTCTTTTGTATTAAAAATAACTTCATTAGGGCTTGCTACTACTTCTTTAATTTTAGTGTTTAAAATCCCTTCCCACTTACTAACAATATTTTCTATTTTTTTATTTGGAATAATTGATTTATTGATTTCTTTTAATTCAGATTTAACTTTTACTTTTTTTGTTAATCTATCATATTCAAATCTATGAATATAAACTGTTTTCGCATTTGCATCAGCTTTCGCTATTATAACATTATTTATATTCTCATAACTATTTGTATGTTCATGCCCTCCCATTATTAATGCTAAATCAGGTAGTAATTTTGCAATTATTCTATCCTGTTCAACTTTTACATGTGTCAAACCTAAAACAATATCAACTTTGGGTTTAATTTCATTATAAGCCCTCTTTATTTCTTCAAACATATCACCATAAAAAACATAGTTTTTAGGGTTAGAAGGTATACAAACACTAATAAAACCAACTCTTAAAATAGATCCATCTGAGTTTTTAAATTCTTTTATATAAGAATCTTTAAGTATTTGTTTTTTTTGATTTTTAATTTTATAAAAATACTTTTTACTTTCAACTTGTTTATGAAGAACATTTGCAGAAATCCAATCAAAATTACTTTCGTTTAATCTTTTTTGTAAATTAGTATAACTTAAATCAAATTCATGGTTACCAAAAGCTACTAAATCAAAATTCATAGCATTCATTACTTCAACCATTTGCTTACCTCTAACACGTTCTCCATTTATTTTTAATGTACCAAGTAAAGAAGGGTTTAAAAAATCACCAGCTAGAACTAACATTGAATTTTTATTCTCTTTTAGCACTTCTTGATGAATAGTTTCAACTCTTGCCATACCTCCAAATTTTCCATTTTGAATTGGAGCTATTTCATATACGTCATTGAGTTGTACTATTGAAAAATAAGTTTTGTTTGGTGCTTTTTTAAATGAGTAGTTTGATTGTTTTAGTAAAGCTTTAGATGCTTTATTTTGTGTACTACAACTAAAATAAAGTAGTAGTAATGGTAAAAAGAAAAATAATTGCTTTTTAAGTTTCATTAAGGCTAATTTTAAAAAGCCAAAATTACAATATTAATGAACATAATAACGTGTATTATATCGTATTAATTTTCTGTAAGCGACTAATTCTGGAAATTGATAGAAGAAATTTATTTTCTTTTGTGCGATTGTTTTTGGATTTTTTACTTTTTTCTTTAAAACAAAATATGTCCAACTTTCAACTATATCTTCTTCAGGACTTTCTGCTGCATAATCTGTAACAAAATCTGCAAGGTTATCAAAATACAATCCATTTAATTTTTCTACACAACTTTCTTCTGTAAAACAATGCCTTTCCTTTATAACATCCCACTTTTCTAACAATCTACCCTTCCAAAACAAAGACACAAACCTATTTAAATAACTATTTTTGTACGCTTCACCTTCTAAAGTAAGATATAAACCTCCCTCATCTTGAAGTATTTTGTTGGTTGGCTTTATCTGAGTATTGTTAAGTGTTAATAAATGCCCAAATTCATGAACTAAAGTATAAACTGATTCTTGTAGTCTTTTTTTGTTTTTTGATTTAAAATTAACATCTAAAGTATCAATAACTAATTGCCATTTATCATTTTTAGAACTTAAAGCTCCCAATGCACCAGTTTTTTCATCTAAACCATCAGAAATAAGCACTAATTTTTTAATGTATTTTTTTGTGATTGATTTAGGGAAAATCTCATAAAAAGTTTGCCAATGAAGAGCAGCTAACTTGTCATTTTTAGAATAGTTTTTAATAAATCTACCATTCCTTATATTCCACGTCCCTATGTTTTCATCATCTGAAGAATAATGAAAAAAAGAAAAAGTAATAAAAAAAGTAACAACTATAAACTTCATAATTCTAAAAAACTTCTAGTGCCTTGTTATATGCACTTTCAAAACTCATTGGTTTAATATTGGTATTAACTTTATTAGAGGTAAAATAAGACAACAATTTCTCTGTTGGCATATTACCTGTTAAATCATCTTTAGCCATAGGACAACCACCATAACCTTTTATAGCTCCATCAAAACGTTTACAACCAGACCTGTATGCACTATCAACTTTTTCAAACCAAGTGTCAGGAGTTGTATGTAAATGTGCTCCAAATTCTATTTCAGGGTATTGAGGAATTAAATTAGTAAACAGATACTCAATTACTTGTGGGGTTGAGCTACCTATTGTGTCAGATAAAGATAACACTTTCACTCCTAAATTACAAAGTTTTTCTGTCCATTCTCCAACAATATCAACATCCCAAGGATCTCCATAAGGATTCCCAAACCCCATTGATAAATAAGCAACTACTTCTTTATTGGTTCTTGTGGCAATTGACAAAACTTCTTTTAATGTATCTATAGATTGTTCAATTGTTTTATGCGTATTACGCATTTGAAAATTTTCAGATATAGAAAAAGGGTATCCTAAGTAATCAATTTCGTCAAAACATGATGCATCATTAGCTCCTCTAACATTAGCAACAATAGCTAACAATTTACTTTCTGTATCTGCTAGATTTAATTTTGATAAAACATAAGCAGTATCACGCATTTGTGGTATTGCCTTAGGTGAAACAAAACTACCAAAATCAATAGTATCAAAACCTACTTTAAGTAAAGAGTTTATATATTTTGCCTTAGAATCTGTAGAAATAAAATGACTCTTAATTCCTTGCATTGCATCTCTAGGGCATTCAATAATTTTAACTCTATCATTCATCGCGCCAAATATACATATTTTCATTAGTTTTTTATTTTAAATTTTGATATAATAATTTAATACTTATAAAAAAAGTAATTTCTCATCTCTTTCTTTATTTTTATAAGCATAAAACTTTTTTATAAAAAAGTGTCACACATTAAAAATTAGATTGTCATTAGGTTAGAATATATTTATTGGAATCGCAAAATTTACATATCAACCAACTAATCGAACGCTGTAAGAAGAACGATAATAATGCGCAAATGCAAGTATATAAAAGCTATTATAAAGCAATGTATAATACCGCATTTCGCATATTAAAAGACGAATTTGAAGCTGAAGATCTAATGCAAGAAGCTTTTCTTACTGCATTTACAAAATTACACACTTTTAAAGGTGAAGTAGCTTTTGGTGCTTGGTTAAAAAGAATTGTAATAAACAAAAGTTTAACACAATTAAAAAAAAACAATCGCTACGATGAAGTAAAAATGGATGTAATTCCTAATAATGAAGTTGAGAGTGATACAATTAATTACAACGATTTAGATATACAAGAAGTATTAAAAGTAATTCAAAGTTTAAAAGATAATTACCGTTTAACACTTACTCTAAACCTTATTGAAGGGTATGATTACGAAGAAATAGCTCAAATTTTAAATTACACCAATGAAAATGTTAGAACAACTATTTCTAGAGCAAAGAAAAAGTTAAAGCAAATTTTAATTGGAAATGATGTTAAAACAAAAATATATGGTAGATAAATTACTTGTCTTTTTTTATGAAAATGACTTTGATATTCATGAACCACGTTCTGGTCATTTTGACCGATTTAGACAAAAATTAAAGTTACTACTTTTTTAAAAAGATGTAGTATTAAATAAATTAATAAGAATTTATAAAATGAAATTTTATGGCAGATAAATTACATAACTTTTTTCATGATAATGATTTCGATATTCATGAACCTCATTCTGGTCATCTTATTAGATTTCAACGCAAGTTACAAACTCCTAAAAAAAGAACATTTACTTCATGGAAATGGATGAGTATAGCAGCTTCTGTTATATTAGTTTTAGGATTTTATCTAGGTAATATTCAAAACACAAAAGCACAATATGGTTTAGCTGGAATATCTCCTAAAATGGCCGAAGCTGAAACTTTTTTTGTTTCAACAATTAAGCAAGAATTAAAAGAAGTTGAAAAGCATAGAAATATTGAAACTGAAACCCTAATTGAAGATGCTCTTGATAAATTTGAAGACCTTGAAGATAAATTTAAAACATTCTCTAAAGAGCTACTTAAAAATGAAAACAAAAGGTATATAATACAAAGAATGATAAATAATTACCAACAGAGATTAGATATTTTAGGAGAATTACTTACCCAATTGGAATATCAAAAAAACCCAACAAAATTTGAAATTAAATATGATGAAATTATATAAAACACTTTTATTAGTTATTAGCTTAACTCCTGCTCTATTATTCTCAAATACAATTAATGATAATAGTAGTAAAAAGCATGAAAAAAGTAAGACCATTAAAAAACAATTTTCAGTAAATAGTAATGCTACACTATATATTAAAAACAAATATGGAAACATTAATGTAACTACATGGAATGAAAATCGTATACAAATTGATGTGAAAATTACTGTAAAGGGAAATAGTTTAGATAAAGTAGAAAATAAACTAGATGCTATTACTGTTGATTTTGAAGCTACTAAAAATTTAGTAGAAGCCAGAACTAGAATAGAAAAAACAAAATCTAGTTGGTCATCATGGTGGAAAAGTAATAATATTAATTTTAAAATTAATTATTTTATTAAAATGCCAGTAACAAATAATGCAGATTTTAATAATGCATATGGAAATATCGAAATTGATGTACTTGAAGGAAAAACAAACATTAATTGTGATTATGGAAATATTGATATAGATAAACTAACCAATATTAACAATACTATAAATTTAGATTATTGCGGTGCTTCGGAAATTAACTATATAAAATCTGGTAACATCTCTATAGATTATTCTAAATTAAGAATTAATAATTCTGAAAAACTAAAAATTAATGCTGATTACTCTGCAGTAAAAATTCAAAACTCTAATACTATAAACTTTAATAGTGATTATGGTAGTCTTATTGTTAATAATGTTGAAAATATATATGGTAATTCTGATTATGCAGGTGTAAAAATTGGTACTTTAAAAAAGAACCTCGAAATAAATACAGATTACGGAAGTGTTAAAATACAAAACATAGCAAATAATTTTGAAAAAATAAGTATCGATGGTAGTTATGCAGGCATAAAACTAGGAACAAGCAGTACAAATAATTTCAAATTCACTATGAGTTTAGGATATGCAAGTTTCAATTATCCGAAAGATAAAGTAGAGATGTATAAAAGCATTAAAAAATCCTCAAAAAAATATTATGAAGGAGTATTCGGGAACTCAAATAGTAATTCTGTAATTAATATAAAGTCAAGTTACGGAGGGGTTTCTTTAAAAACAAATGACTAAAACAATTATAAAAACTTTAAAAATGAAAAAATCAATAATAATATTAATAGCAATAAGCATGAGCTTAACATCACAAGCTCAAAGTTGGTGGAGTTCAAAAAAAGTAAAAGGAAATGGTAATGTAACTACAGAAACAAGAAAAGTGAATGATTTTGATAGAGTTAACGTTGGCGGCTCTTTTGATGTTAGACTTGTAGAAGGTAATGAAGGTAAAATATCAATTGAAGGTGAAGAAAATATTATTCCTTACATTGAAACAATTGTAAAAAACAACAAACTAAAAATTAAATTCAAAAAGAATATTAATATAAGAACTACTAAAAAACTTGTTGTTACTGTTTCTTTTGAAAGTATTGATGGTGTATCTTTAGAAGGCTCAGGAAACGTTGTAGTAAATAAAAAAATTAAAGAAGAAGATATTTCATTCAGTATAGCTGGGTCTGGAAACATAAAAGCTATGGTTAATGCTAAAACAATAAGAGCTTCTATTGGAGGCTCAGGAAATATTAAATTAAAAGGAAGTACGAATAATTTTAAATGCTCTATCGCTGGTTCAGGAGATGTTAAAGCATATGAATTAAAAACTTCTTATTTAAAAGCTAGCATAGCAGGATCAGGAGATATACAAACATCTGTATCTAAAAAAATAAAGGCTAACGTAGTTGGCTCTGGGAATATTTATTATAAAGGAAAACCAAAACATGTAGACACTAACTCTGTTGGTTCTGGAAATGTTATTAGTCGAAACTAATATTCATACTTCTTTCATATTAAAAAAGTTATAATCCTATAAAATTACCTTTTATGGGATTATAACTTTTTAGTTTATAAAAATACTATTAATTAAAAATTAATCTTCTTCAATAATAATAACTTCATCACACGTTAAACCGCCAGATGAAACACCTCTCACCTTAATTTTTCCATTTTTAAAATTATTCCCTAATTGTATCGTAACTTTATTATTATCAATCCCTGACAAAAATTCAATATCTCCTGAAATTATTTCCCATTTTACAATTGGATCTGATAGATTTGTAACATATTCATAAACTATTGGAGTACCAATATTCAATGTTGAATTTCTTTGAAAACAACAAACTGTTCCTGTAAAATTAAGGTCAGTTAATTTAGGTTCATTTTCTAAACAAAGCCCAAACGTATTATCTTTCAAACTTATTGTTGGTGAATCATTTTCATTACACGAAAAGAATAACACTGTTACTAAAAGAATTACTGATTTAATGTTTTTCATAATAGTTTTATATTTAATTAATATACTTTTCTATATAGTCTTAAAATAAAAAAAAGGTTGCGTCTAGAAAGCAACCCTAAATAAAAAAGCTAAACTGTATATTATTTAAATTAACTACTCATTGACTTAACGTATTATGGAACTATCAAAAATTATAAAGCAACTTACTAGTAATTTTTTGTTTCTTATATAAAATCTTCTTTTTATAATAAGTAAAAATTAAATATATCCTAATATCTAATTTTTACAAAAAATCATAGATATGTTTATTTCTTAAAATTAATTTGCTTGACTTTCTATCTTTTCTACATTTGAACCGTAAAATACTTTTAAAAATGAACAGAAAAGAATTACTAAAGCTAGCAGACACATACGGTTGTCCGTTATATGTTTATGATACAGATGTAATAATTAATCAATATAAAAAAATTACAAACGCTTTTTCTAAAGTTAAAAATGTAAAGATAAATTATGCAACAAAAGCACTATCTAATATTAACATATTAAAAGTTTTTAATTCTTTAAAAAGTGGATTAGATACGGTATCAATACAGGAAGTAAAACTAGGGCTATTGGCTGGTTTTGAACCAAAAGATATTATATACACCCCTAATGGAGTTTCTTTACAAGAAATAGAAAAAGTAGCTAAATTAGGTGTGCAAATTAATATTGATAACTTATCAATATTAGAACTTTTTGGTCAAAAACACCCTGAAATACCTGTTTGTATAAGAATAAACCCACACGTTATGGCTGGTGGAAACAGTAAAATATCTGTTGGTCATATTGATTCTAAGTTTGGTATTTCAATACACCAAGTACCACATATAAAAAGAGTTGTTGAAAATACAGGCATGCATATAAATGGTATTCATATGCATACTGGATCAGATATTTTAGATATTGATACCTTTTTAAGGGCTACTGAAATTTTATTTGATGTGGCTAAGCAGTTTAAAAATATAGATTTTATTGATTTTGGAAGCGGTTTTAAAGTTCCATACAAAAAAGATGATATTTCAACAAACATTGATGAATTAGGTAAAAAACTATCAACAAGGTTTAATGATTTCTGTAAAAATTACGGTAAAGATGTAACCTTAATGTTTGAACCAGGAAAGTTTTTAGTAAGTGAATCTGGTTATTTTCTAGCTAAAGTAAATGTTATAAAACAAACAACATCTACTGTTTTTGCTGGTATTGATAGTGGTTTAAATCACCTTATTAGACCAATGTTTTATAATTCATACCATCATATTGAAAATATATCTAATCCTAAAGGTAGAGAACGATTTTATAGTATAGTTGGATACATATGTGAAAACGATACTTTTGGTTCTAATAGACGAATTTCAGAAATAGCTGAAGATGATATATTATGTTTCCATAATGCGGGTGCATATTGTTTTTCTATGGCTTCAAACTACAACTCAAGGTATAGACCTGCAGAAGTTATGCTTTATAAAGGGAAAGACTATTTAATTAGAAAAAGAGAAACCTTTGAAGACATAGTACGAAATCAAGAACAAGTAGTTATTAACTAAAATAAAACTCCAATATTTTTTAGAAAATATTGGAGTTTTTTAATACAATCCTTTCATCGAATTATATTAGAATTGGTTAGAAGTTACAGATAAATTCCCCTATTTATCTATCCGTTTTGCAAACATACTATAAATAAAAGAAAATTATTACAGGAAAAACCCTGTTTTTATTCATAAAAAAATCCGCTATAAGCGGATTTTTAATATATTATATGTAATAAACTATTACTTTTCAGCAACAACTTCAAATACAATATCTGCTACTACTGCTCTGTGTAAACGAACAGCTGCATTATATTTACCTAATCTTTTAACATTACCTCCAGTAACTTTGATAAATTTTCTATCTATCTCAGTTCCTGCTTTTGATAATGCAACAGCAACATCAGCATTGTTTACAGATCCAAATAATTTGTCTCCTGTACCAACTTTAGAAGCTATTTTAAGTTCATATCCTTTAATAGTATCTGCTAATTTAGTAGCATCTTCTATTAATTTAGCTTCCTTAAAAGCACGTTGCTTTAAGTTTTCTGCTAATACTTTTTTAGCTGAAGAAGTAGCTAAAATTGCATATCCTTGAGGTATTAGGCAGTTACGTCCATAACCATTCTTAACGGTTACAACATCGTCTTTAAAACCTAAGTTTTCTACGTCTTGTTTTAATATCAATTCCATGTTTCTACTTCTTTATTATTTTAACATATCACCAACGTATGGCATTAAAGCTAAGTGACGAGCTCTTTTAATAGCCTGTGCAACTTTACGTTGATATTTTAATGATGTTCCTGTTAAACGTCTTGGTAAAATTTTACCTTGTTCGTTTACTAAATACATTAAGAAACTAGCATCTTTATAATCGATGTATTTAATATCATTTTTCTTAAAACGACAGTATTTTGCTTCTTTTTTAGTTTCAATGTCAAGTGGAGTTAAGTAACGTACTTCTCCTTGCTTGTTTCCTTTTGCTTGTTGATCTATAGACGACATAGGTTACTTTTTTGATGATTTAACACGTTCTTTTCTCTTCTCAGCCCAAGCCGCAGCATGTTTATCTAACCTTACAGTTAAATAACGCATAATGCTATCATCACGTCTAAATTCTAATTCAAACGGAGTAATAGTATCTCCTGATGCTTTAAACTCGATTAAGTGGTAAAATCCACTTTTCTTTTTTTCAATTGGGTAAGCTAATTTCTTTAAGCCCCAATTTTCTTTGTAAATCACCTCTGCACCCTTTGAAGTCAAATAATCTTCAAATTTCTGCACTGTTTCCTTTATCTGACCTTCAGATAAAACGGGATTCAAAATGAAAACAGTTTCGTAATGGTTCATAATTAAAAATTTTATTTTAAGGGTGCAAATATATAAAAAATAGACTATATATATAACAACTACACGCTATATTTTTTTATTTGTTTTTTGAGTAAGTTTGTAACCCTTCTAAAATTTCAAAAATATGTTAATCTCTGAATTACCTAATATTATTCATTTTGCTATTCCTTTTTTTATAATTACAGTACTTATTGAAGTAATTTTAACTGTAAAAGTAAAAATGGAAAATTATGAATATATAGATTCCTTAACTTCAATAACGATGGGCTTAGGTAATGTTTGTATAGGATTATTTACTAAAGGAATTACATTCGCTTTCTTATTATTTATATATGAATACCGCTTTTTTACAATTCCCTTTATTTGGTGGTCGTGGTTAATTTTATTGTTTGCTGAAGATTTAGTGTATTACTGGAATCATAGAATTGCACATGAAAGTAGGTTATTTTGGGCTAGTCATGTGGTACATCATTCCTCAAAAAAATATAATTTATCAACGGCTTTACGACAAACTTGGTCTGGTAGTTTTTATACTTTTATTTTCTGGACTCCCCTAGCCCTTATAGGGTTTCATCCTGTAATGATTTTAATGCAAATGAGTATAAGCCTTTTATATCAATACTGGATTCATACTGAATTAATTTACAAACTACCAAATTGGTTTGAAGCAATTTTTAACACTCCTAGTCACCATAGAGTTCATCATGCAACAAATCCACAATATTTAGACAGAAATCATGCTGGTATCTTTATTATATGGGATAAATTATTTGGCACATTTGAACCAGAAATAGAAAAACCTATATATGGTTTAGTTAGTAATATTAACACATACAATCCTATTAAAGTTGCTTTTCATGAGTGGTTCAATATGCTATCAGATTTTTTATTTTCTAAAACATCTATTATAAATAAACTTAAATACTTGATTAAACCACCAGGATGGAAACATGATGGTAGTGGTAAATTATCTACTGATTTAAGAAAAGAATGGAGTGCAAAAAAAAAGAGATAAATTAATAATTTATCTCTTTTTTATATTTTTTACTTTTTAAATTATTGATTCCCAAGGATAATTGGCATTCCACTATTACCTGAACCTATAATCACAACTTTACTGTTTGGTGATTCAGATAATTTCATTGTTGCTTCAATACCTTTATCACGTAGAATTTTATCAGTAAGTGAAGCACTTAAAATTTTGTTTGCATCTGCTTTTCCTTTTGCTTCAATTATCTGTTTTTCAGCTTCTTTTTGTGCAGTTACTAACCTAAACTCATATTCTAATGACTCTTGTTCTTGCTTTAGTTTTCGTTCAATTGCTGATTTGATAGTAGCTGGTAAAGTAACATCTCTAACTAATACTTCATTTAATTGAATATGTTGCTTGTCTAATATTTTCTTTGTTTCAACAAATATCTCTTCTTGAATTACATCTCTTTTACTAGAGTATAATTGTTCCGGTGTATAACGACCTACAACACTTCTAGCAGCAGAACGAATGGCTGGTTGAATAACTCTTGAAATATAATTTTCTCCTTTTTCTTTATGTAATAACCCTAAATTTTCTGATTGTGGTTGAAACCATGCAGAAGCTTCTAATTGAATTTCTAATCCATTTGAAGATAAAACTTGCATTTTTTCAAAAATTTCTTGTTGACGTACTTCATACACGAAAACCTTATTCCATGGAGCCACAATATGAAAACCTTCACCTAATGATGGTTCATCTGTTACTACACCACCTCCAAAAGTTTTATACAAAACTCCAGCTTGACCTGACTTTATAGTTTCTGTTGATTTTGAAAAAGCTATAATTGTAATTACAGCTAATAAAACTACCATAAAACCTCCTTTAGGAAACTTTAAATCTAATTGCCTGTTATTGTTCATTGTTTTTTATTTCAAATGTACAATTAAATTCACTAATTACAATTTTGATATTCGCATTCTTCAGTCTTTAACTCAAATTCAATAGTTATGTGTTCTAAATGGTATTTATCATGTAATTCTTTTTTCAAAGTTCCTTTTAAAACAGCAATCTCTTTTAAATTACTATTATTTTTTAAAACAACATGAACAGTAAGAATAGTATACTCTCCATCCATAGTCCAAAGATGAAAATCATGAACATCTTCAACTGAAGGATTTTTTAATATATAATTTTTAATATCTTCTATCGATAAATTTTCAGGAATCCCTTGAAGAATTACAGCTAAGCTTTCTTTCATATTCTTGTAAACATTAAAGAGAACATATAATGCTATTAATAATGATAAAATTGGATCTAAAATTGGAAAATCCCAAAACTGCATTATAATACTTGCAATAAGTACAGCAACCCAACCCAGAACGTCTTCTATTAAATGTAAATAAACCACTTTTTCATTAATGGTTGTTCCTTTTTTTAATTTAAAAACAGCGGCTCCATTTACAAGTATCCCTAAAAGAGCCAACCACATCATTCCTTTTGCATCAGAATATTCTGGGTTCATAATTCTTGGTATCGCCTCTTTTATTATAAAAATTGAACCAATAATTAATATTATTGAATTTATAATAGCTCCTAAAAGAGACAATCTTTTAAATCCATATGTATACTTCTTAGTTGGTTTTTTAGTTGACTTTTTCTCAAAATACCATGCCAATCCCAAACTTAAGCTATCACCTAAATCATGTAAAGCATCTGACATTATAGCTAAACTATTAGTAAAAAACCCTCCTATGAACTCAATTATAGTAAAAGTTAAATTTAAAAAGAAAGCTGTCGCTAAATTTTCTGAAGAATTATTATGCGAATGATTGTGTCCCATTTTATTACTTTATTTACAAGACAATTAATTTACAAAAAAGATGTATGATTTATAAATAAAATGTGGTTACATTTCTGTAACCACATAATTATATTTTTTAATGAGCATGTCCATCCATGCCACCAGACATTTGCATAAGTTTACCTTTTAAAAAATGCGCTCCAGATATTACCACACTTACATTAAAATTATCTTCTTCTATCTCTTTAATTTCTACAAAACCTTTATCTGTATTTCCTAATCTAACCTCTACAGGTATAAATTCAGTTTCATTCATAGCAATGAAAATAAAATTCTTTCCTTCATTCTCTATAACAGCATTTTCAGAAATAGCATATACTTTGCTCCCTTCCAATAAAACTTCAGCATTGATAAACATACCTGACTTCAACCTTCCTTCTGGGTCTTCAAAATGACCATGAACATTTACTGTTTTAGTTTTATCGTCAACCTTTTGACTAATTAGCTTAATGTAGCCTTCATATTGTAGATTTAATCCGGATGGTTTAAATGAAAAATCACTTCCTTTTTTTATTCTAGTTATATCAGAACCAAAAACATTTAATTCTGCATGAATATGATCATTATCAATCACTTCAATCATTTCAGAATTAGCCATTAAAAATTTTCCTTTATTTATATTATTTTCAACTACAAAGCCTGTTATAGGAGACTTAACATATACATATTGTTGAATTCCTTTTTTATTTATAGTAACAGGATTTAAACCTGCCATTTTCAATTGAGAAGCATAACTACTTACCAAACTTTGCAACGACTTATACCTTCCTTCAGATGCTTGAAAAGATTTTTTAGAAGTTATATCTTTTTCTAATAGCATTTTTTTTCTATCATAATCAGCTTTAGCTACATTACAATTATTTATTGACTCTAAATACGAGTACTGAAGTTTTATAAAATTAGGGTGCTCCAAAACTGCTACAGTTTGCCCTTTAGTTACTTTATCACCTGGCAATACATCAGTACTATAAACAAATGCTTCCATTGGTGCATAAATTGTAGCTTTATTTTGTGGAGGAGCTTCAATAGTTCCAGTTACAGCTATTCTATTTCTTATTAATTTTTTACTAAGCACTTCTATTTTTAAGTCAGCATTTTGTATTTGCTCCTTTGTTAAATGAAGTTTATTTTCTTCATGATTTTCTTCTTTAGATATTGTTGATTGTTTTTTTTGATCCTCTTTTGCATGGTCATGCCCTGAGTGATCTTCTTTTTTAGAATTACAACTTGTAATTATTATAAAAAGTAGTGGTATTATATATTTTTTCATCGTGTTATTCTTTACTATAAAATTCATACGTTATTACTGTTTGATTGTAATTATTTATAAGTGATAAATAATTTTGCATTACTTGAAAATATGCTGTGAAACTTTGACTGTATTGAAACGCATCAATTTCTCCTGCTTTGTATGCTATTTGTAACTTTTCTATAAATTTTTCAGCTACAAGAACAGTTTTATTAATTCCTTTTAACTCTTTATTTAAATAAACTATCTGATTTTGTAAACTCTCGAAATTATTATTAATAGCGATAAACTTTGATTCATTTTCAAATACAACCTCTTCTTTAAATATTTTCTGTTGTTTAACTTTTGAATTATTAGACCAAAATGAAATAGGTATATTTACACCAACATTAAACCCGGTATAACTAGTATTAACTCCTGTTTTCCTTCTTAACAAACCTCCTGTAAGCTCAGGAAAATTAGCAGATTTTGCTAAAGAAACTTGCTTACTTGCTCTTTCATTCTGTTTATTTAAAATCTTTTTAAATCTACTAGAGAGAACTCCATCTTTTTTTGATACTATTTTCTTTTTAGGAAAATCTTTGGTCGGAATAATAGCATAGCTTATCTGAAGTATCTTTTTTAATTCATTCTCTACTTCTAGTAACTTCTTATACATCTTGTTTTTTTGAGATTGTATACCCAAAAACTGTAATGTTGTTAAATCATTTTCTAAACCACCTATTTCACCAGCCTTATGCAATTCTTTTGCTATAGTGCTAATTTTACTACTATTTTGCTGTTGTTTATTCATTAAAACATTAAGTCCATATAAATAATTCCATTCTTGATACAGGCTTTTAACTTTTTTAATCAACTCTTTTTCGGAAATCTCATTAGATATATTCATTAACTCAACAGTTGTTTTTGCTAATTCTCTTTTTTTTAAATGCGACAATACAGATCCAAAATTCTGGTTAATTGACCATTCTTTTTCATTAATACCTGTAGAAACACCAACATCTTGATATCTTACATTCATAGGCTTTAATACTATTGCTCCAGAAACACCAGCCTTACTTTTTTCGATATTAAGTTGTGATTTTTTAAGAATTACCGATTTTTTCAATGCTATTTTAATAGCATCATTTTCTGATATTTTTCTATTTCTTTCCTGAGCATTAGATATAGAACAATAAAATAGTATTGGTAAAACAATCCCTAATACAGAAGGTTTAACTTTTTTTAGTTTAATAGTTTCAAATAACATATATAACACTGGTAAAATCAACAGTGTTAAAAATGTAGCAGATATTAAACCACCAATAACGACAGTGGCTAATGGTTTTTGAACTTCAGCTCCAGCAGATGATGATAAAGCCATTGGTAAAAAACCTAAAGAAGCAACAGCTGCTGTCATAATTACAGGTCTTAAACGCACAGAAGTACCTCTCTTTATTATTTCATATAAATCAGTAATCCCCTGTTTCTTTAGTCTATTAAATTCAGCAATTAATACAATTCCATTTAATACTGCAACGCCAAACAATGCTATAAATCCAACACCGGCAGAAATAGAAAAAGGCATACCCCTTAACCATAATGCTAATATTCCTCCAATAGCTGACATTGGAATTGCTGTAAAAATTAACACACTATGCTTAATAGAATTAAATGTAATATACAGCAATATAAATATTAACAACAATGCTACTGGAACAGCTACAAATAAGCGTTCTCTAGCTTCTTCAAGGTTTTTAAAAGTCCCTCCATAAGTAATATAATATCCAGCATCAAATTTTATATTTTCATTTATCTTCTTTTTTAATTCTTTAACAATACTTTCAACATCACGATCTCTTACATTAAAACCTACTGTAATTCTACGTTTAGCATCATCTCTTTGAATTTGATTAGGCCCAGATTTAAAACTAACATCAGCAACATTAATTAAAGGTATTTGTAATCCTGTAGCTGTTGAAACATATAATTTACGAATATCTTCTATACTCTCTCTTTTGTTTTTTGTTAAACGAACTACTAAGTCAAAACACTTTTCTTCTTCATAAACAGAACCTGCTTTTTGACCAGCAAAAGCTGTATTGATAGCAGTATTCACATCAGATATATTTAAACCATAATATGCTAATTGACTACGTTTATAGTTAATAACAATTTGTTTTAAACCTGTTATTTTTTCAACATATAAATCTTCAGCTCCTTCTACTTTCGGAATTATTAAACTTAATTCGTTAGCGTATTTAACTAATTCATCTAAGTTTTCTCCGTAAATTTTTAATACAACATCTTGTCTTGCTCCAGTCATTAACTCATTAAAACGCATTTGTATTGGCTGTTGAAACCCAAAAGAAACTCCCAACATACTATCTTCTAATAACTTTTGCATTTTATAAGTTAACTCGTTCTTCGTATGGGCTTTGGTCCAATATTTTTTATCTTTTAAAATAATAATCATATCTGTAGCTTCTATAGGCATTGGATCTGTTGGAATTTCAGATGAACCTATTCTGCTTACAACCTGTTCTATTTCATTAGAAAACTCTTTTAGTAACAATTTTGAAGATTTATTAGAAACATCAACTGAATATGATAAAGAACTACCTGTAGAAACTACTGTTTGCACTGCAAGATCACCTTCATCTAAAGAGGGTATAAATTCTGCACCCATTTTAGTAAACATAAGGACACTTAGAATGAAAGTTAATACAGCTCCTATAACAACTTTTAATTTATTTTTTAATGCAAAATTCAGCAAAGGGTTATAGCCTTTTTGTATTCCTTCAATTATTTTATCAGAGACAGTAGATTTATTACTTATTTTTTTCTTTAAAAATAATGCACTCATCATAGGCACATAAGTTAGTGACAATAAAAATGCCCCTAAAATTGCAAAACTAACGGTAATAGCCATTGGCCTAAACATTTTGCCTTCTATACCTACCAAAGCTAAAATTGGCAAATAAACAATTAGAATAATTATTTCTCCAAATGCTGCACTAGTACGTATTTTAGATGCCGAATTATAAACCTCTTCATCCATTTGTTTTTGAGTTAATAACGTGCCAGATTTTTTCAGACCTAAATAATGTAAAGTAGCTTCAACAATAATAACTGAACCATCAACAATTATCCCAAAATCTATAGCACCTAAGCTCATTAAGTTTCCAGAAACACCAAATACATTCATTAAACTAATAGCAAATAACATAGCTATTGGAATGACAGAAGCTACAATTAATCCAGCTCTTAAATTCCCCAGTAACAATACCAAAATAAATATAACAATTAGTGCTCCCTCTATTAAATTTGTTGTTACAGTATTAATTGCTTTATTAACTAGTTTAGTTCTATCTAAAAATGGCTCAATTACAACCCCTTTGGGTAAGCTTTTTTCTATTTGCGCAATACGGTTTTTAACTGTCTTGATAACTTTTGATGAATTAGCTCCTTTAAGCATCATAACTATCCCTCCTACAACTTCACCATCACCATTCCTAGTCATAGCTCCATATCTAACTGCGCTACCTAATTGTACGGTAGCAATGTTTTTAATCAAAATTGGAGTACCATTTTTAGTGTTTTTTATAACAATATTTCTAATATCATCAGAAGTTTTAATTAATCCTTCACTTCTTATAAAATAAGCTTTTGGGTTTTTATCTATATAAGCTCCCCCTGTATTTTGATTATTATTTTCTAATGCTTTAAATACCTCCTGTATGCTAACTTCTAACGTTTGTAATTTTTCAGGGTGTAAAGCTACTTCGTATTGCTTTAAATTACCTCCAAAACTACTTACATCCGCAACACCTTCAATACCCAATAATTGGCGACGAACCATCCAGTCTTGAATAGTACGGAGCTCCATAATTGAATACTTCTTTTTGTTTTTTTTATTTACTTTTAAAGTATATTGATAAATTTCTCCTAATCCTGTAGTTACTGGCGCCATTTCTGGATTTCCAACACCACTTGGAATTTGATTTTTAGCTTCAACTAAACGTTCGTTAATCTGCTGTCTTGCCCAATAAATATCTATATTATCTTTAAACACTACAGTAACAACACTAAGTCCAAATCGAGAAAAGGAACGAACTTCTTCTATATTAGGAATACTTGACATGGTCATTTCTATAGGAAATGTAACTAATCGTTCAATATCTTGAGCTGATTGTGATGGTGCTGATGTTATTATTTGCACCTGATTATTTGTTATATCTGGTACTGCATCAATAGGTAGTTGTTTAAATGAGTATACACCCCAACCTATTAACGCTAATACTAATACACCAATAATCAATTTATTTTTAATTGAAAATTTTATGATGTTATCTAACATTATCAATGATTTTAATTTATTATTTTTTCATTGTATATATTGATATACAACTACTTTTCACATCATATTAAATTTATGATGCGTACATGATTCTAAATAAATGATATAATAAATTAAACTCTTGGTGGTTGGAAAATTTCCTCTAAGAATGAATTAAGGTAAGTATTTTGATAAAAGTTGATTTCTTGCTTTATCGTTATAAAAGTAAGAAATTGAAAATTATATTCTAAAATTGGTACAAATTCGGATGATAATGAAACTACATTACAATGATGATGATGTTCGGTATTTTCTTCATCTTGAGAATCTTCTTGATGATGAATATCTTCATGAGCTTCATCAATATCAAAATGGTTTTCTAAAGTATCATATATAACTACATCATTATGTGCTTGCATTGGAGGTGCAAACAATAATAGTATTAACATGTATACAATAGAGTTCTTCAAAATTTTATAATAAACACAGAATAAAGTAACATTTTATATCTGGTTTAACAAATTTAACCTTTTTTTAATTTTAAACCAATATTAATTGATAAATAAACTTACATATTTTGAGTATAAAAATTATAATCTTTTAATATAGTATCTATAAATATAATGTCAGTTTTATCTTTTGATTTCACTTCTGTAACTTCTTCTATTTTTGTTCTTAACTTTATAAGAGTTTTATAGTCTTTACTTTTTTTAGCAACTGAAAAAGTATCCTTTATAATACGAGCGTCATTATCTGAAAGTTTTATAACACTTGGATAAGTTGGCACATACTCTTCACTAATATCCTCAAGAATAGTTTGAGAAAATTTTGCTTCATCTTTTAAATTAACCACAACTGTATTAGCAGATATGTCACCTATCCTTTGATTATTTTTAGTCATAATTATTGAAAATAAACCTACCATTTTACCACCTAAAAATATCAACCATAGCAAACCTAAATATTCATTTGCTCCTAAAGAAGATACATATACAAAAATCAACATAAATAAATTAAAATCTACTACTCGCAAAAACCAACGCATCGTATAATCTGTAAATGAAGGTTTAAATCCATCAATATTTATAACTCTTAACTTCAACATTTTTTTACCTAGAGTTTGTCCGTTTAACAACATCTCAGTATATAATGAATAAAACGTAATAGGTAAAAATAATAAAATATCTATAGCCTTTATAGACCAAGAATCTCCATCAACAGCCGCTTTAATTAAAGTGAAGTTAAACATGTATA
Source organism: Tenacibaculum sp. E3R01 (assembly GCF_003318185.1). Taxonomy (NCBI): domain Bacteria; kingdom Pseudomonadati; phylum Bacteroidota; class Flavobacteriia; order Flavobacteriales; family Flavobacteriaceae; genus Tenacibaculum; species Tenacibaculum sp. E3R01. The sequence continues at coordinate 44,706 of NZ_QOCC01000025.1, read as the reverse complement.
TGATGAAATATATGTAAGCAAATTTTATTATGTTATCAATAAAAAAAGCGAGTATACGCTGACCAAGATTAGCTAATTCAAAATTGATAATAACATTTTGTGTGGTATTTACTTGCAGTCTTTTCATACATTATTTACATTTGTCTCAATGAGAGAGGTAGCTTTTATAAAGCAAAATAAAGAAAAATGGCTTGAATTTGAACAAGTAATTTCAAATAATACGAAAAAGAGCCCAGACGAAATTGCTGAATTGCACATTAAGATAATGAATGATTTGTCGTATGCACAATCGTTTTACCCTAAAAGTAAGGTTGTTATATACTTAAACAAACTTGCTAAGAAAAGTTATGGGAAAATTTACCATACTAAAAAACAAGATAAAAATACCCTAGCACAATTTTTCTTTGAAAAAATTCCTTTACTTGCTTATAAGCATCGTAAATATATTTATATCTCATTTATTTTTTTCTTTTTATGTTTTTTTATTGGTTTGCTATCTACATTTAATGACGATAGTTTTGCCAGAGAAATTTTAGGAAATGAATATATTGATGTTACTCTCGAAAACATTGAAAGTGGTGATGCATTAGCTATTTATAAAGGCGGAAGTAACTGGGGAAGCTTTATCGGTATTTTTGACAATAATTTACGTGTAGGATTAAATATGTTTTTATCTGGTTTATTTATTGGATTGGGAACTGGATACTATATTATATACAATGGTATTATGGTTGCTGTTTTTCAAGCTTTCTTTTATCAAAATAATACTTTTTTTGATAGTGTAAAAGGTATCTGGATACATGGAACTTATGAAATTTTCGCTATGATTATAGAAGCTGCTTGTGGATATATTATAGGAGCTAGTATATTATTTCCTGGATCATTAGATAGAATTGAATCTTTTAAAAAAGGACTAAGAGAAGCTTTCTTTATTTTTTTAAGCACTATACCTTTTACATTTATAGCTGCCTTTTTAGAAGGTTATATTACAAGATATTATAATCAAATGCCTACTGTAATATGCTTACTCATAATCTTGTCTTGTTTAGCATCTATTTCTTATTATTATTTGATTTTACCATATAAAGTTGCTTCAAAACACCAATTACGATAATGAGAAATATTATAATAATACTTTTTTTATTTTTGGGTGTTTGTGTGCATTCTCAAGACATAAATACGTTATTAGAAAACGATAGTATATCGTATGATAAAAATGTAGACTATGTAAAAAAAAGAAAATTAGGAAATGACTTGAAATCAAAATATAAAGGCAAAGATTTTATTTACACTGAAAGCACTCCACCTCTTAAAAAAACTAAAAAAGAATCAAAAAAGAAAATTAATGAAAATACTTTAGACTTTTTTAAAGATTTAATTAGCTTCTTGGGTACTGTTTTCCCTTATTTACTAGCTTTAATTGTTATTCTTATTTTATTGAAAAGTTTTGTTTTTACTGAAATGGATTTTTGGAAATTTAACAAATCTACTAAACAGCATAAGAAAGCACTTATATTCGAAGAAGAAGACGAAGATATTAATAAAAATGACTATAGCAAGTTATTAGAACGAGCAATTCTAAATAATGATTATAGACTTGCTACGAGGTACTATTATTTATTATTACTTAAAATAATGTCACAAAAAGGCATAATCAAATACGATAAAGACAAAACAAATTCAGAATACTTGTTCGAACTAAAAAGTATTAATAGTCGTAAGCAATTTTCATACTTAATATACCTGTATGATTATGTTTGGTATGGAGAATTCCCTATTGATGAATTAAAATTCAATGCTATTGAAAACAACTATAAATCTTACATTAAAAAATTATAATTGAATACTAAAAACTACATATTATTTTTATTATTTATTTCACTAATTTTTACTGGATGTAAAAAAACAGATTGGAGAGAAAATTATAGAGAACAATCAAAAGCTCCATTTGGAACTTATATAATTCATAATGAAATAACGAGCTTATATAATGGGAATGAAAAGGTATATTTAAAGAAAAACATCTCCGATTTCTTTAATGAAATATACTATGATAATGATGCTGGTTATGCAAATTATATCTGTATTAAATCATCTGCTAACAAACTAGATAAAAGATCAATAAATAAGTTGCTTAAATTTGTATTTGCTGGAAATGATGCTTTTATTTCTTTAAATCATTTTAGTGAAAATTTAAAAAAATCTTTAAATATCAGTACTGATAATTTAGATAAGAATACATACGCCCTTCAGGAATTAAAGAATTTAAAAGGATCTTTATACTTAAAAAATGATCAATTTAAAGATAGCGTTTTTAAGTTTGAACGTAATATAAGACGTCATTATTTCTCAAAATTTGATTCTTTAACAACCATTGTTTTAGGAACTCAAAAAATAAACCATGAAAAACAACCTAACTTTATAAAAGTATACCATGGCAAAGGAGCTATATACTTGCATACACAGCCAATCGTTTTTACAAATTATTATTTACTTAATAAAAAGGGTACTTATGCTTCAAATATCTTTTCTTATTTACCAGACAGAACAATTTTATGGGACCCACAAGTGAAATCCAGAAAAAACTCAACAGACAAAAATAAAAAGTCTGTATTTAAATTTTTCAACAAACATACATCTTTAAAATGGTCGTTATATATTGCTTTTTGGGGGCTATTACTTTTTATTCTTTTCAATGCTCGAAGAAAACAACGAGTTGTTCCTACTATTGAAAAATTAAAGAACTCAACTTCAGATTTTACACATACTATTGCCAATTTATATTTAAAGGAAGAAAATCATAAAAATTTAGTAACAAAAAAAATAACTTATTTTTTAGAAAAAGTTAGAACCAAATATTTAATCAACACAAATAACTTAAATAGTGTTTTTATTGAAAAGTTAGCATCTAAATCTGGAAATAAATTAAGTACAACTCGATATTTGATAAACACTATTATAGCAGTAAATAAAAAATCAAATTGTACGCAAGATGAATTAATGCGCTTAAATACGCTAATTGAAAACTTTTTTGAAAACAATTAATTATGGAAAACACAACTACAAATACTACTAGTGAAAGTTTAGAATTCGAAAGCAGAATTAACTTATCTGAACTACAAGAGAGTATCTATAAGATAAAAACAGAATTGAATAAAGTTATTGTTGGTCAAAAAAGAATGATCGATTTATTACTTGTTGCAATACTTTCTGATGGTCATGCATTGATAGAAGGTGTTCCAGGAGTAGCCAAAACAATAACTGCCAAATTACTATCTCGTACTATAACTATAGATTTTAGCCGTATCCAATTTACACCTGATTTAATGCCTTCAGATATATTAGGAACTTCAGTTTTTAATGTTAAAAATTCTGAATTTGAGTTTAAAAAAGGCCCTATTTTTTCAAATATGGTATTAATTGATGAAATAAATAGAGCACCAGCTAAAACTCAAGCAGCTTTATTTGAAGTTATGGAAGAACAGCAAATTACTATTGATGGAACCACCTATTCTATGGGATCTCCTTTTATAGTTCTAGCTACACAAAATCCTATTGAACAAGAAGGTACATATAGATTACCTGAAGCACAATTAGATCGTTTTCTTTTTAAAATAAATGTAAACTACCCTACTGCTGAAGAAGAATTAGAAATTGTAACAAGAGAACAGGCTTTAATTAACAATACAAAGATTGATAAAATTGAAACTGTTATATCTGGTGAAAAAATTGAGCAATATAAAAAGTTAATTACCCAAATAAAGGTTGAAGAACACCTACTTAAATACATCTCTAACATTGTTGTAAGCACAAGAAATAATTCTTTTTTATTTTTAGGAGCTTCTCCAAGAGCTACAATTGCTATTTTAAAAGCTTCAAAGGCCTTTGCTGGGATTAATGGAAGAGACTTTATTACTCCTGAAGATATTAAAAATGCAGCAATTCCTGTACTACAACACAGAGTTATAGTTACACCTGAAAGAGAAATGGAAGGATTAACTAGTACTCAAATTATTGAACAAATAATTGAATCTGTAGAAATTCCAAGATAATAATGAAGAAACTTTATAATTCTTTATTTTTAAACGACAACTTATTTTATGGAATAATTTTCATAGCTGTATTATTTGTTGCTGGTTTTTTTATTCCTCTTTTTTTCTCTTTAGGACAAGTTCTTTTATTTTCTTTACTGGTAGTAACTTTTATAGATATATTATTAATCTACAGCTTAAAAAAAGGAATTCATATTGAGCGGTTTTTACCAGAACGATTATCAAATGGTGATAATAATAAAATATCTATATTACTTAAAAGTAGTTATAAATTCAATATTCATTCTATTATTATTGAAGAATTACCGTTTCAGTTTCAAAAAATAAATTTTTATTTTAAACAAGTTTTAAAACCAAACAAAGAAAATAAAATTAAATATAATCTTACTCCAAAAAAAAGAGGAGTTTATGATTTTGGGCATATTAACATTTACATTAGTTCTCCTTTAAGGCTTGCAACTCGAAAATATATTTTAGGAGAAGAAAAAAAATTAAAATGCTATCCTTCTTTTTTAAAACTAAAAGAATTTGATATAAAAGCTGTATCAAACGACTTAAATACCTACGGTAATAAAAAAATTAGAAGAATTGGACATTCATTAGAATTTGAACAAATTAAGGAATATGTTTCTGGAGATGATATTCGTTCTTTAAATTGGAAAGCTACAGCTAAAAGAAACCAATTAATGGTAAATCAATATGTTGAAGAAAAATCACAACCAGTATATTCAATAATTGATAAAGGTAGACCAATGCAAATGCACTTTAACAACCTTTCTCTGCTTGATTATGCAATTAATGCAACTTTGGCTGTAAGTAACATTATTTTACGAAAACAAGATAAAGCCGGAATGCTTACTTTTTCTAAAAAGTTAGAAAATATTATTGTAGCTGAACAACGTAATTCGCAAATGAATTTAATTTCTGAAGCTTTATACAATGTCAAAACAAATTTTTTGGAAGCTGATTACAGTTTATTATATGCTACTATTAAACGAAAAATAACCAGTAGAAGTTTACTTATATTATACACTAATTTTGAAACCCTAGATGCACTTAAAAGGCAACTCCCCTATCTTCGTGCTATTGCTAAAAATCATTTATTATTAGTTGTTTTCTTTCAAAACACTGAATTAAATACAATTGTAGAACAAAAATCAAGTTCAGTTGAAGATGTATATAATAAAATTATTGCTGAAAAATTTATGTATGAGAAAAAACAAATTGCAAACGAATTAAAAAAATACGGAATACAATCTGTACTAACTAAACCAGAAAACTTAACTGGTAATACTATAAATAAATATTTAGATTTAAAATCAAGAGGCTTATTTTAGTTCTCTATATTTGCAAACAATAACAAAAAAATAATTATTATGAATTGGTATGTGAAAGTACTTAAACAGTATGTTGATTTTAGTGGTAGAGCTAGAAGAGAAGAATACTGGATGTTTACCTTGATTAATCTATTAATCAGCTGGGGCGCAATGGGAATATCAATTGGATTAGATATTCCTGTATTAGCTATATTATTAAACTTATACTCTTTGGCTGTGTTTTTACCAAGTTTAGCAGTAGCTGTAAGAAGGCTACATGATGTAGGTAAAAGTGGATGGAATATACTAATAGCTTTAATTCCACTAGTTGGGGCTATTATACTTTTGGTATGGTTGTGTACAGATAGTGATCATGGTAAAAATAAATGGGGGGATAACCCAAAAGGTATTGGAAATGATCATGCTATTAATAATATTGGAAAAGAATAGATAAAAGAAGTTTATTCAATAAAAAGCCTCAGTAATTTTAAACTACTGAGGCTTTTATATATATTATATTATTAAATCTTTCCATAGTACTTTCTTACAAACCATTCAATAGATAACAAAGAAGCAATTAAAACCAAAATCCATTTCCAATCAATTAAACTCTTTTGAGTTGTCATTGATTTCTGAACTGTAAAATAATCTTTGTCAGAAAGTAAATTTGAAATTAATGATTCTACCTGATTAGAATAAACTAGTTTTCCATTAGAATTTTTTGCTAATTTTTGTAATTTAATACTATTAGCATTTGTAAACTGCTCTTCTATTTGATAAGGTGTTATTTTAAATCGTCCATACTTATTAATATTTTGATTTTCAACAGAAACTTGGTACATATAATCTCCAGCTAACAAACCTTCAACAGATACCTGATATGCATTATTAGTTAAAGAAAATGGTAATACTTTAACCTCTTTTGTTTTTGAATTCGTTATTTTTAATTGTAAGGAAGCTCTATTATCAAATTTATAATTACGATCTACATAAAACGCTGAAATTTGTATTATAGCATTAGCAGGATATATGCTTTTAGAGGTTACTTCTAATCGTTTTCTTTTTTTATTTGAAGCCAAATACTGTGCTATATTACTTATAAAAGTATCGAAATTTTCAAATGTTTTATCTTTTAAATAGCTAGCAGATCTCCATTTCCAAATCCCCTCTCCAAATATAAAAGCATATTTAACATCATTTTTCTCTAAAGATGTTATTAAAGGTTCTGTTAAATTTATACCATTTAATTTTTGATATAATAAAATTTGTGTTTCATTTGACAATCTTAATTTCCCGAATTTATCACGTAAAGGAGGAAATTCTTCAAAACCAATATCATCTTGCATAAAAGTTAAAAAACTATCATTATAAATTGCTCCATAATTCTCAAACTGATTTATTGCATTCTTTTTTACCCCTAAGTTTAATGAGTTTATTAAATTCCAATCCGTTTTTGTTCCTGTGATTACTAAAAAATTAGAAGACACTTCTTCAAAAATTCTTCTGAAATAAAAATTTGGTTGATAAAAAACATAAAATTGATACTCTTTTAAGTTCAACTGCTTGTTTCCTATTACTTCTATGGTTACTTTTCGTTGTTTATTGCTTTCAATTGCTTTTTTTATAGCTCCTAAATCTGGATGCATTATTGAACTTAAGAGTAATACTTTAGTTTGCTCATCTATAACTTCTACCGAAAAACTTTTATAATTATTTTTAGTGTTTTTTTCTTTCTTAAGTTTTGTTATAGAGGCTTGGTAATATTGAAGCCCTTTCTCTTTTGATGTTAAATTAACAGTTATTGTTTTTGACGGGTTTTCAGATGAAAGTTTAATTCTTTCTGAATATATCTTTTTTCCATTATGAGATAATGTAAAAACAGAACTAACTGCACCTTTACCTTCATATAATAAAAAAGCTTCTACAGGAAACTTATTTTTTATGTAACTATATTTATTTACATTAAGTTGCGTTATTTGAACATCCTGATATTGAGTTGTATCCCCTAACACAATAGGAAATACTTTATCTTTTGGCATTAAAAACTCATAATCATTTCCTGAAGTTTGATTACCATCAGTAATTAAAATTGTAGCTTTTTTATTGTTTTTCACTAATTCATCGACCGAATTTATAGCTTCAGATATATTGGTGCTAGTTTCAGAAAAAGATAAGCTATCTAATACTTTTATAGAGTTTCCAAAAGAAAAATTAGATATTTGATATTTTTTATTTAGTTCCTTATTATTAACAATAATATTAAGTATCTCTTTTACTTTTTTTTCTTCTTTAAAAAACCTAGTTGACAGAGAGTTATCTATCAATACTGACAACTTCGGTTTGATATTTTGAGTAGCAACAATATCAATTTTAGGATTTATTAATAATAATCCAATTAAAAATAAACTCAAAGCTTTTAAAATAAATAATGCTATAACAATTTTTGGTTGCTTCTTTTCTTTAAAAAAATATTGAAAAAAAGCAATTACTAAACTGCATAAAACTGTTATAACTATATAAATTAGAGTTGTTGATTGCACAAAATTATATTTAAAGTGTGAATATAAAAATATCTACTAAAATACGAACTGTATATACACTCTTAATTTAAAATACTCTTTATGATTAAGGTCATAATTTAATAATATATTACTGATTAATTTTGCTATAAACAACTCATATTATGAACACTACAAACACAATAACTCAAACTAAAACATACAAAAAAGAATTAAGTTTTCATAGCATTACTAAGTTAAACGATTGGATAGCTACTGAAGAAAAGAATGCAATGGGGATTTCTATTATTTTATTAATTCTTGGGACTATGATTGCTTCCATATCAGCTGCATTAGCTGTACATAAAGAAATAGCTTTGTTTCCATTAATTTTTACTTGTATTTCAGCAATGGGTGCAAATGCTATTGTTATTAGTCAAAGATCATTCAAAACAATTATATGGGCCTTTATAATAAATATTTTAGGAAATATTCTTTTAATAGCCTATCAACTTATTGAATTGATGGCTTAGGTTTTACTTCGAACATTTTAAAAAAGAGCATAGAAGCTATGTTTCGTGCTCTTTCTTTAGCTTCATTTGCTTTAGTACCAATAAATAAATCATCTATTGTTGAAAACCATAATTGAAGCCACCTACCAAAATGTTCTTGAGAAATACCATAACTAAACTCTTTATCAACATCTTTATGAACTTTCATTGGATTACCTTTAAATTTTCTAACAAAAAACAAATTAGTTTCCCAGAAATCCGTAAGCTTTTCCAAATGACTATCCCACATTTTTTCTGGTATTACTTTTAAAAAAATTGGACCAATAAAATCGTCTTTTTTAATCTTATCGTAAAATGTCGATACTAATAAAAAAACATCATCTCTTGTAGTTATTTCTCTCTTGCTCATTTAAAAATAAAATTAATCTAAATCAAAAGTATATCTTTATGCTTTTGCAATTTATGACTTAAATCATAATGATTCCACAAGAAACCTTATTAAATTTTGGAGCTCAAATAAAACATTTTGAAAAAAACAGCTTAATTTTTTCAGAAAACGATATTGCACGTAATTATTATCAAATAGTTATTGGTGCTGTAAAAATGAATAATTTTAATGATGAAGGAAAGGAATTTATTCAAGGTATATTTTACAAAAATCAAAGTTTTGGAGAACCCCCTTTATTTATTGATGTAAAATATCCCGCTAATGCAGTAACTTTATCAGAGTCAAACATTATTGTCCTTCCAAAAAGCAAACTTTTACTTTTATTAGAGAAACATCCAGAAATTCATTTAAAAATAACTCAAAGTTTAGCACAACGATTATACTACAAAGCCATTATTGCTTCAGAAATTTCAAGTCAAGAACCAGGACATAGAGTACTTCGATTTTTTGATTATCTTAAAAATGATGTTTATAAGTTACATGGTCAATTTAATTTTAAAATTCCTCACACACGACAACAAATAGCAGATATTTTAGGGCTTAGAGTTGAAACAACGATAAGAGCCATCAAAAACTTGGAAAAAAAAGGATATTTAAAAATAATTAACAGAAAAGTATATCGATAAAACATTATTACTTAAAATTTAAAATAATAATGTTTTAAAAAAAAGTATTTTCGCACCTTCAATAATTCAAAAACAATTGTAAAATGAAGAAAAACTACTTTTTTTTATTGCTTTGCGTATTCTCCTTTCTAACTATTTCAGGTCAAACTAATTTGGTTCCCAATGGAAACATGGAAAGTTGGGATGCTTCTGATTCTAATCCTACAGAGTGGTTTAGATTTAGTAATGGAAAATGGAAAAAAAGCTCAGATGCTCAAAATAAAACTGCTAGTTTAGAGCTAGAAATTACTACTGGGCAAACTCAAAATTTTATCTTTTCTCCAAATATTCCATTTGTTAAGGATACTAAGTACATAGGTACCTTTTATTATAAGTTAGTTTCAGGTACTTTTAGTAAAGTAAATTTTAACTTGGTGCACAAACCAGGAAGTTTCCCTGAAAACTTATCTACTAAAGAGTTTACAAATTTCCCTACTGATAAATGGACAAAAGGAGAATTTGAGTTTACTGCAACAACTAGTGAAAACATACAAGTATATATCAAAACTTATGGAGATGTAGGTTCAAAAATACTTATTGACAATGTTTCTGTTTTCGATGCAAATTCAATTGTAATTATACCAGATGTTAATTTTAAAAAGGCTTTGCTTAATCATTCTCAAAAAATAGATACGAATAACGATGGAGAAATTCAATTTTCAGAAGCTAACTCTTTTGGTCCTTACCTTAGTACTAGCTCATATGGAAAAGCAGATGATGAAAAAATTAAAGATTTAACTGGTATTGAGTATTTTACTAAAATTACTGGATTAAATTGTTCAGGAAATAAAATTTCTAATATAAACTTAACAAATAACAAGGAATTATACGAAATAAAATTAAGCTCAAATAATATCACAAACATTGATATTTCTAAAAACTTAAACCTTGTACATTTAAGTTGTAATTATAATCAGATAAGTCAAATAGATGTTTCAAAAAACACAAACTTAAAACGTTTAGATTTTACGTCAAATAAACTTACTCAATTAGATATAAAAAACAATAAGTTATTAGAAATTTTAAATTGTAATAATAACATGTTACTTGGATTAGATTTAATTAACAATAAAAAGTTAACTGAATTGAATTGCAATAAAAACAAATTAACAACTCTTAATTTATCTTCTTTTGATAATTTAAAAAAATTAGATTGCGACTATAATTCCATAACAGATTTAAATATTTCTAACAGTGATCAATTAACAAATATTAACTGTATCTATAATAAGTTATCAAACTTGGATGTTACCACCTGTACTTCTTTAAATGAATTAATTTTTTATAATAATTCAATCACAAGTATTGATTTAACAAACAATATCAAATTAACGAAACTTTCTTGTTATAATAATCAAATTACTGAATTAAATGTATCAAAAAATATTAACTTATTAGAACTAGGAGCTTCAGGAAATTCTATTTTGAGTTTAGATGTATCAAAAAACACAAAACTAAAAAAGTTATATTGTAGTAGTAATAAACTAACCAATATAGATGTGTCAAAAAACCCTGATTTAACTATTCTAAATTGTGATCATAATAAATTAAACAATTTAGATTTAACAAATAATACTTCTCTTATACAAGTACGTTGTGCTTGGAATCAAATTAAAAGTTTAAACTTATCTAATAGTCCTGATTTAACACATTTATCTTCTAGTTATAATGAACTTACAGAGTTAAACATAAAAAATGGAGCTAATGAAAAGTTATATTTAATGGAAGCAGCTACTAATAAACTATTATGTATTCAAGTTGACAATCCTTTAAATGCAAATAGTAATAGTAAATGGAGTAAAGACCATTATGCAACCTATAGTGAAAATTGTTCAAATTTATCTACAGAAGTAATTAATATTCCTGATTCAAATTTCAAGAAATATTTGCTAAATAGTACTATAATTAATGGAAATGGAGATGATGAAATACAATTACTAGAAGCTAAAAGTTATCCTGGTAGTATATATATTAATAATTCGCATAGTAATATTTCTGAAAAAATCAAGGACTTAACTGGTATTGAGGCTTTTGAAAAAATGACTAGTTTAGATTGTAGTTATAATTTACTAACGGCATTAGATCTTTCAAAGAACACAAAATTAACTTTTTTATCTTGTAAGGATAATAATTTAAAAGAATTAAATATCCAAAACGGTAACAATGCTTCTTTATCTAATCTAGATACTAAATACAATAGTAGTTTAACTTGTATTCAAGTTGACTCAAAAAGTGAAGCTGAAGCTAAAACTAATTGGGAAAAAGATAATATTGCTATATACAGTGAAAATTGTGGTGCTACAGCAAGCATTGATAAACTATTTACAAATCAATTAAACATTTACCCAAACCCGGTAATAAATAGCTTAAAAATTACAACTCAGAACAATCAGATAATTAAAAAAATTAGTATTTTTAATACTTTAGGTAAAAAGGTTCTTCAAACATCAAAATTAAATATAAATACAACTTCATTAAATCAAGGCTTATATTTAATAAAAATTGAAAGCACAGATAATAAAATTGCTTTAAAAAAATTCATTAAACAGTAATTTTATAAAAAACTTGACAAGGGTATCTAAATTAGATACCCTTTTTTTATTATACCTATTTTAGAATTTTTACTTTTGTTGCTTCAACACAACAGATAAAAATGAACTTAACACAATTAAATGCTATATCTCCTATTGATGGTAGATATCGTAACAAAGTAGCTGATTTAGCAAATTATTTTTCAGAAGAAGCTTTAATAAAATACAGAGTTAAAGTAGAAATTGAGTATTTTATTGCTTTATGTGAAATTCCTTTACCTCAATTAGCTGACTTTAATAAAGATTTGTATCCTGATTTACGTGAAATTTACACTAATTTTTCTAGTGAAGATGCTCAAAAGATAAAAGATATTGAAAGTGTTACGAATCATGATGTAAAAGCTGTTGAGTATTTTATTAAAGAAAAATTTGACAACTTAGATCTTCAAAAATTCAAAGAATTTATTCATTTTGGATTAACGTCTCAAGATATTAATAATACTGCTATTCCATTATCTATAAAAGATGCTATGGAAGAAGTATATTATCCTTCATTAGACACTTTAGTTTGTAAATTAGCTGATTTATCTGAAGAATGGGAAAACGTTCCTATGTTAGCTCGTACGCATGGTCAACCAGCTTCTCCTACTCGTTTAGGAAAAGAGTTTTTTGTTTTTGTTGAGCGTGTTAATAATCAAGTTATACATATACAACACACTCCACATGCTGCTAAATTTGGTGGTGCAACTGGTAATTTTAATGCTCACAAAGTTGCCTACCCTAATATAGATTGGAAAAACTTTGGAACTAACTTTGTAGAAGAAATTCTTGGCTTACACCATTCATTTCCTACCACACAAATAGAGCATTATGATCATATGGCTGCTTTATATGACGGTTTAAAACGTGTTAACACAATTTTAATTGATTTAGATCGTGATATTTGGACCTATGTTTCTAATGATTATTTCAAACAAAAAATTAAAAAAGGCGAAGTAGGTTCTTCTGCTATGCCACATAAAGTAAACCCTATTGATTTTGAAAATTCTGAAGGTAATTTAGGAATAGCTAATGCTATTTTCGAACACTTAGCAGCAAAATTACCAGTGTCTCGTTTACAACGTGACTTAACTGATAGTACTGTTTTACGTAATGTAGGAGTTCCATTTGGGCACACTTTAATTGGTTTTGCTTCTACTTTAAAAGGATTAAACAAATTACTTTTAAATGCTGATAAATTTGCTGAAGATTTAGAAAATAATTGGGCTGTTGTTGCTGAAGCTATTCAAACTATTTTACGTCGTGAAGCATACCCAAATCCTTATGAAGCTTTAAAAGGATTAACACGTACCAATGAAAAAATTACGCAAAAATCAATAGCTAATTTCATTGATACATTAGAAGTATCTTCTGAAATAAAAGAAGAATTAAAAGTAATAACACCTTCAAATTATACTGGAATATAATTTTATGAAATTAATGAAAACAACATTATCACTATTTTCTTTACTCTTAATATTTTTTTCATGTTCTACTGAAAAAAAAGGAGACCCTACTCGTTTTAAACAAGGAGTTTTTGAAATTCCTGCAGGAGAATCTTATGGAAAAACTATCATTACTAGAAAAGATAGCTTACAAATAGAACAGTATACTAAAAAAACAAGTATTTCATCTGATAGTTTAGTTACTCTAAAAGAAGAGAAACATACTGATACGTTGTTCATTAAATGGAAAAATAATTTTGCATATACTTTGCAAATGAAGAACCCAAAAACAGATTTAGATAAAGATCCTATATTTGTACAAATAACTAAAGTTACCGATAATTCGTATGACTTTACAGCTAGAATTGGGTATTCAAAATTTAAACAAAAAGGAACCGTTTATAAAGTAAATTAAAACTATGGAAATATTTTTACAAGCAGATACTTGGGGGGCATTAGTTACCTTAACTTTTTTAGAAATTGTACTTGGTATTGATAATATTATATTTATATCAATAGCAGCAAACAAACTTCCAGAAAATGAACAAAAAAAAGCAACCAATATAGGTTTGTTTTTAGCCATGGTACTTCGTATAGTTCTTTTATTCGGAATTTCATTATTAATAGCAATGAATTCTCCTCTTTTTAATGTAGATCTTTCTTGGTTTAAAGCAGGTGTAACAGGACAAAGTTTGATTTTGTTTGCTGGTGGTTTATTCTTATTATACAAAAGTACTAAAGAAATTCACCATAAAGTTGAAGGGCTTGATGAACATAGTGTTGATCAAAAACCTAAAAAGAAATACACAATAAGCCAAGCAATAGTTCAAATTACATTAATTAATATAGTTTTTTCATTTGACTCTATTTTAACAGCTGTAGGTATGACAAATGGTGTTGAAGGAGCAATGATTATTATGGTAGTATCTGTTATTCTATCTATGATTATTATGATGTTGTTTGCGAATCCAGTTGGTAAGTTTGTAAACAAACACCCTACAATTCAAATGTTAGGTTTATCTTTTTTAATACTAATTGGTTTTATGTTAATTGCTGAGGCTGCACATTTATCTCATGCTAAACTATTTGGTGAAGAAATGGGAATAGTACCTAAAGGGTATTTATACTTCGCAATTACATTCTCTTTAGTTGTTGAAATGCTTAATATGCGAATGAGAAGGAAAAAAACCTCTAAATAATATAATACTTAAAAAAACTGATATTAAAATATCAGTTTTTTTATTTTTACTACCTTTGCTCAAATGTTTAGATTTAAAAAGCATATTATATTTCTAAGTTTACTTGTATTACTACTACCATCAGTAATACAATGTATTCATGCTTTCGAAAATCATGAGCATATTATTTGTTCGTCAATAGATGAACATCACTTTCATGAACAAGAAATAGATTGTTCTATATTACATTTTCAAGTTGGTGTTACTACTTATGAGTCCCCATTTGATTATCAAATAATATCAGAAGAAATCTATAATCCGCAGTTTAACCAACCATTAACTGTAACACTACACAACACTAATAAAAAAACTCCTAGAGGCCCTCCTTTCGTAATTTAATTTAGTATACTATATAAATTACAAATAAATCTTAAATGAAATCAAAAAGTATTCTTTTGATTATTTTGCTTTTATTATGCTCGGCATTAGCAAATAGTCAAAATTGCGAACATACATTTTCTGGTTTGGTAGAAGATTTTCATGATAAATCGCCTATAGTTGGAGCTACTGTTTTTATAAAAAACCAAAACAAGTATGCAACTACTGATATTGAAGGAAAATTTACTATTAAAAATGTTTGTTCAGGTAAAATAATTATTCAAACTTCTCACGTTGCGTGTGAGCCACTAATTTTAGAACTAAATATAACCAAAGATATTTATAAGGTTATTGATTTAGAACACCATGTTGAAGAATTAAATGAAGTTAATATAAAAGGAAACGTAAGTTTAAAAACTAAAACAGCTCAAGAAACTTTAATTAAAACTAAAACTCTTGAAAATTTTAGTGATGCTAGTTTAGGTGATGCTATAAAAAATGTTTCTGGTGTATCATCAATAAACACAGGAAATACCATTGTTAAACCCGTTATTAATGGTTTGCACAGTAGTAGGATATTAATTTCTTATAACAATGTTAGACTTCAAGATCAAGAATGGGGTATTGAACATGCTCCAAATATTGATGTAAATGCTGCTCAATCAATTTCTGTAATAAAAGGAGCTAACGCTCTTCAATATGGAGGAGATGCTATTGGTGGAGTTGTTATAGTTAATCCTGCTACAAATAGTAGAAAAGATACTTTATATGGTAAAAGTATATTTTCTCAACAAAGTAATGGTAGGTTATTTTCCGTAACAAGTAGTTTACATAAAAACTATTCTTCAGGTTGGTATATCAATGGGCAGGCTTCTTATAAAAGAGCTGGTGATTTTGAAGCTTCAAATTATAACCTAACAAATACAGGTATAAATTCAAAAGCTTTTACAATTGGCACTGGATATAAGAGATTTGAAAAAGGTTTTGAATTATTTTATAGTCGTTTATCTAATAGAATTGCAATTTTAAGTGCTTCTCATAATGGTGGGGTAACTGATTTAGTAAATGCTATAAATAGTGACATTCCTTTGATTATTAAAGATTTTAGTTATGATATTAACAATCCTAAACAAGAAGTTACGCATCAATTATTAAAAGCTAAAGTTTATAAACGATTCAAAGGATTTGGTAAACTTTCTCTTCAATATGATTATCAAGTAAATAATAGACTTGAATTTGATAAAAGAAGGGGTGATAAAAAAGAGCTTCAAGCTGTTGACTTAGCATTAAAAACGCATACAGTTAGAGCAGATTTAAATCTTGATGCTTCTGCTGGTTATACTCACAAATTTGGTGTTAGTGGAGGATTTCAAAATAATTTCCCTGATCCAATAACAGAAGTAAGAAGACTTATTCCTGATTATGATAAATATAATTTAGGTATCTATGCTATAAGTAGTTTTAAGTCTGAAAAAGCGATAATAACTGGAGGGGTTAGATATGATCTAGAGCACATTAACGCTCAAAAGTTTTATCAAAAATCAAGATGGCAATCTTTAAATTATCAAAACGATTTTAGTAATATCATTATTGATAATGACGTAAAAGGATCTCAATTATTAACAAATCCAGTATTTACATATCATAATATTTCAGCCTCACTAGGTTTAACCTATACCATTGATGAGGAGAATTCTTTTATAGTAAATTACGGGCTGTCAAATAGAGCTCCAAATGCATCAGAATTATTTAGTGATGGCTTACACCATTCAGCTGCTAGAATTGAATTAGGTGATTTACGCTTAAAGTCAGAAACATCAAATAGAATATCAACTTCTTACAGGTTTAATAATGATAAATTCAATATTACATTTGAAGGATTTTATAATTTTATTTCAGATTTTATTTATATAGAGCCTTCGGGCGTTGAAACTACACTAAGAGGTGCTTTTCCTGTTTGGTCATACAAACAGACTAAAGCTCATTTATTTGGTGTTGATACAAATTTACAATATGAGGTTAATGAAGATTTTTTACTAACAAGTAAATTATCATTTTTAAAAGGACGTGATATAACAAACAAAAGACCTTTGATTGATATTCCTCCTTTTAAAACCACTACTACCTTACTTTTTAAGAAAGAAAATTGGAAAAACTTTTTTGCTTCTCTTGAAAGTGAGTTTAATGCTAAACAAAACGAATTTCCTAACAATAATTTTCAAGCTTTTATAGCTCCGTTAAATCGTTATGAATTAGTTGATGTTAGCACACCTCCCTCTGCATATCATCTTTTAAATTTTTCTTCAGGTTTTGAGTTTAAAATGTCTAAAACAAAAGTAAACATAAACTTTTCAGTAGATAATTTACTTAATAAATCTTATAGAAACTATTTAAATAGGTTACGATATTTTGCTGATGACTTAGGGAGGAATTTTAAAATTCAATTAAAAATTAATTATTAAAAAACAAAACATTATGAAACATATTAAATTATTAGCTGTATTATTTATCTCTGCATTTACAATAACATCTTGTTCGGACGATGAAGTACCTACGCCAGTTAATGAAGAAGAAGTAATTACAACAATGACTATAGTACTTACACCTAGTGCAGGAGGAAATGCTGTAACTATTCAAAGTAAAGATTTAGATGGTGATGGACCAAACGCTCCTGTTATCACTGGTGGAACTCTTGCTGCAAATACAACATATAATGCTGATATTACATTATTAAATGAAACTGAAAGTCCTGCAGAAGATATCACTAAAGAGGTTGCAGAAGAAGCTGATGAACATCAATTTTTTTATAGCACTTCAGGAGGTTTAAATAGTACATTTACGTACGCAGGAACAAATGATGCTAATGGTAATCCTGTAGGTATTAAGTTTACGGTTGCTACTGGAGCTGCTGGAACTGGAAATTATACAGTGATTTTAAGACATGAACCTAATAAAACAGCTACTGGTGTAAAAGGTGGTGATATTACCAATGCAGGTGGAGAAACTGATATTGAAGTAGTTTTCCCTATAACTATACAATAATACTTATAAATTAAGCTACTAATACAAATATACACGGGCTCTATTTTTTATAGAGCTCGTTTTTTTATGTAAAATATTATTTAATTTAAAAAAATACATCCAAAATCTTCCACTATAAATATTTGATTAAACAATATTTCGTATGTAGTAACTGGTATATCAATAAAAGCAAATTGATTTGTTGTCTGATTACCTTCTTTATTAACTAATTTTATTCTAACTGTTTCTGTTTTCATGACTTAATCTTTACGGTTATATACTGCAAATTAGTAAGTAAATTTGATGAAATAACTCTTGGTCGGTTCAAACCTAAACAACTATCTTTCAATGAACAATATCTATAGATAAACTGTAAAATGATTGTATAAAAAAACCCACTCAATAAATTGAGTGGGAAAATTGCTATGAAAAAGAAAGTCTAAGGACGTCTCCTAAGACGTGTGCAATATAACACTTTTTTTAAAACTAGCAAAAAATATCTAAAAAATATCTAAATATATTAATACGCATCAACATCAATAATAAAACGAATTGGCCTGAAATCTTTTACTGCTTCAAATGTGTTTTTAATTTTTTGTAATTGTTCTTTAGTTTTACCTAATGATTGTTTTGGTGGTATTTTAATAACTAAATTTTTTATGTATTGATTTCGAACACGTGATACAGATGGCTCAGTAGGTCCTAAAACATTTTCTTTAAAAATATTTTGTAAAGCTCTAGCTAGCCAATGTATCCCAGTATCAACTTTTGTATAATCTTTATGTTTTAATGTAATTTTAATTAGTCTATAATAAGGTGGGTAATTGTACTGCCAACGATCTTGCAATTGTTCTTTATACATTTCTGTATAATTTGTAGTAGAAACTTGTTGTAAAATTTGATGATATGGATTATACGTTTGAATAGCCACATTACCTTGTTTTTTTGAACGCCCTGCCCTACCCGATACTTGAACCATCAATTGAAAAGCTCTCTCATGTGCTCTAAAATCTGGAAAATTCAACATTGAATCTGCATTTAAAATTCCAACAAGTGATACATTTTCAAAGTCTAATCCTTTGGAAAGCATTTGAGTTCCTACTAATATATCTATTTCTTGAGCCTCAAATGCTCCTATAATTTTTTGATATCCATACTTTCCACGAGTAGTGTCTAAATCCATTCTACCAATGGTATGGTTTGGAAATAATTCTTTTAACTCTAACTCTATTTGTTCAGTACCAAAACCTTTTGTATCAAGAGTTGTACTTCCACAAGCACCACAATTATTTGGCATAGAACGTTGATAATGACAATAATGACACTTTAATTCTTTTCTATATTTATGATATGTTAAACTAACATCACAATTAGGACACTGCGGTGAATTTCCACAAGTAGTACACTCAACAACAGGAGAAAATCCTCTCCTGTTTTGAAATAAAATAACCTGTTCTTTTTCATTTAATGCTTCCTCTATCATTTCTAATAAACGATCTGAGAAATGCCCTTTCATTACTTTCTTTTTGAACTTTTCTTTAATATCAATTAATTCTATTTTGGGTAATTGAATATTTCCAAAACGTCTATGTAAAGCAACCAATCCGTATTTATTTTGGGTTGCATTAAAATAACTTTCAATAGAAGGTGTTGCTGAACCTAATACTATTTTTGCTTTATGCTGATATGCTAAAACTACTGCTGCATCCCTTGCATTATATCTTGGTGAAGGTTCAAATTGTTTATACGAACTTTCATGTTCTTCATCTACAATAATTAACCCTAAATTTGAAAAAGGTAAGAAAATTGACGACCTAGCTCCTAAAATTATTTGTGCTTTTGATTTATTGTTTAAAACATTATTCCAAACCTCAACTCGTTCATTCATTGAATACTTAGAATGAAATACAGAAATTTGAGAACCAAAATAATTTTGTAATCTAACAATTATTTGAGTTGTTAAGGCTATTTCTGGTAATAAGAATAAAACTTGTTTGCCTAAAGCTAAAACTTCCTTTATGAGTTTTACATATATTTCTGTTTTACCTGAACCAGTAACTCCTTGTAATAAAGTAACTTCATGCTTTTCAAAAGATTTTTTAATTTCTTTATAAGCCTGTTCTTGAAACTCATTTAATTCTTTTATTTCGTTTGTTGTTCCATCAAAACTAATCCTATCAGTTTTAATATGATAAAATTCAAATATCTCTTTATCTACTAATGTTTTTAAAATAGAAGTTGATACGTTTGATTTCTCTTCTAATTCTTTAGTTTTTATAGGTTTTTTGGAACTAGATAACTGAAAATAATGTAAAACAGCTTCGCGTTGTTTTTTTGCTCTAGAAAGCTGTTCTAATAAATTTTGAAGACCTTCATTCGTTGTATACTTAGGTAATAAACGTACATATTTAACTAGTTTAGGTTTATATGTTTCATAAATTTCCTCTTTTATAGTAACAGCATTTTTTTCCAGTAACTCATTAATTATTGGTAAAATTGTTTTTTTACCTAAAATATCACTTACTTGATGAATAGTTAACTGAGAATGGTGCTGTAAAGCTTCAAAAATTAAAAAAGAATCGTCTCCTAAAGTTACATCTTCAGTAAAAGAATCATTTTTATAAATTATAGTCTCACTCTCCAATAAAAACGCAGAAGGTAAAGCAGCCCTATATACATCTCCTAATGAACACAAGTAATATGATGATATCCATTCCCAATGATTTAATTGATGTTCATTAACAACAGGGTATTCATCTAGTATTTGATGAATATCTTTAGCTTCATATAAAACTGGAGCTATTTGATGTATTTTAAATACAATTGCAGTATAAATTTTTGATTTCCCAAAAGAAACTGCAACACGCATTCCTTTTTGTAAAAAACTTGCTTCAGCCTCAGTTACCGAGTATGTAAAAGTTTTTTTTAGAGGTATGGGTAATATGACGTCTATAAAATAAATAGAAAAGCTCTTTTAATGTTATATCAAAACTACACAAATTTCACTACATTGTAAACAGAATTTTTAAGGAATTATGAACGCTAAAGAATGGAAATCTAAGGGAGAATTTATCTCGATTAATGGTAAAACTATTTTTGTTGTTGATACCAGAGGAAGTAAAGAAGTTTTAGTCATTTTACATGGATATCCTACCTCATCATTTGATTATTACAAAGTACTCCCCTATTTATCTGAAAAGTATAGAGTTATTATTCATGATCATTTAGGCTTTGGTTACTCTGAAAAGCCATTAAATTACTCATATTCTTTAATTGAACAAGCTGATATTGCTATTCAATTATGGAAATTTCTCAAAATAACTCAAGTAACTGTACTTGCACATGATTATGGAACAAGCATAGCTACTGAGATTATTGCTCGCCATAATCAAAATCAGCTTTCTCTTAATATTAAAGAGTTAATTCTTTGCAACGGTAGCATGCATATTGAACTAGCCAAGCTAAGAACTATTCAAAAATTGTTAAAAAATAAATACACTGGTAAATGGGTAGCTAAAATTGCTACTCAAACAATTTTTAATAGGAATATTAAAAATATATATTTTGATAGTTCTAAAGTCTCTAAAAATGAACTAAACGACATGTGGTTTTTACTTGAACACAATGGTGGCCGAAAGGTTATTCATTTATTAAGTAATTATATTAATGAACGTTATTATTTTTGGCATAGATGGATTGGTGCCTTAAAAGATACTAGTATATTAACAAAAATAGTATGGCCAACTCATGATCCTATTGCTGTAAAAGCAATTGCTGATCAACTTCATCAAGAAATTCCCAATAATAATTTATTCTGGTTAAAAAACTCTGGACATTTCCCTATGCTTGAATCTCCAAAAGAATGGAGTAATTTAATATTAAAGTAATTTACAAACTAAACTAAAACACTCATTTACAGTGTTATTTTCATAATTTTAGTTAAAACCTGTTAACTTTATATTAAAGTCCAGTTTAACTGAAACATTATTTTTTTTCTGTAGTCTTATAAGCAAATATAAACCCAATAAATATTAATATATTATGAAGACTTTAGTAAAAACTTTAATTATTTTCAGCATTAGCCTTTTCCTTTCTTTGTCAACTTTTGCTACTCCAAAAAACGACTTTGGTAAAGACAACTCATTAACCAATCAAATCATTGCTTTAATAGGAGATAAAGTACCTTTTAACACTTATGAAACTTTAAAAGTAGATGTTTCCTTTACTGTTAATAATAAAAATGAAATTATTGTTGTAGATGTTACTTCAAAAAATGAAGATTTAAGTTTATTTATAAAAGAAAAATTAAATAATAAGAAAATTAATTCTTCTAAAATAAAACAAAAAGAAATTTATACGCTACCTATAAAGGTTAATAAAGCATAAGTTATTTTAAAACAAAAAAAATCGTCTGAAATTAATTTCAGACGATTTTTTTGATATATATCAGTATAATATTAATTTATCATTTCTAAATATAACTTTTCTACTTTTGCCCTTGCCCAAGGAGTTTTTCTTAAAAATTTTAAACTTGATTTATAAGTTGGGTTATTCTTAAAACAATTTATGTTTAAAATTTCTCCTAACTCTTCCCATCCATATTCTAAAAATAATTCTTCTAAAATTGTTGCTAACTTTATTCCATGTAATGGATTATTTGGTTGCTCTTGACTCATACTTATTTACAATGATTTAGAAAATACATTTTCTATTTAATTAATTCATTTAACAATGATCTAAACTTAGAGCTGTTCCAATCTGCAGCTCCACTTTTATTTATAACTACTTCTCCTTTCTTATTGATTACAAATGAAGTAGGTATCGAGTTTACTTGAAATATTTTTGGTAAACTATTTCCCAAATTATATGTAGGTAAATCGTAATTATGTTTTTTATAAAAAGCATTTATAACTTCCCTTTTTTCATTACTAACAAATATAAATACTACTTCATCTTTATAATCGTTATATAATTCTTGGATGCTAGGAATTTCAGCTATACAAGGAGGGCACCATGTTGCCCAAAAGTTTATAAAAACAACTTTGTTTTTTAGGTTATTAAAATCTACATCAATTGTATTTAACCCTTTTAATGACCAATTATAATCATTTAAAACATCTCTTTTTTCACTCTTAATAATGGAAGGCGAAAAAGAAATCAAACGAATAAAATAGGTTTTTGTTGGCGGATAAAGCAACAATCCTATAATTATTAAAAAAAGAAGATTGTATATTGATTTTTTAGTAATTTTCATCTGTACTATATTAACACCTCAAAAATAGAACTATTTATTACTGTTACAAAACATTAAATAGCTTAAAACAGCTATAAATATTAAACAATTTCTCCGTTTTTGTTTACCTTTTTTTACATACTTTAGCATAATTATAAACAAACAATTCATAAAAAATGAAAAATACTGCATTAACTCACATTCATGAAGGTTTAGGAGCAAAATTAGTTCCTTTTGCTGGGTATAATATGCCTGTACAATATGAAGGTGTGAACATTGAACATGAAACTGTAAGAAGCGGTGTTGGTGTATTTGATGTTAGCCATATGGGAGAGTTCTTTTTAAAAGGAGAAAATGCTTTGGCTTTAATTCAAAAAATAGCATCTAATGATGCCTCTAAATTAGTACCTGGAAAAGCTCAGTATAGTTGTATGCCAAATGCTGATGGTGGAATCGTAGATGATTTAATCATATATATGATTGAAGAAAATGAGTACATGCTGGTTGTTAACGCTTCAAACATTGAAAAAGACTGGAACTGGATTTCACAACATAATGATTTAGGTGTTGTAATGGAAGATCGTTCTGATGAATGGTCTTTATTAGCTATTCAAGGTCCTAAAGCAGCCGAAGCTATGCAATCATTAACATCTGTAGATTTATCAGCTATTAAATTTTACACTTTTGAAATTACTGATTTTGCAGGTTTACCAAATGTAGTAGTTTCTGCTACTGGTTATACAGGATCTGGTGGTTTTGAAATTTATGTAAAAAATAAAGATGTTGAAGCTGTTTGGAAAAAAGTTTTTGAAGCGGGAGCTGATTGGGGTATTAAACCCATAGGATTAGCAGCTCGTGATACTTTACGTTTAGAAATGGGATATTGCCTATATGGAAATGATATTGATGATACTACTTCTCCTCTTGAAGCTGGTTTAGGTTGGATTACTAAGTTTACTAAAGACTTTGTAAATGCTGAAGCTTTAAAACAACAAAAAACTGACGGAGTAACTCGTAAATTAGTTGCTTTCGAAATTATTGAAAAAGGAATTCCTCGCCAAGGATATGATATTATAAATGCTGAAGGTACTAAAATTGGTAATGTTACTTCTGGTACTATGAGCCCATCTTTAGGTAAAGGGATTGGTTTAGGGTATGTAACTATCGAAAATTCAAAAGTTGATAGCGAAGTGTTTATTCAAGTTCGTAAAAAACAAATAGCAGCCAAAGTAGTTAAACTACCTTTTTACAAAGGATAATTTAATTGTACATTATAAAATTAAAAGCGATTCATACATTTATGAATCGTTTTTTTTATTATCAATTAATCCAAATATTTCTTCTGACTTTATTAAATAAACAATAATAAAAACTTCAGAACTTTCACTATTCTTTAATTCCACTAAAAAATAAAATTAACAACCTAACCTAAAGAAAGTTAGATTGTTTTTAAATTCAATTATTAAAGTTTTTTTATTTTTTTTTCTATTCATCTATACTTAACTACCATTCATCTATAATTTTTTTTTGAAATATATAAAAGCTGTATTTTCACTAAACAAATCCCTCAAAATCAACATCATGAATAATAAATACTTTATTAACCTTCTTCTTTTAACCTTTATTTCAATTCAACCTTTAATTTCACAAAACACTCCTTTCAATTGTGATTATTATGCATATCTTTTTCAAAAAAATGACGTATTTGCTGTAGATTTAGCATCTGGGTCCGCTTATGAAGTTGCAACGGATATAACAACAGGAAATATTAACGGAGCTGGATATAATCCTAAAGATGGTTATATATGGGGATCTTTAACATACCCTCAAAAGTCAATCGTTAGAATTGGAAAAAATTTTTCCACAACAACCTACACTATTGATGCGTTACCAACCTCAAACAGATATATAGGTGATGTAAGTCATGAGGGAATTTATTATTCTAAATCTGGTGGAGACACATACTACATTATAGACTTAGACCCTGAATCTCCAACACATTTAACCTCATTAGGAACAGGTACACTTTCACAAAGTATTTTGGTTCATGATTGGGCATTCAACTCTTTAGACAACCACCTATATACTGTTGAAAAAGGAACTAATAAATTATATAGAATTAATGCTTCAACTGGTAATGTTGAAAATCTAGGTGTAGTACCAGCATTAGCTGGGTTAAACTATACTTATGGTGCAGTATATTTTGATAACATGGGGAATTTTTATGTATCAGCAAATCAAACAGGAACTGTTTATATCATAAATGAAGTTACCAACATAAATAATGGTAGTAGTATTAACTCTAATCTTTTTGCTTTTGGACCATCTAGTTCTAGTAATGATGGAGCACGTTGTCCAACTGCGCCAGTACCTATGGAAGACTGTACAAATGGAATTGATGATGATGGTGATGGATTAGCAGATTGTGATGATCCTTCTTGTTCAGGAGTATCTGCTTGCCCAACAATAGTTGCACCAACAACTAGTGGTAATAATGGAGGCTTAGAAAGTAACAATAGATTATCTCAACAAATTAATAAACGTAACTATAATAGAATAAAAACTAATTATACTTTTAGAAAAGAAACAGCTAAAAGGATAGTGAAAAAATCTACATACGCCCAAAGAGGTGCTAAAAAAGCATTAACTTTAAATGATTTTATTCCTCTAAAAGTTATAAATGAAGACGAAGCTATTGAATCATCACCTACTGATTTAATAAAAATCACAAATGCTACAGATATAGTATCTGTTGATTATCAAAGAAAAAATAAAACTGTAGCTTCTATCTTAGCTTTAAAAACTGAAGACAAAGTATATGAGCACACTAAATATATATGTGATCGTTTATTAGGTGCTGAATTATTATCTGTTTCAACCATCCAAATTGAAGAACATAATTTTATTAAATCAATTATTAAAAATGTAGATGGTGGTGTTGAATTCGTTTTAAGTTTATCAGCTAGAGAATCAAGTGATGGTCAAAACTTCATAATTGAAAATCACTGGAATTTAGATAAGTATAAATCTGAAACTGGATATTTTAATTTCCAAATATGGTCTAATTCAATTGACGATTTAATGTTACTTAGTACCGAAGTGATTCGTTTATTAGATGTAAAGAAAACAATTGATACTTATAACATTTCTCCTCCTCCTCCAGTATTTGTAAAAAAAGGATTCTACAAAAATGGCGTATTAAATTTAGACATAGTTAATGTAAATGGAAGTACTACTGTTGAATTTGATGCCGGATTTAAACAAACAGAGACTAGTAATTTAGATAATATGTCATCAACAATAGTTTTAGATAAAAAATACATTTCAAATGTAATTTTAGATACTGGTAAACTATTTGACATAGGCTTTAGAATTGGTGATGGAACCAATACACCAGATGACTTATTCATGTCTGATGGTTCATGGGGTGTTGATGATGCAGCTACTAGCACTAATGTTACAGATTTCACTGTAACACCTAATGAAGATCAAACTGATGATACTGAAATGTCTATAGAAAGAAATATAAATTTAAAAGCTTCAACAGAAGAATACGTTTCCGTATATAAAGCATTTAATCCTAGATTTAAATCTGTTGATATTTCTTCATACAATGCTTTAAAGTTTAAAGGAAATGGTACAGGTACCCTTGAAGTTCGCTTTATAAAAGAAAGTATTAATGTTTGGGAAGATCAATTTAATGCTACTGTTAATTTAGGTACAACTAATCAAGAATACACAATCCTTTTCGATGATTTTACATCTACCAAAAGCTCAAAAGTAGATTTCAGTGATGTAGTTACATTAGTGTTTACTATGGTTTCTAAAAATGGTGAAAAACAAGTAAAAGAAATGAATATAAGTGAATTAAAATTAGTTAATTCTAGTGCGTTGTCAACTAATGATGAAGTTAATTATTTAACTAATCAAATTTCTGTAACACCTAACCCTATGATTGAATCAGCAAATATTCAGTTTAATAGCTCACAATATCAAAATGGTAGTTTAATCCTTTACAATCAATTAGGTCAAATAATTCAACAAAGAGATTTAAAAATAAATAGTGGTAAAAATGAAGTTACTATATACAGAAACAAATTAGCCACTGGAGTTTATTTCTTTAAAATTAAAAGTGATAACTTAAATTATATTACCAAAAAGTTAGTTATCAAATAAATTGGCATATTTTAAAATATAAATTATAATAAAGGAGGTACTTACCTCCTTTATTTGTTTTAATAATAACTTAAAAATTAACTCCACTGTCATTAAACGTCTAATATTTCATTAAAAAAAACAATGAAATATGGCTTTTAAAGCTATTTTAAAAACTAGTGAATGATTGTTTAGGCACACAATTTAAAGCTCTTAAAAGAGTGAATTTATATTACTTAAAATAAATAAAAATTTTAGCTAAATATGATAAGTGCATACCAATTATATATCTCTACTAGTAATTAAAAATAATAACACTTAAAAACCGTTTAACTACACATATATACCATTCATCTACAGATAAATTGTTGCTATCTTTTAAAAAGAAACAATTGTTATAAAAAAAATATATTTGTTATATACAAACCTACGTACAAAAAATAATTATGAATTTAAATATATTACTTGTTGAAGATGACGAAATAGAGAAACTAAAGTTTGACCGAGCTTTAAAAAAGTTAAAGTTAAATCATTCAGTTTCTAAGGCTAGTAATGGTGAAGAAGCTTTACAAAAATGTAAAGAAAGTTTGCCTAATTTAATTCTATTAGATTTAAATATGCCTAAAATGAATGGGTTTGAATTTTTATCTATTTTAAAATCTGACGAAAACTTAAAATTTGTTCCTACTGTGGTATTTACAACCTCAAATAATCATCATGACATGATTAATGCATACAAAATAGGTATTGCTGGTTATGTTGTAAAACCATTGCGTTATGAAGATTATGTGAATCAAATTGATAAAATAATTGACTATTGGTCTATGAATGAATTAGTCTCTTTATAATTTTTTCAGTATATTTCATCTTTAGTATTAATTAATTTTAATCCCCCAATATAAAACTAGATGAAAGGAATTGTATTTACCGAATTTTTGGAAATGGTTGAACAAAAATTTGGATTAGAAACTACAGACACCATTATTACAAAATCAAATTTAAAATCAGAAGGTGTATACACTTCAGTAGGTACATACGATTTTGGAGAAATGGTAAGCTTAATAACCAATCTTAGCGAGGAAACTAAAATAGACGTTCCTACCTTAATATATACCTATGGGTTATATTTTTTTGACACTTTAAAAAATGGATACCCTAATATTTTTAAACATTACAAAACCGGTTTTAACCTTATCTCGGGTATAGAAAAGCATATACATGTTCATGTAAGAAAAATTTATCCTGATGCTGAACTTCCTAGTTTCATTACTCACGAGGAAACTGATACCAAATTAATTATCGAATACCAATCTGAAAGAGCTATGTCTTCCTTTGCACAAGGACTTATGGAACGTACATTAGAGCATTATAATGAAGAGGTTACAATAAAAAAAGAATTACTGAATTCTGATGGAACTAAAGTTTTATTTACACTAGTAAGAAATGTCTGATGAAAAAGTAAAAATATTTGAAAGAGCCTTACAAAGAGAAAGAAAAGCTAGAAAACAAGCAGAAGAAATTCTTGAACAAAAATCATTAGAGTTATTTGAGGCTAACCAAAAACTAACTGCTTCCAATAAAAAAACTGAAGCTTTATTAAATGATCAAACTGCTCAATTAAAATTGATTGTTGATAACTCATCTTTAGGTATTGTTTTATCTCAAAAAAATAACTTAATTAAATTTAATAAAGCTTTTGCAAATTTATTAGGCTATACTGATGATGAATTATTAAATGTCAATATTTACGAACTCTCACACCCTGATGATTTACCACAAGCCAAAAAACAACTAAAATTACTGGAAGAAAGTAAAATTGATAAGTTTTTAATAAAAAAAAGATACAGAAAAAAAGATGGTAACTATGTTTCTTGTAATACAAACGTAAGTGCAGTTAGAGATAATGAAGGTAATGTAAAGTACCATATTGCTTTAATAGAAGATGTTTCTGAAATAGATAAAAAAACAAGAATGTTAAATGCTTTAAACAGTCTTTCTGTATCTATATTAGGAAAAAGAGATTTAAATGAAATTGCCTGGGAAATAGCAAAAAACACTGCTAATCATTTAGATTTAGAAGATTGTCTTGTTTTTTCTATTGATTATGAATCTAATATCATAAAAGAAATAGCTGCTTATTCAAATAACCCTGATATTGATATAACCAAAAAACCTCCTTTACATATACCTATAGGGAAAGGGGTAATTGGTAAAGTAGTTGAAACAGGAGTGTATTCATTAGTAAATGACACTTCAAAAAATGATTTGTACGAGGTTGATGATTTTTTTCGTTTTTCAGAATTAACGGTTCCTATTATAGCTGATAATAAAGTAATTGGTATTATTGACTCTGAACATAGCAAAAAAAATTATTTCAATAATGACCACATTGAGGTTTTTCATAACATAGCTAGTTTAGCTTCTGCTCAATTTAATAGTGCTATTAGTCTAATTAAAGAGAAAAAAACTCAAAAAGAAAAAGATGTATTACTGGTTCAATTAGGAAAAAACAATGAAGAGTTAAAAAACTTTGCTCATGTAGTTTCTCACGATTTAAAATCTCCATTAAGAAGCATGTCCGCATTAATTTCTTGGATACAAGAAGATAATGAAGGTACTTTTGATGAAGAGACTACCGTTAATTTTAATTCTTTATTAAAAAAAATTGATAAAATGGATCACCTTATTAATGGAATATTAAAATATTCAAGTATTGATAAGATTGATAAAACTGACCAAAAAGTTGATCTTCAGAAAACCGTTACAGATATAATTGATACAATTTTTGTTCCTGAACATATTAATATTCAAATTAAGAACACGCTACCAATTATTTATGGTGATAAATTTCGTTTACAACAGTTATTTCAGAATTTAATAAGTAATGCTATTAAATATAATGATAAAGAGAAAGGTATTATTACTATAGAAGTAGAAGATTTAGATATTAAATTTCTATTTATTATAAAAGATAATGGTATTGGTATTGATAAAAAATACCACTCAAAAATATTTGAAGTATTTGAAACCTTAGAAGAACCTAATGATGACTCTACAGGTATAGGTCTTTCAATTGTAAAAAAGATTATCGACTTATATAATGGTAAAATATGGTTAGAAAGCGAATTAGGTAAAGGGTGTTCCTTTTTTTTCGAATTAAAAAAACCTCATTAATATTACTTAATAAGGTTTTGATAATTGGGGAATACAAACAAACTACTAATTTAAATATTTTTTTCTATGTTTTCTTATTCAAATATAATCACTTCATAGAGTAAAGATTTCTAAAAATCGTTCAACTCTTTTTTTTCTGTCGATGAAATGCTTTTAACTATCGATGAATGAAAAAACTTAATTTTCTACTATAAAAAACCTCATTATTTAATTTATAATGAGGTTTTTAAGGTTGGGGAAAATAACTAGTAAACTAGCACTTTATTTTTAATCATATTTTCTTTAAATTCTTTAATAAGCTTCCAAAATTTTCATAACCAATGGTAAAGTTAGCATCTAAACAACCAACATGTGCAACAGATGACAAGCTATAAAAAAAACGAGCACCAACTTTTATAGCCCTACTCTTTCCTTGGTTTTTTTTCATATTTATAATAGTAACTTTTTTTTCAAATTCATCTTTTAATTTATATAAAACATCTAAAGTATTATCTTTACTTCCATCGTTTACAAAACAGAGGTGAACGTCGCTATATTTTTTTAAGCACTTTTTAAATGCTTTAATTTTTACCCCCTTCTCTTCATTATAACATGGAATGATAATGCCAATCTTCATATATATCTGTTTTTAATACTCCTTAAAAATAGCTTCTAGATTAAGTGTTTATGAAGTTTAATCGTTTAGTACGGTTTTTAGTGTCGATGAAACGTAAAAATGTATAGATTAGTTTACCTAACATATTACTTAACTTTATTATATTAGAATGTTATAATTAAATTAATGAAAAACTCAATAAATAAATATTTATTATTAGCCCTAGGGTTTGCCTTACTATTTCATGGTAGTGCAGTGTTTTATACTATTGAACAAACTTATGATGCTTTAATACATTTATTTTTTGCAGAGCATTATGCTAATAATTGGCAAGAACCATGGTCTTATAAATGGTACACTGGATTTAGTATAATGGGGTATCCGCCACTTGTTCATCAATCATTAGCGATACTATCATTTATTGGCGGTTTTAAATTTGCTTTATTTAGTTACTCTTTTATAATTATTATACTATTTGTTACTGGTGTTTATCGATTTAGCTTATTACTTACTCAAAACGAAGACTATGCTGGCTTTGCTGCTATCTTTTCAGTATTCTCTTCCGTTTTTATCGAAACTTTACATGTATTTGGTCAATTACCAACATTAGCAGGAATATCCTTGCTAATGCATTCAATACCTGAAATTTACTATTGGATTCGTACAAAAGAATATAAATATTTGATTTCTTCTTTATTGTTAATGGGATTAATGGTTTGCTCTCATCATGTAACTCCAATATTCGGAATGGTCTTTTTTATATTCCCTTTAATAGGTTTAGCTATTATGGATAACATTAAGGACCTCACTGGTAGTTATAAGAATATCCGTTTTTTATTTTTTGTAAAACATTTGCTAAAGTCAATGAAACCAATTTTAACATTTGGCTTTTTATCATTAGTTATAATGATAGTATGCATTTTACCTTATTGGATTAATACTAAAAACAATCCAATAACTCAAGTACCAATACCACATGGTTCTCGTGATAACTTTCTTGAAGTTTTATCATCTGGTCTCGTGTTCTTTTTAATTCCTTATGGAATTCTTTTAACCTTATTCCCATATCTTTTTTATCGATTTTTTAGTAAACGATTATTATTTTTTGGTATTTCATTTTCTATGCTTGTTTTATTAGGTACTGGTGGTACTACCCCACTACCTAGAATGATTTTAGGTGAAAATGCCTTTTCTATACTGACATTAGATCGTTTTACCTTTTGGGCTTCTATAATGAGTTTCCCAATTGCTGGGGAGTTTTTTTATCGCTTATCAAAATCTGATTATAAAACATATTTAAGTAAAAAATTTGGTAAAACATATTATACCTTTTGCATTGGTTTAATAGGTAGCATTATTCTGTTTTTTGCAATTTTTACTATTAATTTAGGAAAATTTAGACCTTCACAACCTAAAGCTATTAAGATGTTACCAATTGTAAACTTCATAAACCAAGATATGCATTATAAATGGCGTTATTTAACACTTGGTTTTGGTGATCAAATGGCATGGTTAGCATCACAAACTAGAGCCTTGTCAGTTGATGGTAACTATCATTCTGCTAGGCGACTTCCTGAATTAACCACTAGAGCTGTTGAACGCCTGGAAAACTCAAAATATCGTGGGATTGAAGGAATTGGATCTCTTCAACAATTTTTAGCGAATTCAGAAAAATTTAATCTAAAATATATTTTTTCTAACGATAAATTTTATGATCCTATTTTATATTTTACAGGATGGGAAAAACTCTCATATCTTGAAAACGGTATAATGGTATGGGAAAAGAAAAATATTAAACCTTTAGCATCCATATTACCTAAAATTGATATTCCAAGGTATCAAAAAATAATATGGTCGTTTGTTCCTGTCATATTATTATCATTAGCTACTTTTTGGTTTATAGGAACCTTTTTATTTTCAAAAAATAAAATAGTGAGTTTAAAGAATGAGAATTCTCCTTCTGCATCTTTCTCTTTTTCCAGAACATTACTCCCTTGGAATACAATGTTACTATTTGCCGCTATTATAGGTGCATATTTTATATATGACGAAAATGGAACACAAAATTCATCAGTAAATGTAGTAAAAGCATACTATGATGCTTTAGATTTTAAAAGATTTACAAAAGCTCATTCTTATTTAGATAAAAATTCAAAAAAAACACTAGATCAATTCATGCTTGAAATATCAGTTAGTGATGGATTGTTAAGTTCTTATGCTAAATTAGAAAATATCGGAACTAAAATAATTAACAAAAGAAATGATACTGTATTAATAGAAGCAAAAACTAAATGGGTTACTCCTTTAGAAATAATTAATAAAAAAGAAATTATAAAAACTATTTCGAAAAATAACAAATGGTTTATAGTACCGGAAGAACCAGATCCTTACAAACCCTCTAATCAGTTTTTTAATTCTCCTGAAACTATATTTTATAATCAAGGTAGACGTAAAATAACTACTCAACAAACCCATCATGAAGATGTTTTACCACAACCTATTGCATACATTAATAATGCTAAATTGGTCCAAAATAATGATCAGTATCATATTATTGGTGAATTACAAAATATAGACTATTTTCCTTCTGCTATTAATTTAAAAGCTGTGTTATATGATGCTGATAATAATGAGTTAGCTAGTTATAGTTCCAAGCTTCAAAACAAACACTATTTGAATCCTTTTGAAAAAACAGTTTTTAAAATAGATTTTGAAGAAATTGCTTGGATTGATTCTGATAAAAAAAATAAAAGTTTCGACCCTAATGAATTTCATTTAAAAAAGTTTGATCAAAAACCAGTTAAGTTTGTATTGCATGTTGGTACCACAGTAGCTACTAAAAATTTGTACCAATCTGTACAAGTTAATGCTCTTAATTATACTAATGATAAAATATCAGGAATGTTATTTAATACAGGTTATAAAGAAGTTACTATAGCCCAAACATTAATTTCGTACTATAAAAATGATAAACTTGTATGGGTTGACCATCTATTTTTAAAAGAAAGCATACGCCCTCATAGAAAAGGATACTTTAATTATACACCAATAGTAACTGATATGATAGAAATAATATCAGAAACTACTGAAAATTGTTATGTTAATGGTGTTCAAAATGAAAAGGGAACATTTGATAGATTAGAAGGCTATAATGAATCTAAAAATAAAAATATTATGATTCAGAAAAATGAATTTCAAATAAAGTTTCAAATCGCTAATTTTATTGGTAATTAAATGAGGTTCATATTATACATATTTATTTTATTATTAATTTCTTGTAAAAACAACAAGAAAATCAAACTTGTACCTAATAATCAAACCTCAAAAATTAGTTGGATTAATAAACCTAGATCAGTATATGCCAGTGAAAATATTCATTTTACCTTTAAAACTGATACTATAATTAGTGATATACTATTATTTATCAATAATGATTATGGTAGTTCTATTTTGCAACCACAAGTAAAAAATAATCAATTAACTTTTATAATTCCAAAACACTTTTCTACAATCTCTGGTATTTTAAATTACGCAATAGTTATTAATAAGAAAAAGATTTTAACTGATAAACTAATTATTAAACCCCAAAAAAAAACAACTTTACTTGAAACTTACTGTGGCCCTCCATATATAGTAGCATCTAAAACCGATTATTCCATGCTTGTTGTAATACCAAACGATATTTATGACAACCCAAATCGTTCTAATTATACTGCTTATGAGTTATATAGAAATACACCTTTAAACACTAATATAAATACAACCGAACTATTAAGTTATAAAAACATATATAGCAAAACTAAAACAGGTAAAATATTTGTTAGAACTTATATTGATAGTTTAAAATCTAAACTATTAGAATTATCTATACTCTCAAATAATCCTACAAATTTTTCTATTTCTTTCGACAGAAATAATTCATTTGCTGATGGTAAAGAGTTAACTACTTTTAAAACGTCTGTTATAAAAGATCAGTTTAATAATATTATTGAAAACGGTACTATTGTTAGTTTTTATATATCGAATGATGATACGCATTTAAAGGCTTACGGAAAAACAAATAATGGAATTGCAGTAACTAAATTCGTCCATCCTGAGAAAATTAAATCATTTAATATCAAAGCTTATGTTGAAGGATTTGCTTCAAGCAATTCTTTGAATATAAAATACACTAAAAAAATAGATTGATTGATGAAAAAAACACCCTTAAATAAAAGAACATTTAAGCAAATTGTAATAATTACAACTTTTGTTCTTGTTAATTTATTACTAATAAGTTTACTTTCTAAAATTTACTATGAGTTTAATTCTGGTGCGGATAGAAGTAAATTATTACATATTGACTTAAAAAACAACACATATTATTTACCTAAAATAAAAGTTAATTATGATAATGTAGAAGGTCGAGATCCTAATGAGGAAATTATAAAAAATATAAAAAAAGACTACCTCAAATCTTGGTATGTAAAAAAATATGCTTTACAAAATAATGATTTTAATGCTATTGAAGATTTTTATACAGATTCAGCCCAAGTAAAAATTAAAAAAATAATTCAATTCAATAGTAAAAACTCTATTAATATACGATCAACAAGTGTTAATCATAATGTAACTATAAAATTCTTTTCGGAAGATGGTCAAGTTGTTTATTTAGATGATAAAAATGTTGAAGAACAAACTTTCTATTACAAAAAGAAAAAATTAATACATCAAGAAAAAACTTTAAAAAATTATAAAGCTATTCTACTACTTGAAGATGGTTTTTGGAGAGTTAGGCACATTGTTAGTGATAAAGTTCTCTTAAAAGAAAATGAAACTTTTAAAACTACTAATAAGAATTTTAAAATAAAAGGTATTAATTATTATCCTCAAAAAACATCTTGGTTTGACTTTTGGAAAAAATACGATAGTATTACGGTTAATAAAGACTTTAACATAATAAAGAAATTAAAATTAAATACGGTTAGAATTTTTATTCCCTATAAACTTTTTGGTAAAGAGAATGTTTCAGAAATATATTTAAATCATTTAAAAAACACATTAGATCTAGCAAAAAAAAATAACCTTAAGGTTATTGTTACCTTTTTTGATTTTTACAGTAATTATCAAGTATTAGATTATACACTTTGTGATAGGCATTTAGAAACTATTATAAATGAAATTAAAAAGCATCCAGCTATTTTACAGTATGACATTAAAAATGAACCTGATTTAGATTTTAAAAATTATGGAAAAGAGAAAGTTTTAAATTGGTTAGATTTTATTAGTTCTAGGATTCGTATATACGATCAAAAAACTCCAATAACCATTGGTTGGAGTACTCCTGAAGTTGGACATTTATTAAAAAACAAAATGGACTTCATTTCATTTCATTATTATAAAAAAACTATTGACTTTAAAAATGCTTACTTAAATTTAAAAAAGAAAGTAAACAAACCAATAGTAGTTCAAGAGTTTGGAAGGCACTCATACAATAGCATATGGAATTTATATAGATATAGCGAAAAGAAACAAGCTAAATATCATAAAAATATGCAACAAAATTTTCATGATTTAAATATTAATCACTTTGTTAGTTGGACTCTTTACGACTTTCCTAAAATAGATGTAAAAATTTTTGGTAAAATGCCTCATAAAATAGGCCCACAAAAAAACTTTGGCTTTATTGATAAAAAAGGAAATTTAAAAAAAGCTGCTAAGTATATTGTTACTTATAAATAATCTTTATCAACAACTATTCGTCTTTAGTAATTGTTATTTTATCGAAATAGAACACACAAACATGGATATTCATTTTAAATTTATAATATAACTTAAAATGCTATCACATGAAATTAGGTATTGTTACATCATTTCCTCCAAGTAAAATAACCTTAAATGAATATGCCTATCATTTAGTTAAAAACTTCGTTTCTTTAGATAAAATAGAAGAAATCATTCTATTTTGTGATACAACAGAAGAAGATAAAATACTAGATTTTCCATACTCAGAAAAAGTTACAATAGTTGAATGTTGGAAGTTTAATAGTTACACTTCTATTTTTACCGTTACTAAAGCAATAAAGCAATACAAACCAAATCAAGTTTTATTTAATTTTCAGTTTATGAAATTTGGCCATAAAAAAATTGCTGCAGCTTTAGGTTTAATGTTACCAAAAATCACTCGTTTGTTAGGTATCCATTCAACAGTTTTAATTCATAATATTTTAGAAACTGTAGATTTAGAAAGTGCAGGTTTTACAAAAAATCCGTTATTAAAAGTCGTGTATAAAGCAATAGGTTATTGTTTAACCAAACTTATATTAAGTGCCAATAATGTTGCTGTAACTATTCCAAAATATAAACGTATTCTTGAAAAGAAATATAACGCTGATAACGTTCTTGTAATACCTCATGGAACTTTTGAAACTGCTAAACAACCAAGTTACCAACTAATAAAAGGAACAAAAAAAGTAATGACTTTCGGTAAGTTTGGAACCTATAAAAAAGTTGAAATTATTATTGAAGCTGTTGAGAAGATTAGAAAACGTACAAATGAAGATATAGAAATTGTGATAGCTGGTACTGATAACCCAAACACTCCAGGCTATTTAAAAAATGTACAAAATAAATATAAAGATATAGCTCAATTAACTTTTACCGGATATGTACCTGAAGAAAATATTGAAACGATATTTAACGAAAGTACTTTGGTAGTATTTCCTTATACATCAACAACTGGAAGTTCTGGAGTACTTCATCAAGCAGGAAGTTATGGTAAGGCTGTTGTATTACCTAATATTGGTGATTTAAAAGAATTAATACAAGACGAAGGATATCAAGGTGAGTTTTTTAATTCTAATGATTCAGATACGCTGTCAGATGCTATACAAGTAATTCTTGAAAAACAATTATATAGAATACAATTAGAAAAAACTAATTATAAAGCAGCTACAGCTTTTCCTATGTCTAAAATATGTGAAATGTATTTAGATCTTTTTGAAAAAAGTTATAATACTACAATAGATCAGGTACTAGCATAATAAAATACAATTTTCCCCTTTTTTCCCCTAAATAGAAGCAAAACTACTTTGATAAAATTTCAAAGTAGTTTTGTATTTAAAAAATACAATTATAGTTTAGATAGTATTAAAAAAGTTGTAGTATCTCCATATTCCATTAAATTATCTAATAATGATTGTAAATGCTGTTGATCTTTTACTACAATTTTTAAATGTATATTTTGATTACCAGTTATTCGATGTACTTCTTTTACTTCTTCAAATGAACTTATTATTGATAACATATTCTTTAGTTTTCCAGGAAATACTTTTAATAAAATGAATGCTTCTAAATCATATCCAAGTTTTTTATTATTTATATCAATACTGTATTTTTTAATAACTTCATTGTCTTCTAAGTTTTTTACTCGCTCTCTTATTGATGAAGGAGATAAACTTATTTCACGTCCCAAGTCAGCAAAAGATATTCTAGAATTCTCCTTTAAAATATTTATAATTTTTAAATCTATTTTATCTACCATTGATTAAACTTTAATTATTGAATAAAAAGCATATTTAAATGGCTAATATACAATAACAACTATTAATCAATTTTTTAAATTGCCTTACACATTTTATCTTTACTAAAATTATAACAATGAGTATTCTTATTATTTTCAACAATAAAAACCCAGAGCCTTGGGCTAAAAAACTCAAGCAAGAATTGCCTAATACTACCATAGAAACTTATCCTAATGTTAAAGCCCCTGCTAATGTAGAATTTATTATTTGCTGGAAACCTGAAAAAAACATCTTAAAAAAATTTCCTAATGTAAAAGTTATTCAATCAGTTGGTGCTTCAATTGATCATATAGTATCATCACAGGATATCAATAATAATATTATTCTCTCAAGAATAGTTGACTCTAAATTATCTAATGATATGTGGGAATATTTAATTTCAACTGTATTAAATCAAATAAAAAACTTAGATACTTATTTAGAAAATAAAAATAACAAGAAATGGGAACAACATAATTATCAAACAATAAATGATACTGTAATAACTATTTTAGGTTTAGGGAAAATTGGAAAAACTGTTGCCTCAAATTTTTCGAAAATTGGTTTTAAGGTTAAAGGCTGGAGTACCTCTAAAAAAGAGATAACAAATGTAGAATGTTTTTATGGTAAACAATACTTAGATGTATTACTAAAAAACACATCTTTTTTAATAAATATTCTTCCTTTAACAATAGAAACAGAAAACATTTTAAATAAAAATCTATTTGAAAAACTACCAAAAGACGCAATCATAATTAATGTAGGTAGAGGTGAACACTTAGTTGAAAATGATTTAATATCATTTTTAGATAGTAATCAATTACAAGGAGCCTATTTAGATGTTTTTAGAGAAGAACCTTTACCTCTTAATCATCCTTTTTGGAACCATTCAAAAATTAAAATAACACCACATATTGCTAGTCTTACTGATATTAAAACTGCTAGTAATCAAGTTATACAAAATTATAAGAACTTTCTTAACAATAGAGAATTACTAAACATTGTATCAATAAATAAAGGTTATTAATATGAACTCAAAATTTCATTTAGCATTTAAAGTAAAAGATATTGAAAGTACTATATACTTCTATCATAAAATATTAGGATGCAAAATTGGTAGGCAAACTAAAAACTGGGTAGACTTCGATTTTTTCGGACATCAGCTTTCTGCCCATGTTTCAAATAATATCATAGAATTAGATTACTGTGGTATCGTAGATAAAATAAAGGTGCCAATACCTCATTTCGGATGTATTATATCTAACTCAGAATTTTCAGAAATTAAACTAAAACTTAAAAAATATAATATGAAATTTATTATTGATCCTCAAGTACGTTACAAAAATAAAAATGAAGAGCAACAAACTATGTTTGTTTTAGATTTAAGTAATAATCCTTTGGAATTTAAAAGTTTTAAAAACAATGATGCTATTTATAGTTAACCTTCATTCTTTTTTTTAAATTATAAAATAAAATACAAATTAATAAAACAGCCATCAACATAATTTGTATATGTACTACTTGGGCTAATGATTCATGAAAGTTAATTAATAAAGTTACTTGAGCTATCCCAAATACCATTGCCATTATAACAGGTTTATAGTCTGATAATGATAAAAAATAATATACAAATAAATTAGCCAAAGCAAATAATGATGTTGCTAACGCATATTTATACAATAAAAATCCCAAACTTATATATTGTTCTCCAAATAAAAGTTTAATTATTATTTCAGGAAATAAATAACAACCTGTAACTAACGATATTGTTAAAACTAATATAAACTTTA
Source organism: Tenacibaculum sp. E3R01 (assembly GCF_003318185.1). Lineage (NCBI taxonomy): Bacteria > Pseudomonadati > Bacteroidota > Flavobacteriia > Flavobacteriales > Flavobacteriaceae > Tenacibaculum > Tenacibaculum sp. E3R01. The sequence continues at coordinate 4,135 of NZ_QOCC01000025.1, read as the reverse complement.
AATAACTATTTAAAATTTTCTGTGGGTTTTCTCCTTCTTTTTTTGCTTGAATAACCTTTGGCAGAAGTACCATAATTAACATCCAAATAACAAAGTACACTACTCTACCAATTAATGCTAATGAAGCGTACAATCCAGCTTCATTATGGTTAAAAAAATGTTTTACAATTAAAATATCTGAGTTATTAATAATAATTTGAGTCCCTTCATATAAAGCTGTTATTAATAAAAAACTATAAATTGATTTTGTTTCTAATTTTGATAGAATTGATTTTTCTTTTAAACTAGAAAAAGTAAATTGGTTAGGATACAATCCAAAAATAAATGAGATCAAAATACCTAGTGCAACAGCTATTGTAGGTTCAACAATATCAAACCCTATTAAAAAGAATGTTACTAGTAGTCTACCAAACATTTCTAACAAATATGATTTAGACAAAGCTACAAACTCCTGATTCCCTTGATTTAAACCTCTAGAAACACTCATCAAAAAATAAATAGGTACTCCAAAACCAAATAGATAAAAAACATATTTATTATTTAATTGAAATATAGTTTGTAAAAATTCAGAAGAAAAAACACACAATAAACCTATAATAGCACTTACAAATAATGTGTATTTGTATATAACTCTTTTAAAATTTAATAATTTATCTTTAGGTAGTTCAATAATAAATTTGGCACATAACAGCTGAATGGTCATTGCTAAAAATGATAATACTAATAATAATGTAATTAGTAATGCTACATCTGCAAAAACACTTGGCCCTAACCACCTACCCAATACTAAATTATATATATAATTACCAGCGTTAACAATCATCACACTTATCATGAACCACTGTGACGCACTAATTTTAAATTCTTTTTTTAGTATTGAAATTCCCATTAACACTATTAATCTTTTATAAACTCCTTTAATTTAGAATTATTTAAAGTTTTCGTTATTTTTTTATTCGCTTTTCCAAAAACCTTTAGTACTTTATTATTTTGTGATGCTTTTTTGCATAAATCAAAAAGAACTTCTATACTTGAATTATCGATAGCTTTAATATTTTTCAAACTTAAAATAACTTTAGAATTATAGTCTAATAACGTTTCTAAATACGATTTTAAACTTCTTGAATTTTCTAAAACTAAATTTCCTTCTAATTCATATTTTCCTTTAATATAGTTTATTTGTAACATATTTAATCAATTTAAAAAATTTAACATGTTCAAAGTTCCTGTTTTTACTTCCATATTTCAATTAGTTTCGACAAAATGCAGTTTACTATAGATTAATAAAAGGTATTTATGTCTTAACTTGGCATAAATAAAAAATATAAGATATGAAAAGATTATTGAAATCATTACTATTGCTTATTATCTTTTTAATAAACCATAAAGGAATAGGCCAATCTTCAATGGATAGAGGCTTTAATTACCTAGAAAAAGGTAACTTTAAAGACGCTGAGATATTTTTTAAATCTTATTTGAAAGAATACCCAGCAAATAAAACAGCAAAACTATGCTATGGTAGAGCTGTAGGTTTGAATGGAGCCCCTGTAAAAGCCAAGTTAATTTTTAATGAATTATTAACTATTGAACCTGAAAATCTTGAATTTAACATAAACGCTGCAGAATGTTTATTATGGAATAAAGAATACGATATAGCTCTCAAAAAATATTTGAATCTATCAAAAAAATATCAATCTAATCCTATAATTCAATTAGGTCTTGCAAATACATATAGTAATTTAAAAAAATTTAGTAAAGCCATCTATCATTATAATAAAGGTATAAATCTAGATCCTAAAATACTTGGAATATATATTGGCCTTGCCTATACACATTTAGCCAATAACCAAAATAAAGCAGCTTTAAAAACAATTGATAAAGCATTACTTTTAGATAAATCAAACACACAATTATTAAACTTAAAAAAAACAATACGAAAAAAGTATACACCTAAAATTCATCAAAAGTTAAGTATAACATCTGATAGTGGTGATAATCAATCAATCAATTCCAATACAGAAGTTATTTATCCATTATCAACTAAACTTAGTATTGGAGGGTATTATAACTACAGAGTATCTACTTTTTTATTAAACAATGATACCTCAAAACAAACATCAATAGGTTTAAAAACCTCATATAATTTAACTAACAAGATACAATTAGAAGGAGAAATAGGTAGTTTAAAAGTAAAAGGAGCTACTAATTATAATGATGTAACCTATAAAATTGGTTTAAAAACAAGATTAGCTTATAATCAGAATTTTAATATTTATTATCAAAAAGAGTATCATAATTTTAATGTACAATTAATTAATTCAAAAATTAGTCAAAATCATCTTTTTGCTAATTATCATATACTAACAAAATATGATATAGGTTTATTTACTCAATATTATTATACAAAACAATCTGATGAGAATAGTAGAAACTTGTTATTTACTTCACTCTATTATTTAGTTAATAAAAAAACTCCCATAAAAGTAGGATTAAATTCAGTTATTATGGGGTTTGATAAAGAAAGAGCTAATGTATATTTTAGCCCTGAAAAATACTATGTATTTGAAGCATTTATTGATTTTAGTTTATTTCCTAGCTCAAAGAAATGGATTACAAAAGGAAATGCTGCTTATGGTTATCAATTAATTAATGAAGACCCTAAACAACAAAGTTTTAGATGTGAATTATATTTTGGATATAAGCCATCAGAAAAAATAACAGCTCAACTATATGGAAAATATAGCAATCAAGCAGTTGGTAATGCTTCAGGTTTCGAGTTTAATGATATAGGTATTGAATTAAAAATTAACCTTTAAATTATAATCTAATTTAAAAGGTTAAGTCTTTTCATCAATTCTGGTCTATTTGACCTACTAACTGGTATTACTTCTTTTTTAATTAGAACACTATTATCCTCTATATCTATAATTTGTTTAAGGTTTATGATATAAGATCTATGTATTTTTAAAAAAAGATCTTCAGGAAGTTTATCTTCAATCTTTTTCATTGTAGTATGTACAATATGATTTTTAGATTCAGTCTTAATATTTATATAATCACCTTTAGCTTCAATTAAATAAATATCAGAAATAAGAATTTTAACTAACCTTCTATCAATATTAACATACAACTCATTATTACTATCTTCACTCTTTACTTCTTTATCTGCATCCGATGTGTTTTTTTCTACTTCAATTTTAGAAACGGCTTTTATAAATCTTGGTAATTTAATTGGCTTTACTAGATAGTCAACTATACACTTATATTCAAAAGCATTTAGAGCAAAATTAACATCAGAAGTAGTTAAAATAATATTTGGAGGATTATTTAAGCTATCAATAAAGTCAAATCCAGTTAAATCTGGCATATGTATATCTAAAAAAACTAAATCAACTTTATTTTTATTAATAAAATCTAAAGCATCTAAAGCATTATCGAAAGACTTTAATACAGATACATGATCTAATCTAGAGCAATATTTTGAAATAATAACTCTAGCTAATTCATCATCATCTATTATTATTGAATTAATCATTTATATTTTTTTTAGGAAATTTTCAATTGTTTCTAATATAATAACAAATTCATCAAATAATTCAAAAGAATTATTAATCAATTGGCTTTCAAAATTTGAAGCTAATATGTAACCTTCTTCTAAACTCAACAGATTAATTTTATGCTTTAATTTATGAACAACTTCAGCACTTTCTTTATATTTTTCAGATTCAAATGAGTCAAAAAAAGCTTTTTTTTCAATAGGAAATTCTTTTTTAAAAATTCCTATCATTAAATCTTTGAAGTCATTATCTCCATCAGATATTTCATCAAACTTAAATAAATTAGGCAATTTTTTCATTATTATAGTTAGTCAACATAAATATAACTTAAAAAATATAATATTTCAAAAAAGAATTTGAAAAATTCTAAATAAAAATTCTACTAGCGATTAAAACCAACTTAATTTTAATCAAAATAATTAAAAAATTAAACTAATTAATATATAGAATTAAGAGTTTAAACTCTCCAACGATCTACTCCCACAGTATTGAATTACTGATTACTTAGGTTGTAATTAAGAAAGTAGGTATAGCACAAAAAAAAACCGTTCTTTATCTTACTAAAGAACGGTTTAAAA
>NZ_QOCC01000018.1:0-143038 GCF_003318185.1 Tenacibaculum sp. E3R01 | reverse complement strand
ATACAGTATGTGATAATGGAAGCCCACAAGCATGTGATACAACTACAGTAACCATTGAGGTATTACCAGTAACAAGTGTAGGAGTAAATGATGGACCAATTGCAAACAATGATACAGGAAATACTGAAGTAGGAACACCAGTAAGTGGAAACTTAGTATCGAATGACTTTGATCCAAATGGTGATCCATTAACGATCAATACAACTCCAGTAACAGGACCAACAAATGGAACAGTAACCATCAATGCAGATGGTACTTATACATATACACCAAATGCAGGATTTAGTGGAGAGGATACATTTGAATATGAAGTATGTGATAATGGAAGTCCAGCTTTATGTAGTACAGCGGTAGTAACAATTACAGTAAGTCCAGTAGATGGGACAAATGATAGTTATGCAAATGATGATGCGTTTAATGGAGATTCAAACAGTACTATCTCAGGAAATGTATTAACCAATGATACTGATCCAGAGGGAGATACACAAACTGTAAACACAACAGCAGTAACAGGTCCAACAAATGGAACAGTAGTTATTAATGCAGATGGAACGTTTGTTTACACACCAACTGCAGGATATACAGGAACAGATAGTTTCGTATATGAGGTATGTGATAATGGAACACCAGTAGTATGTGATCAGGCAACGGTTTACTTAACTGTTAATCCAGTAAACACAACCGATGCAGTAGTTGATATCACAAATACATATGTTGATGTAGCTGTAAGTGGAAATGTATTAACGAATGATGAAGATTCAGAAGGAAACACTCAAACGGTAAGTTCAAATACGAATCCAAGTAATGGAACGGTAACGATCAGTGCAAATGGAGATTACACATATACACCAAATGCAGGGTTTACAGGAGAAGATACTTTTACCTATACAGTATGTGATAATGGAGCACCACAAGCATGTGATACAACAACAGTAACTATTGAGGTATTACCAGTAACAAGTGTAGGAGTAAATGATGGTCCAATCGCTAATAATGACACAGGAAATACTGAAGTAGGAAGTCCAGTAAGTGGAAACTTAGTATCGAATGACTTTGATCCAAATGGTGATCCATTAACGATCAATACAACTCCAGTAAGTAATCCAAGTAATGGAACAGTAACCATCAATGCAGATGGAACGTATACATATACACCAAATGCAGGATTTAGTGGAGAGGATACATTTGAATATGAAGTATGTGATAATGGAAGTCCAGCTTTATGTAGTACAGCGGTAGTAACAATTACAGTAAGTCCAGTAGATGGAACGAATGATAGTTATGCAAATGATGATGCATTCAATGGAGATTCAAACAGTACTATCTCAGGAAATGTATTAACTAATGATACAGATCCAGAGGGAGATACACAAACTGTAAACACAACAGCAGTAACAGGTCCAACAAATGGAACAGTAGTTATTAATGCAGATGGAACGTTTGTTTACACACCAACTGCAGGATATACAGGAACAGATAGTTTCGTATATGAGGTATGTGATAATGGAACACCAGTAGTATGTGATCAAGCAACGGTTTACTTAACTGTTAATCCATTAACAGAAACTGATACAGATGGAGACGGAGTTCCTGATAATGTTGATGAAGATGATGATAATGATGGAATAGCAGATGTTGATGAAGGATCTGGTAATAACAATGCTACTGGTGATGAAGATGGTGATGGAATACCAAACTGGCAGGATACTACCGATGATGGAAATACAGGAGATAGTTCTATAACTGATTATACAGATAGTAATGGTGATGGTATTCCTGATGTTTATGATACAGATGGAGATGGTGTTCCTAATCATTTAGATTTAGATAGTGATAACGACGGAATTTTAGATGTAGATGAAGGTGGAAATGGAGATTTAGATACTAATGGAGATGGTGTTATAGATTCTAATGATACTGGATATAGTGATGCTGATGGAGATGGGCAAGATGATGATTCTGAAATTATATCTGAACCAGATACTGATGGAGATGGAGTGCCAGATTATTTAGATCTTGATAGTGATAATGATGGTATTAATGATGTTATTGAAGATGGAAATGTAGATAATAATAATGACGGTATTGCTGATGGTGGAGATGCTGACGGTGATGGTATTGTTGATAGTGCAGATAACGATGATTCAGGATTTGGTGAAGGTAACGGAGGAGAATCTGAAAATACTGATACTGATAATGATGGAGTACCAGATTATTTAGATCTAGATAGTGATGATGATGGAGTTAATGATGTAGAAGAAGGAGGTAATGATGATGTAGATGGAAATGGTTTAGTAGATGGGCCAGATTCAGATGGAGATGGTATTCTTGATGTTGTAGATGAAGACGATAGTGGTTTTGGAGATTCAGGAAACTCAGATGTAAATGATACTGATCCTACTGATCCAAATGATGGAGGTTCAGGTGTTGTAACTGATAGTGGTACTGATTCTGATGGAGATGGTATTTCAGATAGTGAAGATGGAGCAAATGGAACGTTTGGAGATGCAATTGACACAGATGGAGATGGAGTTCCAGATAATATAGATGAAGATGATGATAATGATGGAATAGCAGATGTTGATGAAGGATCTGGTGATAATAATGCAACAGGTGATGAAGATGGTGATGGTATTCCAAACTGGCAAGATACTTCTGATGATGGAGATTCAGGAGATGGTTCAACAACTGATTATACAGACAGTAATGGAGATGGTATCCCAGATATTTATGATACCGATGGAGATGGAGTACCAAATCATTTAGATTTAGATAGTGATAATGACGGAATTTTAGATGTAGATGAAGGTGGAAATGGAGCTTTAGATACGAATGGAGATGGTGTTATAGATTCAAATGATACTGGATATAGTGACGTAGATGGAGATGGACAAGATGATGATTCTGAAAATATATCTGAACCAGATACTGATGGTGATGGAGTACCAGATTATTTAGATCTTGATAGTGATAACGACGGAATAAACGATGTTATCGAAGATGGAAACGTTGATGTAGATAATGATGGTATTGCTGACGGAGCAGATGCAGATGGAGATGGAATTGTTGATAGTGTTGATAATGATGATTCTGAATTTGGTGAAGGTAACGGAGGAGAATCTGACAATACTGATACTGATAGTGATGGAGTACCAGATTATTTAGATCTAGATAGTGATGATGACGGAATTAATGATGTTGAAGAAGGAGGTAATGATGATGAAGATGGAAATGGGTTAGTAGATGGGCCTGATAGTGATGGAGATGGTATTCTTGATGTTGTAGATGAAGATGATGGTAATTTTGGAGACTCAGGAAATTCAGATGTAAATGATACTGATCCAACTGATCCAAATAGTGGAGGAGATGGAGTAGTAAGTGATAGTGGAACTGATTCTGATGGAGATGGAATTTCTGATAGTGTAGATGGGGCTGATGATGTATTTGGTGATAGTTATGATTGTATAACAATTTTTAACGAATTTAGTCCAAACGGAGACGGAGTAAATGATGCTTTACAAATTGATTGTATAGAGAATTATAAAAACAATACAATTGAAATTTTTAATAGATGGGGTAATACTGTTTATAAAGCGAAAGGATATAATAATGAAGATGTAGCTTTCAAAGGAGTATCAAATGGTAGAGTCAACATTAATGTTGATAGTAAGTTGCCTGTAGGAACATATTTTTATGTATTAGATTTAGGAGATGGTAGCCCTGTTAAAAAAGGATGGATATATATTAACAGATAATAATTATCATATTTTAAGACAATAAAACTATAAAATGAAATCATTTTCAATATTAACTTGCATACTAGGTATTTGTTTAATAACAAATACCTATTCGCAACAAGATCCGCAGTTCACTCAATATATGTTTAATACATTAAGTGTTAATCCTGCATATGCTGGTTCTAGAGGTCATGCTGTAATAACAGCTTTAGGAAGAACACAGTGGGTAGGTTTTGAAGGAGCTCCTGATACACAAAATTTAAGTTATGATACACCTATTGGTAGGTCAAAGTTGGGACTTGGATTAAATTTAGTAAATGATAAAATAGGGCCATCTCATGAAATTTATTTTGATGGAAACTTATCATATACTGTAGAGACAGGAGAAGTAGGAAATTTAGCTTTTGGACTTAGATTAGGAGGAAGGATATTAAATATTGATTGGACAAAAGGAAGGTTGGTTAAAGATGAAGCTTTGTTTGCCAGTAATATTAATGGTAAATTTTTACCAACAATAGGAGCTGGTATATACTATCACGAACCTGAATGGTATATAGGTTTATCTGTACCAAATTTTATTAGAACTGAACATTATGATCAAAAATTAGCTTCTACAACAACAACAGCAGTTGAAAGAATGCATTTTTTCTTAATAGCTGGTTATGTGTTTGAATTAAATGAAAATATAAAGTTTAAACCAGCCGCGTTAGCTAAAATAGTTTCTGGTGCTCCATTGTCATTAGATGTTTCAGCTAATTTTTTATTTAATGATAAATTTAGAGCTGGTGTAGCATGGAGATGGGGAGATTCAATAAGTGCTCTATTAGGTTTTCAAGCCACTGACTCATTATTAATTGGATATGCTTATGATTTAACTACATCTAATTATAATGTAACAAATTCAGGAACTCATGAAGTTATGCTTAGGTATGACATATTTAAAGAATATAAATATAAATCACCAAGGTTCTTTTAAACTAGAAAAAGTAGAATTAATGAAATCACAAAAAATATTACTAATACTATTAATAGTAATAAGTGTTAATACAGTTTTTGCACAAAGTAGAAGAGTTGCTGATAGATATTTTGAAGAGTTTTCTTATATCCAATCAGCAGAATTATATAAATCTCTAGTGGTAAAAAAAGGAGACACTTCAAAACATGTTTTAAGTAGATTAGCTGATTCATATTACAATAATGCTAATACTGAAGAAGCATTAATTTGGTATGAGAAATTAGTGAAGATTTATAGAAATGAGGTAACGGATAGATACTTATTTAAGTATGCCCAAACTCTAAGAAGTAAAGGAGATTATAAAAAATCAGATTCTATCTTTTTAGTTTTGTCTGAAAAAAATGATAAGAGTAATAGGAAAATTGAATTAGAAAATGAAAATTATCTTCTTGATTACTCAAATAATAAAGACCAAAGAATAAGTATTAGAAATTTAGCAATTAATACTCCATATTCTGATTATGGAGGTTTTATTTTAGATGGAAATGCCTATTATACATCTGCTGCTCCAAAAAAAGGTAAAAAACAACGTTTATATAAATGGAATAATCAACCATTTTTAAATATTTACAAAGCTAAAGAAAGTATAGAAACCATAGAGGGAAATGAAAAGGATACAGTTTTAGAGTTAAATAATCATAAAATTTTACCTGAGCCTATTACTACAAGATATCATGAAGGTAAACCTGTTTTTACTAAAGATGGTAAAACTGTTTATTTTACAAGAAATAATTTTGATGGTAAAAGATTAAATAATGATAAGAGAAGATCTGTTAATTTAAAAATATATAGAGCTTCATTAGTAAATGGAGTGTGGAGTAATGTACTTGAATTACCTTTTAATAGTAATGAGTATTCTACAGGGCATCCAGCTTTAAGTCCTGATGAAAAATTATTATATTTTGTTTCTGATATGCCAGGAGGTTTTGGAGCATCTGATATTTATAAGGTAAAAATCAAAGAAAACGATGCATTTGGTAAACCTATTAATTTAGGTGATAAAGTAAATACTTCTGATAAAGAAAAATTTCCTTTCATTGGAAATGATAATACGTTGTATTTTTCTTCAGACGGGCATTTAGGGTTAGGATTACTAGATGTTTTTCAAACTAAAATTAAAAATGATTCAACTTTTACAAAAGTTACTAATTTAGGAGAGCCTTTTAACAGTAAAAGAGATGATTTTGCTTTTTATATTCATGAAGATGGTAAAAAAGGTTTTTTCTCATCTAATAGGAAAAAGGGAAAAGGAGATGATGATATTTATAGTTACTATATATATACAACACCTTCAATTTGTACGAAAACTATAACAGGTACTGTTGTTGATGCTAAAACCGGTGATATTATACCTGATGCTATATTAAAATTAGTAAATGCTTCAGGTGAAGTAATGCATGAAACTATTTCTGATGTTTCTGGTAATTATAAATTTGAAAAAGTATTATGCGACTCAAAATATGTTATTAAAGCAAGTAAATTAGATCATAGACCAGATCAAAAACCTATTGATACTATGTCTAAAGAAATTGAAGTTGTAAAAGTTGATTTAAAACTTATTCCTTTAATAATAGGAGATCAAATTGTTATAAACCCAATTTATTTCGATTTTAATAAATCATTTATTAGAGAAGATGCCGAATATGAGCTGGAAAACATTGTTACAGTAATGAAAAATCATCCTGAAATTGTAATAAAAATTGAGTCTCATACTGATAGTAGAGGTAAAGATGCCTACAATAAGTTTTTATCAGACAAAAGGGCAAAATCTACAAGAGATTATATTATATCAAGAGGTATACCTAAGAAGAGTATAGAAAGTGCTATAGGGTACGGTGAAGAGCAGTTATTAAACAATTGTAATAATGCTAATCAAAGAAAGTGTTCAGAAAAGGAACATCAAGTAAATAGAAGATCATATTTTTATATTGTTAAAGGAAAAGATAGAATACAAGCTAAGCAACAGGCAGAAAAAATTAAAGTAAAAAAAAGAATAAGTAAGCGTAATAGTTACTTAATGTTTTTAAGAAATAATTTTAAATCAAATGGAAATAATCCAAGTCAAAATAAATGTACAAAAGATAGTGATTGTGAAGAAAAATAAAAAATGATAGTATTAATTAAAAAAGGAAGGTATTTTAAAATACCTTCCTTTTTTTTTAATTTCTAACTATTGACATGCAGACATAAAGCTCCGGCTTGTTTGCCGTAAATTCTTTAAGCCAAATTGTTAATTCATTAATTTCGTGAGGAAGTAATCGATTTAAAGCTTTCTTTAATTCCTTACAAAACAAATCAGAGTTAAAACTTACTTTTTTAAGTACCGTTTTAGTGTAGTCATACATAGCTCTTGCCATTTTAAGGGGATTTGAGTTATAATTATTAATCGTAATTTACGAAAAAATATTATGTGAACAATGTTAAAGTTAAGCAAAAAAAAGCCAGCTTTAAAAAAACTGGCTTTTTGATTATAAACTATTTACTTTTTGTATAAGTTCTTTAGCTTTGATTTCTAGGTCTTTACTAATGTTTTTGAAATGACTTTTTTTGTTTTCAATATTTTTAGCATGTACGTTATCTAGTAAACCATCAAATGTAGCGATTGCTTCATCTATAATTGCTTCAGATTTTGCTGTATCTTCTTTAGGGTTTAATAGCTCCCATACATAACATTCTTCAATGATATCCCCTAAGGTATAATTAATATCTTTCTTTAAGTTTTTTATACTTGCCATAATTATAAATTTGATGCAAATTTACTAGTTTTTATTCTTTTAATATCAAATAAAATACGAAATAAAACCTATTTTATAAAATACTCGATAAACATTACAATGAATTTAAAATATCAGTAATTTTTGTGTAGGATTTATAATTGAGATTAGTTGTGTCTTGAGTTACTTTCTCATGTTCCCAAGTAGTATGAAAAGGAATATGAATTGCAGAAGCACCAATATTTAATAAAGGTAGAACATCTGACTTTAAAGAATTACCTATCATTAAGAACTCACTAGCTTGAATATCTAAATGGTTAATTAATTTAGTATAATCATTTTCTTTTTTTTCACTCATTACTTCAACATGATGAAAGTATTTAATTAAGCCAGACTTTTCTAATTTTCGTTCTTGATCTAATAAATCACCTTTTGTAGCAACAATTAATTTATAATCTCTTTTTAAACTATTTAAAACATCTATTACACCATCTAAAATTATAACAGGTTTTTGTAACATTTCTTTACCTATATTTATTATTTTACTAATAGTTTTTTGATTAATAGTATTATTAGAAAGTTCTAAAGCACATTCTATCATTGATATAACAAATCCTTTAATTCCATAGCCATAAATTGGCAAGTTTTCAATCTCTTTTTTATATAACTCTTGATGTATTTTATTTTCTGTTTCGTAATTTGATAATAGATTAGCGAAAGCATTTTCAGCTTCTCTAAAATAAGTTTCATTTACCCAAAGTGTATCATCAGCATCGAAAGCTATAACTTTAATTTGTTTTTTAATCATTTTGTTTAGATAAATATTTTTTTGCTTTTTCTAAATCTTCAGGAGTATCAATACCAATACTTTCAATAGTAGTTTCTATCATTTTAATTTTTTTGCCAACTTCTAAATACCTGATACATTCTATTTTTTCAGCAGTTTCTAAAGGAGTCATAGGTGTATTATAAAAATCTAGTAAAGCTGATTTTCTAAATGCATAAACCCCTTTGTGCTTGAAGTATGTAATACTTTGATCCTTTTCCCTATGAAAAGGAATAACACTTCTAGAAAAGTATAATGCAAAGTTATTTGCATCAGTAATTACTTTTACATTATTAGGGTTTTCAATCTCTTCTCTTTCTTTTATAGCAACTTTTAAAGAAGCTAAATCAATAATGTGTTTTGTATCTTCTTTGAAAACAGCTATTAGTTTTTTTAAAGATATAGTGTCAATAAAAGGTTCATCACCTTGAACATTTACAACAATGTCAGTTTCTATGTTTTCTACAGCTTCAGCTATTCTATCAGAACCGCAATCATGCTCCCTTTTACTAATAATAACTTTTCCATTTATGTTATGTATTGTTTGAGATATAATTTCAGAATCTGTTACAACATAAACATCATCAAAAAGTTTCGATTTAAGAGCAGCTTCATAAGTTCTAACTATTACAGGCTTTCCTGCTAAGTCTTTCATTAATTTTCCTGGAAATCTTGAAGCTTGATATCTTGCAGGTATCATTGCAATAATATTCATAAGTTTTTATCTAAAATAATTTCAAATATACCATTTTATAGGTTGAATATTATAATTGTTTCGTGAAGTATAAAATTTAGGAAAATAAATAGGAGGGAAGAATAATAATTAAAAAATCCCGAAACAATTAAGTTTCAGGATTTTTATTTATATTATATGATGAATTTTGATAAACCTTAATCGTTTAATTTAAAGTTGATAGGTATAGTATATTGAACATTAGCTAATTCTCCATTTTGTTTTCCAGGAATAAATGTAGGTAATTTAGTTACCATTCTTTTAGCTTCTAATTCTAAAAGGTGTCCATCTTTAGGACCTCTCATTTGAACATTTCTAACTTTACCTTCTTTACTAATTACAAAAGTAACCCATACTCTTCCTTCAATATTTTTTCTTGCAGCAACTTCTGGATAGTTAAAGTTTCTTTGAATATGACTAATCATTCTTTCATTAAAACAATTTAACCTTTCAAAATCAGAAGCATTAGCACATGCTTTAAATTGAGGAATAGATTGAACTTTATTAAATTTGATGATATTAGTAAGACGAGCTTCCTTAACAACTGGTGCTGCTTTCTTAACAGGTGCTTTCTTAATAACTTTTCTAGCTACTACTGCTCTTTTAGTTTTAGCTTTTCCTTTAGAACCTGGAACTTTAAAAGTAATTGGAATACCATACTTTACTTTTACTACTTTTCCATTGTGTTTCCCAGGGATGAATTTAGGTAATTCAGTTACTAATCTCTTAGCTTCCTTTTCCAATAATTCTCCACCTTTAGGACCACGCATTCTTATATCTTGTACAGCTCCATTTTCATTGATAGTAAATTGAACTAATACTCTTCCTTGAATTTCATTCTTTAAAGCTTCTTCAGGATATTTAAAGTTTTTTAAGATATGCTTATTCATTTGCTCTTCAAAACATTTTGCTTGCTTGATTAAAGGCTGGCTTTCACATTTTGAAAATAATGGAATCTCTTCAACTATGTTAAATGGAATCTTTTTAAGAGCTTCTCCTGAGTCTTCAAGTTCTAACTTACCAACTAACAACGTTTTTTTCTTAACGTTAGCTAATTGATGAGAATTATTTGAACCTCCAATAGCAGAAACGGCTGATTTGTTTTTACGAACAACACGTCTTCTTGTAGAAACTTCAATTGATACTTGTTTTTTTGCTGAACCATCAGCACCTTTTACTTCTTCTACTGCACACTTAGTAATACTATTTGGGTCAGCTATACTTTCGTCTGGAGTAGCACATTGCTCTTGAGCTGTAGCTATAAAAGAAAATAATATAGCTATAATTAACAAGGGGAATCTCATCATAATCTTGCTTAATTTAGGGGTTAATAATTTTGATTAACATTGTAAACATAATAAAACAAATTTTAAATTCAAAGAAAAATAACAATTACTTTACTGTTAAATTAATATTTATTTTACCTACTTTAAAAATACCTTTCAAAGTAATGTTCTATTATTATGACGCAAAAATATGTAAAAAGTTACAAAAACAAGTAATTATTTGTTTAAAAATTAACTAGTTATGTTTTTTATTATCTTTTTTTATTCATTTTCCCTTTGTTTTAAAGGAGTCTTGTAATAATCGTTGAAAATATTTTTTTTACGTTTTTTTTTGAAGAAATTTATTTTTTAACTTTTTTTTTCAAATTTATGGCTGTTTTTAATTTACTCGCTTGTTAAGTTAATAGGAAAAACATAATCAACATTAACAGGTAGCCCATTAACTTTACCAGGTTGTAAACTAGGGAGTTTTGATAATATTTTAATGACTTCTTCTTTTAATTTGTTGCTCTTCTTTGAACTTATTATTTGTGGCTCTTTTATACTTCCATCAATAGCAATTTTAAAACGTATAATCACTTTTCCAGAAATATTATCTTCGACTATTGATTCAGGATCAAAGTTTTTAATAAAATGTTTTTGCATATTATTTTTAAAACATTTAATATTTTCTATTTTATCTCCGTTTGAACATGATGGAAATAAAGGTACTTCATCAACAAGTTTGAATAGCACACTTTTGGTGTTTAGTTTATTTTTAGTGGTACTCGAGGTATTAATTAAAGCTTGTTTTAAATTATTATTTAAGCTTAAATTTGATTTAATACGTTTAGGAGTTGTTTTAAACCTACTAGTAATTCTTTTTCTTGATGAAATTGAGGTTCTAGTTATTTTTCGTTGTGTTGGTTTTACTTTTTTTTCTTTAGTGTTTTCTATTTCACATTTACTGATAGATATACTATTTAAATCGGTTATGGTTTCTTCAGATGATTTACATACTTCTTGACTAAAACCATTTAATGATAATAATAAAAAGATTGATGTTAATAAATTTGCTTTCATGATTTATGGGGCTTACTTGGTTGATGTAAATTTCTCTTTTTTACATCGAAAAGCCTTTACCTTAATATCATAAATGCATTAATTAATGTTATGCTTAATGTTAGGAATGTTAATTTAAAATTAATAGAATATTTATAAAAAAATAAAACTCCCATTAAATGAGAGTTTTATACAATAGTATGTTTATTTAATTATTTTACGTTCATTAATTCAACGTCAAAAATTAATGTCGCGTTAGGAGGTATCACCCCACCAGCACCAGCTTCACCATAAGCTAAGTTTGACGGTATAACTAAACGAGCTTTATCTCCAACTTTTAATAATTGAATTCCTTCATCCCATCCAGCAATTACTTGACCAACGCCAATAGCAAAATCAATAGGTTGTTTACGTTTGTATGAAGAATCAAAAACAGTTCCATCTAACAATTGACCTTTATAATGAACAGAAACTGTTGCTCCTTTAGTAGCTTGTTTACCATCGCCTTGTTGTAAAACTTTGTAACGTAGCCCACTATTAGTTTCATCATATCCAGCAGCCACAGAGTCTAATAATTCTTTTTGTTTAGCTTTTTCTTGTTCTTCACGCTTTTCTCTAGCTCCTTCAAAAGACCTAAAAGCTTCAACTGCGTTGAAAGCTTCTGCAGTATCACCTACACGAATTATTTCTACATTCATTTCGTCTTCTTGGGCTACAGCATCAACTACATCTTGTCCTTCAATAACACTTCCAAAAACAGTATGTTTACCATCTAACCAAGGAGTAGCTACATGCGTAATGAAAAACTGAGAACCATTTGTTCCTGGTCCAGCATTTGCCATAGATAATTTACCAGGAGCATCATGTTTTAATTCAGGATGAATTTCATCATCAAATTTATAACCTGGATTTCCTGTTCCTGTTCCTTGTGGGCAACCACCTTGAATCATAAAATCAGGAATAACACGGTGAAACTTTAATCCATTATAATAAGGAGTTCCTTGAGGTTTTGCTGAATTTTCTAGGTTACCTTCTGCTAAAGCAACAAAATTACCAACTGTACCAGGTGTTTTTTCGTATTCTAAATTCACTAAAATATTCCCTTTAGAAGTAGTGAACTTTGCATAAATTCCGTTATTCATCTTTTTAATTTTAAAAACTATTTTACATTATTTTGAAACGGACAAACTAGCAAAATTGAAGTTAAATCCGATATTAATATTTGTTGATTTTACATTGCCAAAAGGCGAATATAATTTACCGCCAGAGGCAGTAATTGAAAAATTATTTGTGATATTATAATTTAAACCAGCTGTAGGTCTTATAATAATACCTTCATCTGTATCAACTCCAGCGCCGCCAGCAGCTCCAGCAGTAAGATCTAAAAAGGCATTTAGTTTATTATTAAAAAAGGTATTAGTTTTAAAACCTAATCCAACTAATCCATGAGCATAACCACCAGATTGACCTTCATAAGCAAAGCCAGCTTCACCGATTAAATAGATGTTTTTGGTTAAATCATAGTTAAATTGTAAAGCCAATAATTGTAAATCTACTGAGTATATTTTATTTGGAGGGTCTTTTTTAGCAACATTAAAGTAAGATTGATTTTCCATACTTAATGTGATACCTTTAGTTTTAAAAGTAGCTGTTTCGTTGTTAGAAGATGTTTTAGTACCACCGTTTAATCCTATATATTTTACACCAAAACCAAGAGTATAAGCTTCTAGGTCTCCAGCTAAAGCTCTATAATAACCACCATGTCCACTTAAAGCAAAATTGTTAGATAGTTTTAAGTCCATTCCAATAGATGGGTATATCATTAAACCACCTTCAGGAGCAATTCGTCCACCTGCAGCACCAATTCCTAGCTTAGTAAACAAATTAATATATTTAGATTGGTATGGATGGTATCCAGCACCTATAAATAAATCCATAAAACCAGCACGTAAACCTTTGTAAATGGCATCTGTATGTGCAAATAAGAAGGTGTTTTCGTTTAAATATTTTTGATACTCAAAACCAAGTACATATAAGGTTTCTGTTAAAGGAGTACGATCATCTTTTTTAGATTTACCAAAAGGAATGAAAAAATCAAAGCGTACTTGTTGTACATTTTTAACTGTTGAACGTTTCCAGAAATTATTAGAAGAGAGGTTTGAATTAATAAAATTTTGATGAGCTGTATCATAATTAGAAAAACGTAATAGGCTTGGGATTTCTAAAAAAAATGAAACAGAATTGCTTTTTATTTCTCCAGAGTAAAAATTTACATGACTATATTGGACGCCAAAAGAGTAGTTGTTTTTTTTATATTGTAAACCAATGTTTGGATTAATAAAAGCACCATCGTTAACATAAATTCTATAACCACCACCTCCACCAAAGTGGAAATTAGCATCAAAATATAGATTTCTATATAGTTGTTTATTAATTCCTAGTTCAACACCTAAAGTAAATAAACCACCCTGATCTCCTGTTAAAGCAGCATGCATTGCAGCTCCACCATATAACCAATCATTGAATGGCATTTGATAATGTAAGCCCATCATTCCCATAGTTGGTTTCAAATCAGGGAACTTATTTGAAGGCATCTGAACAGGAATAAAGTTTAATCGAACTTTATTATGTAATTCCTTTCCTTTCAAAAGAGATAAATTTTCTTGTGAAAAAGTAAAAGAAGTAAATAGTAACAAAAAACTGAAAAGGAACAATTTATTTTTTGTTGTCTCAATATTAATTAATGTTTTTACTATCATAATAACTTACATTTTTAATATTATTTACTGAAATTCACTTGTGAAATGTAATTTTACACTAGGATATTTACTTTGAGTCATTTGAATAGTAAAAGCAGAATCAGCTAAAAATACTAACTGACCTTGTTTGTCTTTTGCTAAATAACGTTGTTTAACACGTTTGAATTCTTTGAATTCTTCATTTTTAGGGTCTTCAGGTTGTACCCAACAAGCTTTGTGTACTGAAATATTTTCATAAGAACATTTAGCACCATATTCATGCTCCAAACGATATTGTATTACTTCATATTGTAAAGCTCCAACAGTACCAACAATTTTACGTCCGTTCATATCCATTGTAAATAATTGAGCAACACCTTCATCCATTAACTGATCTAAACCTTTGTATAGTTGCTTGGCCTTCATTGGATCAGCATTGTTTACATAACGGAAATGTTCAGGAGAAAAACTTGGTATTCCTTTGAAATTAAGTTGTTCACCTTCTGTTAAAGTGTCTCCAATTTTAAAGTTTCCAGTATCATGTAAACCAACAATATCACCAGGGAAAGATTCATCTACAATTTCTTTTTTTTCTGCAAAAAAGGCATTAGGGCTAGAGAATTTTACTTTCTTTTTATTTCGTACATGTAAATAAGGAGTGTTTCTTTTAAAAGTACCTGATACAATTTTTATAAAAGCTAAACGATCACGATGTTTAGGGTCCATATTTGCATGTATTTTAAATACAAAACCGGTTAGTTTCTCTTCTTTAGAATCTACTAAACGTTCCTCAGCTTTTTTAGGTTGTGGCTGTGGTGCAATATCAATAAAAGCGTCTAATAATTCTTTAACTCCAAAATTATTTAAAGCAGAACCAAAAAACACAGGTTGTAATTTTCCTTCTAAGTATTCTTGTTGATTAAATTCAGGGTATATTCCATATACCATTTCAATTTCCTCTCTTAGTGTTTCAGCAGCATCTTCTCCTATAATTTTATCTAATTCTGGATTTGTAACATCATCAAATTGAACACCTTCAGAAATAGTTGTTTTGTTTTCTCCAGAAAAGATATTAAGTTTCTTTTCCCAAATATTATAGATTCCTTTAAAATCATACCCCATACCGATAGGGAAACTCATAGGAGTTACATGAAGACCTAACTTTTGTTCAACTTCATCTAACAAATCAAAAGCGTCTTTTCCTTCACGGTCTAATTTATTGATAAATACAAGCATAGGTATGTTTCGCATCCTACAAACTTCAACAAGTTTTTCCGTTTGAGGTTCAACTCCTTTAGCAACATCAATCACAACAATAACGCTATCAACAGCAGTTAAAGTTCTAAAAGTATCTTCAGCAAAATCTTTATGTCCAGGTGTATCTAGAATATTAATTTTCTTATCTTTATAAATAAAAGCTAATACAGAAGTAGCAACAGAAATTCCTCTTTGACGTTCAATCTCCATAAAATCAGAAGTGGCTCCTTTTTTTATCTTATTATTTTTTACAGCACCAGCTTCTTGAATTGCCCCACCAAATAATAATAATTTTTCAGTTAAGGTTGTTTTTCCAGCATCTGGATGTGATATAATTCCGAACGTACGTCTTCTCTGTATTTCTTCTAAAAAACTCATCTATAAATTTTAAGGTTGCAAAGATACATTTAATTATAAAACCGTTCAAAGTATTAATTGTTGAACTGCTGTCAATTTTGTAAGTTTGCTTTCATTAATATCGACAAATGAAAGAACAGGTAATTTTAGTTGATGAACAAGACAATCCTATTGGATTAATGGAAAAAATTGAAGCTCATGAAAAAGCATTATTACATCGTGCTTTCTCTGTTTTTGTTTTTAATAACAAAGGTGAGTTAATGTTACAACAAAGAGCTAAAGAAAAATATCATTCACCTTTACTCTGGACAAATACATGTTGTTCTCATCAACGAGATGGAGAAACTAATATTGAAGCAGGTAAGCGTCGTTTACAAGAAGAAATGGGGTTTGTTTGTGATTTAGAAGAGGTTTTTAGTTTTATATATAAAGCCCCTTTTGATAATGGTTTAACTGAGCATGAATTAGATCATGTACTTGTTGGTAAGTTTAATGATGTTCCATTAATCAATAAAGCAGAGGTGGAAGCTTATAAATGGATGCCATTGCAAGAGGTGAAAAATGATATTGATAAGAAACCAGAAATTTATACTGAATGGTTTAAGATAATTTTTAAAGAATCTTACGAAAAAATTTATAAATTTATATAAATTATGCCAAAAGTTACTGTACATAGAAAAGCTCATTTTAATGCTGCCCATAGATTATATAACAAAGAATGGTCAGATGAAAAGAATATTGAAATTTTCGGAAAATGTAACAACCCTAATTATCATGGACATAATTATGAGTTAATTGTATCTTTATCTGGTGAGATTGATAAAGAAACTGGGTATGTTTATGACTTAGGAAAATTAAAAGAATTAATTAAAACAGAAATAGAGGATGTTTTTGATCATAAAAACTTAAATTTAGATGTTAAAGAATTTATGAATATAAACCCTTCAGCTGAAAATATAGCTGTTGTAATTTATAATAAGTTGCGATTGAAAATAGAAAATGAATTTGATTTAAAAATTACATTATACGAAACCCCTAGAAATTACGTAACCTATAGCGGTGAATAAAATTATATGATAGACCAATTACTTAGATTTAAACCTATATTAAAACAAAAAATATGGGGAGGAGAGAAATTAAAAACTGTTTTAAATAAGATAACGGAAGAAGATTCTGTTGGAGAAAGTTGGGAGATTTCAGATGTAAGAGGAGATGAATCGGTAGTAAGTAATGGTGAGTTTATAGGTAAAACTTTAAAAGAACTTTTAAAAAACTATAAAAGTAGTTTAGTTGGAGAAAGTGTTTATAAAGATTTTAAAGATGATTTTCCTTTATTGATTAAATATATTGATGCCAAAGAAGTATTGAGTGTACAATTGCATCCAAATGATAATATGGCTAAACAAAGGCATGATTCTTTTGGTAAAACAGAAATGTGGTATGTAATGCAAGCGGATGAGAAATCTAATATTATTGTTGGTTTTCAAAAAGATTCAAACGAAGAGGAATATCTTCATCATTTAAAAAATAAATCATTACTAGAAATTTTAAATATAGATGAAGTTTCTAAAGGAGATGTATATTTTATTCCACCAGGTAGAGTCCATGCGATTGGTGGTGGAGTTTTAATTGCAGAGATACAACAAACATCAGATATAACGTATAGAATTTTTGATTGGGATAGAAAAGATAAAGATGGTAGTTATAGAGAGTTGCATACAGATAAAGCTTTAGAAGTTATAAATTACAAATCACAAGTTTCTTATAAAACTGATTATGTGAAAAAACAAAATGAAACAACTAAAGTTGTTTCATGTGTTTATTTTACCACTAATGTATTACCTGTAAAAGGTAAATTATCTATAAATCACTACGAAAAAGATAGCTTTGTTATTTACATGTGTGTAGCTGGTAATGTAACCTTTACTTATAAAAATCAAATTGAAAAACTAACAATGGGACAAACAATTATGATTCCTGCTTGTTTAAAAGATTTTGTTATTAGTTCACCAGAAGAATCAGAATTATTAGAGGTTTTTATGCCAAAACATTAATGTTTTTTCCTTTTATTATGATGTAGCTTTTTCATTATTTTCCATTTAAACTCGTGTTCAGCAACTTCAAGTGTTAGTGCTTTTTTATACGATAAGAATGATGATAGTTTATCAAAGAATAAATTTTTTAAAACGGTTTTCTTTTTATTTATTGATTTTATTTTTAATAATATTTTTTTAGCATCTTCTTCGGAAATGCTTTCAAAATCACCGTTTTTAGAAATTCTCTTTTTTATTTTGTAGCGCTCTTCTTTATGAAGTTGTCTCATTTTTTTACTATAGTCATTATATATAGGCCAAAATTTTTGAGCTTCATTTTCAGTTAAGTTAAGTTTTTCTGTTATGTAAGCTATTTTATAAGCTTGTATCTTACTTTGTTTTTTTCTTTTAAATTGAGCTTGCGAATAGAAGCTAGAAAAAAGAAAAAATATAGCGATAAGTAGTGTTTGTTTTTTCATTTTTATTCTATTTCATTAAAAATTGTACTGTTTTCAATAGTATTTAAATATTCTTCTATGTTATCGTTATTTAATTCAATAGAAGTAATTATGTCTTCTTCAAGGTTCAAATTCGTTGAGTTAATAGCTAATGACAAATCTTCTTCTGTAGTATTTATATAACCATTTTCATACCACTCTTCAATATCAGCTGTAGTTATATTATTAAAATCGATAATTTCATTAGTAGTATTGAAATTAAAATAAGTATAGCTTAAAAAAATAAGAACACAAGCAGCTACTGCAGTAGGGATAAGTTGTATTGTTTTTTTATATATTGATATTACTTTACTCTTAGGTTGTTTTTCAATATTAGTTATTTTATTTATGATTGAATTTTCTAAGTCTTCAAAATAATTATCAGGTGTTTTAAAAGGATGTTTTTTGCTTAAAGCTGGATTACTATCAACCAATATTTTTTGTTCAAGTTTTTCAAAATAATTTTCAGGAACAGTAAAACCATTAACCTTATTGGTTTGGTTAGTTATGTATTTTATGCTATCCTTTATATTATTGTTCATGTTTATTTGACTTACTTTTTATAAAAAGGTTTAATTACTATTTTTAATATATGCCTCAATTTTTTTTACGGCATGATGATATGATGCTTTAAGGCCTCCAATACTTAAGTTTAAGATTTCTGAAATTTGATTGTATTTCATGTTGTCAAAATACTTCATATTAAAAACTAATTGTTGTTGTTGAGGGAGAGTAGCTATAGCTTTTTGAAGAATTATTTGAATTTCATCTCCATTAAACCAATAATCACCATTTAAGTTAGAGGTTAATTCTTGTTGATAATCATTTATATCAACACTTTTACTTTTTGCTTTTTTGTTTATAAAGGTAATAGCTTCATTAGTAGCTATTCTGTACATCCAAGAAAATAGTTTACTATCTCCTTTGAATGAATCAATGTTTTTAAATACTTTGATAAAAGTATTTTGTAAAACATCATCAGCATCAGCATGTATTAAAACAATCTTTCTGATATGCCAATACAACCGTTCTTTGTATTCGGATATTAGACTTTTAAACGCTATTTCTTTTGTAGAAGCGTCTTGCAGTTGATTAATAAATGTTATTTCGTCTGTCAACCAATTTAGTTTAGCTGTTAGACCATAAATTTATTAAAAGGTTTAATTTAAATGCGAAATTTTATTTTCTTTTTTTGAAGAAACCAAACAAGCGTTTTTCTTTAATGGTTTCAGAAACTCCTTTCGGAAGCATTTCTTGCCAACCTTCTTCGTCTTCTTTTATCATTTTTAAAACTTTACGAGAAAAGATACTTAGAATTTCAGGGTTAAACCCTTTAATGTCTACTAGTTTACCATTTGATTTGAAGAACTTATAAAGTTCTTTTACACGTGGGTGAACTTTTAAGTTTTCACTTGTTATATATTCACCTGATTCTTCTTCTTTATAAGGATACATATAAACTTTTAAATCTCTATAAAAAAGTTTACCAAATGCTTCAAGAATTCCACCACTTAAACTTCGGTAGTACTTCTCGTCAAAAATTTGAATAAGATTGTTTACTCCCATAGCTAAAGCCATACGTTCTTTGGTAAATTCACTAAAATATTCAACCAACTTGAAATATTCTTGATAATCGGTAATCATTACGTTTTGACCAAGTGAACATAATAATTCAGCTCTGTCTAAAAAGTCACGTTCATTAATTTTACCTTCAGCTTTAAGGTTACTTAAGGTAATTTCAAAAATTATTTGAGTTTTCTCAGGATCTACTTTCTTTTCGGCTAAAAATAATTCTTTAGACTTTTGGAACATATCCATATTTACTTTAGTTACAGGTCTAAAGCTACCACGTAGAGCAAGTATGTTACGTTTGTATAATACTTGAGCAGGCAATAAATTGTTACCATCAGAGTCAAACATTACGGCGTTAGTCATACCGTTTTTAACTAATTGTAAACTCATTAATCGATTATCAACATACATAAACCTTGGCCCAGAAAAGTTGATCATATCAATTTCTAAACGATCTTTATCTATATTGTCATAAAAAGATTTAAGTAGTTCTTTAGGGTTGTCATTTAAGTAAAAAGCTCCATAAACTAAGTTTACACCTAAAACACCTAGAGTTTCTTGTTGTAATCTTGCATCAGTTTCTTTAAAACGTAAATGCAAAACGATTTCGTTATAGTCTTCTAAAGGATCAAGTTGAAAACGGATACCAACCCAGCCATGTCCTTTAAATTTTTTAGAAAAGTTTATAGTAGCTACGGTATTTGCATAACTAAAAAAAAGTTTATCTGGATGTTTTTGACGATCTAAACGTTCTTCAATTAAATCCATCTCATGCCTAAGCATTTTTTTTAATCTAGCTTCCGTAACATATCGATTATCTTTTTCAATACCATAAATAGCATCAGAGAAATCTTTATCATAAGCACTCATTGCTTTTGCAATTGTACCAGAAGCACCACCAGCTCTGAAAAAATTACGAACAGTTTCTTGTCCTGCTCCAATTTCGGCAAAAGTACCATAAATATGAGCATTTAAATTGATTTTTAAAGCTTTAGTTTTGGTAGTTTGAACCGTGTTTATTTTTTGATCTCCCTTTAACGTAATTGCCATTTTGTTATTTTTTGTTACGTGAAGCAAATGTACTGAAAATTGAAACTATCAGTCAATTTTTATCGTATTTTTGTGTTAACCATGAGTAAAAAAAAACAAATAAAAGTAACTTTTTTAGGAACAGGCACTTCAACAGGTGTTCCAATGATTACAAGTAACCATCCTGTAGCGTTTTCAAAAGATTTTAGAGATAAAAGGTTGAGGTCATCAATAATGATTTCTTGGGATAATGTTAACTATGTTATTGATTGTGGACCAGATTTCCGACAACAAATGATTCGTGAAAATGTTCAATCAATAAATGGAATATTATTTACTCATGAACATTCTGATCATATTGCTGGATTTGATGATATAAGACCTTTTGGATTTCGAATGGGAAAAGTACCTATATATGTAACAGATAGAGTGCTTAAAGCATTGCAAAAAAGGTACGATTATGTTTTTGTTACTGAAAATAAATATCCAAGTGCACCAACGGTTGAGGTAATTCCTGTTTCTCATAAAAAAGTATTTGAATTAAATGAGGTTACGGTTACACCTGTAGAAGTTTTACATGGAAGTTTACCTATTTTAGGGTATCGTTTTGATAATATAGCTTATATCACAGATATTAAAACTATTTCTACTGAAGAAAAAATAAAACTACAAAATTTAGATGTTTTAATAGTAACTGGATTAAGAAAAGAACCACATGCAACACATTTCAATATAGAAGAGGCATTAGCTTTTATAAAAGAATTGAAACCTAAAAAAGCATATTTAACTCATATAAGCGAGCTGTTAGGGTTTCATGAAGAAGTAGAGAAAGAATTACCTAATAATGTGTTCTTAGCATATGATGGATTAAATGTTAGTGAATAGATAGATTTTAATGATAAAGGAATAAAATTTAATTAATACAAAAACAACATTTAGTTTGTAAACATTTATACCTTTAAGAACTGTAAAAAGATAGTTACCAATGAAAATTATAATATCACCTGCTAAATCGTTAGACTTTGAAACAAAAGCAATAACAAGCTTATATTCAGAGCCTAGATTTTTAGATAAATCAGAAAAGTTAAATAAAAAACTAAGAACATTATCAAAGAAAAAAATATCAGAATTAATGAAAATATCTGATGATTTGGCAATGTTAAATTATGAAAGAAACCAAGAATGGGAGCTTCCTTTTACATTAGAAAATGCTAAACAGGCTATTTATGCTTTTACAGGTGAAGTTTTTAGAGGGGTAGATGTTGTTACTTTACCCGAAATAAAAGTACCTATTTTACAAGATAAACTAAGAATTTTGTCTGGATTATATGGTTTACTAAAACCTCTTGATTTAATTCAGCCGTATAGGTTAGAAATGGGGACTAGATTAAAAGTAGGAAGAGCAGATAATTTATATAAATTTTGGGATGACCAATTAGCAAATTCACTAAATGAAGAATTAGATAATAATGAGTTATTAATAAATTTGGCAAGTTCTGAATATTTTAAAGCAGTGCCTAAAAAAGTATTGAAAGTACCTATGATAACCCCAGTTTTTAAAGATTTTAAAAATGGTCAATATAAAACTATCATGACATATGCAAAAAAAGCTAGAGGACTAATGGTTCGCTATATAATAGAGAATGATGTTGAAACATTAGAAGAATTGAAAGGATTTAATGTAGATGGATATGGTTTTTCTGAAGAAATGTCTACAAAAACAGATTTAGTTTTTACAAGGTAGAAAAAAGCACTCTTTCTAAGAGTGCTTTTTTATTTTTAACAATCAGCTAAACCAACAGTAATTGCTAAACCTCCTTCAGAGGTTTCTTTGTAATTTCTATTCATGTCTTTAGCGGTTTCCCACATGGTGTCTATAACTTTATCTAAAGGAACTAAAGAGTCTTCAGGATTAGTTTCTAAAGCTAACTCAGCGGCATTTATTGCTTTTATAGCTCCCATAGCATTACGTTCAATACAAGGAATTTGAACTAAACCACCAATAGGATCACAAGTTAAACCAAGGTGATGTTCCATAGCTATTTCTGCGGCTACTAAACATTGAGATGGAGTACCTCCTAAAAGCTCAGTAAGGGCTCCAGCAGCCATTGCAGATGAAACTCCAATTTCAGCCTGGCAGCCTCCCATTGCTGCAGATATAGTAGCGTTTTTCTTAAATACACTTCCAATTTCACCAGCAACTAGTAAGAATTTTTTGATGTGTTCAAAGTCAGCATTATGATTTTCTATAACTAAGTAATACATTAAAACTGAAGGTATAACTCCAGCGCTTCCATTTGTTGGAGCAGTAACAACTCTTCCTAGAGAGGCATTTACTTCATTAACAGCCAACGCACAACAACTAACCCATTTTAAAATTTCTCTAAACTTAACTTCTGTACTTCTTATAGCTGTAATCCATTCATCTTTATTTGTATAAGCAGCCTCTTTAATTAACTTTTTATGAGTTTCAAACGCTCTTCTTTTTACATTTAAACCTCCAGGTAATGTACCCTTAGTGTGGCAACCAATATACATACACTCAAGCATTGTGTTCCAAATACGTAATAATTCAGAATCAATTTCTTCTTCAGTTTTTAAAACTAACTCGTTTTGTAAAACAATTTCAGAGATTTTTTTGTTTTTTGAATTACAATAATCTTCTAGCTCAGAGGCTCTGTTTATAGGGAAAGGGAAGTTTTGTTTGTTAATCTCAGTAGTGGTTGAAGTTTTAACTTCTTCTTGAATAACAAAGCCACCACCTATAGAATAATAAGTCTCACTAGATATTTCATTTTTTTCTTTAGAAAAAGCTCTGAAAGTTAAACCATTAGAGTGAAAAGGTAAAAAGTCTTTGTTGAAAATGACTTGGTTAATTGAGAAATTTAAAACTTTTTCAGCGTTGAAATTAAGGGTGTTAGTTTTCTTTATTTCAGAGATAATATGTTCTATATTATCAATAGGGATATATTCAGGATCAGTTCCACTTAAACCTAATAGAACAGCTAAATCAGTAGCATGTCCTTTTCCTGTTAAAGATAAAGATCCGTAAAGATCAACTTTTATAGAGGAAACGGTTTCTATAAGTTCGTCTTTTTTTAGTTTTTGAATCCATTGTTGAGCAGCTCTCCATGGACCTAAGGTGTGCGAGCTTGAAGGCCCTACACCAATTTTTAACATATCAAAAACGCTAATAAATTGTGACATAGTAATTAGTTGTTTGTAACGGGCTAAAATAAAAAAATCCTGCATTAATACTAACGCAGGATCTATTTTTTAAAAAAGAAAAAATATTACATTCCGTAAACAGATTCTTTGTCAAATTTCTTTGTTAGCATGTAGTATACTACAGCACGGTATTTATTTCTTTCAGATTTTCCAATTCGTTCCATAACTTCATTGATTGCTTCGTCTAATTTTGGACCATCAGCTAAACCTAATTTTTTTATCAAAAAGTTCTTTTTTACTGTTTCTAATTCTTTTGCATCAGAACCAGATACAGTTTCTGCATCTTTTTTATAAATAGAAGGACCTAATCCTTTTGTAACTGCTTTTAATAAATCAGTATTTGAACGAATGTCTCTGTCGTCCATAAATTTTTTATACAATTCTACTTTTTCGTCAAATTTACTCATGATTTTTTGTTTGAAAATTAAATTTTTATTCTGTTTGAATTTTTAATCCATTCAAATATAGAAAAATAATTTATTGTTTCAAATTAGTTTAGGGTATTATGTTTAGCAGTTATAATTGTTAATTATTTTGTTAACAATAAAAGTAAACAAACGTTTTTAGGCATTGTTGTTGTTGTAAATTTATATATAATTCAAATCAAAAGCCTATGCCTGTATCAAAATTTGAATCCATGTTAAAAACAAATAGCGTTTATTTTTTCGATGCTACAGAGTTTGAGTATATTATAGAACATTATTTAAACATTGGTAAACACTCATTGGCAAAAAAAGCAGTGAAGTTAGGTTTAGAACAGCACCCTAGTTCAATCCAATTAAAACTAATGCAAGTAGAATTGTTGATTTTTGATGGAGAGCTACCGTCAGCAATTCAACTATTAGGAGAGATAGAAGCTGTTGAACCTCATAATGATGAAGTATTTATACAAAAAGCCACGATTTTATCTAAAAAAAATAAACACAAAGAAGCAATCGCAGTTTTAAAAGAATCTTTAGAATATGTTGAAGGCCCTGAAGATATTTGGTCTATGATGGGGATGGAGTATCTATATTTAGATGATTATGAAAATGCTCGTTTAAATTTTGCTAAGTGTATTGATGTTGACTATGAAGATTATTCATCACTTTATAATATTGTTTATTGTTTTGAAATGGAACAAAATAGTGAAGAAGCAATAAAGTTTTTAAATAGTTATATAGATAAAAACCCATACAGTGAAGTTGCTTGGCATCAATTAGGAAGGCAATATTTTGAAATTAAGATGTACTCTAAAGCTTTAGAGTCTTTTGATTATGCTGTTATTATTGATGAAGCTTTTATAGGTGGGTATTTAGAAAAAGCTAAAACGCTTGAAAAGCTTGAGAAATATGAAGATGCAATCGATAATTATTTAATAACATTAGAGTTAGATGATCCAACTGCATACGCATATATAAGAATTGGTGAATGTTATGAGAAATTAGGGAACGTTTCTACAGCAATTCATTTTTATAAAAAGGCTGTTCATGAAGATCCTTTATTAGATAGAGGATGGATGATGTTAACTAATGCATGTTATACTAATAAAAATTATCCTAAATCTTTATATTATGTAAATAAAGCAATTCAAATAGATGAAGAAAATGCACTTTATTGGAGGAAATATGGAGATATAAATTTGAAACTAAATTTTTATGAAGAAGCAGTAAAAGCCTTTTACAAATGTATAGATTTAGGTGATAAAGAAATTGAAATATATGTAGCTCTAGCAGATATTTTATTGTTTTTAGGTGATTTTAATGATGCATTGGTTGTATTGATTAAAGCTAAAAAAATATATAAAGAATTTGCTGAAATAGAATATCGTTTATGTGGTTTGTTTATGATTCTTGATAAAGAAGAGTACAGTTTAACACATTTAAAAAACGCGTTAGCTATAGATTATGAATATAATTTTATAATCAAAGAATTGTACCCGACAGTTTTTCAAAACATAAAGGTAAAAGAAATAATAAATAACTTTAAAAGAGTAGTTAAGTAGTTTCATTCTTTTAAATAGTAAAGTTTAATATGCCCTTTTTCGTAAATAGATAAAGGGTTTTTTTGTGCCGTTTTTTATTTCAATTAGAATATGAAGATAAAATACTTTATTTAATAGTTTAAAAAATAAATTAAAGCTAAAAAGGGATTCTTAAAAATGATAGGCAGCTATTATAATTTATTTTAACAGATTAATAAGAAGATAAATTAATTTTTCTTTTTTAAATTTATACTTAAATATTTAATATAAAATAGTGTGATTTTAATAACTAA
The DNA here is from genome assembly GCF_003318185.1 of Tenacibaculum sp. E3R01. NCBI lineage: Bacteria > Pseudomonadati > Bacteroidota > Flavobacteriia > Flavobacteriales > Flavobacteriaceae > Tenacibaculum > Tenacibaculum sp. E3R01. The sequence continues at coordinate 116,719 of NZ_QOCC01000018.1, read as the reverse complement.
AACCGAAAACGGTTTCGTTTTTTTTTGTTGAACCGCTCTAAAAAACAACTAGATTTGATACTATAATTTTATGGCAAAAAGAATAAAAAAAATAGCAGTAATGACTTCTGGAGGAGATTCTCCAGGAATGAACGCAGCAATAAGGTCAGTAGTTAGGGCTTGTGCTTATTACAGAACGGAATGTGTAGGAGTTTATAGAGGTTATCAAGGAATGATTGAAGGAGACTTTACATTAATGACAGCTAGAAGCGTGAATAATATAATTCATAAAGGGGGAACTATTTTGAAATCAGCTCGGTCAAAAGAATTTATGACAGCTGAAGGTAGGAAAAAGGCTCATGAAAACTTATTAGAACACAATATTGATGCGTTAGTGGTGATAGGTGGAGATGGTTCCTTTACAGGAGGAGTTGTTTTTAATAAGGAATATAACTTCCCTGTAATTGGTATACCAGGAACAATCGATAACGATATTCATGGAACATCACACACGTTGGGATATGATACAGCTTTAAATACAGCAATGGATGCTATTGATAAAATAAGAGATACAGCATCATCTCATGATCGATTATTTTTTGTAGAGGTAATGGGAAGAGATGCTGGGTTTATAGCTTTAAATGCTGGAGTTGGAGCTGGAGCAGAAGAAATATTAATTCCAGAAGAAGATTTAGGACTAGATAGAATGCTTGAGTCTCTTAAGAAGAGTAAAAGATCTGGAAAGTCATCAAGCATTGTGGTTGTAGCTGAAGGAGATAAATCTGGTAAAAACGTATATGAATTAGCTAATTATGTTGAAGAGAACTTACCAGAATATGAGGTAAGAGTTTCTGTGCTTGGTCATATGCAACGAGGAGGGTCTCCAACTTGTTTTGATAGAGTTTTAGCAAGTAGGTTAGGAGTAAAGGCAGTGGAGCTCTTAATAGATGGTAATTCAAACTTAATGGTTGGTTTAAAAAACAATGAAGTAATAGCAACTGATTTAGAAAAAGCAATAAAAGGGATACAAAATATAGATATGGAACTCCTGCGAGTTTCTGATATTATGACGACTTAAATAAATATTATGATAAAAATAGGGATTAACGGATTCGGTAGAATAGGTAGATTAGCATTTAGATCTGCAGTAAAACGGACAAATGTACAAGTAGTGGCTATAAATGATTTAATTGAAGATGTAAATTATTTAGCATACATGCTTAAACATGATTCAGTTCATGGAGATTTTGACGGTACTGTAGAGGTTGTTGACAATAAATTAATTGTTAATGGAAATCATATTAGAACAACTGCTGAACGTAATCCTGAAAATTTAAAATGGAATGAAGTCGATGCAGAATATGTTATTGAAAGTACAGGTTTCTTTACATTAAAAGAAAAAGCAAAAATGCACATTACAGGAGGTGCTAAAAAAGTAGTTATTTCTGCACCATCTCCAGATGCTCCAATGTTTGTAATGGGGGTGAATAATAAAGAATTAAAAAAAACTGATACTATTTTTTCAAATGCATCATGTACTACAAATTGTTTGTCTCCAGTTGCTAAGGTATTAAATGATAATTTTGGAATAGAAGAAGGGTTAATGACTACGGTACATGCTTCAACTGCTACACAAAGAACAGTTGACGGACCTTCTTTAAAAGATTGGAGAGGTGGAAGAGCTGCAATGCATAATATAATACCTTCGTCTACAGGTGCTGCAAAAGCAGTAGGGAAGGTGATACCAGAACTGTCAGGGAAACTTACAGGAATGGCTTTTAGAGTTCCTACAATGGATGTTTCAGTGGTAGATTTAACTGTTAGGTTAAAAAAAGAAGCAAGTTATAATGATATTAAAAAAACAATGTTAAAAGCATCTGAAAATGAAATGAAAGGTGTTTTAGGGTACACAGAAGAAATGGTGGTTTCTCAAGATTTTGTAGGTGATACTAGAACTTCTATTTTTGACGCAAATGCAGGGATAGCTTTATCAGATAATTTTGTAAAAATAATCTCTTGGTATGATAATGAGATAGGATATTCAACTAAAATAGTTGATTTAGTAGAGTATTCTGCATCTTTATAAAGTATTATTAAATCTTTTATTAAAAACTGATAGGAATTTAACTCCTATCAGTTTTTTTATTTTTATAAGCTTTATATTTGTAATAGTTAAAAGCAAAAGAATTTAAAAAAAACTTTTCACTTTGTTTTTAAGTGAATAGATAAATAAAGTAGAATGATAAAAATTGGAATTAATGGATTCGGAAGAATAGGAAGGTTAGCGTTCCGTTCTGCCGTTCAAAGAGATAATATTCAAGTAGTGGCAATAAATGATTTATTAGATATAGATTATTTAGCATATTTGTTAAAATATGATTCAGTTCATGGTCGTTTTAATGGAACTGTTGAGGTTAAAGACGGTAATTTAATAGTTAATAATAAAGTTATACGTGTAACAGCTGATAGAAACCCTGAAAATTTAAAATGGGATGAAGTAGAGGCTGATTATGTAATTGAATCAACAGGTTTTTTTACAGATAAAGATAAAGCAATGTTGCATATTAAAGGAGGAGCAAAAAAGGTTATTATATCAGCGCCATCCAAAGATGCTAATATGTATGTTATGGGAGTAAATCATGCTGATTTAACCAATGATGAAATTGTTTTTTCAAATGCCTCATGTACTACAAATTGTTTAGCTCCTTTAACAAAAGTAATTAATGATAATTTTGGGTTAAAAGAAGGTTTAATGACTACCGTTCATGCTGCAACATCAACTCAGAATGTTGTTGATGGACCTAATAAAAAATGGCGTAGAGGTAGGTCAGTTGTTAATAATATAATACCAACAACTACTGGAGCAGCAAAAGCAGTAACTAAAGTAATACCAGAATTAAAGGGAAAGTTAACAGGAATGGCAGTAAGAGTTCCTGTAGCTGATGTATCTTTAGTAGATTTAACTTTTAGAACAGAAAAAGCAACCTCATTAAAAGATATTTTAAAAGCTTTAAAAGAAGCTTCTGAAGGAGATTTTAAAGGGATTATCGGTTATACCGAAGATGAAGTAGTTTCTCAAGATTTTGTTTCTGAACCTAGAACTTCTGTTATTGATGCTGATGCATGCTTAGAGTTAAATGAAAACTTTTTTAAAGTGATATCATGGTATGATAATGAATTTGGATACGCTACTAAAATAGTAGATTTATTAGAGTATTCTGCATTACTATAAGTTTTAAAGAAAGTATTAAAATAAAAAAAAATTCCCTTATTTGAAGGGAGTTTTTTTATTTTAACTGTAATTATTTTATAGCAATCATACTGATTTCTACATTTACAAATTTAGGTAAATTAGCTACTTCTACTGTTTCTCTTGCAGGTGCAGTTTTTTCATTGAAATAAGTAGCATACACTTCGTTAATTTTAGAGAAATTGTTCATGTCTGAAATAAAAATTGATGTTTTTACAACATTTTCAAAAGTCATTTCAGCAGCTGTTAACACTTCTCTCATATTTTCCATTACTTGTTTAGTTTCTAGTTCAATAGAATCTAAAACTAGTTCGCCAGTTTCTGGATTGAAAGCTATTTGACCTGATGTATATAAGGTGTTTCCACTTAATACTGCTTGATTGTATGGGCCAATAGGAGCTGGGGCTTTACTTGTTGTTATTATTTTTTTCATGAAATTATATGTGTGTTTGTTTAGTTTTAAAATAATACCCTATCTGGTGGTTTGTTTTTGTCCCATTTTAAGTCTCTTAATACAGATGACTTAACACCAATAAAAAAGTTGTAAGAAGCAAATTGACCGAAAGGAGTCCAAGAAAAATTAAAATTCCAACTATCTAAATCTCTAGCAAATCTTAATGTGGTATTAGTAAAGGCATTTCTTTTTATGTCATAACCAGAATTGATTCCTACTTTCCATTTAGGAGATAATTCCACATTACCGCTAAACATTAATGAATTATTCCCAATACCACTAACTATACCATTATTACTGTAATTAACGGCATATACTATATTAAGATTCCAAGGAATGTTTGCTTTATATAAGTTAGCTTTTTTTGTAGTATTTTCAGAATTTAAATTGTTTTGAGTATTGCTAGGGTTAGAACTGAAATCATTTGTAGCGGGAAGGTTTTCTCCAAAAACATCAGGAGTGTTTTGAGCACCATTTCCAGATTTATTTTCACCTTTTTTTTCTTCTTTTTTGTCAAAATCTCTACTAGAAATAGAATAGTTTGCACTAATTCCAACATTTGTAATTCTAAATATATCAGAATTAAATTTGTCAATTAAATTCCCCTTGCTGTCTACTTGATATGGGTTTAGAGTAGCGTTAAGGTTTACTGCTAATTTATCTTTAAAAAGACGAGTACCTGCACTAGCTTGTACTGGGCTCCAGCGTAAACTATCGGCGGCAATATTATAGCTACTACTAAAATTCAAGTTATTTAAAATAGTAATTTTTTGGTCTTCTTCATCACTGTCAGGATCTTTGGGGGCTACTTTAGCTTCTAATACATTGTTTAAAGAAATACCTATTGAATTTGATACACCGCTTGCTGGAGTTCCATAAATCCCTCCCTCAAAAGGAGAGTAAGTTAATAAGTCGTTAGGGGTGCTACTTTGTTGTACTTGTAGGTTATGATTTCTAGCAAAATCTGGTCGGTAACCATAAGAAATTGAAGGTCTAAACGTATGTCTAATAGCTTTTAATCTTCCTTTTTTAAAGTTAAAAGTACCATATACATTAGTAGAAAGTGAAACTCCAAAATTATAATCATTAAAACGATTAAATCCACTTATAGTATCATTAACAACTGCACCTTGATTACCATTTGAATTACGTATATTAGGGTCAAAACGTTTATTAATTTTTCTAAAATACCAAACATCTTTATAATTTACACTTGGTGATAAAGTAAAATATTTAAAAGCTTTTATATTAGTATTTGCACTTGTGTTATGTTGAATTCCGGCATTTGCTTTTTTAAACATCATAGGTTTAAAAAACTCTGCATCTGTAGTGTTAATTCTATATTCTCCACTCATACTATAACCAATTCCCATTTTTTGAATTGGGTTATCTTTTAAACCACCTTTACCAGTAAAAGGATAAATTCTATCCATGTTTACTTGTAGTGAAGGAAGTGTCATAGTAATAGAATTATTGTTGGTGTTTTGAGAATGTGTAGCTGTAACATTCATATTAAAAGGAGTACCAACAAAGTTTTTAAAATATGATATAGAAGAACTTAAAGTGTTTGTTAATCGTTGAGAGTTATTTAACTCGTTAATAGATTGATTGTAATATTGACTACTACCAACATTAACAGAAGCTGAAAATCGAGAATTTGGACTCGATTTTGAATCTTGACTATGGTTCCATCTAATATTGAAATTAGATCGTTTACTATAGCCGGTTAAACCTCTAACTCCTTCAATAATATTTTCAAATCGAACACTGAAATTACCACTGAATTTGTAGCGTACGTAATAATCAGAGTCACTGCTAAGTCCCCAACTACCATTAGTATATATATCACCTAAAAGAGTTAAGTCAAAATAATCACTTAAAGCAAAATAATATCCTCCATTAGATAAAAAGAACCCTTGGTTAGAACGTTCACCATAAGATGGAATAATAAATCCTGAAGAACGTTTATCTGCTAAAGGGAAATATGCAAAAGGTAAAAATAAAGGAGTTGGAACGTCTGCTATTACTAAATGACTTCCTCCAACTATAATTTTTTTACCAGGTACTAGCTTTGCTTTATTTGTAGCAATATAAAAATCAGGATTTTTCTTTTTAGAAGTTGTAAAGCGAAGTTTACGCATAAAAACCGTTGAATCATTAACCCGTTTGGTTTTTTCACCATAAGTAATTATACCACTTTGAACAGTTTTAACTCCGTAAACTAAAGCCTTTTTTGTTTTAAAATTAAAAAGGATAGAGTCTTGTTCACTTTCTTGATCTCCTTGTTTAAAAACAGGTCTTTGATGGTAGCCTAAACTATCTTTTATACCTTTAGCATACAAAGTGTTTTTCTTGTAATCTAAAATAATAATACCAGCTTTTAAATCTATATCGGTGTATGTAACTCTAGCTTTATTGTATAAAGTTACAGTTCTGTTTTTTGCATTTTGTATCGTGTAATCTTCAGCGTCATGGGTAATAATACCATCAATAACCTCTTTGGGTTTTATTGAATCAGTAACGGTTGAGTCTTTGATTTTTTTTAATTTACTTTCTTTTTTGACATTAAAAAGAGTGTCTTTAGAAATTTTTAACTCCTTTTTTTGTTGAGGTTTCTGAGAGCTAATCCCTTTTTTACCAAATTCTTGAGCGTTACTTAATTGAAAACAAAAAAGGTAGAAAGCTAAAAGTATGTAAGTTAGATTTGTTTTCAATATATTAAATACTATTTTTGTGTTTAATTAAATATATGGCTTACTATTTGCGTTAACAAATTTTAAATGTCAAAATTACTTAAAATTTATTGATGAAAATCTTAAAATTCACCAAAAATAATATCAAAAATTTAACTTTTATATTTTTTATAGGAATTACTTTTTTTACGTGCGTTACATCGGTAAACGCTCAAAAGAAGTATGTTGTTGTTCTTGATGCTGGGCATGGAGGGAAAGATCCAGGTAATCTAGGTAACGGATATAGAGAAAAAAATATAGCACTGCGTGTTGCGTTAGATGTAGGTAAAGAATTACTAACATCTAGAGATATAAAAGTTGTTTTTACTCGAAAAAAAGACGTTTTTGTAGAATTACATAACAGGGCGAAAATAGCAAATAACAAAAAAGCAGATTTATTTGTTTCTATTCATTGTGATTCATATTCTAAAGATAGAGCACATGGAGCAGGAACTTTTGTTTTAGGATTAAGAGGTAATAGCGGAAATTTAGAAATAGCAAAAAGAGAAAATGCTTCTATTTTATACGAAGATAATTACGAACAAAATTATGACTATAATCCAAACTCTCCTGAATCACTAATCGGTTTATCAGTGTTACAAGAAAAAAACTTAGATAATAGTTTAGCGATAGCTGGTCATATTCAATCTAATTTTTCTAATTTAAAAAGGTTTGACAGGAAAGTAAAACAAGATAACTTTTTAGTATTAAGAGAAACGATTATGCCTAGTGTTTTGGTAGAACTTGGTTTTTTAACTAATAAAGCTGAAGGCCGTTTTTTAAATACTAGAAGAGGTCAAATAAAAATGGCAAAAGCCATTGCTGATGCAATAAAGAAGTATGTTAATCAATTAAAAATTAATACAGTTGGGGGTAGTCTACCTGTAATTGTTGAAAAAACTAAAAAAGAAATTGTAGCTAAAAAGAAGCCAGCACCAAAAGAAATAGTTACTGAAAAAATAGTTACACCAAAAAAGAAAGTTAAAAAAGATAAAAAGAAAACTCAAAATATTGTTGTAAAAAAGCAAAAGATAAATAAATCTTTAATAGAGTTTAAAGTTCAAATTGCAGCTTCTAAAAGAAGTCTAACAAAAAATAATTTTAATTTAAAAGGATTGAAAAACGTAAAATCATTATTTATTGATGGGTATTATAAATATTATTATGGTAATACTGTTGTTTTTCAAGAGATTAAAAAGTTTTTGTCTGAAGCAAGAAAGGCAGGACATAAAGATGCTTTTGTTGTAGCCTTTAAAGGAGGAAAAAAGATTTCAATAAAAGAAGCATTAAAAACAAAGTAAATTAAATACTAACTGCCCAATAACTCCAAAATAATTGTTATTTTCGCTTGTAATAATTTTTTTAGATGTCTAAGGAGTTAAAAACAGGAATTGTAGCAGTTGTAATCATAGCATTATTTGTATGGGGGTATAATTTTTTAAAAGGACAAGATCTTTTTAGCCCAAATGCAAGACATTTTTATGTTGAATATGATAATATAAATGGACTAAATCAAGCTAGTTTAGTAACCATAAATGGATTAAAAGTAGGTAAAGTTGCAGAAATAAACTTTAGCTCTAATCCTGAAAGAAAAGGAAAAATAGTTGTTAAAATTTTTCTTGAAAATAAATTTAAATTTTCTAAAAATAGTATCGCCAAGATTTATTCAGCTGGTTTAATGGGGGGGCAAAATTTAGCTATTGTACCATTTTATGATGGCGAAGAAGCAAAAACTGGAGATTTTCTAAAAGGAAAAGTAGAGTCAGACCTTATAGCTTCTTTAAGTGAAAAGTTAAGCCCTAAAATAGAAAGTACATTGGTTGGTGTTGATACCTTGGTAAATGCTTTAAATCAAGTTCTTAATACTAAGTCAAGAGAAAGTTTAAATAGAAGTATTTTAGGACTTGAAGGAACTATTTCTGATGTTCGAAAAACTTTAGCATCAGTAAATCATTTAGTAACTAGTAATAGATCAAATTTAGATTCTACTCTAAATAATGCTAAAAAAATAACAGATAATTTTTCTAAAGTGTCTGAAGAATTAGCTAAAGCTAATCTTTCACAAACGGTAAAGAAGCTTGAAACGGTATTAGCCAGTGCTAATGTTATATTATCAAATGTTAAAAGTGGTAAAGGAACTCTTGGTAAATTAATGACAGATGAAAAAATGTATACTAACTTAACAAACGCTTCTAAAGAAATGGAAGAGTTGTTACGTGAGTTAAAATTAAATCCAAAACGATTTGTACATTTTTCATTATTTGGAAAAAAAGCTAAGCCATTTAATAAAGAAAAAAATAAGAAAAATATAAGTAATACTAAATAAATATTATCTTTTTAATGAGTTGGATTAAAATAATTTCGTTTAATGAAGCGCAAGGAAAATTAAAAAGGTTATATTCAAAAGTAACTGGACCTAATAATAATGTAGACAACATTATGTTAATTCATGGCTTAAGACCACATACAATGGTAGGTCATATGTCATTGTATAAAAACGTACTACATAATAGTAATAATACACTTCCTAAATGGTATTTAGAAACACTAGGAGTTTATGTTAGTATATTAAATAAGTGTGATTACTGTATTGAGCATCATTTTTTAGGATTGAAAAAGTTATTAAAGGACGACGAAAAATCTGACTCTATAAGAAAACAACTTGAGTTAAATAGTTATGAGTCTATTCTAGATCATAAGTATATTGAAGGATTAAAGTATGCTAAGAAATTGACTTTAGAACCTAATAAGTTAATAGAAGAACATATAGAAAAACTGAGAAATAAAGGATTAACTGATGGAGAAATTCTTGAAATAAATCAAGTGGTTAGCTATTTTAATTATGCTAACAGAACGGTTTTAGGACTAGGAGTTTCTACAAAAGGAGATGTTTTAGGTTTATCACCTAACAGCTCTGAAGACGATAATTGGAATCATCAATAAAACTAACAAATAATACATGGAAAATTACGTACCAAACATCTTTTTTGCAATTATTTTAATAGCAGGTATAGGATATTTTGTAATGAATGTTCGAAAGCTGATCAGAAATATTAAATTAGGTAAAGATATTGACAGAACTGATAGAAAACCAGAGCGATGGAAAAATATGGCTAAAATAGCTTTAGGTCAATATAAAATGGTTCGCCGACCTGTATCAGGAATTCTACACGTAGTAGTTTATGTAGGGTTTATTCTGATTAACATTGAAATGCTTGAAATAGTTATCGATGGATTATTTGGAACGCATCGTGTTTTTCAACCAATATTGGGTGATACTGTATATGGTTTTTTAATTGGGAATTTTGAGGTTTTAGCACTTTTAGTTTTTGTTGCTGTTATTGTTTTTTGGTTCCGTAGAAATATTGAAAAGGTAAAGCGTTTCTGGAGTAAGGAAATGAAAGGATGGCCAAAGAATGATGGGAATATCATTCTATATTTTGAAATGGTTTTAATGTCATTATTTTTAATAATGAACGCAACTGATGTTGCTTTTCAAGAAGCAGGAACCGGAAATGTTATTTCACAATTTATAGCACCTTGGTTTAATGGTTTTTCACATGAAGAATTACACACTATAGAAAAAGTTTCATGGTGGTTGCATATTGTAGGGATTTTAATATTCTTAAACTACTTGTACTATTCAAAGCACTTGCACATATTATTAGCATTTCCAAATACATTTTTTGCTAATTTAAAACCTAAAGGACAGTTTACAAATGTAGAATCTGTTACTAAAGAGGTTAAAATGATGATGGATCCTGATGCAGACCCTTATGCAATGCCAGAAGAAGGAGAAGAAGAAGGTGAGCCTGAAAAGTTTGGAGCATCAGATGTTACTGATTTAAATTGGGTACAATTAATGAATGCTTATACTTGTACCGAATGTGGTAGATGTACTTCGTCTTGTCCAGCTAACTTAACAGGAAAAAAATTATCTCCTCGTAAAATAATGATGGATACTCGTGATCGATTAGAAGAGGTTGGAAAAAACATAGATGCGAATGGAGGTACATTTAAAGATGATGGAAAACAATTATTAAACGATTATATTTCCCCTGAAGAATTATGGGCTTGTACAAGTTGTAATGCATGTGTACAAGAATGTCCTATAGGAATTGATCCATTGTCAATTATTATGGAAATGCGTCGTTATTTAGTTATGGAAGAGTCAGCGGCTCCTCAAGAGTTGAATATGATGATGACCAATATTGAGAATAATGGAGCACCTTGGCAGTATAGTCAAATGGATAGACTTAATTGGAAAGATGAGTAAAGTTTTAACTTAATTAAAAACTTTATAATAATGAAAAGGAGCATTTAAAATTAATAATAAAAACTAATAATTTACAATATGAACGTACCAACAATGGCAGATATGATGGCTCAAGGGAAACAACCAGAAGTGTTGTTTTGGGTAGGAGCAGCTGGAAGTTACGATGATAGAGCAAAGAAAATAACAAAAGCTTTTGTAAAAATATTACACCAAGCTAATGTTGATTTTGCAGTATTAGGTACAGAAGAGAGTTCAACTGGTGACGCTGCTAAACGAGCTGGAAATGAGTTTTTGTTTCAAATGCAAGCAATGACTAATATAGAAGTGTTGAATGCTTATGAAGTTAAAACTATTGTAACATGTGATCCTCATTCATTTAATACCTTAAAAAATGAATATACAAGCTTAGGAGGCAATTATGAGGTTTTTCATCATACTCAATATATAAGTAAATTAATAAAAGATGGTCGCTTATCAATAGAAGATGAGATTTTAAAAAATAAACGTTTAACATATCATGATCCTTGTTATTTAGGAAGAGCAAATGATGTTTATGAAAGCCCTCGTGAATTAATTCGTCGTTTAGGAGTTAAAATGACTGAAATGAAGCGTCATAAATCTACAGCATTATGCTGTGGTGCAGGTGGAGCACAAATGTTTAAAGAGCCAGAAAAAGGTGATAAAGACATTAATATTCTAAGAACAGAAGACGCATTAGAAACTAAACCACAAATAATAGCTACTGGATGTCCTTATTGTAACACAATGATGACTGATGGAGTTAAGTTTAAGGAAAAAGAAAACCAAATAGAGGTTAAAGACATTGCAGAGTTAATTGCTGAAGCAAATAAATTATAAAAATATATAACCGTTAATATAAAAAAGGCTGTCTTATAAATGAAGACAGCCTTTTTTCTTGGGGGACTTTTAGAAATTTAATAGCTATAAACTTTTGAATCTTGTAATATTAAAAAATCAGATAAGTTTGATTTAATAAAATTTTTAAGTTTATTAGAAAATTCATAAGTAGGAACAATATCAAACTTCTTGAGTTTTGTGATATAACAAAAAGTAAGTGCAATATCTTTATCTTTTAATAAGGTGTTACTTCTCGATCTAAAAACTTTAATTAGCATGTCATCTATGCTCCCTTTTTTAATAATACTATCTTGATTAATTGTAATGTTTGCCATATAATAAAATTTGGTTAATACTTATGTTAAAAAAATATATATCTAATTTACTGATAATTAAGCGTTTGTAAAATAGGTGTATGCCCCTTAATTCATTTAAGGGGTTTCCCGTAGATTTTTAAGGGAAATCCATTAAGTGTCTGTTAATCTAGTGTTTACCTTTTTTTGTTTTTTTATAAATCAGTAAAACTTAAAACAAAATACTCTTGAAAAGAATATTTTGTGAGTATTTTTAAGTTACAAACTTATGTATGTTTTTGAAATACTATTTAAATAGATTTGGTAGCTTGAAAATTTATAGAGTCTAACTTTCCTATTAAAAATAACTCTTTTTTTGTTAAAAAATAAGTTCTACGATACTAATATTTAGTGTGAGAATAATTGTAAATAAATTGATTTTTAAATAATTAGCACAATGTTTTTTTGCTAATTACTTTATTTTAAGTATATTCATAATATTAAAGTTATATATTTTATGTTTAGAATAATTGATTTATAGGGGGACGTTCGGTTTGTTTTATTATTAACCAAATGCTTATAAATAATTTATGAAACTAGCAATTATAACTGCTTATCCACCAAGTAAGGTAACTTTAAATGAATATGGTTACTATTTGGTGAAAAATTTTAGAGTAAAAAAAGAAATAACGGAGCTTATTTTGCTAACAGATGTTACCAAAGAAGCTAAGATTATTGATTTTAAAGAAAAAGGATGTAAGATATCTGTAGTAGAATGTTGGAAGTTTAATAAAATTTCTAATTTTTTAACTATATCTAAAGCTATTGAAAAAACTAAACCAGATGCTATACTGCTTAATTTGCAGTTCATGAAATTTGGTGATAAAAAAATACCTGCTGCATTAGGCTTAACGCTACCTTATATTTTTAAATTAAAAAAAATACCTACTATAGTATTATTACATAATATTTTAGAAAAGGTAGATTTGAATAAAGCCGGTTTTACTGGTAATAAAACACTTGCTTCTATATATAATTATATTGGTACAGTTTTAACAAAGCTCATTTTAAAAGCTAATGTCGTTACGGTAACTATTAATAAATACGTTGGAATAATAGAAGATAAATATAAAGCTACTAATATTAAGTGTATACCACATGGAACTTTTGAAGAACTAACTGAGCCTTCTTATAGCATTCCTAAAGGACCAAAAAAAATAATGACCTTCGGAAAATTTGGCACATATAAAAAGGTAGAAGTATTAATTGAAGCTGTTGAGAAATTAAGAGCAACAGAAGAAATAGATTTAGAAATTATTATAGCTGGTACTGATAACCCAAATGTTCCCGGATATTTAAAAAAGGTAAAAGAAACATTTAAGCATGTACCTAAGCTTGTTTTTACAGGTTATGTTGAAGAAAGTGCTGTTCCTAAGTTATTTGAAGAAAGTAGTGTTGTTGTTTTTCCTTATACTTCTACAACTGGCAGTTCAGGGGTATTGCATCAAGCGGGTAGTTATGGACGAGCAGTTGTGATGCCAAACATTGATGATTTAGCAACGTTATCTGAACAAGAAGGATATAAAGCTGAATATTTTGAAACTGAAGATGCAAGTAGTTTAGCTACGGCTTTAAATAAAATAATTAAAGATGATACTTACAGAATGTCATTAGGAAAAGCCAATTATGAAGCAGCTACCAAATACCCAATGTCTAAAATAGCACAAATGTATTTAGATACGTTTAATACTATTATTAGTGAAGTAGATTTAAAATAAAAACTTGATTAGTAAAAATAACTTATTTCTTATATAATAAGTTATAAAAATAAATATAACCCGTCCCTATAAAAAAAGAAACATGAAAATACTTATTATTGATGACCAAGAATTAGTTTTATTACCAATTGAAAAGAGATTAAAAAAATTAGGCTATGAAGTGAAAACGGAAACAAATGGATTTAATGGAATTAAATTATTTGATTCGTTTAGTCCAGATCTTGTAATATTAGATATTAATATGCCTATAATTTCTGGATTTGACATTCTTAAACATATTAAAAAAAATAAAAAATCAACATCAAAAATAATGATATTATCGGGAAGTACTGATAATAATGATGTAGTTAAAGGTTTTGATTTAGGAATCCATGATTACATGAAAAAACCAATTAGTTTAAATGAAATCTGCGTAAGAACTAAACGTTTAATTGGAGTACCGGAATTACAAGAAAGCAATACAAATTTTAATGAAAATATAATTATTCAGAAAAGAGTAGTTGGTGTTGTAATTCCCTGTTATAATGAAGAAGATAGATTATTAAAAGATGAATTTTTAAAGGTTTTAGATAATTATTCAGGGTATTATTTATGTTTTGTAAATGACGGAAGTTCTGATAGAACTTTAGAGGTTTTAGAAGAGTTGAAAGTAGGAAGAGAAGATTATATAACAATATATAATTGTGAAAAGAATGGTGGGAAAGCTGAAGCAGTAAGACAGGGAATGCTGTACTTACAACGTTATAAAGCTTTAGATTATGTTGGTTTTTTAGATGCAGATTTATCTACTGATTTTAATGATTTTGAAGATTTAGTGGTAACAATTGAAAATTCAGATTATAAGATAGTAAGTGGTTCTAGAATTCAAAGAATGGGAGCAAATATTGCTAAAGATTCTGCTAGAGGTCTTATAAGTTTAATGATAAACTATATTATAAGAAAAATCTTATCTATGGATATTAAAGATACTCAATGTGGTGCTAAAATATTTAGAAAAGATGTGGTAAGATTACTGTTTAGTGAAAAGTTTTTAACTAAATGGTTGTTTGATGTAGAATTATTTATTCGATTAAGAAAAACTTTTAGTTTAGAGAAAGCTAAAAAAATGATATGTGAACAACCTTTAAAACGATGGATCCATGTTGATGGTTCAAAATTATCAATGAAAGATTCATTTAAGATTATTTTTCAATTAGGACAAATAATATGGAAATATAGAAAAAGGGAAGAAAAAATAGAATATCAACCAAGTTTTAAAGCAAAAATGACTTCATTAGAATAGAGTAATTCTATTTAAGATATAAAACTTTCTTAAAAGTGTATTGTACTCTTATGTATATGTTTTTATGGTATAAACTTTGTTATTAGTGTAAGCTAATAATCAAAATAATATACAAAATGAAATACTTTTACACCCTTCTGTGTTTATTTCTTCTTTCATGTAACGATGTAGATTTCTCGTTAGATGAAAGTGATTTTTCATCAGTTACTTTTAAAGTAAATAGTAATGATACTAATCATCAGGCAAAAATAAGAACAGTATTTATTGAGTCAGGTTTTTTTAAATTTGATGATACGTATGATGTTGGAAGTTTACCTTTTAAAAAATCATACAATGGAGAAATTAATTTTGCTGCTAGTTTAGGTATAGAATATCAAGATAAAACTACCAAAAACTTTGGAAATTACTCAATTGATATACAAATGTTCAGAGATAATATTTTAATTCAAGAAAGAGCTTTTATAATAGATTCTCCAGGAAAAAAGGTTAGTTTCGATGTTATGATAAATAAATAAAAATAGAATAAAAAGGAATGATAAAAAGGAAGATGTAGTCTTCCTTTTTTTAGGTGTAAATATTTATCTTTGAAAATTATATTGGATAAATGAAAAACTACATAAAAGCAGCACGCCTGCGAACTTTGCCATTATCAGTATCAGGAATTATTGTTGGAGCTTCAATAGGATATGAAATGTTTTTTTTGAATAACACTTCATGTGTAAAGAGTTCTTTTTGGTTGACTAGCATTTTCTGGTTAGCAATTTTAACTACCATAGGTTTTCAAGTATTGTCTAATTTTGCTAATGATTATGGAGATGGTATTAAAGGAACTGATAACGATAGAAAAGGTGAAGCAAGAATGGTGTCATCTGGAGTAATTACACCTAAACAAATGAAAAGAGCAATGATTATTACTGCGATTATAACGTTAGTGATCGCTTTATTACTTATTTATGAGGCTTTTGGAAAAGAAAACTTTTTATACTCTGTAATTTTCTTTGCACTTGGAGTTTCATCTATAGTAGCAGCAATAAAATATACAGTAGGTAAATCTGCTTATGGGTATAGCGGATTTGGAGATGTTTTCGTTTTTATTTTCTTCGGTTTATTATCAGTAGTAGGTACTTATTTTTTATATGTAAAAGAGTTAAACTTCGTCATTTTTTTACCAGCTTTTACTGTTGGTTTATTAAGCACTGCAGTGTTGAATTTAAACAATATGCGAGATAGAGTAAATGATGCAAAATCAAATAAAAATACACTAGTTGTTAAATTAGGAGCTGAATCAGCAAAATATTATCACTATAGTTTATTAGTTAGTTCTTTCTTATTTACTTTCTTATACACAGTAATACAATATCAATCACCATTTCAATTTTTATTTATAGTAGCGTATATTCCATTAATAAAGCATTTGATTTTTGTGATGAAAAATAAAGAGGAAGTGTTATTAGATGGAGAATTGAAAAAAGTAGCTTTAAGCACATTTTTATTTGCCATCCTTTTTGGATTAGGACAAGTTTTGTAAATTTAAACAAAAACGAGTTTTGTGAAAACATTTTTAAAATTAATAGTCTTATTTATTTTTATTGTTGGTTGTAAGGATAACGAAAAAATTAGCTATGGTTATTCGGAAATTGCTTTTGATGAAGATTATTCTGTACAAGGAAATCTTTTAAAAGTAGAAAAAAATCATTCTGAAACTCCTTCAGAGGAGCGGAAATTAATTAAAAATGGTTCTATTGAATTTGAAGTAGTTTATTTGAAAAAAACGAGAGCTAAAATTCTTCAAGCTGTAAAAAAGTATAAAGGATATGTTTCAACGGATAATGAATATAATTCATCTGATAGAAAAAGTACAGTGATAAATATAAGGGTTCCGGCCACTAATTTTGATGCTTTATTAAAAGATATTTCTGAAGGAATTGAGAGTTTTGATCAAAAAAATATTAGAATTAAAGATGTTACAGAACAATTTTTAGATGTAGAAGCTCGATTAAAAAACAAAAAAGAGTTAGAGAAAAGATATTTAGAAATTCTTAAAAAGGCTAAAAGCGTAAAAGAAATTTTAGAAGTAGAAAAAGAAATAGGTAAATTAAGAGAAGATATTGAAGTTGCTGAAGGAAAACTAAAATATTTACAAAACCAAGTATCATTCTCTACATTAAATATCACTTTTTATAAAACAATTTCTAGTCAAACTAATTTTGGTAAAAATATTTCTGAAGCTTTTAAAAATGGTTTTAAAAATTTAAAAACATTTTTAATTTTTATAATTAATATTTGGCCATTCATATTATTAATATCTCTAGTTTTTTATTTGTTTAAAAGATGGAGAAATAAAAGAAAAAAATAAAAAAATGAATATTACTTTTTACGGACATGCTTGTTTTGGTATAGAAATAAATGGAACCAATTTACTTGTTGATCCATTCATAACAGGAAACTCTCAAGCAACTCATATAGATATTGAAACAATAAAAGCTGATTATATTTTACTAACACACGCACATCAAGATCATGTATTAGATGTTGAGTTGATAGCGGAAAAAACGGATGCTACTATTGTTTCTAATTATGAAATAGTAATGTATTATAATGCAAAGAATTTAAAAGGGCATCCTGTAAACCATGGAGGTACATTTAAAACTGATAAATTTTCTGCTAAATATGTAAATGCAATACATACTTCATCTTTTGCTGATGGAACTTATGGAGGTCAACCAGGAGGTTTTGTAATTAGTTCAGGGAATAAATCTTTATACATTGCAGGAGACACAGCAGTAACAATGGATATGAAATTAATACCGATGACTACAAAATTAACAGCTTCTATTTTTCCAATAGGTGATAATTTTACAATGGGAGTTGAAGATGCAATTATAGCATGTGATTTAGTAGAATGTAATAAAGTTATTGGATGTCATTTTAATACATTTCCTCCAATAGAAATAAATACAGAAGATGCTAAAAAACAATTTTCAATTAAAGACAAAGAATTAACCTTGTTAGCAATAGGAGAATCTATAACAATATAAATTTATAAATAGTACTATCATGAAAACAGTAAAAATTATTTTAGGAATTATCATAACATTGTCTATTGCTTTTTTTGCTACAGGGTTAATAATTAAAGAATTAAATTATGAATCTAAAGTAACTATTAACAAACCAGTAGAAGAAGTTTTTGCTATTTTTAATAATGATGAAAATTTATCAAAATGGATTCCTGAAATTAAATCTATTAAAGAAATCAATAAAGTTGATGGAATGGTAGGTAGTACCTACGCAGTTACAGTGATAAGTCAAGGGCAAGAAATGACTCTAGAAGAAAAGGTGTTAGCATATGAACCGAATAAAAAAGTAAAGTTAATGTTCAATGGAGGAGGAATGCTTAAAACAGACGACTATATATTTGAAAGTAATGGAGGTAATACTATAATTAAGCTAAAGGCAAACTGTAAAAGTACAGGGTTTATTTTAGGATGTATGTTACCATTTGTGAAAGGGAAGTTACAGGAACAAGACCAACAATATCTTACTAATTTTAAAGAGTTTGTAGAAAAAAACTAATGATAAAAGCAAACTATAAACAGTACCTGTTAAATTTTAAACAAGCAAGTGGAACTTCACGAGGTGTTTTAAGAACTAAAGAAACGTGGTTTATAATTCTTGAAGAAGAGGGAAAGAAAGGCTATGGAGAGTGTGGTTTGTTTAGAGGGTTGAGTATAGATGACACTCTTGATTATGAACAAAAATTAAAGTGGGCATGTGCAAACATTAATTTAGGGGTAGAAAAACTCTTAAATAACTTAATTGAATATCCGTCTATCCAATTTGGACTTGAACAAGCATTTCTATCATTAAATAGTTCTAACCCTTTTGAATTATTTCCATCAAATTTCACTGAAGGAAAAAGTGAAATTTCTATTAACGGTTTAATTTGGATGGGAGACAAAACATTTATGCAACAACAAATTAAAGATAAGTTGCAACAAGGGTTTACTACTATAAAAATGAAAATAGGGGCAATAGATTTTGAAACAGAAATCGCATTGTTAAAATCGATAAGAAAAGAGTTTTCTCCTAATGAAATAGAGCTACGTGTTGATGCTAATGGGGCGTTTAAACCTGAAAATGCATTAGATAAATTGCAAAGATTATCTGAATTAAAAATGCATTCTATTGAACAACCTATTAAACAAGGACAATGGCAAGAAATGGCTAACTTATGTAAAAAAACACCTTTGCCAATTGCTCTAGATGAAGAATTAATTGGCGTTTTTTCAAAAGAAAAAAAGCAAAAATGTATTGAAACTATACAACCACAATACATTATTTTAAAACCAAGTTTGGTAGGTGGTATAAAAGGTAGTAATGAATGGATTAAGATAGCAGAAAAATACAACGCCGGTAACTGGATAACAAGTGCGTTAGAAAGTAATATAGGGTTGAATGCTATAGCTCAATGGACGTTTACATTAAATAATCCATTACCCCAAGGATTAGGAACTGGAAGTTTATTTACGAACAATTTTGAGAGTCCTTTAGAAGTGAAAAATGGAAATTTACAATATGTTACTAACAAAAAATGGAATTTTAAAATATAGAATATGAATTTTATACAGCAGGCATATAAAGGAGAAAATAAATGGTATTTGTATATACTTGTTATTTTTATTGTTTTTTTTGGTTGGCAATTTTTAGGTGTAATGCCTTTAGCGTTAACAGCAATTCTCCATTCAGCTGATGTTGCTGAATTTACCCAAGCAGCTAATGATAATTTTATGACATTAGATATAAATAAAAACTTGTTTTTATTTATGATGATAGTAATGTTTGCTTTGGGATTACTTTTTTTGTTTATAGGAATCAAGTTTGTTCATAAAAGACCTGTAAAAACAATAGTAACAAGTAGAAACAAAATTGATTGGAAACGTTTTTGGTTTGGTTTTTTTACTTGGGGAATTATTTCATCATTAGTAATTGGAGTTGGTATTTTATTAGAACCAGAGAGTTATGTATGGAATTTTAATGCCGTACCTTTTTTTACTTTAGTAGCTATATCCTTTTTGTTTTTACCAATACAAACTAGTTTTGAAGAACTTCTTTTTAGAGGTTATTTTATGCAGGCTTTAGGAATTTTAGTAAAAAATAGATGGCTTCCTTTACTTATAACATCAGTAGCCTTTGGTTTATTACATGGGGCTAACCCTGAAGTTGAAAAATTAGGGGCTGTTTCTATGGTGTTTTATATTGGAACTGGGTTGTTTTTTGGAATAACAACATTAATGGACGAAGGAACTGAGTTGGCTTTAGGGCTACATGCCATTAATAATATCGTAGCAGCATTTTTTGTAACGACAGATTGGACAGTTTTTCAAACAAATGCATTATTTATAGATACCTCTGAGCCTTCAGTTGGATTGGAGATGTTTCTTCCAGTATTTGTTTTGTATCCTTTAATGTTAATATTCTTTTCTAAAAAATATGGATGGAATAACTGGAAAGATAAACTTGTAGGAAAGATAAGTGCTCCAGCAGGTGATGAAGTATTAGAAGACATAGGTAAAGTAAATTAATATGAATATTGATTTTCAGTTAAATAGTCGAAGTTTTACAGATGTGGAGGAATTATTAGAGTATTCTAAAAGTTTATCTGTTGATAGTTATCATTTTTTCTCTAATTGGTTTAATGATGAAGATTTTATTGTAGTACAAACTTCTGGATCAACAGGTACTCCTAAATCTATACAATTAAAGAAAGAGCATATGCGTAATTCAGCTATAGCTACTGGAACTTTTTTTAATTTAAAAGAAAAAACTACAGCGCTTTTATGCATGTCTACTAACTATATAGCAGGAAAAATGATGTTGGTAAGAGCATTAACTTTAGGTTGGCATATTAATGTGGTTGAGCCAAAATCTAATCCACTTGATGGTATTGATAAAGTTTATGATTTTTCTGCAATGGTACCTTTACAGTTACAGGCATCTTTGAATGAAATATATAGAGTGAAGAAATTAATAGTTGGTGGTGGTGTAGTTTCAACTGATTTAGTAGAAAAAATACAAGGAATCTCTACAGAGGTTTTTGCTACTTATGGTATGACTGAAACTATCACGCATATTGCTGTTAAAAAGTTAAATAATTTTTCTTCATCGAAAAATAGACCTGAGCAATCTTTTTATAAAACATTACCTAATGTATTTGTACAAAAAGATGAAAGGCAATGTTTAGTAATTAAAGCATCCAAAGTATCAGAAGAAATAATAATAACGAATGATGTTATAAAATTAATATCTGAAACTGAATTTGAATGGTTAGGACGGTATGATAATGTTATTAATTCTGGAGGAATAAAATTACATCCTGAAGTAATAGAAGAAAAACTTTCGAATATTTTATCACAGCGTTTTTTTGTAGCTGGAGTTTCAGATACTGTTTTAGGAGAAAAGTTAATTTTAATTGTTGAGGGGAAGAAATGTAGGTTAGATTTAGATAAAAACATTTTATTATCTAAATATGAGTACCCAAAAGAAGTGTATTTTATTTCTGAATTTATAGAAACAGAAACAAAAAAAATCCAACGTAAAAAAACATTGGATTTACTATTTTAAGGATAAGTTTTTTACTTTTTAATAAAAGGGTAATCAGTGTACCCTCTTGCATCTCCACCGCCAAATAATGTGTGATTATCAATTATTTCGTTCATTTTTAAATTCATTTCAACTCTTTTTGGGTAATCAGGATTGGTTAAAAAACTTCTACCAAAACCAACTAAATCAACTAAGTTTTCTTGTAATAACTCATCAGCTTCTTCTGGAGTTTTATTTCCAGTAGCTATAATAGTTTTACTAAATGTATTTCTTAATTCTTTTCTAAAGTTGATTGGAATTAGAGGAGCATCATCCCAATCAGCTTCACATAAATGAATATAAGTTATACCTATTTCTTCTAGCTTTTTAACAGCTAACATTATTGTTTCTAAAATCTCCGGATCATTCATATCTTTAAAACTTATAAAAGGTGATAAGCGAACACCAGTTTTATCAGTTCCAATTTCATTTACCACTGCGTGAGTTATTTCACTTAAAATACGAATCCTATTTTCTTTACTTCCCCCATATTTATCTTTTCTAATGTTAGAGTTACTTCTTAAAAATTGGTCTATTAAATACCCATTAGCTCCATGGATTTCAACACCGTCAAATCCAGCGTCTATAGCATTTTTAGCAGCTATTTTAAACTCTTCAATAACTTGTTTAATATCATTTGGGTTCATTTCTTTTGGTTCTTCAACAGGAATAAAAGTTGCGTCACCATTAGGAGCACCATCAAAAATGTAGACATTGGTTTCTTTGGCTATTTTTGAAGATGGGCCAATAGGTTGTAATCCATTTACTCTTGAACTTGATACTCTACCTACGTGCCATAATTGTAAAAATATTTTACTTCCTTTTTTGTGTACTTCTTCAGTAATTAATTTCCATCCTTTAATTTGTTCAGGGGTATAAATCCCTGGAGTTTTAGCATATCCCTTTGCTTGTAAGGAAATTTGAGTAGCTTCAGTAATAATAATACCAGCAGAAGTTCGCTGTCCATAATAAGTAGCCATTAATTTATTAGGAATGTCACCAGGTTGGGCAGCTCTTGAACGAGTCATAGGTGCCATTAAAAAACGATTTTTTAATGAGATTCCATTCATATTATATGGTGTAAATAAAGTAGTTTTCATTTTTGTATTAGGATTTGTTAGTACAAAGTTATGTCGTGTAATTAGTGGTATTGATGTATAAATTCATTATATATTTGTATAAATATGTGAATAGCTTATGGCAACAAGATTTAATCTAGAAAAATCATTAGATGTACTAGAGTTTACTTCAATTAATGAGTGGGGACACCCTAAGCATAAACATAATTTTTTTGAGCTTACCTTTATTTTAAAGGGAAAAGGGAAACATGTACTAAATGAAAGTATAATTAATTATAAAGAAGGAGATTTGTTTTTTTTAACACCTAAAGATGAGCACGAGTTTTTAATTTCTGAAACGACTAAATTTGGAATTATAAAGTTTACTGAGCAACTATTTATTGAAAAAACAGAATTCTTTTCTAATACTAGTTGGAAGAATCGAGTTGAGAGTGTAATTTTTCATACCAATACAATTACTGGAAATATTGTAAAAAATGATGTTGATAGAAAACAATTGTTTGCTTTATATGAACTAATTAAAACAGAAATAAAAAATACGTCTGTTTATAGTAGAAATGTATTACTTGAATTATTTGGTGCTTTACTTATTATTGTTTCAAGGAATATAAAGGCAAGCTTTGATTTATCTGATAACATAATCCTTTCAAAGAAAGAAAGAATAGAAAATATATTAAGTTACATACGTCAAAACATACTTGATAAAGAAAAAATTAAAATAAAAACAATAGCAAAAGAGTTTAATATGTCTCCTAATTATGTAAGTGCATTTATAAAAAAAGAAGCTGGTATTTCCATTCAGAACTATGTAACGAATTCGAAGATGAAAATAGCTGAGCGTTTATTAAAACAAACAAACTTAAATATGTCAGAAATAGCAGAAAAAATAGGGTTTGTTGATTCGAGTCATTTTAATAAAATTTTTAAAAAATATTTTGGTAAAAACCCTAGTGAGTATAATTAATTAAAGTTTTAAAAAACTTCAAAACGATATTCATTTTCATAGGTTTTATTTACAGAAAGTTCTTGAATTCCCTCTTTAGTTGAATAAACTTGATCTGTATTTTCATTATCCGCAATACCCATCCATGGTTCAAAACAAATGAAAGGAGTGTTTGTTTTTTTTGTCCAGAAGGCTAAATATCTCCAATTAGGAATATGTAAATGTATTCCATGATTATGTTTTTTAGACTTTAAAGAAACCTTTTTTGATTCAATTCCTTCAAACATTAAAGCATCATTTTTGAATAAATCATAAGATAGATCTATTTGTTTTTCAAGATTTATTGTTTTAGAAATATTATTTCTGAATCCAGTTTGTGGGTTTAAAAACAATTGGGTAGGTTTCTCTGCTTTTTCAAATTCAAGGTAATAATCGTTAAAAGAAGTTCCTTTAACAAGAGGACAATTAAAAGCTGGATGTGCGCCAATAGAAAAAAATATTGTTGTATCGTCAACATTAATGACTTTGTAATTAACTAACACTTGATTTTTTTTCAATTCATAACTAACTTGTAGGGTAAATTTAAATGGGTAGTTAATTAGTGTTTCTTTTGAATAAGTAAGTTCAAAAGTAATTTTAGAAGTAGTTTTATTAACAATAGAAAACTCTAAGTCTCTAGCAAACCCATGTTGAGGTAATTCATAAAATTCACCATTTATTTTATAGGTATTACCTTTTAATTTACCAACAATTGGAAATAAAATAGGAGCATGACGTTTCCAAAAAGTTGCATCACCATTCCATAAATAATTTAACTTAGTTTCTTTAGAGTATATTTTAGTTAGCTCTGCGCCTAATTTTTTAAATTGAATAGTTAGATATTCGTTTTCTAATGTAATCATTATTTTAATAAACAGATTTTAATTAAAGGTATAAAATAAAAACATAAACACCTTAGTAATGTTTGGTGTTTATGTTTTTAACACATATTAATATTGAATTGTGCATACTTTATAAAGTAAAGATAGTGGTATAAATAAGTTGATTAAGTTTTTATTCCAATTTAAACTTCCCTATATGATTAGCAATATCTCCACCAATGTATATGTAACCATTATGTTCTTCAATTGAACTGGCTTCAGCTACAAATTTACCTGTAGTATCATAATATGTTTTTAATATATCTCCTTTTTTACTTACGTGCATAATCATTCCAAAAGAAGCTACTTTAGGTTGTAACCAAAGAGGAAGGCCATAAACAATTTTCTTAAGTAGTGGGCTAGGCTGTATCTTATCTAACATATCATCTCTTTTAGTAGAAAAACCAAGCCAAAAACTACCATCTTTCCTTCTTGAAATTCCGTTTGGAAATCCAGGTAAATTTTCTAAAAAGATATCTGTTTTCCCTTTATTATCACCTTTCAGCCAGTATCTAATTATACGATATTTAGTTAAGTCTACCATTAAAACAAACTCATCATTTTCAGATACAGCAACCCCATTACCAAAATAAGAGCCATCAATTAAAGTCTTAACATTTTTTGTAATTGGATTAAAACTATAAAGACCACCATCTGGCTTAACTTCCATTAAGATTTTCCAAATATGTTTTCTGCTAAAGGATATTTTTGATGATGTATTTGAAAAATAAATGATTCCATCGCTTGCAATATCTACATCATTAGGGATTAAAAATTTATTACCTTTTTCATCTTCTTTGGCTAAAGTTGTTATTTGGCCTTTTTTATCAATACTTATTAGTCCTCTTTTTAAATCGCAGGCTATGAGGTTTTCATTTTTATCAAAATGTAATCCAGCTACCCAAGATTGAGTATTACAAAAAACGGATATTTTTCCTGTAGTGTCAATTTTTAAAATTCTCCCATCTGTGAAATCTGTTTCTGTAATATGAACACCACAATATAGATTTCCTTGGCTATCTATTGCTATGTCTTCAGGTCCGTACCAACCATTTAAATTTACTTTTTTTGTTGTTTTTAGTAATTCGTTTTTTGAGAAAACACCGTTAAATTTAGGGTTTACTGGTGGCTTCCAAGCAGAAGGTTTTAGAGAACAAGCTTTAAATAAAATACTAGTTATAAAAAAAACTATTGCGGTGGTAATTGATACTTTAATTATAGAAGTAAATTTCATTGTATTTTTGTTTTAGATTTATTAAAACAAAGAAACAATAGGTATAAAGTACCTGCATTGATATTTGTTAAGAAATAGTAATTTCCTTTCTAACTCTACTAAGGGATTCAGGCGCAATTCCAAGAAAACTTGCTATTTGATGTTGCGGTACTCTTTGGACAATTTTTTTATTATACTTTTTTATAAAATCTAAGTATTTCTCTTTAGCGGTTTTTGTTTGCATAGTAGAAGTTCTCTCAAGAGCACACAAATAATTTTTTTCAGCTAAAATTCTACCTAACTTTTCAAAATTTGCTGATTTGGTATATAATTCCGACAAAGAATAATATGATAATTCATAAATGCAACTATCTTCAATAGTTTCTAAAATTTCTAAAGAAGGAGTTTGATTTATAAAGCTAGAAAATATAGATATGAATTGGTTATCACATGAAAAATAAGAATTGATTTCTTTGCCATCTAGAAAATAATAAGACCTTAGTAATCCAGAATCAATAAAATATAAGTTTTTAGCAATACTTCCTTCTTTAATGATTAATGTTTTAGCTTTTACGTCTCTCTTTTTTAAAAGAGATTTAAAAACCCCCCACTCATTATCTGTTAAACCAATAAGTTCTTCTAGTATTTTATGTAATTCATTCATTTTTGAATAAAATCTAGTTTGTTAATAACAATGCAATTTTCTTTATAAAGAATAGCTACTATTAAAACTATTACTTTAATAGTAGCTATCCTATTCTGGTTCCGTTTTTAATATTTCGTTCAGGAGCTATAAGAGTTACTTCCTTATTCTCACCAATTCCACCTAAAACTAAACATTCACTCATCATAGTTGCTATTTGTTTTTTAGGAAAATTAATAACAGCAATTACTTGATTACCAATTAATTCTTCAGGCGTATATAGTTTTGTTATTTGAGCTGACGTTTTCTTGATTCCATATTCACCAAAATCTATTTGCATTTTGTAAGCAGGATTTTTAACTTCTTTAAATATTTCTGCAGTTATAATAGTACCAATTCGCATTTCAACTTTTGTGAAATCACTCCATGTTAATTCGTTATTTTGAATGTTATTCATTGTTTGTGTTTTAAGCTATTTTATTAGTACAAGTATTTATAGTTTATATATTTAATAATCTTTTAGCAGCGCTAAACGGTGATGTTTTTCCATTTTCTAATTTTGAAATTTCAGTACTTAGTAATTTTGAAACTTCTGGGTTGTTGTAAAAATTTGCTTTTAATTGTTGGTTAATGGTTTCTAATAACCAATATTTATTTTGAATATTTCTTTTTGAATTAAAAAAAGAAGTGCTTTTAGCCTCAGAAATATAATCATTGATCATTTTATAAATATTATCAATTCCTTGATGTTTAAGAGCACTTGCTACTAAAACTTTAGGAACCCATCCATTTTCTTTAGGAGGGTATAAATGAAGTGCTCTAGTAAACTCAACTTTGGCAATTTTAGCAATTTTAGCATTATCTCCATCGGCCTTATTAATAACAATTGCATCTGCCATTTCAATAATACCACGTTTTATTCCTTGAAGTTCATCACCAGCACCAGCTAATTTTAAAAGTAAAAAGAAATCTACCATAGAATGTACAGCAGTTTCTGATTGTCCAACACCAACAGTTTCTATAATTATACTATCAAAACCAGCAGCTTCACATAAAATAATACTTTCTCGAGTTTTTTGAGCCACACCACCCAATGAAGTTCCAGAAGGAGAAGGGCGTATAAAAGCGTTTTTATCGGTAACTAACTCTTCCATTCTAGTTTTATCTCCTAAAATACTACCTTTATTTATAGAACTGCTTGGATCTACAGCTAATACAGCAACCTTTTTACCTAAGGAAGTTAAATGTTTTCCAAATGACTCAATAAAAGTACTTTTCCCTACACCTGGAACCCCAGTAATACCAATCCTAACAGAGTTATTGGCATGAGGTAAACAAGCATCTAAAATTTCATTGGCTTTTTTTTGGTGCTTTGGATTAGTGCTTTCAATCAAGGTAATGGCTCTACTTAAAAAAGTAATATCACCAGCTAAAATGTTTTTTATAAATTCATTAGCAGAAGTTTGTTTTCTTCTGTTTAATTTAATTTTTTGAGCAGATTTTTTACTGGTGGTTTCAGGTTGAGAAACTCCATCTTTTTCAGAGAGTGCCGATTTGTTTTTTTTAATCATTAAAGTAAAAACGAATTATTAATGTAAATTTAAAAATAAATTTTTAGCTAAAATGCAACACTCCTAAAAAAGAATCGTCTTTAGGGCAAGAAATTAAAAATGAAACCAACTAAACAGCTACATCAATCTATTATTGAGGCTTGTAAGCAAAATAATGCAAAGGCACAAATGCAGTTGTATGATTTGTATTATAAAGCTATGTATACAGTAGCGTTGAGGTATGTAAAAGATTCTTTTGAAGCAGAAGATATAATGCAAGATGCCTTTATCAAAGCTTTTAGAAAAATATATTTATATAAAGAAGAAGTAGCTTTTGGAGCTTGGTTAAAAAGAATTGTAATTAATCAAAGTATTGATTGGTTAAAAAAAAGGAAGCTAACTCTAGTTTCTATAAATGAAGAAGTAACTTCGATAGAAGAAAATGATGATTGGAACGTAGGGATGAATATATCGTATAATGATATTGTTAGTAGTATAGATAAATTAAAAGAAAAATATAGAGTTGTGTTAAGTTTATATTTATTAGAAGGATATGATCATAAAGAAATTTCTCAGATTTTAGAAATATCAGAAGTTACTTCTAGAACACATTTAATGAGAGGAAAGAAAAAGGTGCAAGAACAATTAAAAAACGTGTATTATGGATAAAGATATTAGAGATATATTAAAAAATAATACAAATAATAATGTTAAAATATCATCGAAACATCGTGTACGATTTCAACAAAAATTATTGAGTGAATTACACGAAAAACCAAGTAAGATAAAAAAATATAAGTGGTTATATGTTGCAGCATCAATTGTTTTGTTAGTAGGAGTAGGAATCAAATTTTCTAAAACAAACATTGAAGGAGAATCTTTACCAAAAATAACAAATTCAGTAGAGTTAAATAATGATTCACAAATTAGTTTAGGAAGCATCTCTCCTGAATTAAAAACAATAGAATCATATTACATAAATACAATTAATTACGAATTAAGTCAGTTAGAATTAACAAAAGAAAATAAAGAATTATTTGATGGTTATTTAACCCAATTAGGGTTGTTAACTAAAGAATATAAGTCGTTAACCCAAGAGCTCAACAAAAAAGGAATTAACGATGATACTATCAATGCATTGATTGGAAACCTGCAAATGCGTTTACAGCTGTTAAAACGTATGCAAAAACAATTACATGAATTTAAAAATCCAAATCAAAATGACACTCAAACCATTTAAAATAAGTGTATTTTTATTACTGATAACAAGTTCCTTGTTGGCTCAGAAAGTAGAAAAAAAGTTTAATGAAAAATTTTATACTAATAAAAATGTAGAAATAGATATTAATGCTTCAAATGCTGAAATAGAGGTGACTACATGGAATAAAAATGAAGTTGCTGTAGAGGCTACAATTGAAATAGAAGGTATAGATAAAAAAGAAGCAGAAAAGTATTTGAAAAGATGGAACTTTGAAGCTTTAGGTAATAAAAGTACTGTTAAGATAAAAGCAAATAGTAATAGCTTTCACTCAATAGGGAATGATAATATATTTTTTTATAATTCATCAGGGAATACTAATTTTCCTAAAGGAACAGTATACAACTTAAGCAATAATAATGATCATAATTTATTTGTGCTTCCTGAAATAGAACTGGAAGATTTTAACATTGACATTGATGATGCTATGAAGGGGCTAGAGAATATTGAATTTGATTTTGATAAATATTCAAAAGATGGAGATACTTATTTTTTTCAATGGAAAGACGGAGTGAATAATGTTACTATAAAATCAAAAAAGGAATGGGAAAAGTTTAAAAAAACAAAAGAATATAAAAAGTTTAAGAAACAGCAAGAAAAAAGAAAAAAAACATTAAAAAAACGTTCAAAAGCATTAAAAAAGAAACGCTTAGAAAAAAGAGAAGCGTTAGCAAAAGCAAGGAAAGAGCTTAGAAAGATTAATAGGGTTGAAGTGAAAAAAGCATTAGAATTAGCGAGGAAACAGCTTAAAAACACTCAATTAAGTTACTCATACATTACTAATAGTAAAGGAAATGATTTAATGATTAATGGAAAGAAAGTTAAAATAGTAAAAAAAATAAAAGTAAAGGTTCCTAAGAATGCCACATTTAATTTAAATACTCGCCATTGCAAGGTTAAATTACCTAAAACAAAGGTAAACGGAAAAGTAAGTTATGGTAACTTCAAAGCAGATGCTTTAAACGGAGGTAAATTGAATATTTCGTTTTCACCAGTTAAAATTAATTCATTAAATACAAGTACACTATTTTTAAATAATGTAACCGATGCTAAAATAGCATCGGTTACTAACACAGTTGTAAATTCAAAATCTTCTGATATTACAATAGTTGATGTGTATAAAAATGTTAAGTTAGTTCATAAATTTGGAGATTTAAAGATAGATAAAATTCATCCAGATTATGGTCAGTTTAAAATGTTTTTAAGTTCAGCAAATGCTTCTGTAAACCTTTCAGGAATCAATCAACAATTTAATTTTGAAATAAAAGAAAACCCTTCATTGTATTCCATAAGAAAGCCGATTACTGTCACGCTTAAAGAAATGGGAAGTAAAAATATTAACGGAACTTTTTTAATAGAATCTAAAAATAAAAAAATTTACATAGAGGGTAAATATTCTCAGTTAGCAATTACTGAATAACTTTTGTTTATTCTTAACATTTTTTTTAAAACTTCACTAAAATTCCATTTCGCCATTCTTCATAAAGTGCCTATCTTTAGCATTTGTAAATAGTCACTTTTTCTATGGAATTATATAAAGAAAATCAACTTAAAGTATACAACTCATTATCAAAAAGCAAAGAGCTTTTTAAACCTGTAATTGAAGGAAGGGTAGGGATGTATGTTTGTGGTCCCACCGTTTACAGTAATGCTCATTTAGGAAACGTAAGAACTTTTATGTTCTTTGATGTAGTATATCGTTATATGTTACATTTAGGATATAAAGTACGTTATGTACGTAATATTACTGATGCAGGTCATTTAGAAAATGATGCTGATGAAGGAGAAGATAGAATTGCTAAAAAAGCACGTTTAGAAGAGATAGAACCAATGGAAGTGGTTCAACGTTATACAGTTGACTTCCATGATGTGTTAAAAAATTATAATTTTTTACCTCCAAGTATTGAACCAACAGCTACTGGTCATATAGTTGAACAAATTGAAATGATTAAAGAAATCATGGATAAAGGATTTGCTTATGAGGTAAATGGATCTGTATATTTTGATGTGTTGAAATACAACAAAACAGGTAATTATGGAATCTTATCTGGAAGGAAAATTGAAGATGCAATACATAATACTAGAACTTTAGATGGACAGTCTGATAAAAGAAATCCTCAAGATTTTGCTCTGTGGAAAAAAGCAGATGAACGTCATATTATGCGTTGGCCATCTCCTTGGAGTGATGGATTTCCTGGTTGGCATTTAGAATGTTCTGTTATGAGTAAAAAATATTTAGGAGAACAATTTGATATTCACGGAGGTGGAATGGATTTAAAGTTTCCGCATCATGAATGTGAAATTGCGCAATCTCAAACATGTAGTGGTAAAGCACCTGTTAACTATTGGATGCATACAAATATGTTGTTGTTAAATAGCCAAAAAATGGCTAAGTCTACAGGGAATTATATTTTGCCTAATGAAATTTTAACAGGAGAAAACGATGTTTTAAGTAAAGCATTTATGCCAAGTGTTGTTCGTTTTTTTAATTTACAAGCTAATTACCGTAGTATATTAGATTTTTCAAGTGATGCATTAGAAGCTTCTGAAAAAGGTCATGGAAAGCTAATGGATGCTGTTAATTATTTAGATAAAATTGAAGCAGGAAGTGAGTCAACTTTTAATGTTCAAGACTGGAAAAAAGAATGTTATGCTGCTATGAATGATGATTTTAATACTCCAATTTTAATTTCTCACTTATTTGAAGCAGTTAAAATAATCAATTTAATTCGTGAGCAAAAGGCTAGTTTAACTGAGGAAGATTTATTAGAGTTAAAGAAAACCATGAATGCGTTTGTTTTTGACGTATTAGGTTTAATGAATGAGGTAACTCAAGGAAGTTCTGATAAAGTTAATGGAGTTGTAGAATTGCTAATTAAATTACGTAAAGAAGCAAGAGAAAATAAAGACTGGGCACTGTCTGATCAAATTAGAGATGAATTATTAGAATTAGGTATTCAGTTGAAAGATGGTAGAGAAGGAACTAGTTTTTCAATAAATTAGAAGCTATGGTTTTTCAATCTGAAAGGCTCATCGTTAAAGCGATACAAAAGATTCATAAAAAAGAATTTGTTGAGTTATTAACGGCTGAAGAAATAATAAAAGCTATTCCTCAAAATAAACCCTCAGAAGATAATATTGAAAACAAATTTCAATTAGCACTTTCTTTTAATGGAGATATAGTAGGAAATAGTTTAAGTCTTTTAGGTGTTTTTGAAAAAAATAAAGAAGATTTAATTGGGTTGATAGGTTTTCTAACAAATGAAGAAAAAAATAGAGAATTAGGATATCGTTTTAGAAAAGATTTTTGGGGTAGAGGATATGCTACTGAAATAGCTAAAAAAATGATAGAATATTCTTTCAATGTTTTAAAATTTGAAAAAATTACTGCTGATGTATGGGTTGAAAATATAGCATCAAATAAAATTTTAGCTAAGTTTTTTAAGCCAGTAAAAGAGTTTTATAATGAATATGATAATTGTACTGATAGAAGGTATGAATTATTAAAAAATGATTGGAATTAATTTGAAAAAAATACTAACATATCCGTTTGTTTTATTAGTACGTTTTTATCAAACAGCAATATCACCATTTACACCTGCTACCTGTAGATATTCACCTACATGTTCACATTATACAATAGAGGCATTACAAAAGCACGGGTTGTTTTACGGTGGGTGGTTGGCTTTAAAAAGAATCTTTAGTTGTCATCCTTGGGGTGGAAGTGGGTATGATCCAGTGCCAGAAAAAAAAAATAAATAATCGTTATTGCAAGAGAAATAAAAAAGTAATTTTATTCAACTTGTAGTAATATAAAAATTAAATTTAAAATACATGAGTTTTTTATCTATCGTATGGGATTGGAATCCTGAGATTATTAAAATAGGAGGTTTTGGTATTAGATGGTATAGTTTAATGTTCGTAGCTGCTTTTATTTTAGGATTGCATTTAATGAAGAAAATTTATATAAATGATAAGGTTCCTGTTGAAAAACTAGATCCTTTATTTATGTATGTTTTTGTATCGATGTTAATAGGTATGCGTTTAGGAGAAGTATTTTTCTATAATTGGGGTTATTACCAAAATAATTTATTAGAAATATTTTTACCTTTTAAAAAACAAGATGGAGCTACTGCTTTATTTGGTTTTTTAAAAGATTGGAAATTTACTGGTTTTACAGGATTTGCTAGTCATGGTGCAGCAGTAGGAATTCCTTTAGCTTTATACTTTTATGCGAAAAAACATCTGCAAAAACCGTGGTTATTTATTTTAGATAGATTAGGTATTATGGTTGCCTTAGCAGGTTTTTTTATTCGCTTAGGAAACTTTTTTAACTCAGAAATTTATGGGAAAGCTACAGGTTCAAGTTTTGGTGTAATATTTAAAAGAGCTGGTGAATCAGAACCACGCTATCCAACTCAATTGTATGAAGCGTTTAGTTATTTAGCCTTGTTTTTTGCGTTATGGTATTTTTATTGGAAAACTGATAAAAAGAAGCAAACTGGGTTTTTATTCGGGTTGTTCATGGTTGTGTTGTGGTCTTTACGATTTTTCATAGAGTTCTTAAAAGAAGCACAAATTGAAGGAAGAGAAGATTGGGTGTTTAATACATTAAATACAGGTCAAGTGCTAAGTATTCCTTTAGTAATGATAGGGATTTGGTTAATGTTTAGAAAAACAAAAATACTTCAAGAGGATTAAAAAATATAAACAGCATAAAAAAAGACTTAGTTTTAACTAAGTCTTTTTTTATGCTGTAACTAAAAGTTTTTATGAAGAAAATTTTTGAGCTACCTTTTGAGTAATTCCAACAATAACTTCACTTGCTTTTACAATACTTTCAGCAGGAACATATTCATATCTTCCGTGAAAATTATGTCCACCAGCAAAAATATTAGGGCAAGGTAATCCTTTATATGATAATTGAGAACCATCTGTACCACCTCTAATAGCTTTAATTAAAGGAGTAATTCCCATGTCATTCATCACTTCTTCAGCAATATCAACTATATGCATAACAGGAGTAACCTTCTCTTTCATATTATAGTATTGATCCTTCATTTCAATTTCAATTAAGTCTTTGCCCAGTTTTTGATTCATAACATCAACTAAATCAAGCATTGCTTGTTTTCGGTTTTTAAATAAATCCATGTCATGATCTCTTATAATATAGTGTAAAGTAGTTTTTTCTACTTCACCTTCCATATTATGTAAATGAAAAAAACCTTCATACCCAGTAGTTTTTTCAGGAACTTCATTTTCAGGTAAAGCATTAATAAACTCACTAGCAATTGTCATTGAGTTGATCATTTTTCCTTTGGCATAACCAGGGTGAACAATTTTACCGTTAATTTTAATTTTGGCCCCAGCTGCATTGAAGTTTTCGTATTCTAATTCACCAATTTGACTACCATCCATAGTGTATGCCCATTCAGCCCCGAATTTTTCAACATCAAATAGGTGAGCACCCTTACCAACTTCTTCATCAGGTGTAAAACAAATACGTATTTTACCGTGTTTTAATTCAGGGTTTTGAATTAAATATTCCATGGCAGAAACGATTTCAGTAACTCCAGCTTTATCATCGGCACCAAGTAAAGTAGTACCGTCAGTTGTAATTATAGTTTG
The DNA here is from genome assembly GCF_003318185.1 of Tenacibaculum sp. E3R01. Lineage (NCBI taxonomy): Bacteria > Pseudomonadati > Bacteroidota > Flavobacteriia > Flavobacteriales > Flavobacteriaceae > Tenacibaculum > Tenacibaculum sp. E3R01. The sequence goes on along the minus strand of NZ_QOCC01000018.1, from coordinate 81,944 downwards.
ACCTTTATATTGTAATAAATCTTCAAAATAATTAGGAGATAAAACAATGTTTTCTTTTTCATTTAAAAGAATATCTTTTCCGTCATAATTTTCATGAATTTGTGGTTTTACATTTGCTCCAGTAAAATCAGGACTTGTATCTATATGTGCAACAAAACCGATAGTTGGTACATCATAGTCTAAATTACTAGGTAATGTTGCCATTAAATAACAATTACTATCTAATTCAACATCAATCATACCAATTTCTTTTAATTCTTTTTCAAGAACTTTAGCAAGGTCCCATTGTTTTTCAGTACTAGGGAAAGCAGGGTTGTTAGGATCACTTTCGGTATCAATTGTAACGTACTTTATAAATCGATCAATTATATGTTGTTTGTTCATTGTTTTAATTTTAAAATCCAAAAATACTTATTTCAACTGTATTTCGTTAATTAAATTTATGGCTTTGCAAATACGTTCATCAACTAAATCATCACCATAAACTTCTGTTTTTACATGTAAAAAATTATCACTATTTACTTTCGTGAAAACATTTAAAATATGATAGGGATATTTTCCTTTTTTTCCTTTAGCTAAACTATAATAGGAGTCTTTATTAAATAACTTGAAATCTTTTGTTTTTACTTCTTGTAATTTCATTTTAGTATTATCAGCTGAAACCTTTTGCTTAAATGTAGCATCAATAAATGTAGGGGAATGAATTATAGAAGCATCTAATAAAGTAGTTTTGGTTAGACTTAATGTGGTGTCAGCTGCATAAATAGAAGTTTGTCCGTTATCATAATATAGATTAACCTTCCATTTTTTTGGTAGTTTTATAGCAAATAAATTTCTAAAATCATCAAATTTTTTTAAACCAGAATAATTTGAGCCTACTGAGCAGTTAAAATCTTTTTTTAATTCAGAAGAATTACAAGATATAAATAGTGAAAAAAGGAAAAGAGCAATAAGTTTTTTCATAATACTGAATTTGTCAATATTTTTAGATAGTTTCTAATTGTTTTTAAAATAAGCAATAAGCAAATCTACTACATAACTGTAAGATTTAATCCCATTAGCTTGATTGTTTGCTTTTAAATATGAATTATAGCCTTTCTTTAAATAAGGTTCAATAGGGTTGTCAAATTGTTTCCAATGTAAATAACTGTTTTTATAATCTTTAAAAACACCTTTATTTACTGTTTTTTTAAGAGTATTGGCAAGCTTTTTATCTCGTTTGTTTAGCTCATTTATACAGTAACGAAAAGCCATTCTATAACCAGCATATTTAAAATAAATATCATTATTGTTTATGCAAGCTAAAAAACCTACAAAGTTAGCATCGTTTTCAGCAGACCATCCAATTTGATGTGCCATCTCATGGCAAGTAGTAGAGGCATATCCTGTTTTAGGAATTTGATTGTTTACTTGAGCTTCCCCTGTTATTGGATTAATGTATCCAGAAGTGCCATTATATGATTGTAACAAACTAACTAATGAACTTTTTACAGACGATGTTTTATAGGAAAGTTGTGGATAAATCTTAGCTAATTCATCAAAACCATTAGGAGCTAATTGGTATATTTTTTTTGAAGAATACGGTACAATAACTTCTAGCGTGTCATTTTGAGTAATTTGAAAATGAATTTTTGTTAATTGAGTAGCTATTTTTTCAGTAGCATTATAAAGCTGACTAGTGGTGTATTCAGATTGTTGTAATCCTAAGTTTTTTGCCAAAGGTTCTCTAAAATAATTCAAGCCCCAAAAAGTATAAAAGCAAAAATAAATTACTGAAAAAAACGAAAGAAGTTTTAGTAATTGAGGAATGAAAGTTGTAAATTTAGTTTTGATTAATTTATAAAGTCCTTTTATAAAAAGAAGTATTAAAAGAAGTCCTATAATATCACCAAAAGAAAAAGGAATCCATCCTAAAATTGCACGAAGTGTTTTTGATATTATTTTATAAATCCCGTTGCTATAATACTGCTCAATCCAAATTGGTTTTTGGCTTAAAAATTGCACTAATAGTACTTGAATAGGTAATAATATTGCTAATAAAATGTTTGTTTTAGAGTATTTCATTGCCATCAAAAATAATAAAGATAGAACGTTATCAACAAGTTAATAACAATTTTGTTTACAAAAAATGTGTAAAAAGAAAGTTGAGGTTAGCTCCTACAAATATCATCATAAAAAATTACATTTGTCGTCATGGAGAAAATGCAATCAGTTAGAGGTACAAAAATAGATAAAGCACGTATTGTTAGTTTAGAAAAGGGGAAGCTTCCACCACAAGCTTTAGACCTTGAAGAAGCTGTTTTGGGTGCTATGATGATTGATAAAAAAGGAATTGATACCGTAATTGATATTTTACATCCTGAAGCGTTTTACGACAAACGTCATCAAGAAATTTACACTGCTATATATGCACTTTTCCAAAATTCTGAACCTATTGATTTATTATCTGTATCGAATCAGCTAAGGAAAAATGCAAAATTAGAACTAGTAGGTGGCGACTTTTATATTATAGGTTTAACACAAAAAGTAGCTTCATCTGCACATATTGAATTTCACTCAAGAATTATTCTTGAAAAATATATTCAACGTAAGTTGATTACTATTTCTTCTGAAATCATTGAAAATGCATATGATGAAACTGTTGATGTTTTTGATTTATTAGATGATGCTGAAGGGAAATTATTTGAGGTAACACAAGGTAACCTTAAGAAAGGGGCAGAAAAAGCAGATTCATTAGTACAACAATCTATAACAAAGATTCAGGAAATTTCTACCAAAGAAGGAATGAGTGGTTTGGCAACAGGTTTTACAAAATTAGATGCATTAACTTCTGGTTGGCAACCTTCCGATTTAATTATTATTGCAGCTCGTCCTGGTATGGGAAAAACTGCCTTCGTAATATCGATGGCCAAAAATATGGCTATTGATTTTAATCATGCAGTAGCTGTGTTTTCATTAGAGATGTCATCTGTACAATTAATAACCCGTATGATTTCTTCGGAAACAGGATTAACATCTGAGAAATTACGTAAAGGAAATCTAGAGCCTCATGAATGGGAACAATTAAATGTTAAGGTTAAAAAACTATCTGATGCTCCAATTTTTATTGATGATACTCCAGCATTATCAATTTTTGATTTACGTGCAAAAGCACGACGTTTAGTATCGCAACATGATGTTAAAATATTAGTTATTGATTATTTACAGTTAATGACAGCTGGTGGGTCAGGTGGTAATCGTGAACAGGAAATTTCTACTATTTCACGAAATTTAAAAGCTCTTGGTAAAGAATTAAATATTCCAGTTATTGCTTTATCACAATTATCACGTTCGGTAGAAACTCGTGGAGGTAGTAAACGACCATTATTATCCGATCTTCGTGAATCTGGAGCAATTGAGCAGGATGCAGATATTGTATCGTTTATTTTTAGACCTGAGTATTATGGAATGACTGAGTGGGATGATGATGATCATTCTCCATGTGAAGGACAAGGAGAATTTATTGTTGCAAAACATCGTAATGGTGGATTGGATAATATACGTTTGAAATTTACTGGTCACTTAGCAAAGTTCTCAGATTTAGAAGAAGGATTTAGTAGTGAATTCCAATCAAGTATGAATTCAAGTTTTAATGATGAAGTTGCATCAAACAATTTTACTTCTCCTGAAGATGCTTTTGGCCCTTCTGATAATGGTGGAATGGATGACGTTCCTTTTTAAAATAATAAACAAATTATAAAGTTATATAAATACACAGTTACATAAATGTAATTGTGTATTTTAGTTTTTGAAATGAAAAAAACGATATACACATTAATTTTTATATTCTTATCAAATACTATTTGGGCATCATTTATTTATGTACCAATGAGCCACGATAATCAAAAAAATCATTTAAAAGCATACGGAATTGTTTATTTTGCGCTGCAAAACGGTTTAAAAGCAAAATGGTTATTAAATTATGATGGAGGTGCTTTTTTAATTGAAAACAACGAAGCTATAGAGAAGGAGTGTAAAATTCGAGGGGTTTCATATAAGATAATAAGTGATGCAAAATCACAACTAATTTTAGAAGGAATTTCCTCACCCTCAAAAAATCAAGAGGCGGTAACATTAGAAAAGGCTCCAAAAATAGCAGTATATTCTCCAAAAAATAAAATGCCTTGGGATGATGCGGTTACAATGGTTTTAACCTATGCTGAAATTCCTTTTGATGTTGTATATGATGATGATGTATTAGGAGATGAATTATTATTGTATGAATGGTTACATCTTCATCATGAGGATTTTACAGGGCAATATGGACGTTTTTATGGAGCTTTCAGAACAGCGCCTTGGTATATTCAACAAAAGAAAGATGCTGAAGCCTTAGCTAAAAAATTAGGCTATAATAAGGTATCTGAAGAAAAAGCAGCAGTAGCTAAAAAAATAAGAGACTATGTAATTGGTGGAGGTTTTATGTTTGCTATGTGTTCTGCTACCGATAGTTTTGATATCGCTTTAGCTGCAGATGGAGTTGATATTTGCGAAGGAATGTTTGATGGAGATCCTTCGGAACCAAGTTATCAATCAAAAATAGATTTTACTAAAACTTTTGCATTTAAAAATTTTGAATTAATTAGAAACCCAACTACTTACGAGTTTTCTTCAATTGATATGACTAGAAAACGTAGAATTAATAAAGAGACTGATTATTTTACATTGAAAGAATTTTCTGCAAAGTGGGATCAAGTACCAACAATGCTTACTCAAAGCCATACGCAATTAGTAAAAGGTTTTATGGGGCAAACTACTTCATTTGACAGAAAGTTGATAAAATCTACAGTGATGGTGTTGGGAGATAGTAAAACCAACGGAGAAGCTCGATATATTCATGGTACGAAAGGAAAGGGGATGTTTACTTTTTATGGAGGTCACGATCCAGAAGATTACCAACATAGAGTTGGAGACCCTAAAACTGAATTAGATTTGCACCCAACATCACCTGGGTATCGCTTAATTTTAAATAATGTGTTGTTTCCTGCCGCTAAAAAGAAGAAACAAAAAACCTAAGTAATTTGTTACTGTGTTTTATTGGATAGTAAATTATAATATAGATTAATGCGATTTTTATATTTCTAAAACTAAAATAAATTAAGCCTTAATTAGAAAAAAATATCATACAGTACAGCAATGAAAAAAGGTTAAAGTATACTATACTTTAACCTTTTTTCAGTTTTTTTATGTAAGAAATTACTTGATGTCTTTCAGCATTTCAGATACAGATCGTTCTAATTGTTGATCACGACCGTTATCAATAATACCTGGCATATTTTTTACTTTAATCATAGGCATCGTTTGATTGTTTTCCATCCATCTTCCCGACTTATCTTTAGCACTTACAGGAACAACTCCCCAGTAGCTTCCGTTTGGTAAACCTTCCCATCCTGCAAAGCTACAAGTACCAGGAACTGGCATACCTACAGTTTTTCCAATTTTAAGATCTGTATATCCAGCAGCATAACAATGTCCGTCAGAATACATGCTTTCATTAAAAATAGATAGTGTTGGTTTAGTCCAACGAGAAGTAGGTTCACCTCCAACTACTTTAGCTTCTGTTTCATAAGAAATAAAAGGAACACCTGTAAAGAACATAGCTAAATCTGCTACTAGATCACCACCACCATTAAAACGTGTATCGATAATAATTCCTTTACGTTCTGAAAATTTCCCCATGATGTCTTTATAAATACTTCTATAAGGGCCATCGCTCATTCCTGGAATATGAACATAACCTAATTTACCATTACTTAATTTGTTTACCTCTTTTTCATTGATGTTAACCCATCTTTTATATAGTAAACGACCTTCTTGACCTAAAGAGATAGGTTTAACAGTTATTGATTGTTCTTTTTTTGTTTTTGGATCTTTAATATCAAGTAATACAAATTTCCCTGCTTTTCTATTTAAATATTTGGCAACATCTTCATTTTTATTAATGGTAACACCGTCAATTTTTTCTATTATCATACCAGCTTTGACATTGAAAGATGATTTATCAAGTGGTCCATCTTTGATAATTTCATCAATTAAAATACCATTATCTTTATGATTGTAATTCATAAAAATACCTAATGAAGCAGTTGCATCTGCATTTCTAATACTTGTTCTGTAACCAGCCCCAGCATGAGATACGTTTAATTCACCTAACATTTCAGAAAGCATTTCAGAGAATTCAAAAGAATTACCAATAGAAGGTAAGTATTTTTTATATTCTCTTTTCATTTTATTCCAGTCAGTTCCATGAAAATCAGGATGGTAAAAAATCGCATTGGTTCTTATCCATACGTGATTAAACATTGCTTCTCTTTCAGCATCGGTATTCAGCATCATTTCACCTTTTATTTTCACTGACTTTTTACTCTTTTTAGCTGGACTAATTTTAGAAATTCTACCACCACTTAAAAGGTATAAGTTTTTCATTTGCTTATCCCATTGTAAAGAACCGAAATTGGCATTTAATCGCATCACCATTTTTGTTTCTTTGGTTCGTAAATTTGTACTCCAAAGATTCATTTTACCTTCAAAACGTGCTAAATAATATAAAACATCACCTTTTTTAGATAAAACAGCATCACCAAGACTAGAAGAATGTATGGTTAATCTTTTAGTTCTATCTTTCATGCTATCCCAATCAAAAGTAAGTGGTTTTACTTCTTTTTTGTCTTTAGCTTTCTTTTTATCTTTTTTCTTGTCTTTTTTATCTTTCTTGTCAGTAGCTTTTTTCTTCTCTTTCTTTTTTTGTTCAGCCTTAATAGCTTTAATGGCCTTCATTAATTTAAACTCCTCATCGCTAAGATTAAATTCGTCCCAAGCTTCTTGAGTAAAAAACATACTGTGAACATCAGTTTGTGATCGTCCACTTGTAGCATAAGATTTTAATCCGTTTCTATTACTAAACCATAACATTTGTTTTCCTCCATTAACCCATTTCGGATAATAATCTCTATAACCACTTTCAGTTAGGTTTATACGTTTAGTTCCGTCAGCAGCCATTAATAACACTTCGCTATTGCTTAATGTTTTGCTCCATCCAACTAATAGCCATTTACTATCAGGGCTCCAAGTAAAATATTTATCTCCATCACTCATGTGAAATAAATCTTTAGGAGTTAATAAAGTTACTTGCTTTTTAGTTTTTAAGTCCATTACCTTTAATGTACGCCTTCCTTCAACAAATGCTATTTTAGAACTGTCAGGTGAAAACTCAGGTAAATAATTATCTAATTTGTTTTCTATAATTGGAGATTCTTTAACTAGAGTAGAAGCAAAAAAGAAAGGTTCTTCTTTTCTAACTTTTTCTGTTTTATAAATACTCCATTTCCCATTTCTTTCACTACTATATACAACTGATTTTCCATCAGCAGACCAAGTTACAAAGCGTTCTCTTTCTGGTGTGTTAGTTAATCTTTTAGTAAAAGATTCGTTTACAGAAGTAACAAAAACCTCACCTCTAGAAATAAAAGCTATTTCTTTTCCATTTGGAGATATTGCCATTTCGTTAACACCACCATTGATTGATATGAATTTATCACTATTATCTTTAACTTGAGTTCTAATAATAACTGATACTTTTGAAGGTTTTTTACCTTCTTTCATTGTATATAACTCACCATCGTATCCAAAACTTAAAATTCCACTACCAATACTTAAAAAACGTACTGGATGTAATTTGAAGTTTGTTAATTGTTGATCTTGATTCGAATTGTTAATATTCATTTTATGAACATTAAAAGAGCCACTTTTCTCGCTTAAATAATACATACTCTTTTCATCTTCAGAGAAAAAAGGATGCCTGTCTTCTCCAGCAAAAGAAGTAATCATTTTATGAGTATTATTTTTGGTATCATACTTCCATATATCTCTAGTAATAGAAGATTTATGATGCTTACGCCATTCGTTTTCACCACCTTTTTTATCGTGGTATAACATGGTGTTACCGTTTTTAGAAACCTGAACATATTCAGCAGGTACGGTGAACAGTTGGCTAACTCGTCCAGCAATTGTAGGTACACTATATAATTCTGGTTGAGAGCCTGTAGGATATTGTCTATGATTTACTAGATCTTGACGTTGCGCTCCGAAAATAACATCTTTATTGTTTGCAGAAAAAGTAAAAGGAACTTCATCACCAGAGTGAAAAGTTAACCTTTTTGCTTCACCACCTCTGGCATCCATAATAAAAATGTCAAAATTTCCATATCTATTAGAAGAAAATGCAATTTTTTTACTGTCTTTACTCCAAATAGCCTTGTAATCGTGTGCTTTATGAAAAGTTAATTGAATTGCATTACCACCGGTTGAAGGAACTTTATATAAATCGCCTTTATAAGTAAAAACAATCTCTTTTCCATCTGGGGATATTGAAGAGTGTCTTAACCAATTGGGGGTCTCTTGTGAGAAGAGTTGTAGTGTTAAAAATGTAAATAGTAGTGAAAGGTGTTTCATTTGAAAAATTTTTCATGCAATCTACTAAATTGTAACACCTAATTATGTTAATTTAAGTTAAAATGAGAGGGATGTTTATTTTTCTAAATTTTTAATGAAATAAGAAGGTTTGAGTTCAGTAAATTTAACAAAAGCTTTTGAAAACGATTCTGCATTTTTAAACCCAACTTCACTAGCAATAGCTTTAATAGTGTATTTTCTCCACAAAGGGTCAGTTTTCAATCTTTTTACAGAATATTCAATTCTTAATTTATTAATATAGTTTGAAAATGTGGTGTTTTTATGTTGATTTATCACTTTAGATAAATAATTGGCATTAGTATTTAATTTACTGGCTAAATTTTGTAGACTATTATCACTTTGTAAATACACTTCTTCTTTCTCAAAAGTATCAAGTTCTTTTAAAATAGCTGTAACTATTGAATTTGAAAGCTTTGGTTTATTACCTGTAGTTTTTTCTTTGGGTGAAAGTTTTGGGTTAATAAAATTCTCTTGGTTTACAATTGCTAAGAAACGTTTTTTATAAACTTTCTTTTTTCTTATTTGGTAGAATACTAATATGATACTGGCAAAAATAATTAGTATAGCTATAATTATATTTCGTTTAGATTTTTTAACGTTATTTTCTAATTCTAATATTATTTTTTTCTTTTCAGCAAGTAAATTAGGAATGTCATATTCTTCTGTGAATGTTTTTTCTATTTTGTTTTTTTCAGTTAATTCAAATTCTTTTAGTTCAAGGAGTTTATTTATATATACAAGTTGTTTTTCAATATTACTAGTTTGTTTGTAGTAGTTTATTAGAAATAGAAAACTATATTTTATATTAAAATTTTTGATTCTTGTTTTATTGTATAATGAGTCTACTTTTAAGTGGTGTATGCAGGCTAGATCTTTGTTACTTAATTCGTAACATCTAGCGATTTTACTGTAACTACTAATTAATAAAGGGACATTTTCATCACTTATGAAAGAAGGTATTGATTTTTGGATAGATTTAATAGATTCTTTAAATTTTTTTTGATTAAATTCTATCATTCCTTTTATGTAGTATGACGACCCTAGGTATTCTTCATCTTTTAGTTTTTTATATAATTTAATACCTTTTATGTTATAATAAGATGCTGAATCAAACATATTTAATTTATTATATCTTATGGCTATATTAACAGGTAAGGAAATTAAATCTTTATTAGATTGGTAATTTTTGTTTTTATTAAACAAAGAATATGATTTCTTTAAATAGAAAAAGGGTTCCTTATTTTTTTTTATTACAGATTTCATTAAGCCTAAAAATAAATAGTTTATTGTTCTTAAGCTATCATTTTTATTAATTCTTAACTGTTTACTAACTAATGTAAATTGATTTAAAGCATCACTGTTTTTTTTATTGTGAAAATAATATTTTCCCTTACGTAAATATATTGCTGAGGGAAAATTTTTAGTTGGTTTTTTAGAGTAAACTTTTATTAAAGAGTCACAAAAGTTTAAAAAAATGTTACTGTTGTTTTTAATATCAGCTAAAATATATTTAGAACTTATCATCTCCATAGTATCTTTTTCTTGTATGGCTTTTAAATAATTAGCATTCGCATATTGAATAGCTTTGACTGTGTCGTTTTTACTAGCATAAAATAAATCAGTTAATTCTTGAAAACTCTTTTTGGTTAAAGAGTCAAGTGAATTTGATTGTTGAGCACTAATTTTTAAAGAAAGGATTAGTATAATTATGAAAAAGAATAGGTTTTTCGTTGTAAAAATAAGCATAGAATGATTTTAAAAATCAAATCTACTATTTTAATGATAAAACCTATTTGTTTTTATTTCGTTGAAAATGAGTGATTTGGTTTTTGGGTGAATCGTTTTTCATGAAAGTAGACTGCAATGTTTTGTCAGATACTCTTAGAATTAGGTTCTTTGAAGTACGTAAACTAAAGGGTTCAAATCATTATATAATTACACGGGGAAAATTACACGAAAAAGAAAATTTACTCATGAACCCTTTTTTCTTATTAATAAATAAAAAAAGTAATTGGCAATTCTTTTTTAAACAATTACTTTTGTCAGCATAAAACAAAACGATAATGCCAACAACACAACAACTTCAAGATTTTACACAACAAGTTAGAAGAGATATAGTTCGCATGGTTCATGCGGTTAGTTCTGGGCATCCAGGTGGTTCATTAGGATGTGCTGAATTCTTTACTTGTTTGTATCAAGAAATCATGGATTATTCTACTGATTTTAAAATGGATGGTGAAAATGAAGATTTATTCTTTTTGTCAAACGGACACATATCACCTGTTTACTATAGTGTGTTAGCACGTAGTGGTTTTTTTCCTGTTGCTGAGTTAGCAACATTTAGAAAATTAGATACACGTTTACAAGGGCATCCTACAACTCATGATCATTTACCAGGTATCCGTATTGCTTCAGGATCATTAGGACAAGGAATGAGTGTTGCTATTGGAGCAGCTCAAGCTAAAAAGTTAAACGGAGATGATAAAATTATATACACATTACATGGTGATGGTGAATTACAAGAAGGTCAAATTTGGGAAGCTGCAATGTATGCATCAGCTAAAAAGGTAGATAATTTAATTTCTACAGTTGATGTAAATGAAAAGCAAATTGACGGAACAACTGACCAAGTATTAGCAATGGGAAGTTTGAAAGCTAAGTTCGAAGCTTTTGGTTGGGATGTACTTGAGGTTAAAGAAGGAAATAATGTAGAAGCTATTTTAAGTGGAATGGCAGATGCAAAATCAAGAACAGGTAAAGGAAAACCAGTTTGTGTGTTATTATATACAGAAATGGGGAATGGTATTGATTTTATGATGAATACACATGCATGGCATGGTAAAGCACCTAATGACGAGCAGTTAGAGGCTTCATTAGCACAAAATCCTGAAACTTTAGGAGACTACTAAGAATAAATAATATAACATTATATAGAAACGTCATTACTGAGTTAGTAATGACGTTTTTTTTGTGAAAATCTTTGCAGAAATAAGTAAGCAATAACGTAAATTTACGTCATAAACCATATTTAAAATTAATAGCGATATAATATGAAGATAGGAATTGTGTGTTATCCAACTTTTGGTGGTAGTGGAGTAGTAGCAACTGAGTTAGGAATGGCACTTGCTGATAAAGGCCATGAAGTACATTTTATAACATACAATCAACCCGTTCGCTTAGATTTTTTTTCACATAGATTGCATTTTCATGAAGTAATGTTAGAAGAATATCCATTATTTCAATACCAACCTTATGAATTAGCTTTATCAAGTAAAATGGTTGAAGTAGTAGAAAAAAATCAATTAGAAGTATTGCATGTACACTATGCTATACCACATGCATATGCTGCTTATATGGCTAAAAAAATGTTGTTAGATAAAGGTATAAATGTTAAAGTAGTAACAACATTACATGGTACAGATATCACTTTAGTAGGAAGTCATCCTACTTATAAAACAGCTGTTGAGTTTAGTATTAATAAATCTGATGAAGTAACAACAGTTTCTCAGAGTTTAAAAGATGATACACTACGACTATTTAATATAGATAAAGATATAAAGGTTGTTTATAATTTTATTGATGGAGAAAAATACGATAAAGCTCATCAAACAGAATGTCAAAGAAGTGCTTTAGCGAATGAAAATGAGCGTATTTTAACTCATATTAGTAATTTTAGACCAGTAAAGCGTACAGATGATGTTATTAAAATTTTTAATAAAGTACAAAAAGAAATTCCTTCTAAGTTATTAATGGTTGGAGATGGTCCTGAACGTATAAAAGCTGAAAATTTAGTAAATGAATTAGGACTCCAAGATAAAGTACTTTTTTTAGGGAATAGCAATGAAGTAGCCAAAATTTTGTGTTATTCAGATGTGTTTTTACTACCTTCAGAAACTGAAAGTTTTGGATTGGCAGCTTTAGAAGCAATGGCAGCAAGTACTGTTGTGGTGTCAACCAATTCTGGTGGACTTCCAGAAGTTAATATTCATAATAAAACTGGTTTTTTAAGTAATGTAGGTGATGTTGCTGATATGGCTAAAAATGCAATTTATGTTTTAAAAGAAGATGATGTATTAAATGAATTTAAAATAAATGCAAAGAAGCACATTGAATTGTTTTCATTAGAGCATGTATTACCACAATATGAAAGCATTTATAAAAAGTGTTATATAGGAGTTTAAAAAAAGAAATTTTCAAATGGAATTTAATACAATTTGGAATACATATAATAGTCACTTATTAAATTTTGTAAAGTCAAAAATTGAAGATAAGATTCATGCAGAAGATATTTTGCAAGAAATAGGACTTAAATTGTATGCAGTATTAAATAAAAAAGAAAAGATAAATAATTATAAATCGTGGCTTTTTCAGGTAGCAAGGAACTTGATAATTGATTATTATAGAAAAGAAAAAACTAAAAAGAATAGAGAAAGTACCTATTCTGAAATAAACGAAGAAGGAACTTGCGTTTGTGACTTGTCAAGTTTTGTCATTCAAAATTACTTACCTAGAAAGTATGGAATTCCTTTGTATAAGAGTGATATTGAAAAAAAATCACAAAAAGTAATTGCTGATGAATTAAATGTATCATTGCCAGCAATCAAATCAAGAATACAAAGAGCTAGAGTAAAACTTAAAGAGTTGATTGAAGAGTGTGTAACAATAACGTACAATAAAAACGGTACAATTGTAGATTATCAATTAAAGAATACTTGCGAAATACCTAAAGAACTTCAAGAAGAAATAACAAGAATAAACTTAACCTTATAAGCTAAGTTTTTTTCTATAGGTTAATTAGAGGGGGTTAACTAATAATTTATTTTTAAAATAAAAACCTCCTAATTTTTAAATTAGGAGGTTTTCGGGGGAGAATTGAAATAAACTATTTCTTTATAACAACTAAAGTTTCTGTTTTTTTGCTTGTTTGAACTCTAATAAAATAAGTTCCAGAAGCTTTAATTTGATCTCCTAATACTATTTGCTTAGGGTTGTTTTGATAATTTTTATGTATTAACTCTTTTCCTAAAATAGTATAAACGCTTAATGTAAAGTCATTATCACCAATTGATGAAACGTTTATAGTTATATTTTCTTCAAAAGGATTTGGATATGATGTTATTGGACTAAAAGGTGTTTTAACTTTATTAGCTTTACTAACAGTTGGTCGCTTAGTAGTTAAACCTTTACCAGCTTCGCTATTGTAAGCGTAGTCTTTAAAAGTAATAGACTTACCATCATTCGAAACCGTTGCATATAGCCATCCATAATGTGTGTTTCCGCTAATTTTAAAGTTGAAACCTATGTATCCAGATTTTCCATTCCAATTGGTATAAGAAGAAGAAGCTACAATAAATGAGTTAGCTTGTGATTTAAAAGTACTTGATACTCCAACAATTGTTCCTTCTGAAAGAATTGAAGCATTATTGGTATTTCCTTCACAAATTACTTCTTTATTATAGTTTACTAGATTAATAGCATTTGAAGAAAACCAAGGGCCAAAATATCTTTGATCTCCTTTTTCAATTTGGAAAGGAGCCCAGCTATTACTAGAATTTACTGTAACGTCTGCCATATCTACGTATACAACAGTTCCATCATTAGGAGGAGTTGATGTTTCTTCAGTAGTTATGTTTATTGTATTACTAGTAGCTTCGTTTCCAGCTGCATCTTTCGCTTTTATAGAAAAATTATAAGCGGTAGCAGCAGTTAAAGATGTAACTTCAAATGATGTAGTATTTGTTGTTGCTACATTGTTACCATCTTGATACACTTCATATTCAGTAACAGCTACGTTATCGGTTGAAGCAGCCCAGGTTAAAGTTAACGATGATTGAGTTATATTTGAAGCTACTACATTACTAGGTGCAGAAGGAGCTTGAGTGTCTGTACCAGTTCCATCATTGGTTATATTTACGGTAAAATCTTGAACTGATCCGTCACCAATGTTTCCACAAGAACTAGCAGGTGCGCCATTATATTTCATAGAAACTCTCATTCTAGTTTCACCTAATTTAGCCGATGAAGGAACGGTAATAGTGCCTGTTTGAGCATTGTTTTTGGCAGTACCAGAATCAAAAGCTACCTCATTAGTGTCAAATTCACCATTTTGATTGTAATCAATCCAAACTTTAAAATATTCAGGAGTAGGGTTTCCTGGGTATCCAGGTGTTAAGGTTGTTGAGGTTGCAACACCTATAGATAATGGTATCGTATTACTTGTTAAATCAATATAAGTTGCAGCGGTAGATGTTTTACTAAATGCACCTACTTGAACTCCTTCGATCCATTCGTAAGTTACTCTTGTACCTGAAGAAGCACAATAGGTAATTGGGGTAGTATCAGGTTCTTTAACAGTTATGTATCCAGTTTTTGATTCAGAATCGCTTCCAGCTGTATTAGTAGCTGTTAAAGTTACTTGGTATACACCAGGTGTATTATACGTAATTGAAGGATTTTGAACTGAAGAACTTGATGGGGTTCCACCAGTAAAAGACCATGACCATGAAGTAGGTGAGTTTGTTGATTGATCAGTAAATGAAATAGAAGCTCCTTTGTCTACTGATGTTGAATTTGCAATAAACTCTGCAACTGGAGCGGTAACAACATATCCGTCATTAGTAATATCTACATTAAAATCTTGAACAGATCCGTCACCGATATTTCCACATGAACTAGCAGGTGCGCCATTATATTTCATAGACACTCTCATTCTAGTTACTCCTAATTTTGCACTAGAAGGGACAGTAATAGTTCCAGTTTGTGCATTCTTTTTTGCAGTTCCTGAATCAAAAGCAACTTCATTGGTGTCAAAAGTTCCATTTTGATTGTAATCAATCCACACTTTGAAATATTCATTGGTTGGGGTTCCTGGATATCCAGGCGTTAGTGTGGTACTAGTAGCTGTGCCTATGTTTAAAGGTATAGTTTTAGATGTTAAATCTGTGTAGGTTGCAGCAACAGAAGTATTAGAGAATGTTCCAATTGTTACTTCAGCAATCCATTCGTATTGAACTCTTGTTCCAGCAGATTCACAATAGGTTAATCCTCCAGAAGTATCTTCTTTAGTAGTGATATTTAAAATAGTACTAGCTACTGATTCATTTGCTTTTGCATCTTTTGCTTTTATAGAAAAAGAATATAATGTATTAGCTGTTAAATTAATTACATTATATGTTGTAGTTGTAATAGATGCTATTTTTATTCCTCCTTGATATATATCATATCCGGTAACTGCTACATTGTCTGTAGACGCCAACCAGTTTAAAGTTAAAGAGGTTTGTGTAATGTTAGAAGCAGTAAGGTTACTAGGAGTAGAAGGAGCCTCTGTGTCTGCAGGTATATCTTCTATTCTTGTAACGGTAATGAAATTATTAGATACATCAAAATCACCAGTTGCTAATCCAATATCTGAAATGTTTTTATTGGTAACCTGTAAATTTCCTTCAAAAGTAATTCCATACACTTTACATATTCCTATTGTTGCTCCTTCAAAATCATGTGAAGATGTTTCAAAAGTTAAAATTTTACCAACTTCATCAGTAATTAAATAAGAATAATTAGTATTAGAGGTGCTTGTATTTTTGAAAGCGATAACATCAGCAATGCCATCTCCAGTTGTAGTTGTTATTTGCGTTTTATCGTCAGTAGTAGAAACTGTTCCTGCATCAATTGGGTCAGGAGTAGTAATAACTCCGTCAAATTTAACTTCAAAAGTAATAGTTTGTACAGCATTTGCATTACAAGTAGTAGTATTAGTAACTGTAGCAGTATAAATTCCAGCATGAAGGTTTGAATCTGCATTTTCTGTAATTTTTGCAGTACTTAATTTCGAACTGAAATTATTAGGGCCTGTCCAATTAATTGTTCCGTTAAAAGAAGTACTAGGTAATCTTAAGCTAATTTCATCACCTGTTTTTATAGTAACTTGATTATTTGTAGTACTAGTAAAGTTAGCACTATTAATTTTATGTTCTATTTTATTGGTTAAATCTTCAATGCCAACTTTAAGAGTAATTGTTGTTGAAGAATAACATTGTCCGTTATTAAATTCTAACTTGTATACTCCTTCGTGTGATTTTTGAATATTATTAATATCCCAGGCAGTAGCTGAATCTGGTGTTGTATCAACAGTACCATCAGGGTATGTGATTTTCATATTTTCAACACCATATTTTGTGTTAGTACCTAAGGCAATATTATCTCCTTCACATGCAAATAAAGTTCTACTTTTTGTCCATTTGTTAGCATTGTCTTTTACCCAACCATCTAAAGCTTCTCTTCTCGGTCTTATTTCAAGTTCTACTGATCCAGAACAAGAAGCAGGGTCATTCCATGTAATAGTATATGTTCCATAGTTTTGATCAGTAATACTTGTGAATTCAAATCCAGTTCCAACATCAGGAGTGTTATCAGAAAAATTATTAGGTCCAGTAATAGTAACATTTTCTAAACCAATATTTTTTATTCCTAAATGAACCTTTTCACCAACACATGCTTCAACAAAAGATCGTTGTACCCATTTTCCGTTTAAAGCTACCCAAGGAGTAATATTGTTCTCGGTTATTAATTCTACTTGAGTAGAATATGTACAGCCTCCCATGTCATATAATATGGTATATACACCTGCATCTTGAGTAGTGATGTTATTAAATTTCCAAACCCCATTGTCAGCAGCAACTGTGTGTAAATTACCGTTTGGTAGTCTTAAGGTTGAGGTTCCTGGTCTATTAGCTTGCATACCTATGCTAATATTAGAGCCAGGACAAGCTTTAAGTTTATTTAAGTTGAACCAGTTTGTAGTAGTATTATCGTATTGTACCCATGGTCTAACTTTAAATCCAACATAAAGTCTAACTGTACCAAAACCAAAATTTCCGTTAGCATCTGTATATTTAATTAGGTAAGTTCCAGCATCACTTTCTTGAACATTATTAATGTTCCAATAGGTGCTAGCGTCAGGAGTGGTATCTATTTCTCCATTTGGTTTTAAAATTTCTACATTATTTAATCCTACATTTTGTATTCCTATTTTAACATTAGTGCCAGGACATACTTCAATCCAAGATGCATTTTCTTTCCATTTTGACCCATCATGCATTCTAGTAGTTACAGCAAGACTACCACCAGTACCAGTGGCAACTAGATTAGCATTTTGCCATAAAGGAAATCTAGCTTCATGATTTAAAGCAGCATACATCCTATCTGTTTGTCCTTTTGTAAACATTTTTGCACATCCACCTGTAGAATCATACCCCATGTAATTTTCATAGTTAATTAATGAATCACCACAATCAGTAGCTCCTGCTAAACAAAAATCATCAGCTGAAGCTACGTCTTCTTGTGGAGTGTCTTCTACATAGTCTTGGTTTATACTAGAACATCCACCTTCAAAAGTATGTAATAGGTTTAACCAATGTCCAAATTCATGGGTTAATATAGAAGCAAATTCATCATCAGTATTTCCTTTTAAGTAACGACCGTTATAAGTTACACGAGCACGCTTGGCGTCAGAATGTGTTTTGTTAGGGTACCAAGCAATACCGCTATTAGTTGTTACACCATCATCATGAATGTCGGCAGTTATATATACATTCATATATTTATAGTTGTCCCAAGCATCAGCAGCAACGATAGGGCTGTCATAATTTCCTTGGCCTCCAGCTACAGGATGATCTACAATTCCTGAAGTTGGGTTGCCATTTGGATCAATAGTAGCTAGTTTAAAAGTAATATTTGTTGTAGATCGTCTATCTTTAAATAATGGATCAACTGTATGGAAATCTGGATTTAATCCATGAAAATCATCGTTAACCATTTGTAGAGAATTTAGAATTTTTTCATCCGTAACTGTTGCTCCGTTTTGTTCTCTTCCGTAAATGTGAAAGACAACAGGAATAATAATGTTTCCAGAAATACCTTTTGCTGAGGTTTTTAATTTGTTAGCACTTCGCTTTTTTGTGTAATCATTGAATTTTAGGAACTCTGCGTATTCTTTAGGGTTCTCTTTGTAGTATTTATTCATTGCTCTTGAAGTACCACAACCTATCTCTTGAGCTAGAGAGGAAAGTGTAAAGCATAAAAATAAAAATAAAGTAATTGGTTTTTTCATATTTCAGGGTGTTATTATATGGTAAAATCACAATTATCATACTCTCAATTAATTTTATTAAAACTTATGAATATGTTAATTATTTGACGATATTAATGAAAAAAAACAATCAAAAATAACTTATGGTAATATGATATGTTATTTGGATAGTATTTGAGTAGTATGAAGTTAACTTTAAGATAATGTGAGTTTTTTGGAATAGAAAACTATATTTCTTTAGTTTTCTATTCACTTATGAAATATTGTTTAGGATTTGATTAAGAAAATAAACTTAAAGCATAGAAAAAAAACTTATACGGTTAGTATAAGTTTTTTTAATAAGATTATTATAATCAGAGGTTTTGAAGAACTGATTCAGTAAAGAAATTTTATTTGTTTTTATAAGTTATAAAACTCAAGGCTATCTTTAATTAGTTGATTTTGAACTTTACAATCAATTTTAAAATTTTGGTAATCGTTTAATAAAACAAAGTTAATTTCACCACCAACATTCTTTTTATCGTGCTTCATTAAATCAAAAATAGGAATAAAATCATCTTCTAATAAATTAGTTTTACCGTATATGGCAATAATAGCTTTTTTAATATCCGTAAGTTTCTCTTTCGGAAAGCCTAAAAGTTTATGAGAAATATACGCTTCACAAACCATACCTATGGCAATAGCTTCACCATGAGTTAAGTTTTCTTTTGCATCGCTTTCTAAAAAATAAGACTCAATACCATGACCAATTGTATGACCCCAGTTTAAGACTTTTCGAACACTCTTTTCTTTAGGATCTTCTAAAACTACTTCATTTTTTATTTCAATAGAACGATGAATTAAGTCTACAATATTTAGCTCAGGATTATCTTTAATTTGGTTGAATAAATTAATATCATGAGTCATTCCATATTTAATAATTTCAGCAGTACCTGATCTAATTTCTCTTGGAGTTACAGTATGTAAGTATTCAGGGTCAATTACAATCATTTCTGGATTAGCAAAAACTCCAATCTGATTCTTTAAAACACCTAAATCTACTCCTGTTTTACCTCCAACAGAAGCATCAACCATACTTAGTAAAGTTGTAGGGATGTTTATAAAATCAATACCACGTTTAAAAGTAGAAGCAACAAAACCACCTAAATCAGTAATAACACCACCACCTAAGGTAATTAATAAACTACGTCTATCAGCACCTAATTCAGTCATAGCATTCCATACACCAACACAAGTTTCAATATTTTTATAAACTTCTCCAGGAGTTATTTGGATAACTTCTATAGGTTTATTGGTATTCAATAATTGCATAAATCGAGGATAACAATATTCTAGTGTGTTATCATCTACTAAAATAAAAATAGACGAGTAATTTTTAGTAGCTATTATTTTAGCCAATTCATCGTATGCTTTTTCTTCAAAATGGATAGGATATGTTACTGCCTGAATTGATGTCATTTTCTATTATTTTATAAAGGTGCAAATTAAATAGAAAAAATTGATATATGTCATACTAGTCGGTTATATTTGTTTTTCAAATTAAACAATAATAGTACTTAGTTGATGAAACTATTTGACAACACACAAACAGCATTTAAACTAAAATCTGACTCAGAGTTAGAAAGAGCGTATTTTTTATTTAGAATGATACAAAATCAACCAATGGTTCGTATCGGTACAGCAGTAACAAACTTTGCTTTAAAAGCACATTTACCAGTAGAAGGATTAATTAGGTCAACAGTATTTGATCATTTTTGTGGAGGAGTAACAGAAGAAGACTGTATTCCAACAATAGAAGAAATGTACAATAAAGGTGGAGTATCTAGTGTTTTAGATTATTCAGTTGAAGGTAAAGCTGAAGAAGCTAGTTTTGACGAAGCTTTAAATAAAATTTTAAAGATAATTCAGTTTTCTGAAGAAAAACAATCAATTCCATTTGCTGTATTTAAGCCTACAGGTTTTGGACGTTTTGCTTTGTACCAAAAATTAACGGAAGGAAAAGAGTTAACAACTAATGAAAAAAGCGAATGGGATAGAGTTGTAAATCGTTTTCATACTGTATGTAAAGCCGCAGTTAAAAAAGATGTTCCTTTATTAATTGATGCTGAAGAAAGTTGGATGCAAGATGCCGCAGATGATTTGATAGAAGAATTAATGGAAATTTACAATAAAGAAAAAGCTATTGTGTTTAATACATTACAAATGTATCGTCATGATAGAATGGAGTATTTACGTAATTTACACCAAAGAGCACACCAAAAAGGTTATCACATTGGAATGAAAGTGGTAAGAGGAGCTTACATGGAAAAAGAAAGAGCTAGAGCTGAAGAAAAAGAATATGAGTCTCCAATTTGTGTAAACAAACAAGCAACAGACACCAATTATGATGAAGCAGTTCGTTATATGATGGAGCATAAAAACATGGCTATTTTTGCAGGAACACATAATGAGGAAAGTTCTTTTTTACTAATGGAGTTAGCAAAAAAACATAATATAGCTGTAAGTGATAAACGTATGTGGTTTGGTCAATTATATGGTATGAGTGATCATATTAGTTTTAATTTAGCAGAAGAAGGTTATAATGTAGCTAAGTATGTTCCGTTTGGACCTGTAAGAGATGTGATGCCGTACCTAATTCGTAGAGCAGAAGAAAATACCTCAGTAGCAGGGCAAACCTCAAGAGAATTAAATTTATTAAAAACAGAAAAAGCACGTCGTAAACTTTAATGAATACTGTTGACGAAATAAAAGAAGCTATTCAAAAAAATAAAAAAAGATTAGCTAAAGAACTTAAAGAAAGCAAAGAGTTGGTTTCTTTAATAAAAAAGTCAATAACTACTTCTTTAACAAGTGAAGAAAGAAATAAGGTAAAAGAACAAATGTTAGACATTTGTAAGGCTGTTCCTGCGTTTACAATTTTTATGTTGCCAGGAGGAGCCTTATTGCTACCTTTATTAATAAAACTTATACCAGATATTCTTCCAAGTGCCTTTAGAGAAGATGATGATTCAACAGAAAAAAAGGAAGAATAAATTAATAGCAAATAGAAAAATATATTGATTTAATAGCTAGTTAATTAACCTTTCGGGCACATTTTTAAAATTCGTATTTCAAAATTCATATTTTTTTAATAATAATACACTACTTTTGCGCCAAATTTAACGTAGCAAAATGCAATCAATTAGAAACATCGCTATTATAGCACACGTTGACCACGGAAAAACTACCTTGGTTGATAAAATTATAGATCAAGCTAAAATTTTAGATGACCGTAAAGAACGTACTGACTTATTATTAGATAATAATGATTTAGAGCGTGAACGTGGTATTACTATTTTATCTAAAAATGTATCTGTAAATTATAAAGATGTAAAAATCAATGTAATTGACACACCTGGGCATGCCGATTTTGGAGGAGAAGTAGAGCGTGTATTAAAAATGGCCGATGGTGTTTTATTATTGGTTGATGCTTTTGAAGGTCCTATGCCTCAAACTCGCTTTGTATTAGGAAAAGCAATAGAGTTAGGATTAACACCTATCGTTGTTGTAAATAAAGTAGATAAAGAAAACTGTACACCAGATTTAGTACATGAAAAAGTATTTGATTTAATGTTTGCTTTAGAAGCAACAGAAGATCAATTAGACTTTAAAACAATTTACGGTTCAGCTAAAAATGGATGGATGAGTACAGACTGGAAAGATGAAAAAACAGATATTATCGATTTATTAGATGCGGTAATTGAAACAATTCCTGAAGCTCCTTACCGTGAAGGAAGTCCACAAATGCAAATTACTTCATTAGATTATTCTTCTTTTAAAGGGAGAATTGCTATTGGACGTGTATTTAGAGGAGATTTAGAAAAGAACAAAGATTATATGCTTTGTAAGGCTGATGGTACAAATAAAAAAGTACGTATTAAAGAATTACACGTTTTTGAAGGAATGGGTAAGGTTGAAACAGATAAAGTACGTAGTGGAGATATTTGTGCTGTAACAGGTATTGATGATTTTGAAATTGGTGATACTATTGCTGATATTGAAGCGCCAGAAGCATTACCTAGAATTGAAGTAGATCAACCTACAATGAGTATGTTGTTTACTATTAATAATTCACCATTCTTTGGTAAAGAAGGAAAATTTGTTACTTCTCGTCACTTACGTGATCGTTTATTTAAAGAAATGGAAAAAAACTTAGCATTACGTGTTGATACTACTGATTCTGAAGACAAATTTAATGTTTTTGGTCGTGGAGTACTACATTTATCTGTATTGATAGAAACAATGCGTCGTGAAGGGTATGAATTACAAGTAGGTCGTCCTCAAGTAATTTTAAAAGAAATTGATGGTGTTAAATGTGAGCCTTATGAAACATTATCTATTGATGTTCCTGAAGATGTTGCATCTAAAGCTATTAATTTAGTATCTCTTAGAAAAGGTGATTTATTAGTAATGGAGCCTAAAGGAGATTTACAACACTTAGAATTTACTATTCCTTCAAGAGGATTAATAGGTTTACGTAATAAAATATTAACTGCTACTGCTGGTCAGGCTATTATTAACCATAGATTTAGTGAGTATGGACCTTTTAAAGGTGATTTTACTGAAGATATAAAAGGAGCGATAGTTTCTTCTGCAGCAGGTAAAGCAACTGCATATGCAATTGATAGATTACAAGATAGAGGTAGATTTTTTATTGATCCTAACCAAGAAATATATATTGGTCAGGTAGTAGGAGAGAATGCTAAGTCTGATGATATGGGAGTGAATTTAATTAAAGGGAAAAAATTAACAAACGTACGTTCTTCTGGAACTGACGATAGTGTTAAAATTGCTCCAAAAATTGATTTCTCTTTAGAAGAATGTATGGAGTATATTAAGGGAGATGAATATTTAGAGGTTACTCCTGA
This sequence comes from Tenacibaculum sp. E3R01, assembly GCF_003318185.1. Classification (NCBI taxonomy): domain Bacteria; kingdom Pseudomonadati; phylum Bacteroidota; class Flavobacteriia; order Flavobacteriales; family Flavobacteriaceae; genus Tenacibaculum; species Tenacibaculum sp. E3R01. Next base: position 58,442 of record NZ_QOCC01000018.1, on the reverse strand, counting down.
GAGCTTACGTATGCGTAAAATAACATATAGACCATAATTTGGTTTTTAAATAGTTTAAAAAAGCTCAAGTTATTAACTTGAGCTTTTTTTATGCTTTTATATGATAAAGTATAAGGTGTTATTTTTCAGGTTTTGAATCAATTTCATCAATCATTTTAATAGCTTCTGCTCTTGGAGGAAATATTTTTGATACAATAATACCAATAATCATTGAAACTAGAAAAGAAGGAGCAAGTACGTCAAGAGCAACAAAGTACTCACCTATATTTTCTAATTCTTTAAAAACAAAATTAAATAGTATTACAGCTATAAAGCCTGATACCATGGAAGCAATAGCCCCTTTTTCTGAATAACCTTTCCAAAAAAGAGAGAGAATAATAACTGGGCAAAAAGTAGCTGCTATACCAGACCAACCGAAAATGATTACCCAGAATATTTGTCTGTCAGGCGATAGGTAATTCATTATAATAGCAATTATTAATGCTGTAAATGCCATTATAATAGTTGAAGTTCTTGATATTTTTGTAAGATTTTCATCTTTTATATCTGGACGAAATATTTTTTGATAAAAATCTCTTGTAATAGCACTTGATGCTAAAATTAAAAGCGAATCGATAGTAGACATTATTGCAGATAAAACGATTGCGATAAAAACAGCAACCAGTATTGTGGGTAAAAAGCTTTCAGTAATCATGCTTAATACATCTTCACCGTTATTTCCTAGAATGGCTTCAGGATCTTGTCCTTCCTTTGTAAAATAAATACGAGCAAGAATTCCTATAGTTACTGCCGCTGCATCAGTTAACAATGTAAATATAACAGCAATCCATTTACCTTTATCTATTTCTTTTTTGTTTTTTATAGACATAAATCGGACGTAAACCTGAGGGGAACCAAGAAAACCTAAACCAATCATAGAAAACCCTAAAATTGTAAAAAGATTCATCCATCCATCTTCACTTCTTCCCATTATTTGTGTTAATGTTGGGTCTATAGCATTTAAACTATTAGTAACTCCAGTTCCGTGATCCATAGAAAACCAAACTACTATTGGTAATAAAACGAGACCAAAGAACATGAGTAATCCTTGGAATAAATCTGACCAAACTGCGGCAACAAACCCCCCAATAAATATATAAGCAAGTACTATTAAAAATCCAATTAAAGCCCCTATTTTATAATCAATTCCTAGCATAGATCTAAAAGCAACTCCTGTAACATCTATTTGAGAAGCAACATATATAACTATAAAAATTACTAATACTGATGCGGCTAAAATTCGTAGTGTTTGAGTTGTTGATTTAAAATGACTATGAAGATAATCAGGGATAGTAATTGCTCCATAGGAATCTGATCTTTTCTTGAAACGTTTAGCCATAAACTGCCAAGAAACAAATACGCCTAATAATTCACCAACAACAACCCAGTATCCAGAATATCCTGCCATAGCACCCATTCCAGTTAAACCAATGAGTAACCAACCAGATTCACCAGTTGCTCTTGCAGAAAAAGCAACAGCCCAAAAGCCCATGTTTTTTCCACCTACATAATAGTCACTCATACTTTTTATTCGTTTTGAGGCAAATATTCCAATTAAAAAAAGTATTCCAACATAGACTATTAATACAGCTATCTTGATTGTTAAATTTGGGTCTTGCATAATGGTTTAATTTTTGGTTAGTTGTATACTTTTATGTGCATAAATAACTTATGAGTTTATTAAAAATATTTTAAAGGTTTTGAAAAGTACTCAAAAAATGATCAGAATTGGTGTTTTTTTATATATTTTAAGCTAAAAAATTAATAAAAATCATAAAATTGGCTATATTTGTTAAACTTAGCATGATTGAATTAATCATATTAAATTATTTAGTTGGATTTAAGGAATGACCTTGAATTTGTAAATTAAATGAACCCCAAAAGTAGAAACCTATTTGAATTCTAGCGAACACACTCCAAAAGTACCACAATCATTAGATGAATTAATTACTGCTCTCACTGAGGGAGAGAGGACGACTTTTAGTCACATAATACAATCCATAAAATTTAAACCGAACGCATTTGATAAATATAGTTCCTGGTCTAACGAGTGTTATACTAGAAATTGCATCATTAATAATGAAAATTTTGAACTGATATTAATTTGTTGGTGTGAAGGACATGCTACTCCAATACACGATCATGGAGGTGAAGAGTGTTGGGTGAAAGTTATTGATGGTGAATTTAGAGAGGTTATATATAAAGAGAATGAAGAAGGAGAGTTATATGCTATTAAATCAACAGTTTCTAAACCTAATGAAGTTACTTACATGAAAGATTTTATGGGATTTCATAGCTTGGAAAATGTTTCTAAACAAAGAAGTATGTCACTTCATTTATATGCAAAGCCAATTCGTGAATGTAGAGCTTATGATGAAAAAACAAAAACTTTTATAAGTAGATTTTTAACTTATAATACGACAGTTTAATTAATAATAAAATTTAAAAAGAGTAAAAATGTCTAATATAAATAATGATTTAACTTTATTTAATGAGCTAGTAGAAACTCTTATTAAAGAAGAGGAAAGTAGTCCTGTTGCTGAGAGAATTGACGCAAAAAAATTATACGATTCAATTGATTTATCTCTTAATGATTCAGGAATGATAGATGATGAATTTAAAACGTTATTACGTCAAATTCTTGTTTCAACTCCAAAAACAGCAACTAAATTGTTTTTTAATCAACTTTTTGGAGGAAGGCAAAGTAAAGCAATTCTAGGTGATTTATTAGCAGTAATGCTTAATAATAGTATGTATACATACAAAGTGGCAGGTCCTCAAGTTGGTATTGAACAAGAAATTATTAGACAATCTTGTGATTTAATAGGGTATGGATCTAAAAGTAATGGTACATTTCCAACAGGAGGTTCAATGAGCAATTATATGGCGTTGGTAATGGCACGTGATGCTAAAGATCCCAAATGTAGATTAGAAGGAATGTCTAAGCCATTAACTGTTTATACATCAAAGGAGTCTCATTATTCGAATTCAAAGAATGTTAGTTTTACAGGAATAGGAAGAAATAATATTCGATATATTAAAGCTGATTCTAAAGGAAGAATGATTCCAGAATTGTTAGAAGAGCAAATTATTAAAGATATAAATAAAGGATTTATACCTACCTATGTTAATGCTACGGCAGGTACAACAGTATTAGGTGCTTTTGATCCAATTGATGAAATTGCTAATATTACAGAAAAGTATAAAATGTGGCTTCATGTAGATGGTGCTTATTGTGGAAGTGTAATTTTTAGCGAAAAATATAAACATCTTTTAAAGGGAGTAGAAAGATCAAACTCTTTTAGTTACAATGCGCATAAAATGCTTGGTACACCGTTAACTTGTTCAATTATCTTAGTAAATGATAAAAGGCAGTTGTACGATTCATTTAGTAATGATGCTGATTATTTGTATCAAACTGATGGCGATGATTTTAATTTAGGTAAAACGTCCTTTCAATGTGGTAGAAGAAATGATGCTTTAAAATTTTGGACATTATGGAAATCTGTAGGAGGAAAAGGGTTAAGAAATATTGTAGATAAGCAATTTGAACTAGCTAATGTTGCTCTTGATTATATTAGAAATAATTCTGATTATACATTATATAGTTTTGATGATTCAATATCTATTTGTTTTAATTACAAAAATATTGATCCTACTGAGCTTTGTACTGCATTGTATGAACATCAAGTAACTGTTGTTGGCTTTGGTTCTTTTGAAGAAAATACTTTCATTAGGTTAGTTACGATTAATGCAAATAATGAGAAGGAAGATATACTAAACTTTTTTAAAGTTTTAGAAGGTTTTGTTGAGAAAACACCTAGTTTAAAGAAAATTAGTATTTAAAAAAACTTTTATTGAATAAAAAAGCACCTTTTTAAGGTGTTTTTTTTTGTTTACAGCTGTTTACAGCGTTAGTTAATTATAGAAGTTTTATTCAATTATAAATATTGAAAAGACGACTCTTTGTAAGTTTAAAAACTTGTATTGTTTTAGAAGTGATAGTAAAAAATAAAAAAGCTATCAAAAACAGGGATGAAATTTTTTTAATTTTTCAAGGGAATGATTGTTTTGATAGCTTAATAATTGAAATTACTAAAAAGGGGAAACAATTAATAAATTCTTTACAAATATACTAGATAAAACAAGGCTTTACAGCTATGTAGTAGTATTGATGTGTTATATTTTTATACTACAATTATACTTAATGAAATAGTTAAAGTGTTTGAAAATCAGTTTTTTGTTTTCTTTTTGAAGCTTGTTGGTAATTACTCTAGAGAAAAAATAAAAATAGTAGTGTAAATTAATAAGTGAGGTTTGTGTGAAAAATAAAAAAATTACCAAAAATGCAATGTAGTAGGTAATATTATAATTGCTTTTTGGTAATTTATTATAGATGAATTAACAAGGGGAAAATTAATAAATCTTTAATCAAATATATAAGTTGAATTAGCACAAAAACTGATTGTAGTGTTTTTGAAGTATATTTAATTTAGGTTTAAAAACCTTGATTTATTGCTTTTTATTGTTGTTTATTAGTTTGTTATAACTAATAAATTGAAGTGTTTAAATAATCGTTTTTTTATCATATGTAGTATTTTTGATGTATATTTATAGAACTTAAAAAGTAAGGATAAGGGGTTTTCTTTAAATTTTAACTAAAATTATTTATAGAATTTGGACGTAATGAAAATAAGTACTGCTTTTATGTACTGTTTTTTTGGCTTTTGTAGTTTTTTCTTAAATGCACAGAGTTCTGATAAACAGTTAAAACCTAATAATTATAAAGAACAAATTGTTCACAGTTATTATTTGTTTCAAAAATATGAAAATGAGCGGTTATTAGATAGCGTATTGCGTTTTATTAAATTAAATGAATTTGTAATAAAAGAAGATTCTATAAATAGTAAAATTTATTATTTAAAAGGAGTAAGTAATCTTTATTTGAAGAGGTATGAAAAAGCTGATGCCTATTTTTTAAAATCATTTGATTTAGCTAAGAAAACAAATGATATTCTTTTAAAAGGTACTATTTATAACTCAAGAGGTGTTTGTGTCTCAATGGGAAAAAAGAATTATATAAAAGCTGAAGAATTTTATAAAAAAGCGATAAATAATTATGTGAAAATAAATGAACTTCCCCAACAAATAGATTCTTATTATAATTTGACATTAAATGAAAGGAAAAGGAAGAATTGGGGAAAATCTTCAGAGTATGCAATAACTTGCTTAAAGTTAATTGATGAAGATAAAGAGCGTGTTGCTGGTATTAGTCGTTTATATTATTTCATAGCTGATAATAGTTTTGAATTGAATAAAAATGAAGAGGCAATTCAAAACTTACAGAAGGCTGAAAAATATGCAGCACCAGATGATAGTTATGTAAATGGATTTATTAATGAAACATATGCTAAAATATATGAATCTAAAAAAGAGTATACTTTAGCTTTAGACAGGTATAAAAAAGTTAATCAAAACTTGCGACAAACTAATGAGAAGAATGAAGGTAAGTTAAGTAAGTCGTTTATAGAAGAATTAGATTTAGAAAGTAAATTAAAATCAGAAAAAGAAGCTATAATAAATACTCAGAATAAACAGTTACTAGTAAGTGTTTTGATAATTGTAACTTTTCTATTGTTAACACTAGTTCTTTATTGGTTAATTAAAAAAAATAAGAAAAAAAATAATAGAATTAAACAATTAAACTCTGATTTACAAAGTTTAATTTTGAATCTAAAAAATAAAAATCAAGATTTAGTTGATAAGAAACAAGAAATAGAAAACTTATTAAAATTAAACGAGCAAGCTACCTTCTCTAGAGTTTTAAAAATAAATACTTACAATGATGCTATTAGAAAAATAACTGACGATATTGAAATTTATACTGAAAATAATTCTAGCGCTTCTAGTTATTTAATTACAGTAAATAAAAAACTTTTAGCTTTGATTTCTGAAGAAGAACTTTGGCAGGATTTTAAAATACAGTTTGAAAAAATTAGACCTGATTTTTTTAATAAATTGAAAGAACATACCCCTAGTTTGTCAATAAATGATCTAAAGCATTGCACATATATTATTTCAAACTTAAAAAGTAAAGAAGTAGCTCAACTTATAAATGTGTCGCCAAGAAGTGTTGAAACAACAAGGTATCGAATTAAGAAAAAAATGGGGCTTGATAAAGAAGATAATATTTATGATTTGTTGAGTGTGTTGTAGTTAAAAGGATTGTTAAATATTAAATTTCTATAATAGTGATATATATTATATATTTTTGTTAAAAAATATAAGTAATGAAAAATACCGCTATTAAAATTGAAAATTTATCCTTTTCGTATTCAAAAAAACAAAAAGCTTTAAAAAATTTAAATATAAATGTACCTAAAGGTGCAATTTATGGTTTTTTGGGGGCTAATGGTGCAGGTAAGTCAACTACAATGCAGTTGCTTACAGGTATACTTTCTAGCTCTAAAAAAAACGTATTTCTCTTTGAAAAAGAATTACAAAGTCAATTTCCATTTATTTTTTCTAAAATAGGAGCTTTAGTTGAAACTCCAAGTTTGTATTTACATTTAACAGGTATAGATAACTTAAGGTGTATTACAAAGTTAAAAGAGGTTTCTGAAGATAAAATTTCTGAAGTTCTAGGGCTAGTTGGTTTAAGTGATAAAGGTCATTTAAAAGTAAAACAATATTCTTTAGGAATGAAACAGCGTTTAGCTATTGCTATGACACTTTTAGGCGAACCTGAACTTCTATTATTAGATGAGCCAGTAAATGGGCTTGATCCAACAGGAATAACTGAGATAAGAGAGTTACTAGTGAAGTTAAATAAAGAAAAGGGAACAACAATTTTTATTTCTAGCCATTTACTTTCTGAAATTGAAAAAATGTGTACTCACATTGGGATTATAGATAAAGGGGAGTTAAAGTTTGAAGGTTCTATTGAAGAGCTTGAATCTCTAACAAAAAAATACAAAATTTTGGTGAAAACAAAAGATATAAGTACAAATATTGAGTTGATAAAAAATAGCTATAAAGATGTTAGAAAGGAAAATAATGATTGTGTTATGATTGAATTAAATAGTAAAGAAGAGATACCGGTTTTAACTAAGTTTTTAATAACGAATGATATTCCTGTTTATGAAATTAAAATTGTGGATGGGTTAGAAGAATGGTTTTTATCATTAACAAAATAAAATTATTTAAAATGAAAAAGATTTTTAAAAACATAAAAAAAGCAATAGAGGTTGAATTAATTAAGAAAAAACGTTCAGGAATATTTAGTTTAAGCTTTATTTTTGGAATGTTTTTTCCATTTTTGTTATTTATAGTGAAAGCTATCCGTTTTGTAAAAAATGATGACTATGAAACAAAAATTCCAGAAAACTTTTATTTAGATTATTTACAAGATAGCTTAACACCGTTTACGATGTTCTTCTTCCCTATACTTATTGTTTTCTGTGCTAGTAAAATTTCACAAATAGATCATAAGAACAAAGGGTGGAGTTTAATGGAGACTTTACCAACAACAAAGTTTTCAATTTACTTTTCTAAGTATTTATTATTAATTTTTAGTAACTTATTAGCTATTGCTTCTTTATTAATATCATCACTTCTTTTTGGCTGGTTACTTTCTTTGTTTTTTGAAATTCCTTCAGATAAAATAGTGATCATGCCTTTTTTAGATTTTTTTGAAATTGGCATTCGTTTGTTTATGATTAGTTTATGTTTATCTGCTTTTCATTATGGGGTATCTGTGTTAATTTCAAGTTTTATATGGCCTATGATAATTGGTTTCATTGCTATTCTTGTACCAATGATACTTAATAAATATAAAATATTTTATTATTGGTATCCTTACCAGTCATTAATACAAATTAGTAGTTTTCCAAAGGGAAGTGATTTTGGTTATTGGGTCACATATTTAGAAATATTAAGTTTATTATACACCATAGTATTTTTATATATTGGATATAATTGGTATAACTTTAAAAGTTTTATAAAAGCATTTTTTAATTCAAAAAAGAAAGCCTTAAGTTTTATAGGTGTTTTAATAGTGATATTACCTTTAATTTATTTGGTGTTAACTCCAAAACAACAAAAAACATACAGTAAAACCGTTATTTGTGGTCAGATACTTAGTGATGAAAAGATAGAAAATGTTTATGTTTTAAATCCATTTTTAGATGATACAATAGCAAAAATAAAAGTTGAGAATAATAAATTCTATCATTCATTTAAACGAAGTTTGAAACCAGATTTCTACAGAGTAAATTATGAAAAGTATGTTTATCAAAAAGTTTTTTTTGGAGACAACGATAGTATTAATTTAAGTTGTAAATTTTTTAAAAAGCAATATGTGAAAGTTGGAGTAAAAGGAACTAGAATTTCTGAAAATATGGAAAATAAATATGAATATCCTTATGCTATTTGGGAAAGTATGTTATATGGTAATGCATATATTGATAATGCGAAATATTATATGGAGAATATAAGTAAGGATTGGAAAAAGAATAGAGAAAGAATAGGGAAACATACAAGTGTTGATAATTTAAGCTCAAGAGCTGATTTTATAAAAAGAAAAGAAAAATTAACAACATTAAGGTACTTAACGTTGTGGAATAAGTTTGTAAAAAAAAGAAAAGCACTTTTTCCTTTTAAAAAATATGTAGTTAGCGATGATATAAAAAAACTTAAAAATAGTCTATCCTTAAGGGATGAAGTTATGTTGTCTAATTCAAGTTATTTTAAGTATGTTTTAAATGAATTAATACAAAAAGACAATAGAAATATTTCACGTGAAAAGAAAGCTTTTTCTGTAATAGAAAAACTTGAAAAAGGAGAGTTTAAAAATAGAATGTTATTTCAACAATTAAATAAATCTTTATTTGAATCTAATAAGATAAAAGTAAGAGATTCTTTAATGAAAAAGTATTTTAATTTAATTACTAATAAAAGTTATAAAAAAATACTTCAAAAATATAATTATGAATACAATAGATTAACAAAAGGAGAAAAAGCTCCAGATTTTGTTGCGTACAACGCTGAAGGAACTAAATTTAATTTAGCTAGTTTTAAAGGTAAATATATTCTAATAGATTGTTGGGCAACTTGGTGTAAGCCATGTAAAGATCAAGAACCTTATTTTGAAAGAAAAGCATTTTTATATAAAAATATGCCCATTCAATTTATAGCTATTAACAATAACTCTAATAAAGAAGATTGGTTAATAGATATAAAAGATAAACAAAATCAAGTGTTACATTTAAGGCCCGAAAACATTAAGCTTTTTGGAGAAAAATATTCTGTTAATTCACTTCCTAGGTTTATTTTAATAGATAAAGAAGGTAGGTTTGTAAATTCGGAATTTGTAAGGCCACAAGACAAGGTTTTTGATAAGTTATTAAAATCATATTTAAAATAAATTTATAGATTTTTTTTAAACAAAAACAGTAAAAATGTTTAAATATAATTTTTATTAAAAATAACTTGTGTAATCAAAAAAATATTACAGATATTTGCATCAATAAAAACAAGAACATGAATTTTATTCAATTACATCATCATCATTATCATATTTGCACTCAAGCGAACTGAAGATGTATTGAATAAAAACAAAATATATTTTAAACCCGTTTGAGTAAATCAAACGGGTTTTTTATTTCTGATTAAAAGGAAATTATCTTCACGAAAAGATTTACTCAAACAAATAAACTAACAACATGAGTAAATTAAGAATAGCAATTCAAAAATCAGGAAGATTAAATCAAGATTCCTTACAACTTCTAAAAGATTGTGGTATATCCATAGATAATGGTAAAGACCAATTAAAAGCATCGTCAAGTAATTTTTCATTAGAAATTTTTTACTTGCGTAATGGAGACATACCTCAGTATTTAAAAGATGGGGTAGTTGATGCTGCAATAATAGGAGAAAATTTATTAGTTGAAAAAGGAGAAGATATTCAGTTTGTAGAAAAATTGGGCTTTTCAAAATGCAAAGTTTCTTTAGCTATACCTAAAGGAGAAGAGTATGAGGGATTGTCTTTTTTTCAGAACAAGAAAATAGCAACTTCTTACCCTAAAACTGTTCAAGATTATTTAGCAAAAAATAATATCAGTTCACAGTTACATATTATTAACGGATCTGTAGAAATAGCACCTAATATAGGTTTAGCAGACGGAATATGTGATATTGTATCAAGTGGATCTACGTTATTTAAAAATAACTTAAAAGAGGTAGAAGTAATATTGAAATCAGAGGCAGTATTAGCCGTTTCTCCGAAATTAGAAGTTGCTCAACAAGATATTTTAAATAAATTACAGTTTAGAATTCAATCAGTTTTAAAAGGAAGACGCTCTAAATATATTTTATTAAATGCTCCAAACGATAAGCTTGAAAAGATTATAGATATTTTACCAGGAATGAGAAGTCCAACTGTATTACCATTAGCAGAAGAAGGATGGAGTTCTGTACATTCAGTTTTAGATAAAAACCAATTTTGGGAAATTATAGATGAGCTAAAAAGTAATGGAGCTGAAGGTATTTTAGTATGTCCGATAGAAAAAATGGTAGTTTAAAAATAAAGCAGATGAAAGCAGTAGAATTGAATAAAGATAATTGGAAATCATTATTGCAAAGACCAACAAAATCTGTAGAGGATATAGAGCAAACGGTTAATCAAATTTTCAAAGAAGTTAAAGAAGGCGGAGACGCTATTATAAATAAATACACACAGGTATTTGATAAGGTTGAATTAAAAACATTAGAAGTAAGTTCAAATGAAATTGAAAAAGCTGAAAAGTTAGTTTCTAAAGAGTTGAAGGATGCTATTCAAGATGCAAAAAGAAATATAGAGACTTTTCATACTGCTCAAAAAACAGGTAAAGTTGAAGTAGAAACAGTAGAAGGAGTTTTATGCTGGCAAGAGAAAAGGGCTATTCAAAAAGTAGGGCTATACATTCCTGGAGGAACTGCACCTTTATTTTCTACCGTTTTAATGTTAGCGGTTCCTGCAAAAATAGCAGGTTGTAAAGAGATTGTTTTGTGTTCGCCTCCGGACCGTGATGGTAAAATTAATCCAGTAATATTATATACAGCATCATTAGTAGGAGTTACTAAAATTTTTAAGGTAGGTGGTATTCAAGCTATCGCTGGTTTAACGTTTGGAACAGAAAGAATACCTAAAGTGTCTAAGATTTTTGGACCAGGAAATCAATACGTAACTGTTGCAAAACAGTTATCAACCAAATTTGGGGTCGCAATTGACATGCCAGCAGGACCAAGTGAATTATTAGTAATAGCTGACGACTCAGCAGATGCGGCTTTTGTTGCTTCAGATTTATTAAGTCAAGCAGAACATGGAGAAGATAGTCAGGTTGTTTTAGTGTCAGATTCATTAGACTTATTTTCTAAAGTTGAAATAGAAATAGAAAAACAATTAGCAAAATTACCAAGGAAGGAAATTGTAATAAAAGCATTAGAAAACACAAAATCAGTATTGATTAAAAATGAGGATGAAGTAATAAGTTTTGTAAACGATTATGCCCCTGAACACTTGATAATAGTAACTAAAAATGATGATTTCTTTATAGATCAAATAGTAAATGCAGGGTCTGTTTTTATAGGTAAATACACCCCAGAAAGTGCTGGCGATTATGCGTCTGGTACTAATCATACTTTACCTACTAACGGGTTTGCAAAAGCATATTCTGGAGTTAATTTAGATAGTTTTACAAAAAGTATTACGTTTCAAAAAATTACTAAAGAAGGAATTCAAAATATAGGTAAAACAATAGAGTTAATGGCAGAAGCAGAGGGTTTACAGGCACATAAAAATGCAGTAACTCTAAGATTAAAAGAGATAGATAATGTTTAAGTTAGAAAAAATAGTTCGTACCAATATTAAAGCCTTAAATGGGTATTCATCTGCAAGAGATGAGTTTAAAGGAGTCGCAGAGGTTTATTTAGACGCGAATGAAAATCCATTTGGAACCTTAAATAGGTATCCAGACCCAAAGCAAATTAAAGTTAAAAAACGATTATCTGAATTAAAAAATGTTGAATCAGAACAAATTTTTATTGGTAATGGAAGTGATGAAGTAATCGATTTAGCTTTTAGAATTTTTTGTGAACCAGGAAAAGATAAAGCATTAACTTTTTCTCCCACTTATGGGATGTATGATGTATCTGCAGCTATTAATAATGTAGAGTTGATTAAACAACCACTTTTAGCTGATTTTCAAATTAATTTAAATCAATTGCAGCCTTATTTAGAAATGGATGAAGTAAAGTTAATTTTCATTTGTTCTCCAAATAACCCTACAGGTAACTGTTTTAATGATGATAGTATAACATATATACTTGAAAACTTTAATGGAATGGTGATTATTGATGAAGCATATATTGATTTTAGTTCAAGAGCATCCTATATTACTAAATTAGAAGCATCCCCAAATTTAATTATAAGTCAAACATTTAGTAAGGCATGGGGTTTAGCTGGTGTAAGAGTAGGAGCAGCATATGCTAATTCTGAAATAATAAATTTATATAATAAAGTAAAGCCACCTTATAATGTAAGTACATTAAATCAAAATGCTGTTTTAGAGTCGTTAAACAGTATAGCACAGTTTGAGATAAACAAAAATATTATTATCAATGAAAAGGAAAAATTAGTAAAAGAATTTAGTAATTTAAAAATAGTAACTAAAATATATCCATCAGAAGCTAATTTTATTTTGGTTGAAGTAACTAATGCTAATACTATTTATTCCAATTTAGTAGAACAGAAAATAATTACAAGAAATAGAAATACTTTAGTAGCCAATTGTTTACGAATAACCGTAGGAAGTGCAGAAGAAAATACTAAGTTAATAAACGCATTAAAACAATTATGAAAAAAATATTATTTATAGATAGAGATGGAACTTTGATTAAAGAACCAGCAGATGAACAAACTGACTCATTTGAAAAATTAGAATTTTATCCTAAAGTATTTCAAGGTTTAAGTAAAATTGCTTCTGAATTAGATTTTGAATTGGTTTTAGTAACTAACCAGGATGGCTTAGGTACTGAGGTATATCCTGAAAATACTTTTTGGCCTGTTCATAATTTCGTTATGAATACTTTAAAGGATGAGGGTATACTTTTTAAAGAAGAAATTATTGATAGAACTTTTGCTAAAGATAATCAACCAACCAGAAAACCTAATACAGGATTGTTAACTAAATTTTTTTCTGATGAATATGATTTAGCAAATTCATTTGTAATTGGAGATCGTTTAACCGATGTAGAATTAGCAAAAAACCTAGGAGCTAAAGGTATATATATAAATGATGAAACTTTTTTAGGTACAGATGAAATTACTGTTAAAAGAAGTGATTTAGATGAGTTTATAGCTTTAGAAAGTAATGATTGGAATGCTATTTATGAGTTTTTAAAGTTAGATGAAAGAACAGCTAGTGTAGTAAGAAATACAAATGAAACAAAAATTAATATTCAATTAAACCTAGACGGAACAGGCAAAAGTAAAATTGATACTGGAATTGCTTTTTTTGACCATATGCTTGATCAAATTGCACGTCATGGGCAAATGGACTTAGATATAAATGTTGTTGGCGACCTGGAAGTAGATGAACACCATACTATTGAAGATACTGCTATAGCTTTAGGTGAAGTTTTTAATAAAGCTTTAGGGAATAAACTAGGAATTGAACGCTATGGTTTTTGTTTACCCATGGATGATTGTTTAGCACAAGTAGCTATAGACTTCGGGGGTAGAAATTGGTTAGTATGGGAAGCGGAGTTTAAAAGAGAGATGGTTGGTAAAATGCCTACTGAAATGTTTATCCATTTCTTTAAATCATTTACTGATGGAGCAAAATGTAACTTAAATATTAAAGCAGAAGGAACTAATGAACATCATAAAATAGAAGCAATTTTTAAAGCTTTTGCTAAGGCAATAAAAGTAGCTGTAAAACGAGATACTAGTAAAATGATTTTACCTTCAACTAAAGGGACTTTGTAATTAATATGATAGCAATTATAAAATATAATGCAGGTAATATACGATCTGTACAAAATGCAATTACGCGTTTAGGTTTTGCCAGTATAATAACTGATGATGCTGAAGAAATAAGAAAGGCTGAAAAAGTTATTTTTCCTGGGGTAGGTGAGGCAAGTTCTGCAATGGCGTATTTAAAAGAAAGAAAATTAGATGAGGTTTTAATTTCTTTAAAGCAGCCAGTGCTTGGTATTTGTTTAGGATTACAGCTTATGTGTACTTTCTCTGAGGAAGGAAATACTAAGTGTTTAGGTATTTTTGATACAGTTACAAAGCAATTTCCACCTTTAAAAAAAGTACCTCATATGGGGTGGAATAATTTTTCAGAAATAAAAGAATCTAAGGTGGTTGAAAATTTGAATGAATTAGATGATGTTTATTATGTACATGGTTATTATGCAGATGTATGTAGTGACACAGTTGCTAGTTGTAATTACATACTTCCTTTTAGTTCTATAATGCAGAAGAATAATTTTTATGCAATGCAGTTTCATCCCGAAAAATCAGCTAGCGTTGGAGAAAAATTATTAAATAACTTTCTAAACATTTAAAAAATAACCGTTAAATAAAGAAAAATGAGAATTATACCAGCTATAGATATTATTGAAGGAAAATGTGTACGTCTTACAAAAGGAGATTATGCAACAAAAAAAGTATACAATGAAAACCCAGTTGAGGTAGCAAAAGAATTTGAAGACAGTGGCATTCAATTTTTACATTTAGTAGATTTAGATGGAGCAAAATCTAATCATATAGTAAACTATAAAATTTTAGAACAAATAGCTACAAAGACTAATTTGAAAATAGATTTTGGAGGAGGATTAAAGTCTGATGATGATTTACGTATAGCTTTTGAAAATGGAGCTAGTCAAATAACGGGTGGTAGTATAGCTGTTAAAAATCCAGATGTTTTTATAGGATGGTTAACTAAATACGGAAGTGATAAAATTATTTTAGGAGCAGATTGTAAAAATAGAAAAATAGCAACACATGGTTGGTTAGAAACTTCAGAGGTAGATGTTGTTGATTTTATTAAAGAATATGAGGAAATAGGAATGAAGAATGTCATTTGTACTGATGTTGCTAAAGACGGAATGTTACAGGGAACTTCTAATGTTTTGTATAAAGAAATAATAAAAGAAACGAATGTCAATCTAATAGCAAGTGGAGGAGTTTCATCTATTAATGATTTATTAGTATTAAAAGAAATGAAATGTGAAGGGGCTATTTTAGGAAAAGCAATTTATGAGGGGTACATAACCTTAAAAGAATTAGAGCAATTATGTTAAAAAAACGAATTATACCATGCTTAGATATTAAGAATGGTAGAACAGTGAAAGGAGTCAACTTTATAGATATTAAAGATGCTGGAGATCCTATTGAATTAGCGAAGCAATATGTAAAAGATGGTGCAGATGAGTTAGTGTTTTTAGATATTACAGCTACCGTTGAAAATCGTAAAACATTAGTAGAATTAGTTGAACGTATTGCTGAAGAAATTAATATTCCTTTTACTGTAGGTGGAGGAATAAGTTCAGTAGATGATGCGTTAGTTTTAATTAAAGCAGGTGCTGATAAAGTGAGTGTAAATTCATCCGCAGTTAAAAACCCACAATTAATTACAGATTTAAAAAACCGTTTCGGAAGTCAATTTGTAGTTGTTGCTATTGATACTAAATATGTAAATGAACAATGGAAAGTATTTACAAAAGGAGGTAGAAATGAAACTGAATTAGAAACAATTTCTTGGAGTAAAGAAATAGAAAAACTTGGAGCCGGAGAAATTTTACTAACCTCAATGAATAGTGATGGAACTAAAGCCGGATTTTCAATTGATATAACAAATTCAGTTAGTAAAGCTGTTAATATTCCTGTTATTGCTTCAGGAGGAGCAGGAAAAGAAGAGCACTTTAAAGATGTGTTTACAAAAACTGAAGCTAGTGCAGGATTAGCTGCCAGTATTTTTCATTTTGAAGAAATACCAGTGCCAAAACTTAAACAATATTTAAAAAAACAAAATATACCAGTACGATGAATATAGATTTTACAAAAGGAGATGGATTAGTTCCAGTTATAATCCAAAATAATTCCACATTACAAGTTTTAATGCTGGGGTATATGAATAAAGAAGCTTTTTTGAAAACTAAGAAAGAAAAAAAAGTTACATTTTTTAGTAGAAGTAAAAATAGATTATGGACTAAAGGAGAAGAATCTGGTAACTTTTTATTAGTAAAAGATATTCAAATTGACTGTGATAATGATACCATTTTAATAAAAGTTGTGCCAGAGGGGCCAACTTGTCATAAAGGAACGACTTCATGTTTTGCTGAAGAAACGTCAAAAGGCTTTTTATATGAATTAGAAAGAATTGTAAGTAATCGTATAGATAATGATATAGAAACGTCATATACTAATAAGTTGTTTAAAAGAGGTATTAATAAGGTAGCTCAAAAAGTAGGAGAAGAAGCTGTAGAGCTTGTTATTGAAGCAAAAGATGATAATGATAGTTTGTTTAAAAATGAAGCGGCTGATTTACTATATCACTTTGTAATTTTATTAAAGGCAAAAGGTTTTACATTACTCGAAATTGAAGATGTTTTGAAGAAAAGAAATTAATGTTTAACTTTTTTTCTTGTTTGTTAAACAAAAAATCGTATATTTGGATAACGCTTTTAAAAATCTTAATCAAAGCGTTATTTTTTTAGCTAAATCAATTTTGTTTAGCTTTTTTGTATAAATACTAAACAATGTCTAAATTAACCGAAAAAAGACATAAAAAAAAGAGTAGGTATTAATGTAAAATCTATTAGAAATGTTTACTAAAAATTTTAAAACTGTTCTAACACTTAGTTTATTATTGTGTCTTTCATCTTTTACTTCATGTAGCGATGATGATGTAATTTATGAAAAACAAAAAGATATTGTTGAATTAGCATCTGTAACTTCAACATTAAGTACTTTAGTTTCTGCTGTTCAAAAGGCAGGGTTGGTTGATGCATTAAAAGCTGATGGCCCATTTACCGTATTTGCTCCTACAAATGATGCTTTTCAAGCATTGTTAGATTCTAACAGTAGTTGGAATTCATTGGATGATATTCCTGTTGAAACCTTAAAAACTGTATTAATGTTTCATGTATTAACCTCAAAAGTTAAATCAACAGATCTATCAAATGTTTATGTAAATACATTGGCTACTGGTCCGAATGATGAAAGTTTATCATTACAAGTTGAAACAACTGGAGGTGTTGAATTTAATGGAGATTCAAAACCTGTTACAGTAGATGTGGAAGCTAGAAATGGAGTAGTACATATTATTGATAAAGTAATGTTACCTCCAAATGTTGTTACATTAGCATTAAATAATTCAGGTTTTACTAATTTAGTAACTGCTTTAACGGATAGTAGGCATACAACTGATTTTGTATCTGTTTTAAAAGGAGACGGTCCTTTTACAGTTTTTGCTCCTACCAACAGAGCTTTTGAAGAATTACTAGCTAGTAACTCATCTTGGAATTCTATTGGGGATATTCCAATAGCTACCCTTGATGCTGTATTAAAATATCATGTTGTTAATGGAGCAAATGTTCAGTCTAAACAATTAACTAATAATCAAGAGGTAACAATGCTATCAGGAGACAAAATAACGGTTGACTTGTCAAGTGGTGCAAAATTGAAAACAACTAGCAATCAATCAGTAGTTATATCTTCAACTGATGTACAGGGAGCAAATGGAGTAATTCATGTAGTTGATAGTGTTCTTTTGCCTGCAAACTAGATTTGTAGTAATTTAATATTTAGGGATTAAAAACTGTCTAAAAATAATTTTTTAGACAGTTTTTTTGTGAAATGATAATATGTAAGATTTAGATTTGGTTAACAAAATCTAAAAAAACTTTTTTATGACGTTCAAAATCTAAATTAGATGAAAGTGCAACACGAACAATATAGTCTTTGTCTCCTTCTTTAGTTGTCCCTTGAGTTGAGGTTGCAGGTATTGTCCAGTAGCATCCTTTTAATTGACCATAACTTACACAAAATTTACTTTCATTAGGGATTTCAGTGATCATTAAATTTATTAATTTAAGATTTAAAGCCCTTTTGTAAGTTTCTCTTTCTTCATCAGTATTTCCTTTTGTTGGAAGATCTAATGAAAAAACAGAAGGGGTAAATCCACTTTTTGCTAATTCTTCTGACACAAAATTTATTTTTGCATCTGGTAGATTTTCTTTTATGAAGTTTACAAATTCACGAGTATATTTATAAGCATCATGAATTCTTTGATTCATAGATGGCAATTGTTTTGCTAAGATTTCCATTTGAAGGTTTGTAGCTTCATTATCACAAAGGCGTAAATGAAAATCTATTTTTTCCATTAAAGCTTCCGATTTTTTATTAGCAACACAATATCCAGCTGTACATTGACCACCACTAGGGAATTTAGATCCGCTAACATATGATATAGTTTTGGTAGATGCAAGTATCTCGTTTTCACCTAAAAAATGAGTGTTTGGGCAAAATGTTTGATCTAAAATAAAAACAGGATCAATAGCAGTCTCACCAGTTGATGTAGTTCGTTTTTTATTTAAAACATTTTTCAATTCTAATAAATCAGGTACTTCAACTCTAGGGTTTGTAGGGATCTCTGCTATTATATAAGGAACAGCGTTTTGGTTTGCAATTTCTTCTAAAACAATATCAATACTTTTAACCATGTCATTACCACCATCAACAGGTAAGTCCATTACTTCAACATTATTTATACATGTAGCAACTCTTCTAGCTTGATCATTAGTACCTCCATAACAATTTGGAGGTACAATTATTTTAATAGCTTTTCCTTTATGATTTTCAACAGCGTCATGAATTAGTCCCATTACAATAGCATATTGCATAGAAAGACCACTTGAAGCAACAACAGCTTTGGTGTTTGCTCCGGTAATTTCTTTAATTGAGCTTAAAACACTTGATTTAGCTATATCAATGTTGTTTGCATTATTGCTAGGTATTTTTAGGTTTAAAAGAGACTTTAAAGCATGAAGAGTATTAGCAGGTGTCATAGCTATAGTTTCTCTTCTTCGAACATGTTGAATTTCTGAAATATAACTTTTGTTATCATTGCCATTTACAACTAAAATGCTTCCTAAATTATCATCGATGTTAATAAAGAAGTCAATATTAGAAGTAAGATTGAAATCACATATTTTGTTTTGTTGAGAAATAAAAATAGTACTTCCATTAAACTCTAACACTTCGTTAATATTTTCAACTTTTATCAACTCAAATTGATAGCCATATATATCTTTTACTATTTCAGTATCAAAAAAATCTGGTAGTTTACCAGTGTAAATTATTCGAGTATTTTTTTTTGCTAATAAGTTTTTTCTTAGAACAGCTAAAACAGGAATAGTTTTAGATGAAAAAGAAATAACATTTTCAGCATCTAAATTATTTAGGTTTGCAATAGCCCATTCAAGTAAGCAAGATAAAGGATGACCTAAGCGTATATAATCAAAAGCAGTTGGTAGCTCGCTTAAAGCTATTGAGTTCGCGTCGTTTTTTTCATATAAAGCCTCAAATTGTTCTAAAAATTGAGTTTTAGCTAATTTTTCTTCGTAAATATCTAGTCGATGTGTAGTTAAATTAAGCCAATCAGTAGGCATGTTTTCTACTACATCTTTAATATAATTTAGCATTTTATTGTCTTGCATAATTGTTATCTTAAGATAGGTTTGCAAGATACGTTAATTAGAAATTTTTTAAATAATTTTTAAGACGTTTAGTTATATATTAACAGTTGATAAATTAGCGTAAATATTTTTATGCTTTTTTTAAGCTTGTCATTCTATTATTTAATTTCTGAACAATTATCCTACCTAGTTTCTTTGCTTCCTTTCCATCTTTTCCCTCAATTAAAAAACTGAATATTTCAATTTTAGATTTTGAGTTTATTAAATATAAAGTTATATTTTGGTAGTAAGTGTTTGTTTTTGATTTAGTGTACTCACGATATTGAGTCATTTTTATTTTTATGTTAGAATTTAAAGTAAAACATTGAGTTTTTAATTTATGGTTAAATTTAATTTCTTCTTTTGTAATTTTAATATAATTAGAAGTTTGATCAATAAGAGTTAATAGAGAAATAATAAACATTATTCCTCCTAATAAACCTCCTAATATTATTGAAAACCAGTCTGTAGATTTAAAAATTGAAACATATATTATAAATATGCCCCCCAAAAAAATTAAAAGAACACCAATATTAGATTTATTTGAAACTTTAAATACAGATTTGATTATTAATTCTTTTTGATTTTCAATTAATTTAATGCTAGCTTTATTCAAGATTGAATTTAATTCAGTATTCATAAAGTGTATTTATACTTTATTATTTTAAACTTTTTCCCCATTGGCGGTAGCCAACACTTAATTTACCATCATTTAGTAAACCTATCCCAATATCAGTTGTAGTATTATTATTTATCCATGTTAAATAATAGTACCCAGCTTGAAAAGAAATAACTAACTCTAATTTTGGTGATTTGACTCCGTTTATATCTGTATATTCAATTTCAAAAGTACCTTCAAACCTATTTAAGGTGTTTAGTTTGGTTATTCGTGTACCAATACCAAATCCTTTATTGATATTTTTATTCTCAGAAAAAATCCATTCAGCTTTAATACCAGATTTTGTTTCGGTATAAATAACACAGCCAATATCGTTCATGATTTTCTTTTTATTTAGTAAGTAAATATAACCTTATTTTTAGTGTCCTTGTCTGGTGTTTAATTAGAAACATATTAACTATTTTTGCATCATGAATGAATTTCAACAATTAAGAGATACTTTAAGTCAAAGCATTTTAAATGCTAATTTTGTAAAAATGACTTTAAGTAAACCAATAAAGAAGAGTGATGGGTTACCAAATGTATATATAAGATTAGTAAAAATAAAAGGTGCAGAAGTTTTACAATTCACATATCATTATACTACAAATGATAAAGTGAAAAACTATACAATAACTGAAGCTTTGTCTGAATTAGAAATTTTATTATTAGATAATTTTAGAGCTGCAACGTTATTTACTTTAAAAAATGATTTATTAGTTTTTATTTCTAAAAAGAAAAAAGTTTCATATAAACTTAATGCCCCAAGTTTTAAAAATAAGTTACCAGATACTCACGATAAACCGAAAGAGCGTCTAGCAGAGGCAGGTAAGTATTTACAGTATTTAGGTATAACTGATAAAGAAGGGAAGGTCATTCATAAAATGGCAGACAAGTATCGTCAGATAAATAAATATTTAGAAATTATTGAAGGACTTTTAAAGTCAACTAAATTACCAAAGCATATTAATATTGTTGATATGGGTTCAGGTAAAGGGTATTTAACATTTGCTTTGTATGATTATTTAGTGAATCAGAAAAAGTTTAATGCTACTGTTACAGGAATAGAGTTACGTAATGAATTAGTTAATTATTGTAATGATGTAGCAAGGAAGAGTGAATTTAAAAATTTATCATTTGTAGCACAACCAATTCAGGAGTATGACAATAATAAAATTGATATTTTAATAGCGTTACATGCTTGTGATACAGCAACTGATGATGCTATTTATAAAGGGTTGTCAGCAAAGGCTGAATTAATTATATGCGCACCGTGTTGTCATAAACAAATTCGCCAACAAGTTAAAGGTAAAGAACAAGAAAGTCCACTTTTAAAATATGGAATATTTAAAGAGCGTCAATTTGAAATGGTAACTGACACAATTCGTGCGTTAATTTTAGAGAAAAATAATTATAATACTAAAGTATTTGAATTTATAAGCAATGAACATACACGTAAAAATGTAATGTTAGTAGGGAGTAAATCATCTAAAAAGATTGATAGTTCTAAGATAGAATCTAAAATATCAAGTTTAAAAAATACCTATGCTATTGAAAAGCATTATTTAGAAACATTATTATAATCAACTATTCTAGTTTAATTTGTTCAATTAAATTTAGAGTACTAATAAATATAGGTTGTTGGTTCATTTTACTTTTTAGCCAAGCATAGAAGCTCATAACAAAAATATCTTCTTGTTTAGCTCCAATAAACTCAAATGAACTTTCAACTTTATTAAAAAAATCTTTTGTAGTAATAATTTGGGGGTTTTTATAATAAACTTCTACAAGTTTTAAAAAATTGATAACTCTAAACTGTTGTATGTTTTTTAAATAAGTATAATGTTTTCTTTTGAAACTTAATAGTCTTGATTCAAATACATCAATGTTTCTTAATTCTAGGTGTAATAAGATTTCGATTAGGTTTTTCTTTATTGTCCATTCAATTCCATTTTTATCAATATACCATTTATCAGAGTGGTAGAATTTTGAAAATAATTGACTTGCTTTTTTTAGTTGATTGTTTTGAAAATAAAACATGATCAGACTTAGATGAACATCTAAGGCAGTTTTAGTTTCGATATTTTTTTTGGTGATGACATTCTCTAAGATTTGTATGGCTTCACTTTGATTATTAGTGTAATTCTTGTTTAAAGCAAAAAGAAGTAAATAGTTAAACTTAAAATTGTTGTAGTACTTTTTTTTGTTTAATAGCATATAAGTATGCATGAGATTTAAATAATAAATAGATTTTTCAAAATTTTTATTTCTAAATAAAGTATTTGCTATTAGGTAAAGTATTCTGATATGATAAAATAGTTGTTTATTATTTTCTTTTTTGTTTTCTAGTTTTTTATAAGTACTTATTAAAAATGATTCTACTGATATAAAATCTTTAGTAGCAAAAGCAGAAATGCTAACTATAGTTATTAGTTGATATAATGATTTAAATGACATTGAGTCGTTAATACTAATATTATGCTCTTTAAAAATAGAACTAGTTATTGTTTGAAAGTCTAGAAGGTTTCCATTTTTCTGATTAACTTTTTTTAAATTTTGTCTAATTTTAGCATATACTATATTTAACTCTTCTTGAAGAAGCTGATTTTTCTGGTTCTCTTTAAAGGAATCAATTATTTCATTAATGTTAATGGTTGGAATTGTGTATGCGTATTGTATTTTAGTGTGATATATTTCAGTTAAAATTGTAAAAAGTTGAAACTCTCTTGCTACTAGTTCTGCTTTATCTAGTATTTTATATGCTGCTTTATAATTTTTATGCATAAAGAAATCTCTAGCTACTAAAATATATTTTACTAATTGTATGTCAGTTGAATTCTCACCTTGTAATTTATTGGCGGCAATAAAATCAATTAAAGAGTTGTATAATCTTTGTTTAAGTGTATAATAAGCATCTTTTTTTAAGCCACCATATAATGTTTCACAAATAATCTTTGTAGAAGTTTCACCTTTTAAGATGAGTTTAAACAAATCAACATTCTTAGTGTCTTTTCTCTTGTTCTTTTTTTCTAAAAAAATAATAAATTTTTGCTGTTCATCGGTAGAGAAAGAAGAAATTATTATTTCGATGTTAGACATTATATAGTTGGTTTAATTTTTACTTTTCTCTGTAAATATAAGGTTAATTGTAATTTTTATGTAGAATATATCATTAGTTTTTGTGTAATTATGTTTTTTTTATAATTAGATCAATTATCATTTTTGTAGCATATTTAAAAATAAAAAACATGAACAATCAAGTAGAAGGTTTTGAAGATAAAAACAAAACAAAAAGAAAGAAAGAGAAAATAAATGAGGTATTTAATCAAAAGCCAACATCAGCTTTTATCGGTGCTTCTTGGTCAGTATTATTAATAGGTATTTCTGCTTATTGTATTGGGTTATGGAATGCTGATATGAAGTTGAATGAAAAGGGGTATTATTTTACAGTATTATTGTTTGCTCTTTTCTCTGTTATTTCTGTACAAAAATCTGTAAGAGATAAGTTAGAAGGGGTTAAAGTGACTGAGATATATTATGGGATGAGTTGGTTTACAACTATTACTTCTATTGTTTTATTGGTGATTGGACTTTGGAACGCTGAGTTATTGTTGAGTGAGAAAGGATTCTATGGTATGTCTTTTACTTTAAGTCTTTTTGCTGCTATATCAGTACAAAAAAACACAAGAGATATAGAATATATTAAAATAAATTCACAAAATGAATAAAGAAGCGAAGATATTTACCTTATAATAAATCGCTATATGATTAGCTTGTAAAAGTTAAAATTAAAAAGAGGCAGTCCCCCCGGATTACCTCTTTTTTTTTCAAACTAACTACTAATTTATTTACTAAAAATGAAAATTAAATTTTAAATTATAGTTTAAAGATATTATAAATATGTACTAAAAGAATTGCTTTTTAGTTAAAGGAACCAAAAGTGTAGATGAATGATTAATTTTAATAAGTGAATAAAAAAAATCTAAGGATTAAAGTAAATAAAGCAGTACATTTATCTACGTAACAATAACTTCATGAAAAAATCAACATTATTAATAATACTAGCGTTTTTCTCAATTTATGTAATTTGGGGATCTACTTATTTGTTTAATAAAATTGCTGTAGCTGAAATACCGCCTTTTTTATTAGGTTCTATGCGTTTTACTTCAGCAGGTATATTAATTATGATTATAGCGAAAGCTATGAAAAAACCATTGAAAATAACAAGAAGCCAATTTCTAAACTCAACTATAGCTGGTTTTCTTTTTTTAGTGTATGGAAACGGTGTTTTTGTTTGGGCGTTAAGATATGTAGATAGTGGTTTTGCTGCTTTATTGGCTTCAACACAGCCGTTATTTGTGTTGTTTTTAATGCGCTTAATTGATGGTAAAAAAATGCAAAGAAAATCAATTATAGGGGTTGGTTTAGGGGTTTTAGGTATGTATCTATTGGTAAGTCAACAAGAGGTTTCAAATACAGAAGGAAGTATTTTGGGGATTTTTATGATTTTTAGCTGTGTACTTAGTTGGAGTTATGGTAGTGTTTTTGTTTCTAAAGCAGATTTACCTAAAAACTTTTTTGTAAGCACTGGATATCAAATGTTGATAGCTGGTTTTTTATTATTTGTAGCTAGTTTAGTATTTGGTGAAACTTGGAATCCGCCTACCAACTGGACCTTTAAAACTCAAATATCAATGGTGCTGCTTATTATATTTGGAGGTATTGTAGCATTTACGGCATTTAATTATTTATTAAAATCTGTTTCTACAGAAAAAGTAGCAACATCAGCATACGTGAATCCAGTTATAGCATTGTTTTTAGGATGGTATTTTCTAGATGAAGAATTAACAACACAATCAATAGTTGCTTCTATTATATTACTAACTGGAGTTTACTTTATTACTTCAAGGAAAAGAATAGCAAAACTTAAAGTTACCACCAAACCACAAAAAATTTAATTAATTCACCATTACTTTTTTTTAACCAACAAAGAGGTGAGTTTTGTTCTGACATAAATATTGTTAGTTCTTGTAAAAATGACGAGTATGTATGCCAATTAACATTCGTATGAGGTATAATAAGCCAATCGTGTTTTTTGGGAATAAAAAATTTACAATCTGAAAATTGAGTTAGTTCTTTTGTAGAACAATAAAAACCTTTAATACACTGATTGTTTATTAGTAAATATTCTTTCTTTATGTCTTTAATAGGAACAAATAGTTGCGCTTTAAAATAAATTTGCTGTTTAATTTGATTGATAGGTAGACTTAATTGAGCTAAATATTTTTTACACTCTTCAGAGTAGAGTAGAGGTAGTTGTTTTTCTTTGAGTTTTGTTAGTTTTTGATGTAAAGAATCGTTTCTGTTAGGGCCAATCCAATGGTAAATGTCACTCGATCCTTGAGAAGAGTCATATAAATAGAATTTATATATTACTTCTAAATGAATAGGAGTGTTATTTTGAGTAAGTAAACAATCTAATTCTCCAAGGGTAATTTTTTCTCGTTGTATTTGAATATTTTCTGCAAGTATTTGAATTGAGTCTTTCTGTTTTAACTCGAAAGAAACAAACCGTTCTACTAATTTACCGAGCCTAAGTTTCTTTTCAATGGTAGCAGAAAAAGAACTTGTGTTAGAAGTATTACTTTCAAACTGCATCAAATCAAAAACACCTTTTCCATGCCATAGAAAAGGTGTTTGTATAAATCCTTCGTATTGTAATTGCAAATCTTTCGATTTTTGATGCATAAAATTATTCTTTAATGCCTAATTTACTTAATACTAATTTAGTAATGTCATAACGATCATCAATATAAGCAAATTCATTTCCATTAGTGGTTAAAACTTGACTATAACCATTAGCTTTAGCTACTTCTTTAACAATCTCATTTAACTTTCTATATAGTGGGCGCATATATTCATCACGGCGAAGTTGCATCATAGTACTACCGTTTTTACGGAACTTTGCCATATCTTGTTCTATAGCTGCTAATTCTTGAATTTTTGTCTTTCTGTCATTATCAGTAATGGTTTTTTCTACTTTTTTAAAAGCTTCTATTTTTGATTGATAGGTTTTAGCTTTTATTTGAAAAGAAGAGTCTAATTCTTTACTGTAATTCTCAAGTCTTTTTATAACACTTTTCATTTGAGGCATTTTACCAATAATTAAATCGCTGTTAACAGTACCTACTTTAGTTTGAGCACTAGCTAACCCGATAAAAAAAATAGTTATAAAAAAAGTGATTTTTAATTTCATGTTTTCTCGTTTTCAGCAAATATATAAAAGAGAGTGATTTAGTAGTTTAAAAATTAGTTAAAAGTTTGGAGTTGTTTTTTTACTTAAAAAAAATAAAATGTTTAGTAGGTATGAAGTTAGTAGTAGATTTTAATTATCTACCTTTTTTAAATAATGAATAGTTAATAGAATAGTACTAATTATAACAATGAATAATCCAGGCTTAAAAACAAAATATTTAGAATTTTTAGAGAATTCTTCAGTTAAAACAATTAAGATAAATAAGTAATAAAAAATGAATGTCAATTGACTTAAGATGTATCTCTTCTTTTTTTTAATAATCCCCAATGAATCACTTATTAATATTAATCCAATAGATAAAGCACTAATACTAACCAACCAGTTATAAAATTTAAAATTAAATTTATTTATAGATAAGTGTCCACGCCATCCATTAACAGTAATTATTTGCGGACCTTTAGTTTTATAATTTATTCCATAATTTGATATAAATTCATACCAGCCTAGGATTGACCCAATAATTATTGTTAATGTTAGAAATGAAAAGATAATTAAGTCTTTATTAAAAACATTTTTTTCTTGTTTAATAATTTCAATATCTAATGCATTTAAAATTAATTTAAGAGTTTTATCTCTTGGTGTAGTTTCATTATTTTCAATTCGTTGTACTGTTCTTAGGTTTATTTTAGCATATTCAGCTAAAGTCTCTTGAGATAATCCTTTTTTTATTCTTGTTTCTTTTATTCTTTTTCCAATTTTTGTCATGGATTAATACTAGTTTAATTTTGATGTAAAATTAGTTATAAATCGTTGATTTGATAACGGTTTTATTACGGCATTTGCATGACATTTTCAATATTTATGTATTTTTATTAAGTATTAACGAGAATAAACACATTTTTTAGAGCTATGTCCATTATGTGTTTGGAATATTTTGCAATTAAGTTTAATTTTTTTTGATCCATCTAATGATTTTAAAAATCATTAATTTTTCTTTTGATTAAGTACGTTTAAGTCGGTTAAAATTGAGTTAACTTTAAAAGAAGAGGTTTTTTGCCAAAGTAACCAGCCTTTGTCTTTCCATACATTTGGTACTTTGGGTTGTATTTTAGAATCATAATCAGCTACCCATAGAGGATATCTGCTAAAGAGTTTATTAGTTAAGTATTCATTGGCATAATAATAGCTTGAATATATTATAGGGCGAACTCCTGATAAATTTTCAAGATGGGTAATAAAAGCTAGTAAATTTTTTTGAATAGTGCTTGCATTAGGAATAGAGTTGGTACTCCCACTTTCAATATCTACTATTGGAGGGAAATCGTTAATATTTCTATCTTTAATCCTACTCCAAAAATACTCAGCTTGTTTTACAGGTGAATCTTCAATGATGAAAAAATGGTAAGCCCCTCTTTTTAAATTCATTTTTTGTATTCGTAACCAATTTAATCGAAACATAGGGTCAGTTAAAGTTAAACCTTCTGTAGCTTTGCATATAACAAATGAAAGACTATCAGGAAGGGTATGGTTTAAAACATTTCCATTCCATCTTGAAATGTCTATTCCGTATTTTTTAATAGCAACTTTAGTTGGAGTAGTTACTATTGATTTTTTATGTGGGATTATGGAATCGTACTTTTGTAGTAATTGTTGTGTTTTTTTGTGATGATGAGTAAAAAATAAGCCTGTTAAACATAATAGCAAAAAAGCGGGTATAAGGCTTAGTAAATGAAACTTATGAAAAAAGTTTGTTTTTGGTTTAATGATTTCTTCTGTTTGAGGTTCAAAAGATTTTATAAGCTCAAAAATACGATCGGATATTAATAGTTTTCCAATCATGTTTTTAATAATGAAAAAACTATCATTAAATTCAATTCCTTTATAAAGTACTACACCGTTTTTATTTTTAATTTCTTCAGGTTTTATACTATGTAAACCTTCATTATTTAAAACTAATTTTTTGTTTTCAATTCTAGGGTTAATAAACTCATCACTTATAAAGCTTACTCGTTCTCTTACATAATGATTATTTCTGAATATAGAAATATATCCATGTGAATCTAAATAATTTAATACAGTAACAAACTGACTAAATTCTTGAATGGCAGTTTTTCTTTTGTCAACATCATCAAAAATTTCAACTGATAAAAAATACATTGCGTATTGTTCATTTAGTTGTATAATAATTGCTTTACCTTCAGATTTGTTAAAGAAGATTTTTTCCAAGATGTTTTTTACATCAGTAATCTCATTAATAGGAGACTTACTAATTTCTTGTATAATTTTCTTTTCAAAATCATTAAAAGTTTTCATTTAAATAAAGGACTTTCTAGGAGTGTTTTTAAATTAAAATAGTAAGTAGCGTTATATTTAACGCTACTTACTTAAAATATATAAAGTTCTATTTAATAGTTTATTATTCCATTTTTAGTTTTAAAACGTAACCATGGAAAGCTATTAATTAAACTATTCATCAGAAGCTCCAGAATTGTCTGAAGTACTTGATGTACTAGAAGTACTAATAGTACTATCATCAGCGGCACCAGCCTGATTGTATTTGTTTGGATAGTATTTTGCTAACCAAGCTCTTGCTATTTCAGATTGACTTATTGGTTTTAAGTAATAGTTTACAGGTACACCAAGGTTGTCACCACCTTCAATACATTTATTTACATAATCTTCTAGTGCAGTCATCATAGAGTTAGTATCGATAATTTGATTTTGTCCATCATCAATATCTGATACACCACTTAGAGTTGCTGCAATAGTGGCATTTTTAAGTTGAATCATTTGTTCGCCAGTTCTAGCAGCAGTTGCAGCTTCACCTATAGTGTTATTTTCACTAGCAGTAGCTCCTTGTAAAGTAGCTAACTCTTCCATAGATTTTTGAGGATCAAAATCAGTAAAGCTTTTAACAGCCATTGCTACTTGATTTGATTTAATAGAAGGTATTATTCCCATAGTTATAAGGGTAGCATGTGAAGTAACGTTTTGTGTGCTTAATAAATTTTTTGCACTATTAGAAAATGAAGAGCTTACTCCAAAACCACCAGTACCTGAGGCAAACCATCCACCAATATCAAATGTTTCTTGCATAGAAGCAGCAATTGATTCCATACTTTGACTAGATTGAGATTCAGTAGTATTTAACACATGTACCATACCAACAAAAGATGATCCATAAGTTGCTCCTGACAAAATATTGAAAGAGCCATCTTCTTTAGTGTCAGATTTAGCTTCTATAGCTGCAATTGAACCAGGGTTGTTAGTCTTAATCATATTGTCTGGGTTCATACTGTTCCACACTCTAACAGCTTTATCAACATCAAGTATATAAGGTGCAAATACTTGAGCATTTTTATGTGTACAAGTAATAGTTACTACTAATGTACCAGCAATACTATGGCGTGAGTGTTGACTATTCATTTGTGTTTGAGCAGAAGCTGAAGCTTGAGAAGATCTTCCTTCTCCAAAAATACTTAACGATTCGCTAACAAAAGCAGAAACTGTTGCTGCATGACTAGCTGAGCTCTGAGTGTTTTGATCAAATGAAAAATATTGACAGTTCATTTGTAAAGAGTCAGAAGAAATAGCTAATTTTTTTAACTGACTTTTATTGTAGTCAATTGGACTTTCAACACTTTCGTTAACAGCATTCATTTTAGACTTTAAAGGCTGTATTTTTTTCTCTGATGCAATTTTAGCTTTAGCATATGCAACCACTGCTGTTTTTATTTGATCTCCTACTTGTTGAGATTCTTGAATAACTTCATCAGCATCTATTCCCATACCAATCATTTCTTGGATGGTCATGTCAATACTTCTCTTTAACGCTATAAGTGAATTCATTTCGCTTTCAGCAGCATCAGCAGGAGTTTGTAATTTTGAAATTTGAACAATGTTTTCTAATTTTTGTTTAGAAACAATATTTCCTAAAACTAAGGAAGGGTCATATGGAATTGTAGATGGCATATATATAGTTTTATTTTAAGTTTGAATACGTAAAATTATTGGTAAAAAAATAAAATATATAGCCGAATTCCTTTAGAAATACAAATTTGAGAACAAGCGTAACTTAATAAGGAATTAAAGCGCCAAAATAATAATTAATATGAGATGTAGAAAAAAACAAGATGCTTTTTTTATAAAAAAGAATCAATTTTATTTATGATTGTTAAATGATTTTCTTTGAAATCAAACCAGTTGATATCTGAATCTTTTCTAAACCAAGTGCCTTGGCGTTTAGCAAATCTTCGTGTGTTTTTTTTAATCTCTTCTATCGCAAAATTTAAAGAGAAATCACCATTAAAGGAAGAGAATAATTCTCTATAACCAACTGTTTGTAATGCATTTAAATTTTTATGTTGATATAAACTTTTTGCTTCTTCAAGTAACCCAGAATTCATCATAATGTCAACACGTTTGTTTATACGGTTGTACATGATTTCTCTATCAGCTGTTAAACCTATTTTAATACTTTTAAAATTACGAGGTGTTTTAGGTTTGTTTTTAAAAGAAGAATATGTTTTGTTAGTGCCAATACAAATTTCTAAAGCACGAGTTAATCTGTGAGGATTGTTTATAGCTATGGTGTTAAATGCTTCAATATCTAGTTTTTCTAATTGTTGTTGAAGGTGTTCAATTCCTTTTTCTTCTAATTGTTGTGTTAAATCTATTCTAATTTGTGGATCAACATCAGGAAAATAGTCTAAGCCTTTTAAAACAGCGTCTACGTATAAACCACTACCACCAACCATTATTTGAATAGGTTTTTTCTTAAAAAGTGTATCTAGTTTAGCTAATGCCTCTTTTTCAAACTGACCTACATTATAATCTTCAAAAATGCTTCTGTTTTGAATAAAATGATGAGGCGCAGATGCAAGTTCATTGTCATCAGGAACTGCAGTTCCAATTTTCATTTCTTTATAAAATTGACGAGAGTCGCATGAAATAATATCACAACCAAAGTGCTGTGCTAGTTTAATACTTAAAGCAGTTTTACCTATAGCGGTTGCGCCAACAATAGTAATTAGAGTATTTGTCATTAATTGTGTAATTTACTACCACAATGATTACAGTATATGGCATCATCATTATGGTCTCCATGAGAACAATTCGGGCACGATTGAGTGTTTAGGTTTACATCACTAACTTTAGTCATTTCAGAAGTAACAATACCTGTAGGCACAGCAATAATTCCATAACCTAATACCATAATGATACTCGCAACAAATTGACCAAAAGGAGTGTGGGGAGCAATATCTCCATAACCAACTGTGGTTAATGTTACTACAGCCCAATAAACACTTCTAGGAATGCTTGTAAAACCATTTTCACCTCCTTCTATTAAGTACATAATTGTACCAAGAATCATACATAAAATAAGTACAAAAAAAAGAAACACCGCTATCTTAGCTCTACTTGCTTTTAATGCTTTTATAAAGTTATTAGACTCTCCAATAAATCGAGCTAGTTTTAAAATTCTAAAAATACGTAATAAACGTAGTGCTCTTAAAGCAACTAAACTATGGGTTCCTATAAAAAATATAGAAAGATATTTAGGGATAGTTGATAAGAAATCAATAATACCATAAAAGCTAAAAATGTATTTTGATGGTTTTTTTATTGAGATTATTCTAAGAATATATTCTATGGAGAAAAGAATGGTTAAAACCCATTCTCCAACATTTAAGATGTTACCATATTTTAATTGAATATCATCAACACTTTCTAACATCACAAAAAGCACAGAAGATAAAATAGCGATTAATAAAATAATATCAAAAAACTTACCACCACGCGTGTCAGCTTCATAAATAACTTCATGAAGTTTGTCTTTCCAATTTTGTGGTTGCTTTTTCAAAAATGATTTTTATTTATTTAATAGTAAAGCAAAAGTATGTTTTTGAATTTGTGTAGCCAAATTTTGTAGTTGTTAGAAGAGAGAATAACAATATAAGTATTGGTAGATTATAAATCTATTTTTACATTATAAGCTTCTAAATCTTTAATATAATTGTTGGGTGTAAAATGATCACTGTCAAATTCTTCTTGTCGATTTTTTTTCATTTCAATACGTTTAATTGCCTTTAAAAAACGTCTCATTTCAATATCGTCATTAATAATAATCCCAGGAACAGAAATCCCTTGGCCATCTTCGTTTTTAGAAACCATAGTAAAATAAGAAGAATTACAGTGGTTAACTTTCCCTGTTTGAATATTTTCAGATTCTACACGAATTCCTACAACCATTGAGGTTTTCCCTACATAATTAATTGAAGCTTTCATTGTTACCAGTTCACCCACCTCTATTGGATTTAAAAAATCAACTGTATCAACAGAAGCAGTTACACAATAAGTACCTGAATGTTTTGAAGCACAAGCAAAAGCAATTTGATCCATTAAATTTAGAATATAACCTCCATGTATTTTACCACTAAAATTAGCGTGTGAAGGAAGCATA
This sequence comes from Tenacibaculum sp. E3R01, assembly GCF_003318185.1. Taxonomy (NCBI): domain Bacteria; kingdom Pseudomonadati; phylum Bacteroidota; class Flavobacteriia; order Flavobacteriales; family Flavobacteriaceae; genus Tenacibaculum; species Tenacibaculum sp. E3R01. Next base: position 25,238 of record NZ_QOCC01000018.1, on the reverse strand, counting down.
AGTTCAGAAATCGTAATACGAGTTTCTTCTACATTTTTAAAATTATTTTTCTTTTGTGTCATTTGTAACTCCTCTAAAATGTGGCGATTGTTCTTCTTCTACCTTTGTGATGAAATATTTAGTATCTCCTAACCAAAAAAAAGTACTAAAACGTTCAGTGTAATGTACTTTTACATATCGACCTTGGTATTTTTGTAAGTCTTTAATTACTTTTTCATTTTTATCTTCTACAGAAAATGCAAAAATTTGTGCTCCAGATATGCCTTGACTAATTTCGCCTTCCCATGTTTTTATTGCAATACCTTTATAACTAATTTTTATAAGTTCACCTGAACGTACACCTTCACTATAAGGAACAAAGTATATAAATGCATAGTATAATCCAGCAATTAATGTTATTATAATTAATATTAAAGCAAGTATTTTCTTCATAAATATATTTTATGATGTAAAGATAAATATAAAAACTATAGGTAGGGTTTTTTGTATTGGAACTGTCGTATAAATAATGTTTTTATGTATTAATTTAATGATTGATAATAAATTAATTGTAATTAACGTATATTACTAACGACTTAAACTAAATATTAAAAATCCAATAATTATGAGGAAAGACTACTTTTTTAAATTAACACTATTTTTAATTCCTTTATTAGGCTTTATGTTTATTTCTTTTTCAGGAGGAAGGGATAGTGCTTTTTCAAGCTCTCCAGGAGATTCAAATAATAATTGTACTACTTGTCATGCGGGTACAGCAACAGCTGCAAACTTGTCGGTAACTACAGATATACCAGTAACTGGGTATGAGTTTAATACAGAATACAATATAACTGTTACAAACTCAGGAGGAGGAACTAGAAATGGATTTCAAGTAACAGCAGAAAAAGATTCGGATAATTCTAAAATAGGGGCTTTTGCAGCTGGCGGTGCAGATACAAAAGCAGTTAACAGTAATTCTAGAGCAACTCACACTAGTTCAGGTAATAGTCAAAGTACATGGAGTGTGAAATGGACATCGCCTTCTAGCGATCAAGGAAAAGTAACTTTTTATGCAGCCTCAATATCTGGTAATGGAAATGGAAATACTGGTGGAGATGCTACATTTACAGGTAAATCTGGATCAACACCTTCTTTAGGTATAGATGATGCAAAATTATTAAACTTTAAAATGTATCCTAATCCGGTAGGAAATGTTGTAAAGATAGATTTACCTTCAGAAACAAGAGAAGCTAAGGTACAGGTATATGACTATACTGGAAAATTATTGAAATCGGAGAATGTATCTTTACTTCAAAAAGAAGTTAATATTGAAGAGCTACCAATAGGAATGTACTTATTAAAAATAATTTCTGAAGATAAATTAGGAGTAAAACATTTTATAAAAAAATAACGAAAATAAAGGGCTATTTTTCTAACCGATTGTAATTTTTACAATCGGTTTTTTATTGTAAGTTTGTTCATCTTCAAAAATAAGAATAATGAATTATATTTTATTTGATGGTGATGTACGAAATGCTTTATTACCATTTACATACACTAAACCTGTAGCTGACTTAAGAGTTGGTATTTTGACTATTAGAGAGAAATGGGAGAACTTTTTAGGGGGTACAACCACTACAATTACTGAAGAGTATTTAGAAGAGAAGTACCCAATGGTTGAAATGGAAGAAAATGTATTAATTAATGCTTCTTTTTTACCAACAGAAATATTGATTGAAAATATTAAAGGTTTAAAGCCGAATCAAGCAATATTTAAAGATGAAGATGTAATAGCTTTTTATACTACTGATACACAGGAAGAAGTTGATTTTTCAAGATATGAAGCTATAGAGTTTGAAGGAGAAGTATTACAAATTAAAAATACTTGGGATATTTTTTCATTAAATGCGAAAGCGATAAAAGCTGATTTCGATTTAATAACAGAAGGGAGAGAGTCTGAGCCAATTCCAGAAACAGTTAATTGTATAAACAAAGAAAATATTTTCTTAGAGGAAGGAGCTAAGGTAACTTTTGCTACTTTAAATGCAACTAATGGCCCTATTTACATAGGTAGGAATGCAGAAATAATGGAAGGTTGTGTTATTAGAGGAGGATTAGCAATGTGTGAAAATTCTGTTTTAAAAATGGGAGCAAAAATATATGGAGCTACTACATTAGGTCCTTATTGTAAAGTAGGAGGAGAGGTAAATAACTCAGTGCTTTTTGGGTATACAAGTAAAGGTCATGAAGGTTATTTAGGTAATTCAGTACTAGGTGAGTGGTGTAATTTAGGAGCTGATACTAATAATTCTAATTTAAAAAATAATTATGCTGAGGTTAAATTATGGAATTATGAAACAGGTAGATTTGCTAAAACTGGGTTGCAGTTTTGTGGCCTAATGATGGGAGATCATTCCAAGTGTGGTATCAATACAATGTTTAACACAGGCACAGTAATAGGAGTGTCTGCTAATATTTTTGGTAGTGGTTTTCCTCGTAATTTTGTACCATCATATAGTTGGGGAGGAGCATCAGGCTTTACAGAGTATAAGACAAATAAAGTTTTTGAAGTTGCTGAGGTAGTAATGAAAAGAAGGCATATAGAATTTGATGATCAAGAAAGAAAAATTCTTGAGCATGTTTTCGAAGAAACTAAACAATATAGAAATTATTAAAAATAACCCCCTCAGTTTTTTGAGGGGGTTATTATGTTTAAAAAAATTTATAAATAGGAAGTTTTAGATGAGCTTGTTCATAATGCGGCGTTTTTTTGTAGACAAAATACAATTGCGCATATGGGTTTTTAGCAAAGCCATCATCTACTTTTATTTTTTCTTCTAACTCTTTTTTAACTACGGGGTTTTCTTTCAAAAATTGGACTGCAATATCTTCAAAAACATAGCTAGAGAAACCTTCTTTTTGTTGTAAAATAGTATCAAAAAAATTCCAGTTAAAAAAAGAATCAGTAGCTTCAGCTTCTAGAGTTTCAATAATGTATCGTATTCCTTTTTGTTGTGTTGAAATGTAAATATCACCTTTTCTGAATTTAATAGTTTTAGTTGTTTTCTTTACCGTAGTATTATAGTGTAAATAATGTCCTTCATAAGCTGATTTTCTAGTATTGAAATTAGCTATATGTTGAGTCTCGACAGTTAGGGTTGTGTCATTTTTAAAGTGTGTGAATATTATTTTATTGTTTTTAAGCCTTTCAATTACTTTATGCCAGCCTTGCTGTATGATATAGGCTTTTGGGATTGTTATTTCTTTTGTTGTATTAAAGTTGTTGTAATAAGATATTTTTTTATTGTAAGGTTTAGATTTATCATAAAACAAGCGTTTTCCATTGGTTACTTCACTATTAATATAAATACCTTCATAGCCTTTAAAATTTAAAGTACTAGGATTGTTTTTGTTAACTTTGAAAGTAATTGGATATGTTTTCTGAGTTAGTAACTCTTCAAGGTTTTTTTTTCGTAGGGTTTTAATTCTCGATGATTCTTTTTCTGAAAAATCTAATGTAGAAAGTAATAGTTCATAGGTTTGTTCTACACGAATTTTATAGGGTTTTAACATGTGTGTTTCTACCATTAATCCTAGAGTGTTAAAAAGCGTCGTATATCCTGTTGAATATCTTGGAGAATCGAAAAATTGAGACCAGCCTTTTTCTGGAGTACTTCCCCATACATTTACATAGGGAGTAATAGGGATTTGTTTTTTAGCCAAAGATTTTTCAATATGCGGACGCATTTCTTTTTCTAAAAAAACACCAAGGTTTCCACCTAACTTATTGTGTTGTGTAAATAAATGGGTAATTGCATATTGATAATCGGCACCGTTACTTACATGATTATCAATAAAAATATCTGGATTTACTGAGTGGAAAATAGTTGCAAAAGCTGCTGCGTTTTTAGTATCTTGTTTTATGAAGTCTCTATTTAGATCAAAATTCCTGGCATTACCTCTAAAACCGTATTCTTTAGGACCGTTTTGATTAGCTCTAGTGTGTGAGTTTCTATTAAGAGACCCACCAATATTATATATTGGTATAACATAGATTAAAGAGTTATTATATGCTTTTTTTAAAGAATCATTTTGAACAATATCTCTTAATAACATCATGGAAGCGTCAATCCCATCTGATTCACCTGGATGAATACCATTGTTGATTAAAATTCTATTTTTTGAAGATTTTTTTAAACTTTTTAAATCGATTTTACCATCGTTATTAAAAACAGCTAAATGTAGTGGTTTTCCAGAATCTGTTTCACCTATTTCAAATAGTGAAATTTCGCTGTAGGAATCAGCTAAGTTTTTATAAAAAGAAATGACATCATTGTATTCAGGAGTTTCAGTACCGTTAGATTTTTCAAATAATGTTGTGAAGTTTTTCTTTTCAAATTTTATGGCTTCTTTACAAGAATTTAAAAATATGAATAGTAGTAGTAGCGATAGTTTTTTCATGATTTAAATTTTTACAGCATCAGGTACTAGTCCAGTGTAATCACCATCATTTCTTATAACATCACGAACAATTGACGATGATATGTAGCTCTTTCCAGATGAGGTTAATAAGAAAACTGTTTCGATTTCAGAAAGTTTACGATTAGTATGTGCTATAGCTTTTTCAAATTCAAAATCAGCAGGGTTACGTAAACCTCTTAAAATAAACTGCGCATTAACTTCTTTACAAAAGTTAACAGTTAATCCGCTATAAGTAACTACTTTAATTTTTGGTTCATGTTTAAATGTTTCTTCAATAAAACGTTTACGTTCTTCTAAGGAAAACATGTATTTTTTATCTGAATTTATACCAATAGCAATAACTAGCTCATCAAATAAGGTAACTCCACGTTCAATAATATCAACATGGCCTAATGTAATAGGGTCAAACGATCCTGGAAAAATAGCTTTCTTCATATATTTTGTAATTCTTGATTCATATTTTATTAAAAACTGTATTGCGTATATTTATTATTTGATAGCCATTTCAATAGCATTTTCAAATAACTCACTTAACGATATTCCTACTTCATTAGCCTGTTGCGGTAAAATACTAGCCTCTGTTAAACCAGGTACGGTATTCATTTCTAAAAAATGAGGTTCATCATTTACCAATATATATTCAGATCTAGAAAAACCACTCATATTTAATATTTTATATACTTTTTTAGCTATTTCTCTTACTTTGGCTTCTTGCTGTTCTGTTAATCGAGCTGGCGTAATTTCATTTGATTTACCTAGGTACTTTGCTTCATAGTCAAAAAAGTCATTTTCAGAAACTATTTCGGTAATTGGTAAAACTGTTGTTTCTCCTTTATATTGAATAACTCCTACAGAAACTTCAGTTCCATCTAAAAAACTTTCAATTAAAATTTCAGAATCTTCTTTGTATGCTTTTTCTATTGCTGGAATAAGTTTTTCAATAGTATGTACTTTTGAAATACCAAAACTAGAACCTGCATTGTTAGGTTTTACAAAGCAAGGAAGTCCTACTTTTTGAATAATATCATTCGTAGAAAACGTATCTCCTTGATTAATATATACTGATTTAGCAGTAGGGATACCGTAATGTTTCACAACACTTAAGCTATCTCTTTTATTAAATGTTAAAGCCATTTGATAGAAAGGAGCAGAGGTGTGCTTCATTTTTATAAGATCAAAATATGCTAAAAGACTACCATTTTCTCCAGGGTTTCCATGTATTGCATTAAAAACACAATCAAAAGTAATTTTAGTAGTGTTTTTTGTAAATGAAAAGTCATTTTTATCTATAGGATATTCAGTTTCATCAGCATCAACAACTACCCATTTGTTAGATAAGATATGAACTTTATATGTATTGTATTTTTCTTTATTAAGATGTTTGTAAACAACTGCACCGCTTTGTAAGGATATATTTACCTCTGAGGAATACCCTCCCATAACAATAGCTATATTTTTTTTCATGAATAATCTGAGTTATTTATACAAACTTACCAAAAAAACTCGTTTAAGAGTTGTTGAATTTTAAATTAGTAATAAATTTTACAGTAAATTTGTATCATCTTACAAAAAATCAATATGAGTAAATTTTCAGAACGTATTAAAGGTTTATTTGAGTTTATTAAAAGTAAAAGCTTTTTTATGCAATTAGGAATTGCAATTTTGAGTGTTGTTGTTTTAATATTCCTATTGCAATGGTGGTTAGGTATTACTACTAATCATAATCAAAAAATCGAAGTGCCTAATTTAGCTAAGTTATCATTAACAAATGTTGAAACTAAGTTAAATGAACTTAATTTAGATTACGTAGTTATTGACAGTGCTACTTATAATCCTAATTATCCTAAAAAGGCAGTGTTAGAGCAAAATCCTGAAGCTGGTGATTTTGTAAAAGAAGGAAGAAAAATATATTTAACATTGAATCCTTCAAAATATCGTGATGTTGAAATACCAGATTTAAATGGACGTACTCGTAGGCAAGCAACAACACATTTAAGATCTATTGGTTTTAAAGTTGGAAAAGATGTTACTTGGGTTCGAGATTTGGGTAAAGATGTAGTAAGAGGATTAAAGTATAAAGGAAACAAAATTGAACCAAAAACTAAGTTACCAAAACAATCTACAATAGATTTAATTTTGGGTGATGGTAATGGTAATTAATATTATAGATTAGATTGATGCAGGAAGATACAACTCCAGATTTAGAAAACGACGATTTATACGAACATTATAAATTTGTAGCAAATGATGGGCAAGTTCCATTAAGAGTAGATAAGTTTTTAATGAATTTTATAGAAAATGCTACGCGTAATAAAATTCAACAAGCGGCAAAAGCGGGGAATATTTTAGTGAATGATGTAGTGGTTAAATCCAACTATAAGATCAAGCCAAAAGATATAGTTAGGGTAGTACTATCGTATCCACCAGCAGAGAACTTATTAGTTGCTGAAGATATACCTTTAAATATAGTATATGAAGATGATCAGGTAATTGTTGTGAATAAAGAACCAGGAATGGTTGTTCATCCTGGTCATGGAAACTATTCAGGTACTTTGGTTAATGGATTAATACATCATATTGAAAATTTACCTACAAACAGTAGTGAGCGTCCAGGTTTAGTTCATAGAATAGATAAAGATACTAGTGGTTTATTGGTAGTTGCAAAAACTGAGTTTGCTATGACGCATTTATCTAAACAGTTTTTTGACAGGACTACAGAACGTTTATATTATGCTTTAGTTTGGGGAAATATAGAAGAAGATGAAGGAACTATTGAAGGTAATATAGGAAGAAGTTTAAAAAACAGATTACAAATGGCTGTTTTTCCAGATGGTGAATTTGGTAAACCTGCAATAACACATTTTAAAGTTTTAGAACGTTTGACATATGTTACTTTAGTACAATGTAAATTAGAAACTGGAAGAACACATCAAATTAGAGCACATTTTAAATATATTGGTCATACACTTTTTAATGACGAACGTTATGGTGGTGATAAAATATTAAAAGGAACAACATTTACAAAATACAAACAGTTTGTAGATAATTGTTTTAAAGTTTTGCCAAGGCAAGCATTACATGCAAAAACACTAGGGTTTACGCATCCAACTACTGGGGAGTTTTTAAAATTTGATTCAGAAGTACCTAAAGATATTGCTGAATGTATAGAAAAGTGGAGAACATATTCTACGCATACTAAGTTTGAAGAAGATTTATAAAAAGATCTTTTTTATAATAAAGTTAAAGTATTTGAAAACCAGTTTTGTATAAAACTGGTTTTTTGTTATGATACTGTTTACCAGTGATTTTTATTCTTGTTGAACCTTCTGAGAATTGAGTATTTAATTTTAATACGTATTTGTGTACAAATAATTAATTCTGAGAGATTACTCTTTGATAAGTAAAAGTAATTAAATCGTATCGATGTATTGTATTATTCTATAGCAGTGTTAACCAAGCTCATGATTCTGTTAAATTGATCTTTTAATCCCATGTTTGAGTTGTCAAATTCAATAGCATCATCTGCTAAAATTAAAGGAGAATCTTCTCGGGTAGAGTCTATACGATCTCTTTCTTCTACATTTTGTAATATCTCTTCGTAGTTAACCTTATCACCTCTATCTATAAGTTCTTTATAACGTCTTTTAGCGCGCTTATCTGCAGAGGCAGTCATAAATAATTTTAATTCTGCATTAGGAAAAACAACAGTTCCAATATCACGACCATCCATTACAATCCCTTTGTTTTTACCCATTTCTTGTTGTTCACTAACTAGTTTTTTTCTTACTTCTGAAATTGTAGAAATTTTACTTACTAATTTTGAAACTTCAAGAGTTCTTATTTCTTTTTCAACGTTCTTTTTATTTAAAAACATTTCAGCAAAACCCATTTCTTCATTAAAGCTAAAAGAAAGAGAAATATTGCTTAAATCACTTATTAAATCATCAGTGTTAAAATGTGTTTCTGAAATATAATTTTGTTGCATAGCGTATAAAGTAACAGCTCTATACATGGCTCCAGTATCAACATAAATATAACCTAATTGTTTTGCTAATTGTTTTGCGATGGTGCTTTTTCCTGTAGATGAAAAGCCATCTATAGCTATGGTAATTTTTTTTGTCATAGTAAAAGAATTAAGAACAACAAAGATAAGATATGGTAATGAAAAAAGGTAATTGTTTTATGAACAATTACCTTTTATAGCTATTTTGAGTAAGTTATTTGTAGTTTATAATTTAATAAACATTGTTGTTAGTGTTCCTTTGTTGGTTGTTATACTTAAAATGTATTGACCAGCGTTAATATCACTAACATCAATAAGTGCTGAGTTGTCTAAACCTATTGCCGTATCAGTGCCTCCTCCAGGACCATTAGGACTGGTTAGTCCTCCATTAGATTGTCCATTTTGTTCACCTGAAAAAACAAGAGGTGCATTTTTCACAAACTGCCCTGATGTTGTTAATATGGTTGCGGTATTTGCAAATGTATTATTGTCTTCAGGTGTTAGTTTTAACGTATGATAAGTTGGGTTAGGAGAAAGTGTAAAGTGATCTTCAAACTTGGTAGCAGTAGGGTCGCAATTAGAACTTACTGTACAGTTTAAGAGATTTAATGTTTGATTGACATATTGTTTCATTTTATTTAATACAGAGTTGTTTATACATATAAAATTTAGTTTTGGACATTGTGTTAAGTTCAGGAAAGAGAAGTTTATATTTCCTGGTCCTATAATGAAATTATGATTGCCAAAAAGAAAAGCTTTTTCTAGATTTGGGTTATTGCTGGCTATTAATGTTGTAGATAAGCAGTTTCTAATGTCTATTTCTGATATTAGATTAAAGGATATGTCTATAAAATTTAATTTACTATTGTTACTTGTAATATCAAGGTTGCTAATTTTATTATTTTTAATTCTTAATGATTCAAGATTAATATTATTGTTAATACTTAATGTTGATATTTGGTTATAATTTAGATTAAGATTTTTTAATGATAAATTAAGTTTGATATCTATATTAGGTAAAAAGTTATTACTTGCGTTTAGTGTTTCTAGTTTAATATTCTTAGAAATATTTAATGTTGTTAGTTTGTTTTTTTCAAGATAAATAAATTTTAATTCCTTGTTTTTGCTAAGGTCAATTGATGCTAAAGAGTTTTCAGAAACAGAAAGGTATTCTATATTTTTGAAGTACTCAATTCCGTTAGTGTTAAAAATATTTTTTTTATGTAAAAATAGATTAATAACTTTTTCAGCTTCATCAATACAAATTTCACCATCACCGTCAGTATCAATAACTGTAGGGTGATTTAATAGAGCTGTTTTAAAATTGGGGTCTGGGAAATTAATAATAGGGCATGTAGGAACTATTGTACATGTTCCAATATGTAATTTATTTCCTATTGAGTTCCAAAAACCTCTATGGTCTACATTATTAGCTTGTGGCATATATTGAGCATTGCTGATACATACGTATTTAATACTAGTTAGGTCAAAGTAAATACCTTGCTCAGCTTCTATTTGAAATGTACTAGGGCCATTTAAATAGGCGTATTCTAGAGGATTGTTAGCAAGTCTTAATCCCCATAGGTTACAAGTTCTGACATCTATACTTTTTAATAGGTTGTTTTGAGCTATTAAAAAACGTAACTTGGTTAGCGTTGCTGTTTTTATACTACGTATACTATTGTTTCGACAAAATATTTTTTCTAAATTAGTAAAGTGCTGTATTCCTTCTAAATTAGAAATATTTTTATTGTCTAAATTTAAAACAGTTACAGAAAGAGCTTCACTTGCATCTACTTCATTATCCCCGTTAGTATCAATTGTAGGGGAGTGATTCAATAAAGCATTTTTAAAATTTGAGTCTGTGAAATTAATTTGCCCATAAGAGTTTAAAAACAAGCATAAAAAGAAGCTTGCAAAAAAAAGTTTTTTTGTTTTCATAATACAAAATTTTTAATACATCATAATTTTTATGATGTATTTTTAAGATTAAAATTTAAAAAGAAGGTTACAATTTTTTATCGTCATAGCCAATACGATATTTTTATAACTTACTCATAGTTTATTTTTCAGGTACAAAGTACGTTATAAAAATAATAGTAACCAAAAAGAAGAGAGTTAAAAGGAAAAAAACTAATATCGAGTAGGATTTTTTCCTTTTGGGCGCTTATCAAGATCAATTTGTAAGCTGAAAGTGCTTACGTTTGAAGCTGAATGAAACTTAGAATATGCGTAGTTAAACTTTAGTTTGTTCATTTTTAAACCAAAACCAAAAGATAAACCACCAAATGAACGTACATTTTGTAATTGTAGTTCTTTACTTCTTCTAAAATTATAACCCACACGTATGTTTATGGCACTATCAGGAAATAATTCAGCACCAACAATAACATGTCTAAAAGCGTTGTCTAAAAAAGAGATACTTTCTTGTGTAGTGTTTCCTTCTAAATTAGTAGTTTGGTTTGTAGGGTTTGAAACTCCAACTTTCCATTTTTGAAGGTTGTCTAGGGTGAGGTACCATCGTAGAGGTACTTTTTCTAACTTATAAGAAGCGCCTAAAATTATTTCAAAAGGTAGTTTTTCACGAGTACCATTAAAAGATGTTATTTGTGTACCTATATTTCTTGCTACTAATGCAATGATAAAAGGATTGTTAGCGCTGTAATAGGTGACTCCAAAGTCAACAGCAATACCGCTTGAAGAAAAAGAATCTATAGAAGAGTAAATTAATTTCAAATTAGCTCCATAATAAAAATCACTTCTTGGAATATTTTTAGCATACCCTATAGAAATAGCAATGTCATTGGCACTAAAAGAACCTTGTTCATTTCCTTCTTCATCTGCTCTGATAATTTCACCATAATTAACGTATTTTATGTTTCCATGAAGAGTCTCAAAATGTTTGTTGATTTCATAGGCATAAGAAACAGATCCTATATTTATTCCTGTTAAGTAACTTGTATAATTTACAGAAAGCTGTTTATGAAGACTGTTACTAATAGTGGCAGGATTCCAGCTAGGTTGGTTTACATCATCAATAAATGTTAAAATTTTACCTCCTAAGGCTACTTGACGAGCAAAGGTAGGGGTGTTTAGAAAACTATAAATGTTTTCACCACCAGTTTGAGAATGTACATAATTACTGAAAATTAGTAAGAAAAAAAGATATATTGATTTATTCACAAGTAAATATAAACGTTACTACAAAAAACGTAAAAAATATTTATTATTTCATAGCTGTAGCATCTTTTCTTGTAAAAGTGATTTATATTTTTTAACTTTCCATGGTGTAAAATTTATTTTTTTGATTGTTTTTATCAAAAAATGTTTAAATTTGGCACCCCCTAAATATCCCTTAAATGAGTGAAAAAATAGCTAAAAGCGTAAAAATACTTTTAGTAATATGGTTGTTATGTCACACGGCAGGCTTGTTTTCACAGGTCTTGTTAAAACCTGAGCTAAAATTTAGCTCGGCATGTAGCAACGCTACAACTAAAGATTTTTCTATAGATTTTCAGTTTACAACTACACCTTTTAATGCAGATAATCAGTTCTTTGTTCAAATTTCTGATAAAAACGGGGTTTTTCCTTCAAATACTACTGATAATAGAGCTTCTGCTGCCATTGTAGGTCAGAATGCTAACTTTACTAAAATAAGAACTTCATTTAGAGTGCCCAAAGATACTTATGGAACAGGGTACAAGGTAAGAATGGTGTCAACATCACCAGAAATGACTGGACCAGAGTCAGATGCTTTTGAAGCGTATGATATGGTTGAAGGAAGTTTATCAATAAATGGAAATATAGCAACAGACTTTATCTGTGGTTCGGGTTCATTAGAATTGAAATTGAACACAGATAAAGAAGGGGTTTACCAATGGTATAGAAATAGAACTATTTTAGTAGGGACTACTACTGAACCTAAAATAACGGTTACAGAAGCTGGAACGTATGAAGCAAGAGTTGATTATGGTATGTGTGGTAACGTGAATTCTATTTTAATTAATGTTGTTAGAATTAGCACAGCAGATGCACAAATAAAAGGAGGTACACCTGTTGAAATTTGTGCAGATGAAACCCATACTTTTGAAGCAACAACAAATAACAGTGCGCTTACTTATAGATGGTATAAAGATGATGTATTAGTGTCGACATCTAATACAAGTACTTATACAACACCAAATACAGGACAGTTTGGAATTTATAGGTTAGAAATTGAAGCAAACGGATGTATATCTAAATCACAAAATGTTGAGCTAAAACAAAAAACAGCAGCAACTTTTACTATAGATATAGAAGGAGTACAAAAAACTGTTTGGTTACCAGGGGAGAGAAGAACACTTAAAATTACGAGTAGTGATATTGATTTGAATGCGGTAACGGTGATATGGTTTAAAGTGGGGAGTACTACTCCTATACCTGGTGTAACAGGCCCAGAATTGGAAGTGAAGGCTCCAGGAGAAGGTGAGTATTTTGCAAGAGTAATTGACAATAGAGGTAGTTGTTCTTTTTCAAAAGATTCTGATACATTTACTTTGTTAGCTACAAAATCTATAAATACTGTAATAAAAACAGCAGATGATTATGTAGAGTGTGATATTGATAAAACGGTATTAACAATTGTAAGTATAAAAGCTACAGGTTCTGATGATGTTGAATATGATTTAACACCTGAGCAAATAGCAATATTAACTTACCAATGGTATAAAGATGATGTTTTGCAAGCAGGTAAAACATTAAATGAATACACGGTTGATTCTTATTTAGATAATGGAATATTTGATTTAGAGGTAAGTTCAGGTGTAGGGCTTAGTAACAAGTCAAATAAATTAGATGTTAAACTAACAATTGCAAGCCCTACAATAGCGTCAACTTCTGCGTCAAATTCATTGTGTCCTGGAGGAACAATTACACTTACCGTTTCTGATATTGTAACCGGATTTACTTATAAATGGTTTAAAGATTCTGTAGAATTAACAGTTGCGGATCCTAAAACTTTAGAAATAACTGAAACGGGTGAGTATAAACTGCAAATTTTAGGCTTTGACTGTGTAAAGGATTTAACACCGATAAATGTGGTGCCTTTTGACGATTCAGCAGTGCTCTTATATGATAGCTCAGGGAATGAAATAGGGCCTTCTGGAAAAATAGTATTATTAACAGGACAGCCAACAACAATTAGAGGTGAAGGAGCAAATACGTATCAATGGGTAGATAGTAATGGAGCCCCATTATCGTCAACAAACATTGTTAGTGTAACTCAAGCAGGTTTTTATACATTAATAGCAACTGTTGATAGTTGTGAAGTAAGAAAAACAGTAGAAGTAGTTGAACAAGATGATCAAATTATTGTACCAAATATTGTGTCTCCAAATACAGTTGATGGTATTAATGATACTTGGGAATTATCTAATAGATATGCATTTCAGCCATCTGTAACGATAGCTATTTATAGCTCTGATGGTAAGGAAGTATTGATGACAAAAGAATATAAAAACGATTGGCCTTCTGAAGATTTAGGGAATCAACGAATTTTTTATTATAAAATAATTAGAGATGACAAGCTTATTAAAGCGGGTAGTATCTCTGTTTTAGATTAAAAGTATATGATTAAAAGAAACACTATTTTTATATTAATGTTCATTAGCTCTTGTGTGTTTTCACAAGTGTCTAATAACGCTGAAATATACAATAGTTTCACTTCTCGTAGTTTTATGAAGTTTAACCGCTTTTTAACGGTACCAACTTTTTCTGCGTTAAGAGAAAATAAAACTTCAATGAGTGCTATTGTAAGAAACAGTAATGTGTCTTTTGAAGATAACCCTAAATTATATTTGTTAAGCTATTCTGGAAAAATGAGAGAGAATGTAGGTGGAGGTTTAGCTGTTTATCAACAAGAAATAGGTGTTTTTAAAGATTTTGGTGCTATTGCAAACTATGCACAAAGAATTCAAATGAATGAAAATTTAGATTTAACATTTGGATTTAACGTATTATACAGTCGAAGGAGTGCTGATGGTTTAAAAGTAAACTCTCAAGTTCCTGATCCTGCATTAAGTAATTTTCAAGATATTCCAATTGTTAATTTTCAACCAGCAGTAACTGTTTCGTTTGGAAAATTTGATGTAGGAGTGTTTTTTGAGAATTTATTAGATTTTAATTTAAAAAGTAATGAATTAGCTACGTCATTTTCAGAAAAAACGTTTTCTGGTCATGCAATGTACTCTCATGAGTTTACATATGCTAGTGGAGTTTTTGAAGGTGCTGATTTACGAGTATTAGCATTAGCAAGAAAACCAGGAAACGGTTCTTTTGGTTTTGGAGGAAATGTAATTCTTGATTTGCCTAAAATGGGTTGGTTAAAAGCAGGTTATGATAAGCAATATGGTATATCTGCTGGAGCAGGTGTTAATTTATCGGATAAATTATCAATAGGGTTCTCTTATGAAAAAGGAGATTTTGCAGCAACTAATGAAGTTGGAATTATTTATAATTTCGGAGAAAAGAAGTTTAGTAGAAGAAGACCAGTGAGAAGAACAGGGAGTGTTAGTATTAAATTACCTGAAAGAAAGCCTAAGCAAGAGTATAAAAATGAAGAACATAACGATTTATCGGATGAAATTCAAGAAGCATATGACTCTATTAGTAAGTTAAATAAAAAAGTAGATGAAATTTTAAGGTTACTTAATAATAAACCGAAAATTGTTGATGTAATTAGAGAAGAAAATAAAGCTAAAGATTCAACAGCAACATCTTCTGATGAAAAGGACACTTCTTTAAGAAGGAGAAAAAATACACCATGGAGAGAGAAAACAGTAACTCGTACTGGTGGTGGTGGAACAATGTATTACCTTGTAACTAATAGTTTTAGAAAGAAAGAAAATGCGGATGCATATTTAAAAGAAAAAAAGAGAATTTTTGAAAAAGCAGATTTAAAAATAAGGTATGTTTTTGATCCAAAAACAAAACATTACTATATGTATGTAGATAGGTTTGCTAAGAAAAAAGATGCAGAAGAAAAGAGTGATGAGTTTAAAGAGAATACTCTTTTTGAAAGTAATAGTAAAGGTGAATTAGCAGGTTTAAAAACAAAGACAGCAAAAGAAGCAGTGTATGTTTTTAAAATAACACTTGGAGATGACGCTAAACCTGAAAGTTATAAAGAACCTAAATCAAGACCAAAAGCAAGAGTTTTAAGAATGAAAAAAGTAGGAGATTTAGAAGAAGGTTTCTATTTACAAATAGGTGTTTTCTCTAAAAAAGCCTTTGCTGATAGGTTTGTTGATGAATTACGTAGTGATAACATAGATGCAAATTATTTTGTGAATCCTACAACAGGCTACAGGCATATATATATATTAAAAACAAGTAGTAGAAGTGAAGTGATTAAATTATATGAGAATAATTTAAATGGTTCTTTTTATGACCCAATATCTATCATAAATATTAAATAAAATAAGTAAAATACAATACTAGCTAAATATTAAATTCTCCCCTGAATCCATGAAAAAAATAGTATTAATATTAATAGCTTTCATTAGCTTTATAACTAACTCGTATTCTCAAGATAAGAATGCAAAAAGAGTTAGTAATTACATAGAAAATAATAGAAAAAAAGTACTTCTTAAAGAGAGTTCAGCTAAACTTAGGCCGGACAAAGCATTTTCACAAAGGTTAGCTGCTGGAGGAATAAATGTTAGAGGTAACATGACCTTTATTGCTAATAATGTGTTAAATCGAGAGTATACTACTACATATACCAGAAGTAGTAATAGACCTTGGATTTGGAATGCAGCATGCGGTTTTTGGTATAGAGATTATACATACACAGTTTCAGGAACTAGTTTAGATGCGAATGATAATTTCCCAGGAGGACAAACTTTATATGCACTAACGTTTACGGATGGTTGTGGAATTAATTACTATTCTAATATTAATAATTTAAACAATGGGCAGCAAAACATGCAGTACATTGATATTGATGATGCTGATGGTATTGCTAATAGTAATTTGACGGATTCTTCTAGTAAATCAACTCTTACCCTACCTACTTGTTCTAGAGTTGTATATGCAGGATTATATTGGGCAGGTATTTATCCTTACGAAACATGGGAGGGTCAGGAAACAAGAGCTCATAATTTAAACGAAATAAAATTTAAACTACCAGGAGAACCTTATAGAGATATTATTGCTGACCCAAATCCAACAGCAAATGAAGTTTATGATAATAATACTGATGGAGCTTATGTTTGTTATAAGGACATTACTAGTATTGTATCAGGCTTAGCTGATCCAAATGGAGATTATTATGCTGGTAATATTAGGGCAGTAAGAGGTTTAGATAGTACCAATGGATTAGGAGGTGCAGGTGGTTGGACAATGGTAATCATTTATGAAAACCAAAATGAATCTAGTAAAAACATTTCTATTTTTGATGGTTTTGTAACAGTAACTCCTGGAGCAAGTAATAATGTAGATGTAACCTATAGCGGTTTTAAAACAATTCCTGCAGGTCCAGTAAGAGCTGAATTTATTGTAGGAGCTTTAGAAGGTGATAGTGGAATTGGAGGAGATCAGTTTCAAATAGAAGATAATACAAATACATATGTAGATATTTCTAACGCTGTGAATCCAGCAAATAACTTTTTTAATGGAAGTATCTCTAGAAACGCTGCACTTACTACTACAAGAACACCATCAAGTACTAATACATTAGGGTTTGATGTAGATATTTTAAGTATAAGTGGAAGTACGAATCCAAGTAATAGTATAATAGGAAATGGAGATACCACTGCTGATGTAAGATTTACCACAAGTGGAGATGTATATTGGCCATTTTTAAATGCAATGTCTATAGAAATCATTGAACCAAAAATTCAAATGATTAAAACGATAGAAGATTCTGCAGGAAATGATATTTCTGGTACTTCATTAGCATTGGGAGCTGAATTATGGTATAACGTTAGTTTCCAGAATGTAGGTACAGATAATGCTTTAAATACTGAGTTTGTTGATATTTTACCTAAAAACGTTGATTTAATTGTTGCTGATATTACTTTACCAGCAGGTATAGATCGTAATGACCCTACTCAATTTCAATATGAACCACCAGCTTTAGCTAATGGTTTTAGAGGGAAAATTACCATTAATATACCAGATAGCATGGTAGAAGAAAATGGCGCAAAATATGATATTCGATTTAAAGTTCAAGTAGTTTCAGATTGTAATCAATTAAGAGATGTTTGTTCTAATCGTATTGAGAATCAGGCTTTTGCAAATTACGATAGTGATAGAGGAGGTACACCAAGAACACTTAATGAACCAAGTTTTGCAGGAATAGATGCCTGTAATTTTGGAGTAGTAGGGACTTCAAATTTTCTTGCTGATACTAGTGGATGTACTTTTGAAAGAGATGAGATTTTATGTGGTGCTAATTTAACTTTAACTGCAGGTAGTGGATTTGCTTCCTATGAGTGGAGAGATGCTGGAGGAACAATTATTGGAACTACGCAATCTATTGTAGTAACAGCAACAGGAACATATACTGTAAGAAAAACAGCACCAGTTGGTTGTATAGATGCAACTGAAACTATTAATGTTATTCCTTATAATTCTGAACCAAATCCATTAATACCGTTTGCAGACAGAATGTTAACATGTCCTAATGATGGTTCAGATTTAGCTGAAATATTTTTATGTGGTACAGGTAGCTCTAGAAGTATAAATTTACCATTTGATCCTGCTTCGGCTACAACAGTTAAATGGTATAAATTAGATGAAACTTCTTGTCCTGATGTTACAACAGTTGGTTGTGCAAACGTAAATACAAGTTGTACATGGAACGAAATAGGTTCAGCATTTAATCAAAGTATAGCTGATGAAGGAGAATACCGTGTAGATGTGCTATATGATGGAAGGTGTCCTAATACATATTATTTCAACGTATTCAAAGCAACATTAACACCAGATATAATTAAGCAAGATATAACGTGTGGTAATGATGGTCAAATAGTTATTAATGGAATACCAGCTGGATATCAGTATAGATTAACTGGACCTTCTGGTTATGATGTAGGATTTCAAAATTCAAATACATTCTCAGGATTAACTAATGCAGGAGAT
Organism: Tenacibaculum sp. E3R01; assembly: GCF_003318185.1. Lineage (NCBI taxonomy): Bacteria > Pseudomonadati > Bacteroidota > Flavobacteriia > Flavobacteriales > Flavobacteriaceae > Tenacibaculum > Tenacibaculum sp. E3R01. The sequence continues at coordinate 6,652 of NZ_QOCC01000018.1, read as the reverse complement.
TATAATTTACAAATACGTATAAATAATCCTACAGCAGCTTCTTGTACTTATGATTTCGGTCCAATAAATATTCAAAATAATGATATAACTATTGATGTAACTCCTACACACATAGTTTGTTCTGGTGATATAGGGAAAATTAGAGTACAAGTTAATAATGTACCAGGTCAATATACCTATACATTATTACAAGGAGCTACTACAATTGGAACACAAGGCCCAATAAATAGTAATGATTATACATTTGATGTAACAACAGGAGGAGCATATCAAGTAAGAGTTACTACAGCAGATTGTTCAATAACTGAAAATGTTACTATAAATCAGGCTCCAGATTTAACACTTACAGCTGCTAATACAAAAAACATTTCCTGTACAGGAGGATCTTCTGATGGAATTATTACTTTATCAGGAAGTGGAGGAACTTTAACTACGGGTAGTCAATATAGTTATGCAGTATGGACAGATAAAGGAACAGATTTATATACTGCAGTTTCAGATATTCCTGCTGGTGCTTATTTTTCATCAAATACCTATTCTGTAACAAATGGGAATGAAGGAACGTACAGATTTATAATTATTGATAGTAATAATTGTTACACGATTTCTAATCCAATAACTATTTCTGTTGAAACACCTTTAGCATTTAATCATACAGCAACAGATATTTCTTGTACAGGTCAAATAGATGGTTCTATTAATGTTTCAGTTAATGGTAGTAATCAAGGGTATTTAGTTGAGTATAGTATTGATGGAGGTGCAAATTGGGATACTTCAGGTAATTTTACAGGGTTAGCTGTTAACACATATACCATAGATATTAGAGCTTCTAAGCCTTCATATTTATGTACATATTCCATTGCTAATGTTCAAATTGAAGATAAAACACCTATTGTTAGTTCTGCAAGTTTAACACAAGATTATACATGTACTACTTTTGGACAAATAACTTTTGTAGCAGCAACTGGAGGTACTCCAACTTTTACTTACGGTATTAATGGAGTTTACAATACTGATTTAGTTTATAACAATTTAACTGAAGGTACTTATGCTATAACAGTACGTGATTCAAATAATTGTGTTTTAACATTACCAAGCATAACAATTGATCCATTACCAGTAATACCTGTATTCACAAACAGTGTAGCTTATAACTGTGATGGAACAGGTAATATAACATTAACACCACCAGCAACACCAACATTAACCTATAGTTATAGTTTGGATGGAGGAACTGCTCAAGCAAGTAATGTTTTCAATAATGTAGCTACAGGAGCACATACAATTACTGTTACTGCACCGCGAGCTTGTCCAAGAGATGTAGTCGTTAATGTAGCTTCAAACCAGGAGTTTAGAGGAAGTATATTAGGAAGTGCTGATAGTGTTTGTCATGGAAGTGATAATGGATCTATTACTATATTTGCAGAAAACTTCACAGGAGCTAGTTATGAATATTCTACTGATGGAGGAACAACATGGAGAGAAGCAGTAGACAATCCTTATAAAATAGTAGGTTTAGCTAATGGTTCATACAATATTTTCATTCGTGAAAATGATGGTGTAGTAAATTGTCAAGTAGATTTAGGTTCTGCTACTGTAAATGAACCACCAGCATTAACATTAACAGCTTCAGTTGATAATCCACCTTCATGTGTTGGAGCTGGGGCAACATTAACTTTTACAGCTGTTGGAGGTGTACCACCTTATGAATATAGTATAGATGGTTTTGCAACATGGCAATCATCACCAGTTTTTCCAAATGTACCTCCAAGTGCAACACCTTATATAGCAAATGTAAGAGACAGTAGAAACTGTGATGAATGTGGTTGTTCAGTAGATCCTTTCCAAAACGGAGGTTTTGAAACACATCCATTTACAATTTCAACGTATAGAATTGTTAATGAAGATGATGTTCCAGGATGGGATACAACTGCTTCTGATAATAGAATTGAAATATGGAGGTCTGGTTTCAATGGAGTACCAGCTTCTGAAGGAGAATATTTCTTAGAATTAAATGCAAATGTTAGTTCTTCTTTATATCAAGAATATTGTACAAAACCAGGAGATGTTATTACATGGTCTGTTGATCATAGAGGAAGAGCTGGTACTGATGTTGCTACCGTTAGAATTGGTGGCGATTTAGCAACAGCAGGAGTTCAAGAAACAATGAGTGACGGAACATCTGCTTGGGGTTCTTATTCAGGTACATATACAGTTCCTGCTGGACAAACAACAACAATTATAGCTTTCGAAGCAGTTTCTACCGCAACAGGTAGTTTATCTGTAGGTAACTTTATAGATAATGTTGACATTGCCATTAATAAGGTAGGATGTACACCTGTTACAGTTAATGTTAATCCTCCTAGAACAATAGATTTTACAGCAGTACCAACGACATGTTTTAATGGAAGTAACGGACAAATAGATATAACAGTAAATGATGGAAATGGTGATTACCAATTTATTTTAAATGGTGGGTCAGCACAAACTCCAACACCAACTACCTCTAATACGTATACTTTTAGTGGGTTAAGTGCAGGAACATATACAGTTGACGTAGTAGATGGAGCTGGTTGTAATGGTGTTCAACAAAGTATAACCATCAATGGTCAGTTAACCGGAACAGCAGCCACAACGAATGTTACATGTAATGATGGAAGTTTAACAATCACACCACAAGGCGGAGATGGAACTTATACGTATGCAGTAATAGCAACTGGAAGTGGAGCTACTCCAAGTTATTTAGGAACAGCAACTTTCCCAATCACTACTTCAGGAGATTATGATTTCTTTATTTTAGATGGATCAGGATGTAGCTATAGTTCAACGATAAATGTAGGACAAACTACAAATCCATCATTTACCACCACAGCAACCCAAATAAGTTGTAATGGAGGAACTGGAAGTATTAATGTAAGTATTTCAGATGGTATTGCACCGTATACAATAAACTTCAATGGAACTAATACGACTCAAAGTGGAAGTACCATTTTATATGACACATTAGCTCCAGGAACGTATAGTGTTCAGGTAACAGATGCAAATGGATGTACCCAAACCCCAGTAAATGTGACTATAAATGCATTAACAACGGTATCAAGTACAGCAAGTGTAACACAAGATTATACGTGTACAACTTTAGGACAAATTACATTTACAGCAGCAACAGGAGGAACAGGACCATATACTTATGGAGTAGATGGTGTTTATAATAGCGCTTTAGTATATAACAACTTAACAGAAGGGAGTTATGTATTAACAGTAAGAGATAACAACGGATGTACTCAATCAGTAGGAACATTAACTATAGATCCATTACCAGTAATACCAGCATTCACAAATAGTGTAGCATATAATTGTGATGGAACCGGAAATGTAACTTTAACAGCCCCAGCAACACCAGTTTTAACTTATACTTATAGTTTAGACGGAGGAACTACAACTCAGGCAAGTAATGTATTTAATAATTTAGCAGTAGGTACACATACAGTAACAGTAAATGCCCCACGCGCATGTCCACGAAATTTTGTAGTAACAGTAGCCGCAGGTCAAGCCTTTGGTGGAAGTGTAACAGGAAGTACAGATGTAACGTGTAATGGAGGAACAGATGGGACGATTACTATAGAAGCAGTCAACTTTACAACTTCATATCAATATAGTACAGATGGAGGAACGAATTGGGTAACCACCACTAATGCAGCGACTACAATCACAGGCTTAGATAACATAAGTTATACAATTCAAATCCGTCCAGATGCAAGTTCATTAGCAGCTTGTACAGTTAGTTTACCAGCAGTAACTTTAAATGAGCCAACAGTTGTAGGCTCAAGTGCGGCGATAACAAAGGTTATAACGTGTTCAACTCCAACAGGAGCAACAATAGAAGTAACAGGAACAGGAGGAACCCCAGGGTATACCTATAGTATAGATAATGGAGGAAGTTTCCAAGCGAGTTCAACATTTACAGGCTTAACAGCAGGGAATTATAATGCAGTAGTACGAGATAGTAATAATTGTGATTCACCAGCCTTTGCAATTACTGTAGCTCCAGCTTTAGGACTTACATTTACAGCAGTACCAACTACATGTTTTAATGGAAGTAATGGAGAGATTGTTGTAACAGTAGCAGCAGGAGGAAATGGAAATAATCAATTTATTATAAATGGCGGGTCACCACAAACTCCAACACCAACAACCTCAAATACGTATACCTTTAGCGGATTAAGTGCAGGAACGTATACGATTGATGTAATAGATGGAGCAGGATGTTCAGGAACACAACAAAGTGTAACGATCAACGATCAGTTAACTGGAACAGCAGCCACAACGAATGTTACATGTAATGATGGAAGTTTAACAATCACACCACAAGGCGGAGATGGAACTTATACGTATGCAGTAATAGCAACTGGAAGTGGAGCTACTCCAAGTTATTTAGGAACAGCAACTTTCCCAATCACTACTTCAGGAGATTATGATTTCTTTATTTTAGATGGATCAGGATGTAGCTATAGTTCAACGATAAATGTAGGACAAACTACAAATCCATCATTTACTTTAAGTTTACCAAATACTACACCTGAATGTTTTGGAGAGCAAGAAACAGTTAATGTTGCTATTGCAAACGGAACAGCTCCATATACGATAAATATAACTAATGGAGGAAGTGTTAATACTACCACAACAACAAATAGTTTAACTAGTAGTTTTTCAGGATTAACAGCAGGAACTTATACAGTTTCAATAACTGATGGAAATACATGTTCTCCAGCTAATCAGACTATTACTATTATAGAGTTGCCAGAGTTAACAGCAACTTTAAATGGTAGATTACCAGCTACATGTGTTAATTTTGAAGTAGATAATAGTGCTTATGGTTTTGAATATGATTTATCAGGTACAACATTACCATCTGCACCTTATGTATTACAATTAAGAAGGTTAAATGGAACTTGGACTGCGGATCATACAGAAAATGTATTTTTAGGTATTGACCCAGGAACAGTGGTAAATCCAGCAATGAGAATTGTTGATGGAGGAGGTACTGTTATTTGTATGAAAACTTTGCCACAATTTATAACTCCATTCTTAGTTGATGGATTAATTGTAAATCCTGTAGCTAATCCTGGTTCTTGTGCTTCAGGTTTTAGTGTAACGGTTGAAGCGGTAGGAGGAGTTGGTCCATTTCAATTTGCAATATCTAATACAACAGGAACTTGGTATAATGCAGATGCTACTAGTCCACCACCACCACCACCAGCACCAGTACCTTCGCAAGACAGGACTTATACATTTACTGGATTAACTCCAGGATTAACATATGTATTTTATGTAAAAGATACTAACGAAAATGCAGGGGGAGCAATTCCAGGTGATGCTAGTGATGATTGTATTAAACAGAATAATGAAGATGTATATGCAGATTTTACACCTAGCATACCTATAACAACAGCAGTTAACTCAAACCAATGTAACGGAGCATCTAATGGTGAAATAACATTTACTATTGATACAAGTAGTCCAGATATAAGTTCTCCATTCACATGGACTTTATTTAAGAGAAATGCCTCTAATGTTGGTGTAGCAGTAACTACACCACCTTATAGTGGAATATCTCATTCTTATACGGGTACATCAACAACGGTTACTGCTTCTGGTTTAGATGCAGGAAGTTATTACATAGAGGTTACATCAGGAGCTTGTTCTTGGGGTAGTTTAGATACTCTTATTCAAGAAGGAGATCCTATAACAGGAAATGTGATTAAAGGGAATGATATTTCATGTAGCCAAAATGGTATAGTAAATATTACAAATGTTATTGGAGGTTTCCCTGGGTATACATATGCGCTTAATATTACTAATGCTACAGGAATTACGACGCCAACATCATCAACGTCTATTAATATTCCTTATGCAAATGTTACAGACAAAACATTACCTGTAACGGTTGAAGTAACAGCTACAGATACAAATGGATGTTCTGCAGTTATTGGAAATGTAAGCTTAAGTGTAAGTCAATTACCAGTTATTAACTCAGTAACTTCAAACAGTTGTGGTACTAATAATACAATAACTGTTGACATGGCAAGTGGTTTAGCTCCATATCAATATTCTATTGATAATGGAACTACATACACAGCAGCTACATCAACTGACCCATATACATTTAATAACGTTACAGAAGGTAATCACACAGTTATTGTTAGAGATGCAAATGGTTGTGAGAGTGCAACACAGGCTGTAACTATACATCCTGATATTGATTTCAATTTAGTGGTTAGTCAAAATTTAAATTGTACACCAGGTCAAGCACAAGTTACAGTTAATGTAACTTCAGGTTCAGGAGGAACTTATAATTATACCATTTTAGGAGTAGGAGCAACAGCAAACCCTCCAATTACAGCAGGAAGTTTTGCAACAAATTCAACAACACACAATGTAACTACAAGTGGAACTTATGAAGTAACAATTACTGATACTTCTTCTACATGTTCAATTGCTAGGCAGGTTGTTGTAGCACCAGCGATTGTACCAAACTTTAGTGCGGTAGCGAGTGTAAATGGAATTTGTAATGGAACAAGTACAGGAGAGATTCAGATAACTGAGGTAAATAATAGTATTAATCCATTAGCATATAGTATAGCTCCAGTAG